>NZ_CP036262.1:1804147-2405530 GCF_007741495.1 Roseimaritima multifibrata
GTTGGTGACCGACGCGACTTCCTGGCCTTGGGCAGCGGGTGCCGGAAGCATCAATCCTTGGGATGCCATATACAGACCTCCCACGCCCAACGCGCCACCGGAAAGGAATTGCCGGCGAGTTTGCTGCAGAACGGAGGCCGAGTGCAGGTTGTGGTTTTGTTTTCCAGGATGATTCATGGTTTATCGTTTTTGTAGGGTTTCATCCAAATTCAACATCACATTTGCCAGCACGGTCCAGGCGGCTAGCTCACTTGACGTCGCGGAAATGTTTGCTGGGATGGGGCCCAGTGGGTTGGTAGCCATCGCATTCGCTTCGGTTTCTCGCGATGCATACCATTCGGCCGTTTCTTTAAAAAGCTTGTTCAGGGCCGCTACTTCGTCATCGGAAGGAGCCCGGATCAGGCACCGCCGAAACAGCCAGGTCAGTCGGTCGTCGTGGGAATTGGACGCTTGCCAAGTCATCCGTGCCAAGCCCTGCGAAGCTTCGATATAGACCGGGTCGTTCATCGTTACCAGGGCCTGCAGCGGAGTGTTGGTGGTGCCGCGGTTTAAAATACAGACCTCTCGGCTGGGCGCGTCAAACGTCGCCATCGAAGGGTACGGCATCGACCTCCGCCATTCGGTATACAAAGCACGTCGGTAGCGATCGCTGCCCACGCTGTCTTTCCAGTCGGTGCTTCCTCCAAACGCAGCCTTCAAGCCCAGCGTTGGTCGAGGCGGTTGCACCGAAGGCCCGAACATCGTTCGTGAAAGCAGTCCGCTAACGGCCAACGCTTGGTCGCGAACCGCTTCGGCAGAAAGCCGGAACCTTGGGCCGCGGGAAAGCAGCCGGTTCGTTGGATCCCGTTCCAGGGACAGCTGCGAGACGTCCGAAGATTGTTGATAGGTTGCGGAGAGCACGATCTGGCGAATCAAATGTTGCAGGTCCCAGTCGCTTTCCATCCATTCAACCGCTAGCCAGTCGAGTAATTCTGGGTGGCTGGGGAGTTCGCCTTGCGATCCAAATTCTTCGCTCGTTGCCACCAGCCCGATTCCGAAGAACTGTTCCCAGACACGATTGACCATCACGCGTGCGGTCAACGGATTTTGCCGATCGACCAACCATTCGGCCAGTCCCAGACGATTGGCGACGTGTTCGTCTGGAAGGTCGTGGAAGACGGCGGGAACTCCGGGCTGAACCGCTTTTCCGGGCGATAAATAGCTGCCTCGAAGGTGAATGTTCGTTGATCTTGGCTCGGGCAATTCTTGCAGTACAGGGACGGTTGCCCGCGGCGTGATGTCGGCGATTTGTTGCTGTATCGCGTCCAGTTGACGCTGCCAAAACACTCGCCCAAGCCGGTCTTGTTGTTCGGCATCCCGCTGGTCGGCAGGGATTGCGACGATCGCAGCCAATTCGGCAGGGAGGCTGGTGATTGCGAATCGCTGTTGCTCAGCGGGTGCCTGCTTAACGGTTTCGCTAAAGACAACCTTCTTGTCAGCATCAAGCAGACTAATCCGGAAACCATCCAGTCGTTCACGCATGCCGGGGCCCGTGCGGTTCCAGATTTCGATCGCTTCAACAGCTTGGGGGCTCCCCAAATCCAATTCCCACCAGGGCGATTTTTCTTGGTTGTTATGGGTGACACTGTTGTTGTCATAGTTTCCGTCTCGATTCCCGTCGATGGCTCGCTTCGCTTCGCCGCCGTAGCCGGTCGAGGATTGTTGGGCCTTTCCAGTAGGGGCAATGTTCTGCCCCGCTTGCCAGACTTCGACTTCGGCGAGTGAGAGGAATCGGTTTTCTCCGGGAAGGTCAATTCGCACGTACCGGCCCTGCGGTTGTTGCGTGCTGATCGACTGTTCCCACTCGGTTTGCTGCGGCGAGGTGGGGATTTTGTCTGCGGAAAGTCTTGTTTCAATGGGACGCCGTTGTGCCGAGAGAACCGATTTTTGTATTTGCTGCGACGCCGTAAAGAATGGCTCGGTCGGCGATTCATCGCGGCGATCCGCATCGGCGGTACTGTTCAAAATGGCGTAGACCTGGAAGTACTCCTCGTGGGTGAACGGATCGTACTTGTGGGTATGGCACTGCGCACATGCCATGGTCGATCCCATCCAAACAGCAAAGGTCGTGTTGACGCGATCGACGATCGCAGCACTGCGGAATTCTTCATCGTCGGTGCCACCTTCGCTGTTGGTCATCGTGTTGCGATGAAACCCGGTCGCTGCGACGGGAACATTGGTCTCGGGAGGCAGTAGGTCGCCAGCGATTTGTTCTACGGTGAACTGATCAAACGGTTTGCTGCCGGCGAAGGATTCGATCACATAATCGCGATAGGGCCAAATGGTTCTCGGTGGGTCGTCGGCGTAGCCAGCACTGTCGGCGTAGCGAGCAAGATCTAGCCAGACGGCCGCCCAGCGTTCTCCGGCGGCGGGTTGGCTGAGTAAGCGATCGACCATCCGTTCGACCTTGTCTGGAGCGGTGTCGCTTTCGAATAGGTCCGCTTCCTCTGGAGTGGGCGGCAAGCCGGTCAGGTCAAGGGAAAGTCTACGCAGCAAGAAAGCGTCGGACGCTGGCGGACTGGGTGGCAGTTTTGCCTCTTGTAAGCGTTTTAAAATGAAAGCGTCGACCGGGGTTTGGGCCCAGTTGTCCGCTAGGTCCGTTTGCAGGTTGAGAGGCGGTTGGGTCGCTTGCGGCGGAATGTAGGACCAGTGCGGTGCATAAACCGCGCCTCCCTCAATCCACCGCTTAAACGCGGCCCGCTCCGATGGACTTAATGGGTCCCCCATGCTGGGCGGAGGCATCACCGCATCGGGATCCTCGGACTGAATCCTGGCCCATAGCTCGCTTTTCTCTAACGAGCCCGGCGTGACCGCTGAGTAGCCTCCAAGGTCCTCGAACGCACCCTCCTGTGTGTCCAACCGCAGGCCGGCTTCCCTTTGCTCTGGATCGGGGCCATGGCAGGCAAAACATCGATTCGACAAAACCGATTTTATGTCTCGATTGAAATCGATATCTTCGGCTGTCAGGCAGAGGGACGCTTGAAAAGCACATCCCAGCAGCATCAGGTAGCGGAGGGCAATCACGATGGTGTAAACGCCGAAAGGAAGGGAGCGATGGAGGCGTCCCTATTGTAACCGATCGATTGCACGGGAGTGGAGAAGTCGAGTTTGTAGAGGACGGTCCGCACCGACTTTTGGGGGGCCGCTTCTTCTTTCCGTGCGTTTACTTTCCGCAAAGCACCTGAGAGGAAACAACGAATCGTGACTTCGGCGAATCTTCAAAACGACTGTGAAATGGACGGAAAATGGCGCGGGCGCTGCCGGCAAGAAGCACGGCAGTCCCAGCAACGGCCAGCATTAAAATCAGCCAACCACGGTAGAGATCCGGGATCGGAAGAGAAATGTCGGTGAAGGCGACCCGGTAGGTTCCCCACAGCAGGCCGCCGCCCACAAGGGCCGCCAGGATGCCGACGAATCGGTGATGGGTTGAGACGCCCCGTAGCGGAGCGCCAAGCAGCGACGCTAAACCAAAACCGAGTGGATTCAGAAGATAAAACCAGCCGACTTGGGCGGGGGACAATGCCCCGATGAAAATAAATCCGATTGCCGTAACCATAATCGCAGGGAACGCCTGAGTGATCGCTTGGACGGCATTGGGCGGTATCGGTGCATGCGAGAGCAAGCTATTGGTATTCAACCCGATTTGCTGCACCGATCCGGATTCTAGGCCGGCGATCGCTTGGTTCGGCTGCGGTGAAATCAATGGCAATACCGATTCCAGTGATCCATAAAGCATGTACAGACCGACCGAGCTTAAAATCAGTCCAATAAATTGACAGGACAGTCCGTTGGAGCGTGACGTGGTCATCGAATTGCCTAGCGTGCCGAAGTTGCAGGAGAGATTTCACAATGCGGTGAAATCTACGACGTAACCTGCAATGCTCGCGATTCCGATGAACGCGCAGCCCGTAAACCTTCACTTTCGAGGATGTCTAGATGACCTGTAGCGTTTGTAGTGAGAGCGGTCCGTGTCGGCGGAAACTTTACTACTGCGTATCGGCTTGCGGAGCGGGCTGGGAACGGTCCTGTTGAACCGGAGCTTCTTCGACTTCGGCAGCCGTTTCGAATTTAAACGACGCACTGTTCATGCAGAACCGTTTGCCCGTCGGTGCCGGGCCGTCATCAAAGACATGTCCCAGATGCGATTTGCAGCGTGCACAATGGACTTCGATTCGAGGAAAGACCATTTTCCAGTCTTTCTTGACGCCGACGACCTGATTGGAAAGCGGAGCGTAGAAACTGGGCCAGCCGGTCCCCGATTTAAATTTTGTGTCGGAGGTAAAGAGGGGGAGTTCGCAGACGACGCAGCGGTACAAACCTTTCCGCTTATTGTTCCAGTACAGGTTTCGGAAGGCCGTTTCCGTACCCGCTTCCTGTGTGACGCGGTACTGCATCGAATTCAGATCGCGGCGTAATTCGCGTTTGCTTTTGGGGCTGTACTCTGGGACCAAAAAGGGAACGTCGAAGTCGTTCGCCTGTGGTTCTTGCGATCCGTCCGAGAGGGAATCTTCTGCAAAGACTGAAATGCCCACTAAACCGCCCGCGCAGGTTGCGGTCAGGAACAACGCGTTGCGGCGAGAGATACGACTGGCACGGCAGGTCATCGGATGATTTCCTTTGAAAGGTGGAATCGGCGAACAAGCGAGGGCAAACAGCGTCGGTCGCGGGGCATCAATGGTGCGTGTCTGGTCTTACAATGGTTCATTGTAGATTTCAGCCGCCTGTTTTTCAGCTTGAATTTTGTCCACCTGTTCCTGGTTTTGAAAGAGTTAGTCGTTTGCGTTCCCTGGAAATCGAACAATTGTCGAAGGAATACGGAAAGGTTGTCGCTCTCGATCAATTGAGTTTGACGGTTCACGAGGGAGAGCGAGTCGCATTGGTTGGAGCCAGCGGATGCGGGAAAACAACTTTGTTGCGATTGATCTCCGGCTTGGAAACCGCCTCGCATGGAAAGGTAAAGATCGCCGGTAAAGATGTCACCAACGCCTCCCCACGCAACCGCGATGTGGCGATGGTTTTTCAAGACTTTGCGCTCTATCCCAGCCAAACGGTGAAACAGAATCTGTCACTGGGGATGCAGTTTCAGCATCAGCCGAAAAAGGTCATCAACGACCGCATTGCGGAGACTGCCGAAGCCTTTAATTTGACCGTTTTGTTGGACCGATACCCCGAACAGCTTTCCGGAGGCGAACAGCAAAGAGTCGCCGTTGCGCGGGCATTGATCCGTCAGCCGTCGGTCCTTTTGCTGGACGAACCATTCTCAAACTTGGATGCGAGGTTACGAGAAGATTTTCGGTTTGAACTTTTGCGACTGCACCAGCAATTTGGCACGACGATGCTCCATGTCACGCACGACCAAAATGAAGCGATGTGGATGGGGAACCGTATCGCGGTGATGGAAGCGGGCAAGATTGTCCAGCTAGGGACCGCCGATGAACTGTACTACCAACCGGCCAGTCGGTTTGTCGCGGCTTTCTTCGGTTCGCCTCCGATGAATTTTTTCGCTTTGAACAGGAACGGCGACCGATGGCAAACCGGAGACTTTTGCTGGCCAATGGATGTTGCTGTTTCTCAAGACGCCTCCGGTGCGGAGGTTGGTATTCGTCCCGAGGCGTTTCAGATTGACTTGCCCGGGGAAGGTTTTTCCGAGGCGGATCCTCTGCTGTTTCACGCGACGGTTGTTTCGGTTCACGCTCTGGGACCACAGTTGTGTCTGCAGTGTGAATGGCAGAAAGAGCAGCTGTGCGTGATTTGCGATCGATCGGCGACAACCCGGCCGCTGCCACTTAGCGGTGACGATGTGACGTTAAGAGTTAGCAAGCAGGACCTGCATTTGTTCGAGGGAGAGCAACCGTAAACGACACTTTCGCAGGGGCGCGAAATCGATTCGTGAATGTTTCCGAACAGGCTGGTTCGTTGGCGGCAAGGCCTCAACAGATCCCAGCCCACTGCGCCGGCCAGGGAACGCGTCCAGTCATTACAGTCCTTAGTTGACGTGTCGAGTCGGAATTTAGTCAGCCTGTGGACCGATTTACTTGCCGGTCGGCGCACGCCGATCGGCAGATTCATGGGATGTCCACCGCCATTGCCGGACGGCTCGCGCCGTTCCGCTTAGAAAGTAGTGGGCATTGGGGGCAAGCCCTGAAACGGAACCCTTTCTGCAGCCTGAGGGCTCAAAGCGTCCACGCTAATGATTCCAAGCCAAGTGGGGCGGAAGCAAACCAAGTTGAATTAGTGACAGGTTTTTATCACTTATGGATTTCATCTCCCGAGCGAAAAGGCGGCACAAAAGAAGGCGACATTAAACGCAAAAGTTTGCTCAGTCTCTTGCGATCGGAGACATGCAGTACCCGAAGATCCCCGCTCCAGTCGGTCGGTGGTTGCCACTCTGCTTTAGTCCGGCCCATGCCTGGCATGAATCGATTTCACTTGGCGTCCGATTCCAGGTCGCGATTCCGGTGGGGACTTGCTTTGCAAACGTGTCAAACATCGTGGGATCGCCACCGAATAGGCTGGCGGCCAATCCGTAATCGGTTGCAGCCGCTCTTTCAATTCCTTGCTGGAAATCGCTAACCCAGTAAAGCTGTAAGAGCGGGCCAAACCATTCTTCATCCACGGGGTCATAACAGTCGGTCATGTCGGTCAGCCCGGGACGGACGAGGGCTCCGCAACCTTCTGCGACGGAGCTTTCAACGAGGGCTTCGCCGCCGTAGGCAAAGAAATTGGCTTCCGCTTGCTGGAGCAGATTGGCGTGCCTGGAGGAAACCAAGGGACCCATCTGGGGCGTGGTCGGTTCTTTGGGCAGACCCGTTTTTAGTTCGGCAATCGTCTGTACAAATGCATCGACGAACTGACGCCCGGCGGCGTCGTCGATAACGATCAATCGACGTGGTGCCAAGCATCGCTGGCCCGCTGTGCGGAATGCGGATTCAGCGATTTCGGCAGCCACTTGCTGCGGCGATTCAGGGGATGCGATGAGGACCGGATTGTTGCCACCTAGCCGCATCGCTAGGAGGACCTCGGGCCGTCCACCCAATTGACGATGGATCGCCTGTCCGGTGGCTCGGCTGCCCGTGACAAACAGGCCGTTTAGACGCGTATCATCGATCGCTGCGCGGGCGACCGTTGCGTCCCCCTGAATCAAATTGATTACCCCCGCTGGCAATCCGGCCGCCAACAAGGAATCAACGATCCGTCTGCCGACCGCCGGGGTGAGCTCGCTCGGTTTAAAAACGACCGAATTTCCCGCGAGGATGGCCGGGATAATTTGCTCAAGAGGAAGGCGGATAGGGTCGCAGTAGGCTCCAATGACCAGCACCACGCCAATCGCCCGAAAGTGAATCGATCCATGCCCAGTCGATTCGGATGGGACATTGGCCATCGTTTTCTGGATCTGCGCGATGGTCTGCAGTAGGTGCTCACTGGCGAATTCGATTTCTGCGTTTGCTTCGCTGGAAAATTTGCCGATTTCGGTTTCGACTTGCTCTGCGATCGCAGTGGCGTCGAGTCTCAACCGGGCGACAAATTCACTCAGGATGTCGGCTCGATCTGCCAGTTTCGTTTGTTCCCAGCCCGCTTGAGCTTCGTGAGCGGCAGCGAACGCCTGCTGAATTTGGTCGCCGTCAGCCGATCGTCCGTCGAAAACTAAAGAACTGTCGGCTGGATTGCGACTGGTCAAAGAATCGCCGCAGCCGTCAACGTCGTTGCCGTTTATCGAAAGCTTGGTATTAATCATCCGCATAGGATACCGAGATATTCGATTCCTAGCAGGTTGGTATGGCGACCGCGGCGAGGGGAAAGCCGATTAAACGGCCCATTCCAGGCCGGTCATGGTGCGCAGGCGGTTTTCGAAGTTTCCGATTAATCCGCCAACCAGTCGCCAATCGGCTTTAGCGCGAAGTTCAATTTCGCCATACTGGTTGACCCGCAAGATGGAGTCGCCTCGGACTCCGGCAGCGTGCAGTTCGCCTAAGTCGATCTCTCCTTCATTGACAATATCCAACAAAGTTTTGCCAGTCAGTTCGATGAAGCCCATGATCACACTCGTAGAAAAGAAGAATCGTCTGCCTCCCATTCTAGTTGCCATTGGGCTGGCGCCATTACCGTTAGCCATTTGTTTTCGCCTCAAAGTGAAGAGCTCTCCATGACCTCCGTTTCTCTAGGACTTGATTTCGGAACCGAATCGGTGCGTGCCCTGTTGGTCGATACCGAAGGAAATCCGTGTGGTATTGGCGAGAGTGTTTACCAGCATGGGCAAATTGTGGATTCGTTGCCGCATCGTGATGTTCCCCTGCCACCTCGATACGCTTTGCAATCGCCGGACGATTGGTTGAATTCGGCTGCCGAGGCGACAGGAAAGGCACTTCTGCAGTCAGGGTTGAATGCGGAATCGGTTGTCGGGATTGGAGTCGATTTTACAAGTTGCACGATGTTGCCGACTTTGCGGGATGGGACGCCGCTCTGCTGTCTGGAACAGTGGGCGGATAAGCCCTTGGCGTGGCCCAAACTTTGGAAGCATCACGGTGCGATTGAGCAGACGGCCCGAATGAACGCGGTGGCGCGAGAGCGGGCCGAACCGTTTCTCCAACGCTATGGAGGGACGATCGGTCTGGAATGGTTTTTTCCAAAAATGCTGGAAACCATTGAACAGGCTCCGGAAGTCGCCGAAGCCGCTCAGGTTTGGCTGGAAGGTGGAGACTGGCTGGTCTGGCAATTGGTTGGTGGCGATGCCGAAAATCTGACTCGTTCGACATGCCAAGCCGGCTATAAGGCGATGTGGTCCGCGGCGGATGGTTATCCGTCGGCGGATTACCTCGCGGCGCTTGACCCTCGGTTGGCCGAAGCGGCAGCCCAGCGGATGCCTGGCATTCTGCGAGCCCCCGGTGAACTTGCCGGAGGATTGGATCCTGCGATGGCCGATAAGTTTGGATTGTTGCCGGGGACTCCTGTCGCAGCCGCCATTATCGACGCTCACGCGGCCGTTCCCGGAGTCGGCGCCGCTTCGCCGGGGACGCTTGTGATGGTTCTGGGAACAAGCAGCTGCCACATGCTAAACGCTACGATCGAGCGAGATGTTCCAGGAGTCGCGGGGATGGTTGCCGGAGGAATACTGCCGGGGTTGGTCGGTTATGAAACGGGGCAAGCGGCCGTGGGGGACGCCTTTGCTTGGCTGCGGAAATTGCTTGGCCTGGATTCGTTTGAAGGATTGACTGCCGATGCCATGCGGTTGCCGCCCGGAGCCGAAGGGGTTCGCTGCGTGGACTGGATGAATGGATGCCGGACCCCGCTGATGGACGGGAACTTGCGAGGCATGTTTGCGGGATTGGGGCTGAATCACGGGCCTGCCCATTTGTATTTGGCGTTGTTGGAAGCCTCCGCTTTTGGGCTTCGCTGGATCGTCGAACTGTTGCGTGAAAACGACGTCCCTATCGACAGTTTTATTGCCACCGGTGGACTGCCGCATCACAACCGTGCGATCGTAGAAGTCTACGCCGACGTCCTCAATGAAACGATTGAAATTCATCCTTCCAAACAGGGCCCCGCGACCGGAGCCGCGGTCCTGGGGATGATGGTTTCGCAATCCGATCAGGTCCATTTTGCCTCGGTAAGCGAAGCGGCGACCGCGATGGCTGCGGTTCCTGAATCCGAACGTGATCTGGTTTCCGCTCGACCCGAAAGAGCGGCTGTGTACGACGACTTGTACATCCAGTATCGTCGCTGGGCAGAGATGTTAACAAAGATGGAATCCTAAACGGAGCGAGATTTCAGGATCGCCTCCTTGCTTTACAATTGAATCCGGCCATCTGTTTGCTGTCGGTCATCAAGTCACTCTTTCGAACAAGATTACTCATGTCAAAACCTCTTTCGCCGGTCACCCTTATCGCGTCCGGGGACCTTCGTGAATCGGCCAATCAGGTTTGCTGGCCCGCACAGCAAGCGATGGAAGAAGCCCTCACCGCAGCGATCGCAAGTCATGGCTGGGAGGTGCACCGCGCCCACGCCTATGACGATTCACGAAAGCATGGGTTCATCGCTTCCCAGCGAGAAGGAATCGACGTTTTTAAAACGATCGATCCCGCGGCGCCTCTGATCGTCGCCGAAGCGGTCTGGCAGTATTCGCATCATGTGTTGGCAGGTTTGATGACCCATCATGGTCCGATCCTTACGGTTGCCAACTGGTCGGGAGAATGGCCGGGGTTGGTGGGGCTGTTAAACCTGAACGGATCGTTGACGAAGGCAGGCGTTTCTTATGATTCGCTATGGAGCAAAACGTTTAGCGATGCCGCATTCCGTGATGCTTTGGGAGGCTGGTTGCGAGGCGAAGGGATTCAGCACGACCTGTCCCACGTTCGACCGTTTCAAGCGGGGACCGCTAACGCGGAGGCTTTTTCGGTTGGAAATGCTGTCGCGGAAACATTGCTTCATGACAAAGCGATCATGGGAGTCTTTGATGAAGGGTGCATGGGAATGTTCAATGCGATCATTCCCGATGCACTCTTGAATCCGCTGGGGGTTTTTAAAGAACGGCTAAGCCAGTCCGCTCTCTATTACGAAACGAAGCAGGTCCCCGATGCCGAGGCTCAGGCGGTTCGTGATTGGCTGGACCAGCAAGGGATGCGGTTTCATACCGGAGCGGTTCACGCGACCGATTTGACCGACGCTCAAATCTTGGACCAGTGCCGGATGTACATCGCTGCTTTGCGGATCGCGGATGATTTTGGCTGTGATACGATTGGCATCCAGTATCAGCAAGGGCTTAAGGATCTGTTGCCAGCGAGCGATTTGGTGGAAGGGATGCTGAACGATTCCTGTCGCCCACCGGTGCGATCAAGAGATGGAAAAAGAACGTTGCATGAAGGCCGCCCCCTGCCCCACTTCAATGAAGTGGATGAATGTGCCGGCCTGGACGGTCTGTTGACGTGCCGCGTTCAAGAGGCACTTGGACAACCTGTCGAAAACACACTGCACGATTTGCGTTGGTCCGATCAAGATGCTTCGGGGACCGTTGACGATGAAGTCTGGGTTTTGGAAATTAGCGGAGCGGTTCCCGCGTCCCACTTTGCCAACGGATGGGCCGACGCCGAGGGATTCCGGCAGCCGGCGATGTACTTCCCCGCAGGCGGAAGTACGATTCGCGGGATCTCCAAACCGGGGGAGGTGGTTTGGTCTCGCGTCTATGTTGAAGAGAATCGCTTGAAGATGGATTTAGGACGAGCGACCTCGGTCGACCTGCCTCGCGCTGAAACGGAACGGCGGTGGAATGCGACCACTCCGCAGTGGCCGATCATGCATGCCGTCTTGCACGGAGTCAGTCGAGACCAAATGATGGCCCGCCATAAGGCCAATCATATTCAGGTCGTCTATGCGAATTCAGCCGCCGAAGCCGATACGGCGATGCAGGCTAAAGCGGTCGCGGCGGTCGCCCTCGGGATGGAAGTCGCGATCTGCGGAGTTTAAGAGAAAAGGAATTTCAATGCCTCAGCAAACACGAAATGTAACGCCGGGACCCCATGAACATGCGGTTCGTGATGGTAGCGAAGTCCTTCTGGTCCCGCGTGACTGGGAACTGCTGCCCCCCGGTGACGCTGGAATGACCCGCCGCGTGAAGGCGGGGGGACCGACCTGGACGGTTCAGGAAAAGAAAGGACGCCGTACCTTTTCGCGAGGGGTGTGGGCGCCTGCCGCTAGGATCGCCGCGGTTAAAAAAGATTTGGAGATCGAGCGAGCGAAACCGGCCTATGCCAAACGACGTCAGGCCGATGCCGTTCGACGCGACAAGAAGCAAACGGCATACGTCGAAGATTTTCATGGAGCGGTGTTTGCGTTCCTGAATTTCGCGTCGGATTATGAATCACTGGCAAATCGATTGGCGACCGCGGTCACAAAACATGCCACGCCCGTCGGCAGTGGCACCGTTGCCCGTACCGAAAGAATCCCGATTGAACGACGAGCGGAATCGGCGGTGATCGCCTGGATGAGGCACCAAACGACCAGCTACGACGACATGAAAATCGCTCGCGTCAAAGGTCAACGACGCGAAGTCCGCCGGATGCTGGCGGAGAAATCTAGACGTTTACTGGTCTCTTATCGGGCAGGTCGGCCCGTTGACGCGAATTCTTGTCCGCTCCAGCAAGCACTCGTTAAGAAATGACTACAATAATGGAGTCCATCCGGCTGACGACCGAATACCCCCGCCTCATTTCTCGAACGAGCATCTGCTGTGCAAGCGAGATTCTTCTCAACGATTGTGGTCATCCTGGTCGTGCTGCCCGTTGCCGCTGAGGACGTTCGGTTTGATCGCGACGTCCGCCCGATCCTTGCCGATAAGTGCTATTTCTGCCACGGCCCGGACGCGGAGCACCGCCAAGCCGACTTGCGGTTGGACCTAGAAGAAGAGGCCCGGGGGGCGGTCGGTGCGGGGGATCCGCAGACAAGTGAATTGATCCTGCGAATCCTGGCTTCGGATCCGGCGGAAATCATGCCTCCGCCCGATGCCCATAAAGAACTCTCCAGCCAGGAAATCGAAATTTTAACCGACTGGGTCCGCCAGGGCGCCGTCTGGTCCAAACACTGGGCCTTCGAGGCTCCGCAGGCGAACGTGAAAATAGAGAAGCCCTCGGTCGATGCCTTTATAAAAGCAAAACTGGCCGAACATTCGCTGGAATGGTTGCCTGAAGCTTCGCGTGAAAAATTGATCCGCCGCGTCACATTCGATTTGACGGGCCTGCCACCGACTATCGAAGAAATTGACCGGTTCCTGGCAGATGATTCGCCGCAGGCCTATGAGTCTTTGGTCGATCGTCTGCTGGCGTCGCCGAGGTACGGTCAGCGGATGGCCGTGATGTGGTTGGACGCGGCCCGATATGGCGACACGAGTGTCTACCACGCCGATGGCAATCGCGATATGTGGGCCTGGCGCGATGCGATTGTCGATGCCTACAACAGCAACATGCCGTTTGACCAGTTCTCAATCAATCAGTTGGCCGGTGATCTGATTCCCGACGCAACTTTCCAGCAGCAGTTGCTGTCCGGTTTCAATCGCAACAACGGGACGACCGACGAAGGGGGAGCCATCGCCGAAGAGTACCGTGTCGAATACGCGGTTGACCGAGTGCGTACGACGTCCACGGTGTGGATGGGATTAACCATGGAATGCGCTCAGTGCCACGACCACAAATACGATCCGATATCGCACGAGGAATATTTTCAGTTCTACGCTTACTTCAATGTCAGCAGCGATACGGGAATGCAGACAAGGAACGGGAACGCCGAACCTAAACTAGATATTCCCGTTCCACAAAAGGAGCAGCGACTTGCCGACGTCGCCAAAAAGCGTGCTCATGTTGAACAGGAACTGGAAGCGGTTTCGAAGCAAAGCCAGCCTGATTATGAGGCTTGGTTAAAGGCCCGTCAGGCCGCAGAAAGAACGCTCGCTTCGTTGCCCAGCGGATCGATTGTGCAGTTGACGCTCAATGAGGGAAAAGGGACCGATGTTGAAGATCTTTTAAATCCCGACATCCATGGGGAGGTCGTTGGGAATGCTGTTTGGGTCGATTCTCGCGAGGATACGGGATTCCAATTTGATGGTAGTAGCTACATCGATTTAAAGGATGTTGGCAATTTTGAACGGACCGATTCCTTTTCCTACGGAGGTTGGATTCAACCGCAAAAAGGTGCCAGCGGTGCCCTCTTGGCGCGGATGGATGATCAGAATGCACACCGTGGTTATGACGTTCTTGTCGGCGATGGAGTGATCTCGGTTCATTTGATTCACACTTGGCCGACAAACGCGGTCAAAGTGGTTTCAAAGAAGAAGTTGAAGGCCGCTGAATGGCAACACGTCTTTGTGACTTACGACGGTTCCAGCAAAGCCGCCGGAGTCAAGATTTATGTGAATGGTGAGGAATGGGAATGGGTAATCGAGCAAGATCGATTGTCCGAATCGATTCAAACCGACAAAACGCTGTTCGTTGGAAGTCGCAATCCGGGGGCGCGCTGGAAAGGAATCGTCGATGAAATTTCTGTGTTTGAACGGTGTTTAAATTCGGATGAAGTCAAAGCCGTAATGGGACACTCTGCAATCGAGTCTCTCTTGGCTATCGATCCCGCCGAGCGATCGCCGGAACAGAACCAAACGCTCCGCAGGTTCTATTTGTCTACGGAGAATGAAGCGTATCAGGAATTAGAAAAACAACTTGCGATACTAGATGCCGAGCGAACCGAAATAGAAAAACCGATCACGTCGGTGATGGTCATGGGGAATATGGACAAGCCTCGTGAAACGTTTGTGTTGAATCGTGGGGCGTATGATGCTCCTACCAAAGTGAAGGTCCAGCCCGGTACCTTGGCGGTCCTTCCCCCCATGGCCGCCGATGCCCCTGCCAATCGTTTGGGGTTGGCGAACTGGTTGTTCCGCGAGGATCATCCGTTGACCGCTCGAGTTGCCGTCAATCGTTATTGGCAGATGTTATTCGGCCGCGGACTTGTGGGGACGCCTGAAGATTTCGGGGCCCAGGGCGAATACCCCAGTCATCCTGAATTGCTTGACTGGCTGGCGGTCGATTTTCGCGAATCGGGGTGGGATGTTAAACGCTTTATCAAACAGTTGGTGATGTCCGAAACCTATCGGCAGACATCTGAGGCCGGTCTGGAAAGTTATCAGCGCGATCCGGAAAATCGCTTGTTTGCCCGGGGAGCTCGCTTTCGACTGCAAGGCGAATTCATCCGTGACAACGCATTGGCGATCAGCGGTTTGTTGAATGAATCCTTTGGCGGGCCGGGAGTCAAACCGTATCAGCCGCCTGGGTTGTGGGTAGAGGTTGGTCTGAGTGGGAAACCAAGTTTCGTTCAGGATCATGCGGACAAACTTTATCGACGCAGTCTTTACACCTACTGGAAACGTTCGGCACCGCCACCATCGATGCAGATCTTTGACGCGCCGACGCGTGAGGTTTGTGTGATTCGAAGGGCGCGTACGAACACTCCGTTGCAGGCTTTTGTGACCCTCAACGATCCGCAGTTCGTTGAAGCCGCACGTCACTTCGCAGAACGCATTCTTGTGGAAGGGGGCGATTCGCCAGAAGCGAAACTGGAGTTTGCCTTCCGCACGGTGACGGCTCGGAAAATGGAAGACCAAGACCGCAGTGTGCTGGACGAAGTTTTACGTGGTGCCCGTGAACACTATGCAGCGAATCCGGATGCTGCAAAAGAATTGGTTTCGATCGGCGAATCGGTGACGCAGTCGGAACTTGATTTGACTGAACATGCCGCTTGGACGACCCTCGCTAGTGCCCTCCTCAATTTGGACGAAACCTTGACTCGTGAATGAGTCTTTGTTTTGTAGAAAATAGAATCATGCATCCATTAGAAAAATACGAACTGCAGATGACTCGGCGACAACTGTTGTCGCGGGGACGTGGGTGTTTAGGCGTAGCCGCCCTGGCGTCGCTTATGCAGCAGGACCAAGCCTCTGCGCTGGCAGGCAGCCAAGGGGTTGTTGGTGGTTCGGGAAATGCTGGCGGGGTGCCCGGATTGCCCCATTTTCCCGGAACGGCAAAGCGAGTGATCTATCTGTTTATGGCGGGAGGTCCAAGCCATATCGATATGTTTGATTACAAGCCTGCGCTGAAAGAGATTCACGGAACAGAACTGCCGGAATCGATCCGAAATGGACAGCGTTTGACCGGTATGTCGAGTGGACAGTCGACGTTTCCGTGTGTGGCCCCGATGTTTAACTTCAAACGCTACGGAGAACGTGGGACTTGGGTGAATAGCGATCTGCTGCCCCATACCGCTTCGGTCGTCGACGAAATGACGATCATCAAAACGATGAATACCGAAGCGATCAACCATGATCCAGCGATCACGTACATCAACACGGGGACTCAGCAGTTAGGTCGCCCAAGCATGGGGTCGTGGCTGAGCTATGGGTTGGGAAGCCCCAACGAAAACCTGCCCGCCTACGTCACCATGATCTCGGTCGGGGCGAGCCCCGGGCAGGCGCTGTTTTCAAGGTTGTGGGGAAGTGGGCCCCTCCCTTCAAAGCATCAAGGTGTGCAGTTTCGCAGCGGTGGAGACCCCGTGCTGTATCTGAATAATCCGGCGGGCGTCGATGCGGGAATCCGACGCAAACTTTTGGATGCCGTTGGCAAACTGAATGAGACTCGCTTCGATGATGTGGGGGATCCAGAAATCCAAACCCGGATTGCTCAGTACGAAATGGCCTATCGGATGCAAACGTCTGTTCCGGATTTAATGGACATTGAATCGGAATCGGAAGCGACCTTCCAAATGTACGGACCCGACGCCAAAAAGCCGGGGTCCTTCGCTGCGAATTGCATATTGGCGCGCCGGTTGGCCGAACGTGGTGTCCCTTTTGTGCAGCTGTTTCATCGCGGTTGGGATCAGCACGGCAACCTGCCGCGTGAACTAAAAAAGAACTGCCAGGGCGTCGATCAACCCGCTGCCGCTTTGATCAAAGATCTAAAGCAACGAGGGATGCTAGAGGATACGGTCGTGGTGTTCGGCGGAGAATTTGGCAGGACGATCTATAGCCAAGGGAAATTAACAAAGGACAACCACGGGCGCGATCACCATGGGCGTTGCTTCACAACCTGGGTGGCTGGAGGCGGTTTTAAGCGTGGCTTCGATTATGGAACTACCGACGACTACAGCTACAACATTGTTGAAAACCCCGTCCATATCAATGATTTCAATGCTACGTTGTTGCATACCCTGGGAATCGATCACCGCCGGTTTACGATCAAATATCAGGGGTTGGACTTGAAATTGACCGGAGTCGAAGAAGCGAAGGTTGTTCGTGATGTATTGGCGGCCAGCTAATGAATACGGATTCCAGTAGTGATGAAACGAAACCTAGCGAATCGGCCGACACCACTCCCGATCCCCAATTGATCGCGACCGCGTTTCACGAAGCCGGCCATGCCGTCATGGCAATCATGTTGGGACGCTCGGTCGAAAAGGTCACGATCACTCCTAAGCGGATGCCTGTCGAAGGAATTCGTTTAGGTGTCTGCAAAATTCAAAAAGGGAAAACCAAAGCTTCGCGAGATTGGATGGAGGATGAAATTCTGATCCTGTTGGCCGGAATGGTTGCCGAAGAGAGTGTGACTGGAAGGTACTGCGAATCGGGCGCCGCAAGTGATTTGCGTATCGTGCGAGGTCTGCTGCGAAATCGTCCTGGAAGCGAACGCCAGTTAGCAAAAATCGAGAAGCGACTGTTGGAGAAGACGGTCTATTTGCTGGATGATGATGAGCATCGCCAGGCTATTGAACGGATCGCTAAAGAGCTGCTGATGAAGACAACCATCAGCGGTCGAGCGGCTCGCCATTTCTACAACATGTCGGTCGCTAGTTAAGCGATACTGTCGGCAAGGCGGCGGGCGGATGAGGCGAAAATTGTTTGCGACGTCCTGTCGGCCTCTAATCAGCTCGGCTTGTTTCCGCTCCGTTAGTTGGGTGACTGCGCAGACTTTGACGATGATACGTGTCTCTGTTGGCGCGGCTGTGCCAGATTTGCCGATAGCAGGAGTTGTGCTGGGAACGATGCGGTTCCTCTGCGGTAGACCTGATGGAGCCCCTGATGCTAGCGAGACTGTCCAACTGGAACTTGGCTCTGAAGTGCCCTTGGGGGCATTTTCAGGTCCGTCCGCTCCAAGGGGATTTCATGCGCACTCAGGGGACGGTTCGGTTCGCGTTATTGGCCCTAATCGTTTGTGTCTACCACGTTTTCGCGATTGGGCAAGAATTCACGGAGCCCCCGCTGACGATTGAGCAGTTGCAGGTTCAATTGAATGAACAAGCGGCCCAGATTAAGGATCTCCATCGACGTCTGGAGGAGAGTGACGGACCGTTTGGCTTGCAGCCTGAATCGCTTGGTTCCGGGTGCACTCCTGGGATGGTCGATCGAGTTCCGTTGGCGGCAGACGTCCCCAGCGAAGCGGAATGCGATACGTCTGAGGATGCCGGCAAAGTTAAAACGCTGAATTTTTATGCCGATTACGACCGTGGTTTTGTGATCCGCCCGTTTGATGCGAAGAAGCATCCATTCGAATTGAAGGTCAAGGGTTGGATTCAGTTTCGTCATCATGGTTTTGCTCGAAACGCGGACTCCTGGACCGACAATTCGGGAGTCAGGCGTCCTATCCGAAACCGCAACGCGTTTGATATTGAGCGGGCGCGAATGACGTTCTCCGGGCATGCTATCGACCCGCGGTTGACCTACTTTCTGCAACTGGATGGCGACACCGATGACGGTCATGTTGTCGATTTTTTTGACTACTGGTGGGCTTGGCAATTCACCGATGCTTTCCAAATTCAGTTTGGAAAACGGAAGGTGCCGGCGGGCCGCCAGTGGTTGCTCGGTGCCCGGCGGACTCGGTTGGTCGACCGTCCGTTGGCGGTCGATTTCTTTCGCCCGGACCGGACCGTGGGAATTTTTGGAGTCGGGAAATTTGCGCAGCACGGGCACTATGAAGTGATGATTGGAAACGGGTATCGAACCGCAAACCTTCCCAATTCCGAAACCGACAATAACTTTACGTATGCCGCGACCAGCTATATCGATCCTGCTGGCGCCTTCGGCGGTCAATTGGTGGATTTCAATCAAACACCGACGTCGCTATGGCGACTGGGGCATTCCTTTTCCTTTTCGCCGCAAAGATCAACGCAAAATGGAAGCTCTCTTGAGGAAGCCGACTTCGTGCGACTTTCCGACGGGACCCGTTTGACGCAGCCTGGTGCTTTACAGGCAGGTGTAACCGTTTCCGAATTCGATCTTTGGCTGTATGGGATCGATGTCAGCTGGAAACGTCAGGGGTGGAGTCTTACCTCGGAAGTCTTCCTGCGATGGTTAGACAATATTGAGGGAAATGGTCCCATCGCTAACGACAATCTGTTTCAGAACGGGTTTTACGTTGAAGGAGGAAAGTTTCTGGTCAAGAAAATGCTCGACTTCAACGTGCGATATTCGTTCGTGTCAGGGGATTATGGAAAATCGAACGAGTACGCTGCTGGATTTAATTATTATCCACTGGCGAAGCCACAGTTAAAGCTGTCGTTTGATGTGACGCAATTGGACGGTAGCCCAAATCAAAATCGTGCCAGCGATATTTTGGTGGGCGACACCGGAACCTTGTTCCGGACTCAGGTTCAAGCCGAATTCTAAGTGTCTGACAGAACGCATCGGCCGTAGGGACTCGGGGCCTGTTGCGGCGATTCGGTGGTGGGCGATCGCTATCGTCTATACAACTGGGATCGCTTTCTGGTGGGGCCGTTTTGGTTTTTGACCACGGCGGCATAAAAAAACCACAGAGGCGGAAACTTGACCGGTGCTTGGTCGGTTCCGGAGCCTCTGTGGCTAAGAGCTGAGTCCGTGCGTTGTTCAAATTTCTCGCTTGTTTAGCGAGGGTTCTTGACCATGTCGAACTTAAGGTTTGAATCCCCTTCGGGCGGGACGGTAACCTTGATCAGAAAATTGTCGGTGTTCCCGTACAGCGGGTGGATTTGGTTGACCGCCCCCACGTCCGCTGCGCTGGAACCTTCAGGGATTGGCGATCCGTCGGGCTGCGTGAATTGCTGCAAGATGACGCCGTATTCCCCCGGTGGAATCCCTTCTTGATCGGGGCTGACTTGAATGGTGACATTCCCGGAGCTGTCGGAGACACCGTATGCCCCTTTGATACCGACATCGGAGATTGGCAGAAGGCTAACCGACACCCCTTCAAGGGGTTTGCCGGCCATGCTAACTATGCCTGCGGCAGGGACCGTTTCGACATTGGTTCCGTCGTCACAGCCTTGCATGACACAGGCGGTTAGTGCAATGAACGCAGTGAATGCTAGTTTCTTCATTATTCAGCGTACTCGTGTAGAAAACGGATTGCTTCCCTTCGCGGGCCGCTAGTGTGGAAAGCGGGGGGGCGAAGGTAAGGTTTTAGGAGTCAAAGGTCCGGCATGGAAAATCCGGAGTGCTACCGGCGTTTTGCCCGTTTCACTCCGGATTCAGAAGTTGTTAAAGGAGAGTGGATCAATACTCGCCGACAGGCTGTCCGTCCCCGATGTAGGTCAGACGCTGCAGGACGGTTAGGTTGATCGTCTCGCTTAGGAATTGAACCGAGCCGTCACCCAAGGTGAAGTTAGCACCCGCTGGATGGATACTTCCCGCGGTTGCCCATTCGCCAAGACGTGATGGCAGCGGGGTCTGGCTGTAAGCAGGCGACTGCCATGCACAACATTCGTTGTCGTTCAGCCCTCGAGCCCATGCTGGGTCGACGCCGTTGCCAACGTGTTTGGTGTATCCCCAAGTTTGGGAGACTCCGTCATAGGTGTTCCGCAAGGTCTCGGCGATCGCAATGGTGTTGCTTAACCCGTCGACGACGGCTGACATTTTGGTGCCATCATCATGTCCAAACATTCGCCGTGTTTGCAGCGAGATCGAACTCCAACGGTCCGCGGAGCTGCTCGTTCGAGCGGCACTGAAGTCATAGTTCGTAAACGCACCTTGCAATGTCGTCGTTCCCGGCGAAATCGAATAGGAAGTTGAACTGATGGTTGCGTACTGTTCCGGGTTTGGGTCGGAAG
Organism: Roseimaritima multifibrata; assembly: GCF_007741495.1. Taxonomy (NCBI): domain Bacteria; kingdom Pseudomonadati; phylum Planctomycetota; class Planctomycetia; order Pirellulales; family Pirellulaceae; genus Roseimaritima; species Roseimaritima multifibrata. The sequence continues at coordinate 1,824,785 of NZ_CP036262.1, forward strand.
GACAGAGGAACGCGGCAAGGACGGTGCTGGCAACCACGTCATTGGCATTTCCTACTTCACCTGGAAGTGGACCATCGATCGTATTGGATCCCGACTGGCGAACTCCAGCGGCGTAACGGAAATCAAACAGGTCGTACAGGTTCTGCTGCTCGATGTATGGCAAGACCATCACCCAGCCTTTTTGGTTTCGAGTCTGCCCTGGAGCTGGGGTAGCTGTGCCGCTGGTGATGCCACCCATTCCCGTGACGGCATACGGCATCGTCTTGTGCGTGTCGTGGTAGTTGTGAAGTGCCAGCCCCAATTGTTTGAGGTTATTGGTGCAGGACATTCGCCTGGCAGCTTCGCGGGCCGCTTGGACTGCAGGCAAAAGCAAACCTACCAAAACACCAATAATCGCAATCACTACTAACAGTTCTACTAATGTAAAGCCGAGCCGGCCGTGCAAGTGTCTCTTTTTCATAACATCGCTCCGAATGAGGAAAAACAGCAGATAACCAAACGTATCAATCCGTTCTAGAAAATGCTAATTCATAATTCGTGATTTTTTGTCGCGGGAGAATAAGGTCTGTTAATGACTCGCAGTGCGCGGTTGATCACCCGTATCGAAAAAGTAATTTTCCCAAAGACGCCGTTTCGGACGTCCCACTTCCGCAAGGATTGGGGAAGCCCCGTTTGATTTGCGCAAAAAAAGGGGGCAGGTCTCTTTGGAGTTCCAACTGAAACAAAGAGGCCTGCCCCCTTCTGCTTGGGGCTTCATTTGGGTTAAAGCAGGGGCTGCGGACGGGCAAAGTATCGCCCGTTGGCAGAAATGTATCCGTTCGCCGGACTAGGTCGTGTGGATGCAGAGCACGTAAAGGAGTGCCACTTGGAATCCGAGGACTCCCATCGCGACGGGAAGGACCTTTCGCGATCCTGCCATCCCCATCATTCCGATGACCGAAAGGACGACGACGTTGCCGGCGAATTTCAGCCCGAGAAACAGGCCGATGCGCGTCATGTCAAAATGGTCTCCGTCGAGTCCCATAATCTTCCGTGCGACGAAGTTTTGCTCTAGTTCTGGCAGAGAGCTGAGAGTCGCAATGGTTAAATAAAAGTCATAAGCCGAAACCCATCCGATTCCGAGCATGGCCGCGCCAAGGATGCCAATCCGGTTTTTTGCAAACCAATTGGAGGTTCCAAATGCAATGGTTCGAAACAGTCCGATCCACGTGGCGAGGGGCGAAATTGGACGGCAGTAGCCTTCCATATCAATCATTGCCAAGGTAAATACCTCCGAAATGGGAATGGGGTGCTTTTTCTTCACACCAACCGTTGACATAAACTTGTCCATCGACTTCGAGTTTGAGCACCCTTAAGGAATTGTCAATCGTCGCGTCGATGGCTTTTTGTGTCAAAAATGGCAATGGTAGATAGTTCGCCGCTAAGGCTCGCGGTAAAGCTTCCCAAACACCCCACAAATCGAGACTTCTTAGGATATTTATTTTTGGTTTTTGCAAGCCGGTTGCCAAATAACCGATTGTTCCGCTTCTGGGAGTGAAGGAGTGAAGGAGTGAAGGAGTGAAGGAGTGAAGGAGTGAAGGAGTGAAGGAGTGAAGGAGTGAAGGAGTGAAGGAGTGAAGGAGTGAAGGAGTGAAGGAGTGAAGGAGTGTTTGCTTTGGTGGGTTGTTTGTGGGGGGGACGCGATGGTTGTGTGAGCGATTGATCTTGGCGTTTTGCTTGTCTCGCTGATCGACGGCTGGAGAGAAGGCTTGCTGGCCGCAAGGATGCCGTTTTGGAACGCATTGGGTTGCTGGAAATTTGGACGTGCTGCGGCAATTCGATGTTTGCGTTTAACGCCAAAGAGCTCCTGGTTCGTCGCCCGCTGCTAGGGAGAGTAAAGTCCCACAGTTGCCGCTGCGATGCGGTGGGGGGCCGTCGGAAAACGGTTGTCGGTGCCTGCCTGCATGTGTTGGCTCGGTGGGGCCGCAGGTGGAAGCAGACAAGGACCGTTTGACGCGCCAGAGTGCGTCACTCATCCATTCTCCGTTCCCTTGGTTTTCGTCTTCCGCAGCGTGGTGCCGGCGCAAACGATTTTAGATGGGCCGAGTAGATGTTGGGCTTCTATGGCCCGGGGCGGAGAGCTGGAGGGCCGCCAGCCAGTGGTCTTTGGGGGACCTTAGCTGGGGGCAGAAATCCTTCAGGTTATTCGTTTTTGGGGATGTAGCCGCTGGCGTGGTGCCAGTCGCTGATCGCGATATCGGCTTCATTGTTTCTTGTCGTGAGGATCACCACTGGGATCGATTCCAGCCCCTCGGTTTGTTTGATTTTTCTTGAAACTTCACAGCCATCCTTGCGGGGCATGTTTAAATCCAAGAGGACTTAGCTCGGCCGCGGGGCAGTGGCATACGGAGGCGATTTGCTTAGGAAATCTAGGGCTTCGGTACCATCTTCAACCCGGCGAGCGTTGTTTTTTTGATCAGCCGAACGTCATCATCGTCACCCTTAACCAACAGTATGGTGTGGGTCTGAGGCCGCAAGGAATCCGTTGGTGGATGGTTCCTGTGAGGGAGGAAAGGCGATTGCATGCTTTCGGTCAGGAGGGCTTGGTTTCGGAAGGGTGATCAGGAAAGTGCTTCCTTGAGGCGCGTTCGGTTCAACACGAATCGTCCCCTCGAATCGTTCCACGATTCGTTTGCACACGGCTAAACCGATTCCGGTTCCCGAGTATTCGCGGCGATTGTGGAGCCGCTGAAAAATTTCGAAAATACGTTCTTGGTATCGGGGGGCGATGCCGATTCCGTTGTCCTTGATCGTGATTTCAATTTCCTGTCCTCGGTCGGTCGCTTCGATTTCAATAACCGGTGGCGTCTCCGTCCGGTACTTCAACGCGTTGCCGACAAGGTTCTGAAACAGCATGATCAATTGACTTTGATCGGCGAGGACGGCTGGCATTCGATCAAAGGTGATGGTCGCTTCGCTTTCAGCGATCGAAATTTCCAAACTTTCAATCGCATCCTGAAGGCATTGCGTGGTATCGACCGGCTCCATCGTGTCGCCTCGACGCCCGATCCGTGAAAACGCTAACAGGTCCTGGATCAAGTGCTTCATTCGCGAGGCACCATCGACGATGACATGGATATAGGCTTGGCCATCTTCGTTCACTTCGTCTCCACATTCCTCTTCCAGCAAGGAGGCATAGGAGGAGATTTTTCGCAGGGGTTCTTGGAGGTCGTGCGAAGCGACGTACGCGAACTGTTCCAGTTCACTGTTGCTTTGACCTAGGTCGCTGAGCAGTTTCTCGGTCTCGGCTTCTTGTTCTTTCAGTCGAGAGATGTCACGACTTTCCATCACAATGAAAATGACATCGCCTGCCGCGTTGGTGATCGGCGAAACGGAGACGTCGACTTGGACGGTCGCCTGGTCTGCGGAATCGGCAACGGGGTGGACGGCTTCGAACCGGTCCGCTTCCCCAGCGGTCGCTAACCGGATGGCATCGCGAAGGCGTTCCTGAAGCGCTGATGAATGAGACCACCAAATCGTATTCCAGCAGGGTTGGTAAAGCACTTCCTTTTCGTTGGCGCCAACCAGTTCCAGTGCAGTACGGTTGATTTGAAGTAACGTGCCATCAAGGGCCATCAAACTGATGAAGTTAAAGCTTTGGTCAAAAAGCCCCTGCAGCGTCGTGCGAGATTCTTCCAGCGAAGTGTTGATTTCACGTAGTCGGGCGTCGGTCGCTTTGCGCTCTTGAATTTCTTTTTGCAATTGCTGGTTGTTGACTTCTAATTGCCGTGTCATTCCTTCGGCATAGGAGTGAGCCATTTGGGAGGCTTGGGAGAGGGTGACAAAAACAACCAGTAGCAACAGATCGATCAAAATCCCGGCGATCAAAATGGCATGCGGCTGACTGTCGTTGGCGCTTTTACGAAAGGACTTGGCGCTCCAAATATCAAATTCCCAGGTCCGACCGTACATTTCGACCAAACGGGATTCGGTGAACAGAGGGGAAGGGTCGTAATCCGCTTCGCTGGCAACATGTTCGTCATACAGGATGGTCGTGCCGTCTGTCAGTCGCAGCCCAACCGAACGGTTCTCTTTTCGCAGCACCCCTTCGAGTAGTTCTTTCACGATAAACGGAGCGTAGACCATGCCGGCAAAGTTGGCATTTCTTTGTTCGAGCGTTGCGTGTTGTTGGTCTCGGTAAAACGGGGCGTAGAACAAAAAACCAGGCGTCTTCTCGCTGTTTTGAACCAAGTGAATCGTGCCGGTGACCTGAGCCGCACCCGACTCTTTCGCTTTAAGAGCGGCTCGGAACCGGTTCGGTTCGTGTGCCATATTCAAACCAATTGCCTTGGAATTAGGCTTTACCGGTACTATGAAGCTGATCGGTAATAGCGTCTCTTGGTTTTGCGCTGGGTGGATTTGGAATTGCGGGGTTTCCGCTTTCCGTTTTGCGAGGTAGTTGGGCAAAGATGGGGTGGGGACCGAGTGAATGATTCCCAGTCCGTTAATCCCCGGATACTTGGAATCCAGGTTCAAGCTCTCTACATAGCGTTTCCACTGCTGTAGACCGATTTCCTGGTCCGAAGCGTCCAGCATCGCCACCCCGCTCCAGAGCGCGTCTTCGTATTTCTGCATCCTTTCTTTGACCAATTCAACGGTCTGGTCGGCTTCGCGATCAAACAGTGCCTGGATGCGTGCATCGTGCTGGGATTTTGAGTAGTGCCATGCGAAGAATGTTAGCGCTAACGAGACCCCCAAAACCAGCCAATGCATTCCGCGAATCGCCGTGCTCCGTTTGGAACGCGTCTGCGGAGGAGCGATGGTTGAGGGGCGGGTTGTCATCGGGGGCGAAGGGGTTCCATGTGGCAAAAAGGTAAAATCCGTTGAAGCGTTGCATACGATTCGCTGTGACGATGCAACGCAATGTCTTGCCGGTACCTTGAAGCGAGCGAAACCATTGGTGTTCGTTCTTCTGTGCGGGTCGTTCGGGTTCTGCTGGTTTCGTCAATTCTGAAAACATCCGTGGCGGCAAGGAACGGTTGGGTGCTTGTCGGCCCCGTACGCCTAATGGGGGTGGCCAACGGGCCGGGGATGTCCCGCAATCCTCGCAATCGGCATGATCCGAGTTTTGATGGGCGAATGTGACGAAAGCGACGGTAACTGTTGGTTCGCACGCGAGTGACAACCAATAGTTGTCTGTTCGAATCAGACGCAACAGGAAGACTTTATGCGAATTTCAAGACAGTTTGCCGCGCTGGAGCAATTGATTGCTGCGGATGAAGATAGGAGTGTCGACACAGGTAATTCTTCGTCGCACGGTTTTGTTGGATCCGGCAATGATTCCTCATTTAGTGTTTTGTTGATCGAGGATGATGATGCCGATGCCCTGCTGCTGAAGCGTCTTTTGAAGCGAGCTCCCCATGCAACCTTCACGATCACGCACGAATCGAGTCTGGTCTCGGCACTCAAGCAAATCAAACAGTCTGATTTTGATGTAGCGATTGTCGACATCAATTTGCCGGATGCCCGCAATGCTGAATCCTTTGAACAGATCCGAGCCTTAGATTCGCGATTGCCGATCGTTGTTCTAACAGGCGACGATAGCGAGGAACTAGCGATTTATGCGATTCGATGTGGGGCCCAAGACTACCTTACCAAAGGGGAGGTTTCAGGCCCGACGTTGGCTCGAGCGTTGCGTTTTGCGATCGTTCGGCATCGAATGGTCCTGGGGCTGCAGACCGCTGCGGGGCATGATCAGTTGACCGGATTGCCAAATCGAAGGCACCTCGATTCTCAGTTTGCCCTGGCACAGGTCAGTGCGACGGAGCAACAGAATTTGCTTCCGGTTTGTCTTTTGGATTTGGATTATTTCAAGCAGGTCAATGACCGCTACGGTCACTGCATGGGGGACGCTGTTTTGAAAAAAGTGGCGCAGCATTTAAGCCAGCAGATTCACGAAGAAATGTGGGCAGGACGGTTTGGTGGCGAAGAGTTTATTCTGTTGATGCCCGGGTTAGGGCCCTCCGCGGCCAACGACATGGTCGAAGGTTTGCTAGGGACTTTGGAAGCCATGCCAATCGTCCTGGATGGCGTCTCCGTTTCAGTCACCGCGAGTGCTGGTCTGGCGATGGCCGGCCCCACCGACGCATGGGAAGATGTCTACGCTCGCTGCGACAGTGCCCTCTATCAAGCCAAGCAGAGTGGCCGCAATCAAGTCGCATCCATTGACTTCCCCATGAAACACTCCACACCTGTCGAGTAAATCACTTTCCTGTCGGCCGGAAGTTGTTCAGGCGAGGGGCAGCGAACCTTTCATTCTCTTCGGTGCGTCTCAAGCCTTGGCGGTCGTCATCGTCTGCATGAGTTCGTGCCGCAGTCCCCGCACTTAACTTCGAACGAAAAGGTTCATGCCTTCCGGCCTGAGCTTTGCTTTAGTTTGGAAGGCGTTGTTGGAGGTCGCGGACTATTTCGGGGTGTTCGGCGGCGACGTTTTGGGTTTCGTGGGGATCGGATTGATGGTCGTATAGCTCCTCCGCTAGTAGGTTGCCATCTTCGATCGATGTCCATTGGGTGTAACGCCACCTTGCTGTTCGGACCGAATGGCCCCAGGCTTTCCAGTTTTTGCGGGAACCGTAGAAAGGATGCTGGTGCTGGGTGAATGCCTGGTTCTTTAGGGACTGATTGGGGTCGGTCAGAAGGGAGGATACATCGGTCCCTTGCAGGTCCGGACCGAGGGTGCCGTTGATTCCGGCCAAGCTGGCGAGTGTCGGATACAAATCAACCAGTTCTGTCAGCGACGCGGTACTTTTCCCTTGGCTGTTGGGGGCACGCGGATCGGCGATAACAAAAGGTACGCGAGCATCCAGTTCGAAATTGGTCGTTTTGCCCCAAAGGCTTTTTTGCCCGATGTGGAAACCATGGTCGGAAAGAAAGACGACGATCGTGTTGTCGCGATGTTCGCTTTGGTCGAGGGCGTTCAGGATTTCGCCAACCTGTGCATCTAGGAAGCTGATCGAGGCGTAGTAGCCGTGCCGCAGATGTTGGTTTTGTTCGGCTGACAAATCACCTTCTTTAGGAATCCCGTCGTAGCTACGCACTTCGCTTGAAGAGTGCATCGCAATCTCTGGAACGTTTTCAGGCGGCGTCTGGGGGAAGGGCTGGGAAAGCTTGGCGGGATCGTACAGGTCCCAGTATTTCTTGGGAGCTACAAAGGGGAGGTGCGGTCGCCAGAACCCGACCGCCAAAAAGAAGGGCTGAGGGCCGTCTGGAAAATCGCGGATCATCGCCGCCGCTAGGTTCGCGATCTGGCCGTCGCGATAGGCCACGTCCGAAACGGGAAGCGATTCGGTGACCGGAGCTTTGCTCAGTCGGCGTGTTCGCGCTGCTTCGGGAGTGTTGGTATGGACGGTGTCGGCCGCATGGGTGCCGCGATGAAGCACCTCGTCGATCGACCAAGAACGACGGTCCTGCGTCTCTCCCATGTTATGAAAAATTTTGCCGATGTCTTGGCAGAAGTATCCGTTGTTTTTGAAGTGTTCAGGCAGCGTGACAAGCGTTGATCCATTGGGCGCCGTCTTGCGAAAACTCTTGCGTAGATCGTCCACTCCCACAGTCCCCGGACGCAAACCGGTTAGGAAGGATGAACGCGACGGATTGCAAACCGCTTGTTGGCAGTAAGCGCGTTCAAACACCAACCCACGCGCTGCAAGCGAGTCCAGGTGCGGGGTGACGGCGGAATCATCACCGTAGGGGCCGATCGCACAATTTAAATCGTCGGCGATGATCAAGAGGACATTGGGACGCCGAGAATCGGTCGCTGCGCCCACGTTGCAGAACATCGCGATCGTCAGCGCTATGCAGAGGCCGCAGCACATTTGAAGGCAACGACCTGAGGAGTCCAACCGTTTCCAAAACATCGGCAAAACCACTGAACGAAAGAGAGAGAGGGCCAGCCAGCAGTCCCTTCGGCTTGCGACCGAAGGGAGCGGCAGGCGATTTTGGGGTGTCCGTCCGGCTGGCGGTTAGCTGTTGGCGCGGACGATTTCAGAAACGTCCAGCAGGTGCACTTGTCGCCCGCCTGCGTGAGGGCTGTCGATCGCGACCGTCAGACCATCGTCGCTGCTGCGAGGATGGGTGTCGCAGCGCCACTCGCCGCGGTATTTCAGGCTGGAGGGGAAACGCCCCAGGTCAAAACGTCGTTTGCTTGGAATGTGGTAAAGATAAACCGTCTGCTTGGTCGTCTGTTTGGACGGGTAGGTGTCGTTCAGGATCCAGTCGCTATAGGGAGCCGGCAGGTAGGTGTTGTGTCCATTGGTTGGCATCGCGGTCGCATCGATCAGCGTTTCGCCTGGCTGGCGATCGGTAAAGCGATAGAAACCGCTGGGGCGACCGGCAGGACGCGTCCACATATCCAGTTGCTCGTCATTTTTCCAAATGAAGTGTGACGTGTATCCCGATGGGTCGACGTTATGGAGGTTCTTGCCGTCCATGTCGGCAGAGAACATGCGAGTTACGAACCCGCCTTTGAACTGCAGGGTCTGTGGATCAAATTTGGGCCGATAGCGGTGTAGGAAAACAAATCGATTCCCCGACGGGTTGATCAGCAGGTGATTGAAATAGTGCCAAGCATCGGTGTGGAGTTCGCCATCGGGCCAAGCGATTTTTGTGACGTCGGCCAAAGAGATGATCAGTTGGCTTTCGCCGGTTTGTAGGTCGGTTCGCCAAATACCCTCTTCCGCAGGGGCGCGTTGATCGACGTACGGATCGGCCAGTCCCGCATAACCGTAACCCGGGCGAAGGTTATTGATTCGGCGAAAGTCAGCCGAAAGGCCATAACGTCCGTCGGCGGAAATCGTGTAGATGGGGCGTGGGATGGTGCGAACGGATTTGTCCGCAACCGTCATGATTCGGCAGACAAATTGATCCCCTTGGCGATCATTCCAAAGGACCCTTTTGCCCTCTCCGCCAACCCACTGAAGCATGCAGCCCTGCTGCCAGCCCCAAGCGTTGCTGGTGCCGATTTGCACAAAGCGGTTGTTGTCGTCGCGATCGACCCAGCCGACCTGGATTTGGTCTTCAGCCTTTGGCGATCGGTGTTCGAAATCGACTTGGTTGGTCAGAACTTTGCGGCTGGTCGGATCGAATTCTCGTTTGTCGTAGTACCCGAACCAGTGGTGCTTCGGGCCGCTGGTGATCGTTTCGACGGGGACAAACGTTTCCGGGGTGGTGTTTGCGACCGAATCAGCCGCTTGGGAATCTGCGGCCCATCCCAGGCTGGCGAGCCCCGCCAGCGATAGTTTCTGAAAGGCTCGGCGGGAAAGGTTCGTATTGGTCGTTGGAAGGGATCGCATGGTATTAGTGTCCTCCACCCTCTTTTTTAGCGGCGCGGCGTTGTAGTTCAGCAGCCAGTTCGTCGATTTCGTCGCTGTCAATTTCTTCAAAATCGATTTTGGCCTGCTCTCCAGAAACCGCCAGGATAAACCAAACGGCAGCGGTCCAGTTCCAGATCGCGAAAACTCCGCCGATTACTAGCGGCACAATCCAGCTTTCGATATCGCTGAAATAGAAAAGCAGTCCAAAGGCCAACGGATTGAAAATGAATTCTCCGACCGCAATCATGCATGCGTTGCGGCTGGTTCGGTGCCAGAGATTTAGCGAGGCGATGATCGATTGAATCCCGCCGCCGATGGTGAACCCTGCAAAAATCAGCAAGCGAACCGACAGCAGGCCAATCGCCAACGCCATCCCGTCTTCCCCGGCCAAGGCCGTCCTGACGATTCCGATGATCAGCAGGATGACTAAAACTAATGCGGCCGAGATATTTAGCCCGGAAGCGACCATCCCGACGATCGCTGGAGTTTTATAAAACGAGTCAGCGCGTTTGGCCTTCGCTTTGGCTTGAGGGATGTCCGGGCCGCTGGGCTTTTTCGATTTGAATGGATTGTGGCTGTCAAAGTCCGATTGCGTCAGCAGGTCATCATCCCCAAATTTGGGCTCGTCCGATTCAAACGGCGAGTAAGCATTTGAGGGAGTCGGAGCGGGGGACGCGGGGCGCTGAGCGGGAGGCCGCTTGGCCGCAGATTTGGGGGCAGCGGCTTTGGGGGCAGCGGGACGCTGAGCTGCAGATTTCTGGGCTGGTTGAGCCGCGGGGACTGCAATCACCGTTGCACATTTAGGGCATTTGACTCGTTTTCCTGCCGCTTGATCGGGGGCCTTGATGGCAGTCGAGCATTGAGGACAGCGGATTGAAATCGGCATAGAGGCTGCTGGAGAGGCTGGAAAAGAAGCGAATGAAACAACAAAGGGGGAGGACGTCCGTTGAACCTGCTGGTGGTCTCCTCGGTCCAAGTTCTCCCCGGATGCCGGCGGTAAGACGTCGTTCCGCGGGGCAGCAAGGAGCTTCGGCCCTTAATTTTAGGCCTTGAAGCGGGGCTCGCGGAACTCGACCAGTCGCCCTACTTTAACCAGGACAAGCAACGCGAGGGCACGTCGAGGCGCGTCAACTGACTGATTTCAGATAAAAATCCAGGAGCCTCTTGCCGAAAAGACCGACGATTGGCATACTGCGGAGCTTAGAAAACGTATTCAACCCACTCCCGTCCTGACTATCCGAGAAGTTTATTCGATGGCACCCCGTCCTCTCAGTAATCGTAGCCGGGCCCGCAAACGTTCACGCGTTCGCTCGCGGACCAAGAAGCGTGATCCAATCTTCGTCGATGGCCAACGCCCACGTCCGATGTACATCGATTACAAGGACGTTGAATTGTTGAGCAAACTTGTCAACCGTCACGGTCGAATCGTCGGTCGTCGCAAAAGCGGTTGCACCGCTGTGAGCCAGCACGCCGTATCGGCAGCTATTAAGCGAGCCCGCTACATGGGTTTGATGCCCTTTGTTGGCGAATAGTCTGGTCGCTTGCCGGATGAATCTGCAGGTTTAGCGGGTTTGGTTGCCAAAATGATTGAAGGTAAATGACCAATTCGTCGTTTCCAATTGTCTCGGATGGTTCGGATGAGCCATCCGAGCCTTCGTTTGTGACCAAGCGACGCGTCGAGTTTCGAGATACCGACGCGGCTGGAATCGTCCATTTTTCAGCTTTCTTTCCGATGATGGAATCAGCGGAGCACGCGTTTTTGCGGGCGTCCGGGCTTTCGGTCATGCAGGAACAGGAATCCGGAGGCAGTCTTACCTGGCCTCGAGTCGCCGCAAGTTGTGACTATCTTTCCGCAGCCCGGTTTGAAGATGTGCTGCAGATCGCCCTGTTTGTCGATCATCTGGGGACTAAGAGCGTCCGCTATCGGTTCGAGTTTTCCCGGGATGGTCAACCGATTGCGGTCGGGAAATTGACCGCCGTCTGCTGTCATTTTCTTGCGGGCAAGCTGACATCGGTCGTGATTCCGGATTCGGTACGGGAAGCGATTTCGACGCCAGTTCGCGATTCTTAGCCCTCGCTGGCTGTCGCGGGGCGGTTTCCGTGGAGGGCTTTTTCACGCTTTCTTTGGATGTCGATCGGCTTCGTGCGGAATTCGTCGTTTGCGGCCTCTTTGGAAGTGAACCCTCGCGCGATCGACTGCGTACCAACAGGCAGTACTCCTCTTTCTCTATAGCCTTGGTGACGCTTGATGCTTGACGGCGCTTTGAATTCCGCTCTGCCTTTTGCCATGATTCCGATGGACGTTATGGAGTGGTTACCTGTTTGGATCACTCCATTTTGGTTGATCGCCGTCGGTTTGGCGTCCGGTTTGGCTTTGTTGGCGGTCGTTTACGGTCTGCTTGCAGCCCTCTCGCTCGTCCCCGCGATCGGGACATTGGCTGAGAACCGGCAGCTGGCGACGCCCGTGGCGGGGGTTCTGTCAGCCGTCATCGCTGGGCTGCTCTGCTGGCAATATGTCCCGCAGGTAGAGCCGGCGAAGTATCAACTGCACTTGGTTTTGCCTTTGATCGTCGTCGGCGTGTTGTGCGGCTGGGGGATCGTTTACGGAGCTTGGCGGCGAACGCGTCAGGAGTTCTTTCTGATTGCCAAAGAAGGCCCCCTCCCCTACGTGCTGGGGACCGCCGCCGTTGTCATGGTCGTCGGATTGGCCGGCACAAAATTAGTCGAGAACCCAAGTGGGATCTTGGAATCGGTCAAACAAGTCAATTGGCTGGATGATGGTACCGAGGTCATCTCTGTGCAGCTTGATGGCGTGGGTGCCGATCTGCAGGCCGACGAAGCGATGTTCGTCAAAATTCCCGATTTGCGCTACGATGCAGGCCGATTGACCGAAGTCCGGATCGTTGCGGACAAATTTGTCCGGATCGCGGATGCGGAACGTCCCGCTGATTTTCGTATGGCACCCGTTCCTCTGCAGCCGGGCGAAGAGATTTATCATCGTTCAGGACAGATGGAATCCCCGCCAATTCCGCCAGACAGTGATAGTGTCTACGTCCAAAATACAGAAACCGACCCTGCTACGGTCACGTTTACGTTTGTGCGTAAACCGATCGTATCGCAGGCTTGGACCATTCCGTTTGTGGCAGTCGCGTTTGCGTTGATGATTTCGGCTTACATCACTTTCCGCCAAGCTGCCCCGCGAATTGCGGCCGTGGCAATGTCGACTGCCAAGAGCGAAATGGCCCAGCCGTTGTACCTGGTGCTGTTGTCGCTGGGGATCGTGGTGATCTTGGTTCTTACGATCGTCCCGTTCCATACGATGGGCGACGATATCAAGATGATGAAAGACTGCTGCATGACGCTGATCATGGTTCTCTCGCTGGTCCTTTTTGTTTGGTCGGCCGGTTCGACCGTTTCCGAAGAGATCGAAGGGCGAACGGCGTTGACGGTGCTTAGCAAGCCGATCAGCCGAAGAGGGTTTTTGCTTGGGAAATACACGGGGATCTTGATGACCGTGTTGGTCCTGTTTGTGATCTTGGGAGCCCTGCTCGCTGCGACGGTCAGCTATAAACCGATCTATGACGCACGTGAGAATTCGTCTGAGGATCCGATGTGGCAGGTGACCCATGAAGAGGTGATGAGCACCCTTCCGCCGCTGACGCTGTACTTTATGGAAACAATGGCCATCGGTGCGATTGCGGTCGCGTTGGCGACTCGCTTGCCCCTTTTGCCTAACTTTATCTTCTGCTTCGTGATCTACGTCATCGGTAACTTAACGGCTCCTTTGGTGAGGTCGTCTGCGGGGGAAAATGCGCTTGTCGGTTTTGTCGGCAAGCTGATCGCGGTGGTGGTCCCCAACTTGAACTCGTTCAGTGGCCAGGCGGCGGTCGATGCGGGGATTTCAATCCCCCCGATCTACTTGGCCGGAGCGTTCAATTACTTGGCCTGTTTCTGCGTGATGATTTTGATGTTTGCACTGCTGCTGTTCGAAGATCGCGACCTCGCTTAGGGAGTTTCACTGGTCCTTAGAGCCTTGCGTTTCCTGCATTTTGTTTGGGACAAGAAAATGCAGGGGCACCGTTGCAGGGCTGTAAGGGGGCTGCGGTTTCCGTAGTGATTTCCGTTTTAAACATCATGTGTAAAAAGCTTGCTATGGCCGAATAGTATTAGTAGGCTTGCGAATGACCGAGGAGCGGAGGTCGTTGGAGTGATCCTATCTGGGTGGCTCCGTCCTCAACATGCTCCTGTCCTCTCGACGGGATGTTTGAAACATGGCGACAGAATTATCAGATCGCGTAGAGTTTTCAACTTTGGGGTCACAATTGGTGGCGAAGCTGATGGACGCTCGGATTGTTAGCGGCCGGGTCGCTACTCAAATCCGTGAACGCCTGACGACGGCGCTTGATCGTCAGGGATCCGCAGTTCGCTCGGTTCGTATCGATCTAGCGTGTGTCGAGATGATCGGCAGCGCAGGGCTAAACGAGTTAATCGGTTTCCGAACTCGAGCTCGTGGACAAGGGATGACGGTCGAGCTGACCGATGCCCAGCCTCAGGTCCGCGAAGTCCTGATCATGACTCGTTTAGACAGGGTCTTTGATGTGCCCGATGTCTTCCACGAAGAGGATCAAACCTCTTGAGTCGATCGCGTCCTGAATTTTTCCGACCTTGGCCACAGAGCGGGCGTTCACGTCCTGAGGTGGTCATATTGGGAGTTCCCGGACGCGAGCAGGTTTTGCAGGAACTTCAGCGGTTAAGACCGATCATCGCTTCGCGGGCAGATATCGCCGCGATTGATTTGGAATTCAGCTACGATTTCACCGACAAAGATCACGATCTGGTGATTGTCCTTGGCGGCGACGGTTCGATTTTGCAGGCCGCACGCCAGATGGGCGAAAATCAGATTCCCGTCCTGGGAGTCAACTGCGGAAAATTGGGATTCTTGGCCGCCCTTTCCCCCAATCAATTTTTGGATGTCTGGCCCGAGGTCTGCTGCGGAGGTTTCGAGATCGTTTCGCATCTGATGTTGAGGGCGACCTTAACTCGTGATGGCGAAGTCTTGGGTTCGCATCTCGGATTGAATGAGGCGGCCATCTTGGGTGGGCCGCCCTATCAGATTCTTAGTATCGACATGTTCGTCGATGGGCAGTTGGCGACGACCTATCGGTGCGATGGGTTGATTATCAGCACCCCGATCGGCTCGACGGCTCATAATCTTTCAGCGGGTGGGCCGATCCTGCACCGAACGCTTGACGCGTTCGCCATTTCGCCGATCAGCCCACATACGCTCACCTATCGTCCCGTGGTCGATAGCGCAGACCGCATCATCGAACTGACGGTGGCGGTGCCAAACGAGTCGACCAGCATTGTGGTGGACGGTCGTGTGCTGGGGCGGATCGAGGCGGGGGACCGAGTGGAAGTACGCCGTTCGGATCACGCTTTCTGGATGCTGAACGTCCCCGGTCAAAACGATTACCGCACCTTGCGGGATAAACTGGGGTGGGGCGGCAATACGCTTCCTAAGAAATAGCCACGAAGGGTTGCTGCGTTCAATCCCGGTACCAGAACGTCTTGGTCATTTCGTCGGCATTTCAATCAGGTGAACGTACAGTTCCGTTGGTGCCGTAGTGCCGCCCGGCGAGTCGTCTTTCTTCATGGGGGCAGCGTTTTCGGTGCTCGGTTCTTCTTGATGGATTGCCCCTTCCTGTTTTTGGACGAACTGAATCCATACCTGCCGGAATTGCTTCACTGCGATGGGCGGGCCTTGTACCAAAAAGATGATTGGGCGAGGTTCGGCCTCCAGCGTGGGGGCAGCGGCTTTTTCGGGCATTTGCACCTGGAAACGCTCTACCAGCCAGGTTGTTGCCATCGTCACCCGTCCTGCGGGGAAGTGGCTGATCAAACGATTGGAAGGATTGGAGGGCGGAATGCGATTTGCATTTCCCTGCCCAGGAAACTCCTGGGAAACGAAGGAAACGCGGAGCGGTTGGGCAAGGTTGTCTCCGTCAGCCGGTGCAGCGGCGCCTCTTGCTCTAAGGGCAGGAGCAGCGGCAGCGGACATTGCCGCGCCCGTCGCATCGTCCGCTGCAAACGAAGCGGCCGGAGGTGGGGCGGCACGTTTTTGCGTAGCGGCGGCTCGCTGAGCCGATTTTTGCATTTCCGGTGCGCTGCGATTTTGAGATTGTACGCTCCGCATCATTCGTGACGGTTCGGCGCGGAGGGGGGCGGCGCGGAGGGAGGGCTGCGGGATCGCGGCCGATTCAGGGGCCATGGCAAGCTTGTTTTCAGCCGTCTCGGGCGATGGCATTCCCCTGCCCCCGAAGCCAAAGCTTTGGGCTTCGGGCGCGCTCGCACGCCCTAGCTTAGGCGAGTTCACGTTTTCGCTGTTCTTTGCTTCCGGGGCCGAACGTTGCATTGGCAGGCTTTTCAGCATCGGCGCCGGAGCATCGGAGACGGCGGCTTCGGAGCCTGCGGATTCGGAGGCGACTGCATCGGGGGCAGCCATTCCAGCGGCCATATCGGGTGCAGATAATTCAAGGGAACTGGGCGAATCGGCGCGATCCTGCGGTTCCGCGTTTTCGGGTGGGATCGGTCCCGGAGCGAGGGCGATCGATGTGTTCTTGGTGTTCGGTTTGCTGACGTGCCAGAGCGACCAACCGACCGCGAGTAAAACGGTTGCGGCCAAAGCCAAGGTCGACAGATGCTGAAGCGTCACAATGCCGGACCCTGGTCGTCCAAGGTGGCCCGCCGCCGGTTGCGCATTTTGAGCTTGGGCTTGGGCGATACGAGCTCGAACAGCCTCGCGAATATCGCTATCGAAACTGGGGGTCGGGAGGCTTTGCAGGGCTTGGCGAATCGCTTGGATGTCTTGCAGTTCTGCCCGAAGGTCGGGGGTTTCCTGCAGAGCCGTTTCGACCAGCGTTGTTTCTTCCGCGGTCAATTCACCATCCACGTACCCACTGAGGAGCGAGCGATCAAACGGATTATTCATCGCATGCCTCCGGAGTTGGGAAGGGGGTGGGGAGTGAGTAGCGGGACATCAGCTCTTTCAGGTCATTTCGGGCTCGATGCAGACGGCTGCGGACGGTCCCTTTGGGTATTTTTAGGATTTCAGCAATTTGGTCATAGTCCAGGCCGTCCATATCGCGGAGGACCAGTACGCTGCGTCGGTCGTCTTCCAGTTGGGCAATCGCCTGCCGCATCTGCTGGACCAGTTCTTCCGTTTCCGCCACCGAATCGGGAGTGTCGCCATTGGAGGATGTGCTTGTCTCCTCCAGCGGAATCGACTTGTGGGTCGTTTCGATCCGGCGTTTGCGGTGTTTACTGATCGAGAGGTTAACGGTAATTCGATAGATCCATGTGAAAAACGAGCTCCGCCCTCCAAAGCTATCGAGCTTGAAAAAGGCGTTTGCGAGCGCTTCTTGAACCAAGTCTTCGGCATCTTGATGGTGATTCACCAGCCCATAAGCCATTCGCGTTAAGCGAGGGGCGTAGCGGCTGATCAATATATCAAAAGCCTCCGCCTCACCTTCCAAAGTCCGGGAGATGATGGTTTCGTCGGTCTCTTCGGCACCTAGTGACGACGGGGAACCCGAAGCGTCAGAAGGCTGGTTGGGCGGTCTATTATGGGAGACGCTCACGCGGTTGGCTCAGTTCCCGGAAAAGAGTCCCTGTCGGAAAAGACCTACGGCGAATGCGGGATGTCGCACCGAACCAAGGACAAAACAGGGCGGAATGGATTACATGATCAGTCTATGCATTGTAACGCCCAATGGTGAATTTGGCGCGCGCCGAATGCTCCCCAGTTTCACCAACTTTTGAAGCGGCAGACGATACCGAGTAAACCAGGCAGCCAAAGCCGCTCCGTCCGCTGTATCGCGGGCTGTCGATTTAGCGATTGTCGCCTTTCGCACGTCCCCCGCGATTTATAAATGAAGAAAGGCTGGCTCCCCTCGCCCCTGAGCGAGCTCTTTGTTGCGGAACGGTGTGGGCCGTCCGGCAATCGCATCGTAAACGCAATGAATTTTCCGGTCGGCTTGTGCCGACCGGAAAGGAAATTCGCCCTCTGATGCCATCCCTCGCTTGCTTTGCCGGATGACCCGGTCAGCTCGTTCGGGGCTGCGGCGCGTTTATCGCTCGCGGGCACCCAGGTTGCCATAGCGATGGTAGTCGTGCGAGATCGATTGCTCGCGGACAAACCACAAGCATTCGATACGTCCATTTTCGCTGATCGAGCGTCGGATCGCCGGTACAAAGGCGGTCCCGCAGGCCCGGAGTACCGCTTCTTCGAGGTAGTCTTCGGAGAGCAGACGCAAGCGGTCGATCGCTCCCGATTCGATCGCTTGAATGAGTTCGGCGTTGGATTCTTCCAGTAATTCAATCCGTCCGGCCCAATGTTCCATCACCGTTTGTAAAGTTTTTACGGTCTCCGAACAGGTGTCGGGAGCGTAAGAGAAAACGGCCCGGCAACCGACTTCCGCTGCCGCCATCGCCGCGATCAGTGCCGCGACAGGTCGGTCGCTGTTTTGTAGGCGGACACGCAGATGGGGGACGGCTAGGTAGCGGTGGAGGTTGTCTTGGCCCAGCAGTTTTAGTGGATCATGGACCTGCCCGAATTCCTCGGCGACCGCGCGGCGAATCGATGTAGCGGCGACTTGCAAGCTTTCCCGGTCGTCGGCCGACAGGGTGGCGGCCGAGGTCAATTCGCGGAGAGCTTCGTGCCAGGATTCTAACGGCGATTCCCCGCTGAAGGAGAACGTTTCCGGAGTCGGCAGCACATCGGAAATCGGTTCGCTTGATTCGGCCGTGACGGTTGGTTGGTCTTCGACAGAGCGATCCGCGGACCGTTTGGGGTGTCGCATCAGACCGACGACGTAGTTGGGGCTTCCCGCTTTCAGTCCGGCTCCGAAGGCGCTTGCTCCCATTCCACCAAAGGGTTGTCGCAGCACGATTGCGCCGGTGGTCGGACGGTTGATGTAAAGGTTGCCAGCGCGGATGGTTTCTCGCCACAGTTCTTGTTCTCGGTCATCCAGGCTTTCCAGGCCGCTGGTCAGTCCGTAGCCGGTAGCGTTCACGATCGCGACCGCTTCGTCCAGTCTGCGGAATGGGATGACTCCAAGGACGGGCCCGAACAGTTCGGTCCAGTGCGTGAAGCTTTCCGGCTGGACGTTCCATTTGACTCCGGGCCGGTACATTCGGGGGTTGTCTCCGACATGTTCCGGAATGACCAGCCAAGATTCACCCGGCTCCAGTTCCTTCATGCCTCTGGCAAGGTCGTCGCTAGGTGGACGGATCAGGGGACCCATTTTGTTGGTCAGGTCCCAGGCTTCGCCAACGCGGAGACTTTTGACGGCGTCGCTTAAGGTTTCCCGGAAGTGCGGGTCGTCATAGACCTCTTGTTCAAGCAGCAGCAGCGACGTGGCACTGCACTTTTGTCCGCAGTTGCTAAAGGCCGAATGCAAGACATGTTTGATCGCAAGGTCGCGGTCGGCCATGGAGGTAACGATCGTCGCGTTTTTGCCGCCGGTTTCCGCCAGTAGGTCTAGGTCAGGACGAGCATCTAACATCGCTTTCGCCGTGGAGGTTCCTCCGGTCAGGATCACGCTGTCGATACGTGGGTCGGGGATCAGATGTTCCCCGGCCAGCCTGCCTTGGCAGGGAATGAACTGGAGGGCCGTCCGTGGGATTCCGGCATCCCAGAACGCTTGGCAGATTCGGTATGCACAGAGGACCGTATCGCTAGCCGGTTTCAGGATGACTGTGTTTCCCGCGGCAAGCGCCGCGGCGATCCCGCCGCAGGGAATCGCCAGCGGGAAATTCCAGGGGCTGATGACCGCGATCACTCCACGTGGCTGCGAACCGTTGGGATCGGATTGGTAAGGGACCGCCGTCAGTGGATAGAATTCGGCAAAGTCGATCGCTTCGCTAACTTCGGGGTCGGTTTCCAGTACCGTTTTGCCACCTTCGGCGACGGCGGTTGCGATGAGGTCGCCGCGTCGTTCTCGCATTTTTTGGGCGGCTTCGCGGAGCCGTTCGTGGCGATAGGAAAGCGTCGTTTTTCGCCAGCCGTCCGGATCATCGGCTGCGGTTTGAATCGCTTTGCGGATATCGTCGGCAGTCGCTTCTAGAAAACGGCATGAAACGGTTTTGGGCCGCGAGGGATCGAACGATTCTCGCAGCGTTCTGCCCGCTTGCTCCTTGCTGTCGGAAGCCTCGATTGTTTCGCCGCCAACGACCACGGGGACGGTGGGAGCCATGTCGTTGCAAAGCAATTTATGTTTTGCCAGTAGGCCTGCGATCCACTCGCCGTTCTGCGGAAGAGACCAATCGGTGTCCGGTTCGTTGATGAACGATTCCCAGTTGGGGGCAACCGGCGGCTGGGCGGGAGGTTGGCGACGATCCTGAGTGCGGCGTGGTAGCGCAGAGACCTGATCGATTTGTTCGTATGATTTTAGAAACCCAGCGACCAGTTGGTCCCATTCCGGTGTGTCGGGCTGAAGCTGGAAAGTGTGCCGGAGGAAGTTGTCTTCGCCGGTGTTCTCGTCCAGGCGACGAATCAGATACCCGATGGCGTGCAGGAAATCTTCTTGGCGGCAGGCGGGGGCATACAGCAGCATGCTTCCGGTCGCTTCAAAAAGAGCGCGGCGTTGATGGTTCGCCATTCCCTCCAGCATTTCAAACTGGACCGAAGGGAGGACTCCTGCCTGATTGGCCCAGACCATCGCCAATCCGATATCGAACAGGTTGTGCGAGGCGACGCCGGTCTGGACGGCGTTTGCAACTTCGGGCTGAAGCAGCAGTCTTAGCATCCGTTTGTAGTTGGCATCCGTTTCCCATTTGTGCAGATAGGGAGCCTGAGGCCAGCCTGCGACCGAAGCTTCGACTCGCTCCATTTCCAAGTTGGCTCCTTTGACGACTCGGATCGTCACGGGATGCCCGCCTGCTGCGACCCGTTTTTTCGCCCATTCAACAAGGGTCTGCAGGACTGGATAAGAGTCCGGGACATAGGCTTGGAGTGCGATCCCGGCGCGGACCTGTTGCAATTCTTCGCGGTCCAAAGCTTGCATCAGGCAGTCGGCCGTCAGATGCAAGTCGCGGTATTCCTCCATGTCCAAGTAGACAAATTTTGTTGTTTCCTTGCCGTCGGGGCGAATATGTTTCGTGCGAGCGGCCGCCCGGTAGAGCAATTCCATCCGATCGGCCACGACATCGACCGTATGTTGCCTGGCCAGAGGCGAAATCTGTGAATAGATCGTCGAGATCTTGACCGAGATGCACTCGATTTGCGGGTCGGCCAGAGCCGCTAAGTAGACCTTCAGTCGGCGTCGTGCTTCGCGTTCTCCGAGCAGGGCTTCACCAAGGAAGTTGACATTCATGCGGACCCCCTCCTTGTGGCGTTGGCGGAGATGCTCGTTAAGCAGTTCCGGTTCGGCAGGGAGGATCACATTGGCGGTTTCCCGGCGCATTTTTTCTTTCACCAAGGGGATGGCGACCCCAGGCAGGTAGCTGCCGAAAGACTGGAATCCGCGGAGGAGCGTGCGGTCGAGCGGGCTGAAGAAACGGGGGACCCCTTGGAGATCCAGGATATGCGTCAATTGATCGGCGACGCGGGCAGGGACGTGGGTCCGGAAAGCCTGGTCCGTCATCGCGACCAGCGTCGCCTTGTCCTCGCGGCGACCGATCATGCGGTCCAGTTCGGCCTGCTGGATTTTCTCCGCCGGAGAAAGCAGCGAACGCGAGCGGAGGAGCAGTTGCTTGGCAATTTCAATCGCCGCACCGCTGTCATCCGAAGGGTTTTCGGATCCCTCTCCCGCCTTCAGTAGGTCGTTCTGTGAAAGTGGCGCAGTTGAATCGAACATGACAATACTCTTGCTTGAAGGGCAGGGTAGCGGCGCGGATTGACTAGTTTTGCTCGGTTGGGCTTGCAAGCGGGCCGAATACTGGCATACTAGCCCGTTTTCCATAGCGGAATATACCAAACAACCCCCTTTCGACGACAGAATGACTCTTCCGGGTCAGGATCGTTGCTCGACACCCCGATTTGCAAATAATTGGACAGGCGAAGGAATAGAAAAGACGATGGCTGAGGTTCTTAACGTCGAAAAGCGTGAAGCATTTGGTTCTGCGGCAACAACTCGTATCCGTCGTGAAGGTCGGGTTCCTGCCGTTTTGTATGGGCACGGTCAGGAGACCCAGCATCTATCGATTTCGCAAGGCGAAGTAGATGCCCTGATCCGTCACCACGGACGAGCTGTCGAATTGAAAGGGGCGTTGCAAGATACCGCCATGGTCAATGACGTACAGTGGGATCCATTGGGGATCGATATCCTTCACCTCGACCTTCTGCGGGTTAATCTTCAGGAAGTTGTGGATGTGACGGTTTCGGTTCACCTGCATGGCGAAGCCCCAGGCGTTCGCGAAGGGGGGATCTTGCTAGAATCGGTCCACGAGGTCGATGTTCGCTGTAAAGCGGGTAGCATTCCTGAAAGTGTTGAACTTTCCGTGGCAGAATTGCACGTGGGCGAAAGTGCTACTGCCGCTCAGTTGATTCTTCCTGAGGGAGTCGAACTGATCACCGATCCTGAAACCGTACTGGCTCGAGTTGAAGAGCCTCGTGCTGAGAAGGATCCTGAGGACGAATTGTCGAGCATCGGTGCAGAGCCCGAAGTTATCGGCGCCAAGAAGGACGAAGAGGACGGAGACAAAGGCTAATCCTTTGTTTTTGCTGACTGATACAAAAGTTCCTGAGTTATGAAATTAGTTGTAGGACTGGGAAACCCTGGTCGGCGGTATGATCAGACCCGGCATAACGTTGGGTTTGCAATGGCCGCTGAATTCGCCAAAATGATTGGCGGGGATTCTCCTCGGGGACGATTTGATGGCGACTGGATCGAAGGATCTGTCGAAGGAACTAAAGTGGGCTTACTCTGCCCTTTGAAGTACATGAATGCCAGTGGCCTGAGCGTACGCCAAGCGACTGATTTTTACAAATTATCGGCAGCCGATGTTTTGGTTGTCTGTGATGATATGAACCTTCCTCTCGGAAGACTCCGGATTCGTGCCGGAGGTTCGGCGGGAGGGCAAAAAGGACTTGCTGATGTTATTCGGCACCTGGCGACTGATCGGGTGCCAAGACTGCGAGTTGGGATCGATCCGCCTCCAAGTGGGTGGAATGTGCCGGACTACGTGCTCAGTAAGTTCAAATCAAGCGAACAGGCAACCGTTGATCAAGCGGTTCAGCGAGCCGCCTTTGCTGCGGCAGACTGGGTGCAGCATGATCTTGCGTTTTGTATGAATCGCTACAATGGCAAAGATGAGTCCGATTGACCTGAGGTCAGGTTAGCGGCAAAATTGACAACTTAATTGAGCTGTCGACCGAAACGTTCCACACATTTTTAGACATTCCTGTTGGAGGCCGTGCCACCGTGGCATTAAACGTATACGAAACGCTGTTGATTCTGGACAGCAATAAGTACGCCCGCGACCCAGGTGGGGTTGCGTCCGCGTTGAGTGATCTGATCGCAGGTATTGACGGTGAAGTCCTGGCAAGTCGCCTTTGGATGGAACAGCGTCTTGCCTACCCTATGGACGGACATCAAAAAGGAACCTACTGGTTGCTTTATTTCCGTGCTGAAGGCAAGCGATTGACCGATTTGGATCGGGCACTTCACCTGCACGAAGGGGTTATTCGTCAGATGACCCTTCGCATTGATCCTCGTTTGGTCGAGCCAATGTTGGCGAATGCTCGTGGCGAATATCGTCAAGAGGACGCCGAAGGCGAAGATAAGCCTGAAGAAACGGCAGATGCCGAAGCAGCCACCACGGCTAGCTAAAGCTTTTTAGACCCCCTGCTTGCGAGGATATCTTTCATGGCCAGTTACAACCGAGTTGTATTGGTAGGGAATATTACCCGCGATATCGAACTTCGGCACACGCCCGGTGGGACCGCTGTGACCGATATCGGTATGGCCATTAATGACCGCCGTAAAGGGCAGAATGGAGAGTGGGTCGAAGAAGTTACGTTTGTGGACGTTACCCTCTGGGGACGGACCGCGGAGGTCGCCGGTGAATACCTCGGCAAAGGTGCCCCTATCCTTGTGGAAGGTCGTCTGAAACTGGATACCTGGGAAGTCGAAGGGCAGAAGAAATCAAAGCTACGGGTCGTCTGTGAACGGATGCAGATGCTCGGTGGACGCAGTGGTGGCGGAAGTGGAAGTGGCGGAGGTGGCTATGAAGAACAATCAAGTGCCCCACGCTCAAACCCTCCCGCTAATTCGCCTGCTTCCCAATCCAGTAACGGTGGGTCAGGCTACGGAGAAACGGATATCCCGTTTTAGTATTCTACCGCTGGTCTGATTCAACTTTATACACTCACATTTATTAAACAGCGCCGACTTGTTGTCGATATTTCAAGGTTCCGAACCATGTCCAAAACCAAAACTCGCCGCAGTAGAAACTCCATCTTTAATCACCTCCCACGCGGCGAAAATGGCGGAGTCCAGTTGCTGTTGATTCACAATGTTGAGCACCTTGGAAAGCAGGGCGATATTGTTGAAGTCAAACCAGGGCACGCCAATAACTTTTTGCTTCCACAAGGCTTGGCGACCGTCGCTACCGAACATCACATGCGGATGGTCGAAAAGCATCGTGAAAAATTGCGTCAGTTGGAACTGGAGAAATTGGTCGAGTACCGCTCCCGTGCAGCTGAAATCAGTCGCCAGTCGATCACCATCGAAGCGAATGCAAACGACGAAGGCCTGCTTTACGGTAGCGTCGGACCTCAAGATATCGCCGATGCCCTCAAGGAAGTTGGAATCACCATTCCTCAGGATCAGGTTCGCCTGCAAGGTCCTTTGAAGGAACTTGGTTTGTACACCGTTTCAATTCACCTTCACTCCGAAGTCGATGCAGAATTGAAAGTCTGGGTCGTTCCAACCGTTGGTGCCGAAGAAGAAGCTGCACGAATTTAGAAAGTTGCTCTCGATTTAATTCGGCCTGTAGTGTAAATTACATGCCGAATCGCCCGGGGCTGTGGCGGAACTGGCAGACGCGCTAGATTTAGGATCTAGTTTCTTCGGAAGTGCAGGTTCAATTCCTGTCAGCCCCATCAAGTAGGGATCGCAAACCAAACATGGTTTGCGGTCCTTTTTTTATGTCCGTAAGAGAGAGGGGCTTCGTCTTCTTAGCGGACGTGCGATTTAAAAATGAAGGAAGTCTGGCTCCCCTCGCCCTCAAAACAAGCTCGCTTAAAACAGGTTTGATACTGAATCAACGGTTCGCCAGCTAATGCAATGAGGTGCGATTCAATGGCTTGTTTTGGGGGAGAGGGGCTGGGGAAGAGGGGCTGGGGGAGAGGGGCCGACAGCGTTGGACAAGGTGTGGCATAATCGCTTGAGATCCGAGGCGTTCACCACCTCTTGGCTGCAAAATCGTCGCCTGGAAATCTCCCCCTCTCCCCCAAGCGAGCTCCTCTAAATCAAACAAAGAGGCAGGGATCACGCAATGAGCTAGCAGAGATTTCTTCCGCAATAAGGATCTCGCTTAGGGGCGAGGGGAGCTAGGCTTTCTTCATTTGTAAAACGCACGCTTCTAGCGGATCGACGCAAACTCAATGCCATCAACTTTCTTAGCGGAACGGCGCGAGCCGTCCGGCAAACGGGTATAGAAAACAGCATGAATGGGCCGGACGGCTTGCGCCGTTCCGCTAAGATTTTTGCACCTGGATTGGTTGAGGGCGCAGAGCGGTTGGTGATGGTTTGGTTTTAGGAGACGCTGGCCGGACGGCTTGCGCCGTTCCGCTAAGATTTTTGCACCTGGATTGGTTGAGGGCGCAGAGCGGTTGGTGATGGTTTGGTTTTAGGAGACGCTGGCCGGACGGCTTGCGCCGTTCCGCTAAGAATGTTGATGGCTTCTGGACTGGTTGGGTGGACGCGAGGCGTTCCGCTTGAGGCTCTTTTGGATGCGTTGTTTCATTAAAAAAAGCCCGCGACTTTTGTCGCGGGCTTTGGTGATTGGCCGGTTTGTTGGCTGATCGGTTCTACTTGTCCTGGACCTCGGCGGTTACCAGAGCTCGGGCAGTCATTTGACTGTCTCCGGCGGTGGTGATGACGATCGGGCCGCGGAATTCACCTGCCTGGTTGGTGGCGGTCAATCGGACGCTCAGGAGGTGAGTCGTTTTTGCTTTTTCGGGAGCGTCGAATTCAACTTCCCAGCCTTCGCAGGTGATCGTGTCGATCAGGAAAGGTGTTGCACCGCGAACGACAAGCCGTTGGTCGACCGTTTCGCCCGGTTTGACTGCTCCGATAGCGATCGCTGAAGGAGAGATCGTCAGGCCTGCTTCAATTTGCCCTTCCACTTTGATCGGGACGCGAGGCATCGACTGGTCGTTGGTGACCAAGACCAGGTTCTGCTGGACGTAGCCAACCGGTGCTTCCGGAGTCAAAGTGACGGTGAGGTTGTAGTTGACCCGCTGTCCACCTCGGTTCGCCTGTTCGACGTTCGCTTTCAGGTACTGGGATTCGCCTTCGATGTCGACAATTCGCCAGTCCGATCGGCCTGCGTATGCGATCGATGCTTTCTTTTCGCTCTCGTTTCCTTGCCGTACTTTTCCGAAATCGATTGAACCAGGGTTGAATACGATGTCTTGGCGAATGTAGCCATCGACTCGTAAACGAACTTCGGCGTAGGCCGGTTTGTCGATGACCACGGTCAGGGTTGCACCCTTTTTACCGCGAAACGTTCCTGTATTGAACGTTGCCAAAAGTCCGCCAGTCTCGCCGGCTCGGATCCAGTTGCTTTCGAGCGTCGGGGTCGTGCACCCGCAACTTGCTCGGACCGTGGAAATATGGATGTCTTGTTGAGTCTGATTGACGATCGGAAAGCGGAAGCTGGTGTCCGACGCGACCGCTACTGAACCGAATTCATGTGTCTTGGTAGGAAAAAGACCACTTGCCCAGTCGGCCGCTGTGCCCGCAGAGGCAATCAGAACGCTGCCCGCAAAGACAAGCGAAGTGACAGTGAGGTGTTGGATGGGCTTGATATTCATGGACTTAAACCTTTTGGCGGAAAAGCAACGTGGGGCCGGTGGTGGTCGGCAAACCATTCTAGGGGGTTTGGAAACGCTCGGCAGCGCCTGTTCTGAGGAAAGGTAGTTCTTTCCAGATCAACAAGCGAATCTGAACGCAATGTTTTTTTCCAAGTTACGCAAAAATGGGGCCAAAGGTATGCCGGTTTTAACGATTGCTAGCTATTTGGTTAGGATCAATTTGCCCAGGCGGGTTCTTCGTAAACGATAGAGTTGCCCATCGTGCTCAATCCAGACTTCATCCCCGCATCGAGCGAGGTCGTTAAATCGCACGATCTTGGGCAGGAGGGGCGATTCAGGGGCGGCGGCCGTCTCTTTTTGAGCCACTTCGTCTTGAATTGGTCGGTCTTGAGGTTGGTTCGGCATCGGCCGGGCACGCTGGGTAGGAGGCTAAAATTGCTTTTTGCACATCGATTCTTGCGGAAAACCTTCCGCTCTGCAATACTTAATGAGACTGATTCGCAATATCACGTACGGCGGTTGCCGTGTTTCGGGTTGCGGTCTAGTAAAACGCAGCAAGCCATCGAGGATTCTTTTGCCTCCAGCCAGCCACGTTCAGGAATCTCTGCGCGGCCGATGCCAGCGTAGGTTTTGTCATTGACGCTTTCCATGAACCGGGGAAGCCTCCCCCACTTACCGAGCATTCTGCGAGGAAACAAAATGAAGAAGTTGACGCGTACGTTTTTACTTTGGATCGCCTCCGGCGTTGGTTTGGCCTTCGCCGCATCAACCGCTGAAGCCCACTTTCCCTGGTTGGATAAAGCCGCCGACGGAAAGGTGGTCCTCTTTTTTGGCGAAGACCTGACCGATCGGACTTACCATTTGCCTGAATCCTTGCAAGCCTTTCCGCTTCAGCACCATCAGGATGGGCAGGTGACTGATCTGAACCTGGTGGCTGTCGATACGGATGCAATGGTTGGTTTGCAAAGTGCTGACCAGGCGGCCGCGGGCGGATTGGTTTACGGTGAAAAGGTCTATGGAGATTTTCGAGGATCGACGCTGGTTTATTACGTCCAGCATTTCCTCGGCGCGGACCCGCAGGCTTGGAGCAAATTGTCTGCCGAAGGAGAAGGCTTGCAGGTGTCGTTGGCACCGGCCGACTCCGGTTTGGCGGCAACCGTGTTGTGGCATGGGAAGCCATTGTCGGATGTCGACGTCAAGCTGTTTTGTGCAGACGGGCATGAGGAGGCAAGTAAAACGACAAACGCTAAGGGAATGGTCGCGTTTACGAAGGGCGACCTGGAGAGTGGTCTGAACGCGTTGATGGTAGGATTGACGGAACCGGCTTCCGAAACACCGAAACGTGCAGCTTCGATGAATTATCTGACCGCTACGTTTTACTGGGAAGCTGAATCCGCAGCCGGAGCTGCGGAGAAAGCGGATGGGACAAAAAAAGTGGGTTCGATGAAAAAGAAAGCGGATCCGCCGATTGCCGACAGCGGGGTTGCCGTGGTCGCGTCGGGATTGCCCGAGATGCCTGCTGAGCTGACCAGTTTTGGAGCGGCGATCGCGGGGCGTACGCTTTTTCTGTATGGCGGGCACACCGGCAGCGCGCATTCGTATTCGACCGCCGAGCAATCGAACCAGCTGTGGAGTTTGAATCTGGACAAACCGGCCGCATGGGAAGCGGTTTCGACTGACGAACGTTTACAGGGACTGGCCTTGGTTCCTGCCGGTGCCAACAGTCTGCTGCGTGTCGGTGGATTCACCGCGTTGAACGCTGAAGGTGAAGAGCATCGGCTTCAGTCGCAGGATGAAGTCAAACGCTATGACGCCGAGAAAAACGAATGGACCGTGCTGCCAAGTCTGCCAGAGCCCCGTTCGTCGACGGCGGCCGCGGTGATTGGGAATGAAGTCTATGTGGTTGGGGGGTGGCAGCTATCGGAAGGTAAACCGAATTGGCTGAAGACCGCTTGGAAATTGGATTTTGCGGCGGCCGAGCCCAAATGGACCGCGATCGCGGCCCCCGGATTCCAGCGCCGCGCGATCGCCGTGGCTGCGCATCAAGGACAGATCTACGTTATCGGCGGGATGACAAACGAAGACGGCCCATCGACCGCTACCAACGTCTACGATCCGCAGTCGAACACTTGGAGTGAGGGACCATCGTTGGTGGGAGATTCGATGACCGGTTTCGGTTGTGCGGCCTACGCCGTTGGCGGGCGACTGTACGTCAGCACGGTCAGCGGAAACGTTCAGCGATTGAGTGCCGACGGCAAGAAGTGGGAAATTGTGGCCGAATACGATCCTGGTCGTTTTTTCCATGCCATGCTTCCCGACAGCGGGAACTCGCTGTTAATGATCGGTGGTGCCAACATGTCGGTCGGCAAGTTCACCGAGCTTGACCGAGTCACCGTCGCCGACAGCGAATAGTGAATCGTAAATAGTGAAAAGCCCTCTGCGATTCGGCCCTCCGTGAAAACGAGGGCGAATCGCCGCGAGGGATCGTAGTCTCTCGCTTGGGACGCGAACTTTATCGGGACGCGAACTTTATCGGTGACGAATTAAGCCCTGCCCATCGGAGTCTGAGTGCAGTGCTTTTAGCCCAGCGGGCGGCAGATATTTGCCGTTGGCGTAAGTCAACGGAAACCTAGCGTGCGCAGTTAAGCCCAGCGGGCGACAGACAAGGTTGGTTCTGTCGCCCGCTGGGCTTTCCTTTTGCGATCCGTACTCCGGCGGTTCGCGCCGCCGGCAGGTATCTGCCGGCCTCCGGGCTACCTGTTCACTCGGCCCCATGTAGGACTCGTCGACGGCTGCAAACCCTTCATTTTTAGACTTCACGTCCCCCGCGAAAGGAGATTTAAAGGGACGTTCTTTCGCAGAGCGAGCGGCGACAAAAAAATTGCACGTCCCCGGGAAAGGGACGTGCAAGGTTTGCGTGCTTCTTAGGTTCGCGTGCTTCTTAGGCAGGTTGTCGGCTGGCGACACGTTCCAGCAATTCTTTGCTTTTGCGGATCCCTTCGTATTCGCTCAATCGGCCTCCTTCGTATTCGATACCGACATAACCGTGGTATCCAAATTCGAGGACGATATCCATCATCTTTTCGTAGTCGGTCGATTTCTCGTTGCCAGCTTCATCGAAGTCGTGCGTTTTGGCGCTGACGGCTTTTGCGAAGGGCATCAGTTCACGGACTCCCTGGTAGCGATCGTAAACTTCAGGGTTATCGCCACGGCGGATCGTGAAGTTGCCGAAGTCGGGCAGGGTTCCGCAGTTGTCCATGTCGACCGTTTCGATCACCGACGAGAGCCACTTGCCGTTGCTGCTTAGGCCGCCGTGATTTTCGACGATCACGTTCAGGCCGTGTGGTTTGGCGAATTCGCTAAGTGCACGCAGGCCTGCGGCTGCGCGTTCTTGTTGTTCTTCGTAGGTCCCGTTGGAAGCGGCGTTCACTCGGATCGAGTGGCAACCGAGGAACTTGGCAGCTTCGACCCATTTGTAGTGATTTTCGACAGCTTGTTGGCGGCGTTTAGGATCGCCATCGCCTAGCTTGCCTTCACCGTCGCACATGATCAGCAGGCTTTCGACCCCTTCGTCGGCCGCCCGTTTTTTCATTTCAGCCAGGTACTTCTGGTCGTTGGCTTTGTCTTTGAAGAATTGATTGACGTATTCAATCGCGAGGATGCCGAATTCTTGTTTGGCCGTTTTGGCGAAATCAAGATTGTCCAGTTTGCCGCTGCGGAGCGTACGGTGCAGGGACCATTCAGCCAGCGAGATTTTGAAAGGGGGTTCGCCTGCGGCTGGTTTATCGGCCCAGCTGCTAAGGGCGATGGAGCTGAGGGAGGTCGCGGCGACGGCGGCGGTAGAACATCGAAGGAAATGGCGACGATCCATAACGGTGATCACTTTCTCTATAAAGATATTGGATGGGGTGGGGGGATTGGAGAAACTCCTATTGTAACGACTGCGGGCGGTTCCGGTTGCGGGTTTTGCGGAAAGTAATTGCGGTAGGGAAGGCTTTTGGGTTGCGGGCTTTTTTTCGGGTAGTTGAAGTGTGCGGGAAACGATTGCCGGCCGATTTCATTCAGTAAGCAGCTGGTTCCTATCGGGGGAACCACTGGACGAAAGAGATATTGCGGATGGAACCCCAAGTCAAATCACTCGACAGGAGAAAGTCCGTGGTCGCATTCCGTCAGTTAACTGAAACCTCCCCAAACCTTTCCGATCCGGAGTTCGCTCCGGCAGGTCTCTTGGCCGAAGAAGTCGTCGCCAACGACGAATCGCAACCCCTTTCCGAATACTTGCTCGTATGTGAAGCAATCCCCGCGTCCGACACGGTAGGAACCTGGCGATTTTCGCTGGAAACCGCCGCTGGCGAGTCGTTGTTGGATATCCAGGAAAAGGAGTTCGGCGATCCGAAACGCTTGGCACTACTTGCCATGGTCCGAGGACTTGAAGCGATCGAAGGAGCTGCCAGCGTGACCTTGATCGCCACCAGTCGCTACGTGATCCGCGGATTACGCGATTCCCTCCATCGGTGGCGAGAGAACGGTTTCATGTGGGAGCACTTTGGTCGCATGATCGAAGTGGAAAATGCCGACCTGTGGCGCCGCGTCGACCGTGCGCTTCAGTTCCATCAGGTACACGCCTGCTTGGTGTCGGCAACGAAGGTTTCAGGCTACGAAGCGACCACGGATCGGGCCCCTGCGGCAAACGATTCCCTCCCCGTTAGCCGATCGCGAAGGCCCCTTGTCCCTCCGGCGGACCGTTTACGGCGTTGGTTGCTTTCCCAAAGCGGAAGCAGCAACCATCCGAAACGCCGCTACGGACCGGCTGATTTGGCTTTGGCGTAGTCCATCTGACAGAGCGTCCAGTCGACGGAGTCGCAACCCTCCCGCGTGCTCCGTCGGCTGCCCCCCCTTGCTAGAACCCCGTTTCACCTCCCAAACTCGGTGTAGCTAAAAGCTACGGATTGCCATGCACACGCAACTGACGCTCTCGCAAATTGGTAGTTTAATAGAAGGTCACTGCTCCGATCCCGGTTCCATCCTTGGTCCGCATCATGTGGACTATCAGGGATCTCCGGCCGTCGCGGTACGTAGTTTCCTGCCGGATTCGAGAGCGGCCTGGGTGGTGGATCATGCCGCCGGAGTTCGACGCCCAATGCGTCGTATTCATCCTGGAGGTGTGTACGAGGCGATCTGTCCAGCGAATGTGGCACCCAATATTCAAGGCAAAGAAACGTCCCTTTTTGACTCCTGTGATTCACCCGGCTATAGCCTTCAATTTGCACGACCCACTGGCGAAATCGTTGACATGCAAGACCCATACGCTGCTCCCTCTGTCCTGACCGATTTTGACCGTTACCTGATCGGGGAAGGTAAGCATCACGAACTGTATAACCGCATGGGGGCACACTGCCGTAAAGCGGGAGCCAATTCGCCGGCGGGTGTCAATTTCGTTGTGTGGGCACCCAATGCCCGAACCGTGCAGGTCGTAGGCGATTTCAATAGTTGGGACGGCCGCAAAACGACGATGCGAGTTCACCCGCATCTGGGGATTTGGGAACTGTTTGTTTCCGATGCCAAAGTCGGGGATCGCTATAAGTACCGGATCCAAACCGAGGGTGGAGAATGGGTCGACAAATCGGACCCGGTTGGCTTTGCTGCGGAACTGCCCCCTCTGACCGCGTCGATCGTTGCCGATCTATCGATCCATGAATGGGAAGACCAAGCGTGGATGGAAAAACGGGCCAACACCGATCCGTTGGTCAAACCGTTTAACGCTTATGAAGTTCATCTCGGTAGCTGGCAGCAGGGACCGGGCCGGGCTCACGGTTGGTTGGATTACCGCGACCTAGCACATCGCTTGGTCGATTACTGCCACCGTATGAACTTTACGCATGTCGAACTGATGCCGGTCAGCGAGCATCCTTTCACCGGGTCATGGGGCTACCAAACGGTTGGCTACTTCGCTCCGACCAGTCGTCATGGATCGCCCGAAGATTTCATGTACTTCGTCGACTATCTGCACCAGAATGATCTCGGTGTGATTATCGACTGGGTCCCTGCTCACTTCCCTAAAGACGGGCATGGACTCTACCGGTTCGACGGTTCCCCGCTGTACGAACATGCGGATCCTCGGCAGGGAGAACACCCCGACTGGGGAACGATGATCTTTAATTATGGACGCAACGAAGTCCGTAACTTCTTGGTCGCCAATGCGTTGTTCTGGCTTGATAAGTACCACATCGACGGACTGCGCGTCGACGCGGTCGCATCGATGCTATACCTGGACTACAGCCGTGAAGGGGACAACTGGATTCCCAATCAATACGGTGGCCGCGAAAACTTAGAAGCGATCGAATTCATTCGCGAATTTAATGTCGCCGTCCACGAGAAATTCCCCGGAGCCGTGACGGTCGCAGAAGAGTCGACCGCGTGGCCTGGAGTTTCACGTCCCATCTATGACGGCGGACTTGGGTTCACGTTCAAATGGAATATGGGATGGATGAACGATACGCTGCGGTACATGCGGGATGAACCGATCCATCGCCAGTACCATCAGGAAGAACTGACATTCAGTCTGATCTATGCGTTCACCGAAAATTTTGTCCTTCCCCTTTCGCATGACGAAGTGGTCCACGGCAAAGGTTCGCTGATCTCTCAGATGCCGGGAGACATGTGGCAGAAATTCGCAAACCTGCGTCTGCTGTACTCCTACATGTGGACTCACCCCGGGAAGAAATTGCTCTTCATGGGAGGCGAAATCGCTCAGTGGACCGAGTGGCATCATGACCATGGCCCTCAGTGGGAGCTGCTCGATTTTGAAACGCACCGCGGCGTTCAGAACCTGATTGCCGACCTAAATAAGTTGGTCATCGATAATCCAGCCCTGCATGCCTGTGACCACACGGGCGATGGATTTGAGTGGATCGATTGCAAGAATAAGGACGCAAGCGTCTTGGTCTATCTTCGCAAAGCCGAAGGTTTCCCGACGATGTTGGTATGCTGCAATTTCACTCCTGTCCCTCGCAAGCAATACCGCGTTGGAGTTCCGACCGCAGGGTATTGGACGGAAGTTCTCAATAGTGACGCCGGGTTGTATGGCGGCACGAATGTTGGAAACCATCCAGGCCTTCAGACGACGGGAGTTCCGTCTCATGAACGACCCGACAGTGTGTTGGTCAACATGCCGCCACTGGGCGTGTCGATTTTCCGCCAGGAAGCTTAAAGGGAAGGCCGCCACGCGGCCAGATTCCTCACGGCACCACGAAGCCAACCGGAACGGTGCAAACCGTCCGGCGACAGAATCAAACCTAGCGGAACGGCGCAAGCCGTCCGGCGACAGAATCAAACCTAGCGGAACGGCGCAAGCCGTCCGGCCCGGGCATACGTCCTTGTCCAGGCCGGTCGGACCAAGCCCTGTTTTGTGCGGTGCAAACCGTCCCGCGACAGAATCAAACCTAGCGGAACGGCGCGAGCCGTCCGGCCAACGCGCGAATCCTTGCGTTACTTCACTACGCAGACGTCGAGTAAACAGGCCTGCAAATTGCGGTCTCGTAACGACTAAATATACGACTATTGATTTTTGACAATTTGGTTAAAAGCGTAAGCGAAATGACTCGTGGATCTGTCGCCGTACGGAAAGTAGAGCGAGGGTTCGATCAATTCCAGTTCGATTAATGCGAACCGGCCATTGGCCAAGCGAACCAGATCGACGCGGGCGAACAGTAGTCTCGCTTCGATTTGCGAGAGGATCTGTTCAGCAACCTTGGTCATTTCGTCGGTCGCCGGGACGGCGGAAATTTGGCTGCCATATTCTTCTTGGGATCGGTAGTCACCCGCTTTCGGGCGTTTCAGGATGGCGTGGCTGAATTTTTTGTCGAAGTAGATCAGCGAATACTCGCCTGGATCAAGAATGCTGTCCAAGAATGGCTGGACCATGCAGGGGCAATTTGCAAACGCATCGACAGCAGCCGTGGCATTGGCGATTGCTTCCGGCGTCGTTCGGTCACGATCGATCCGGAACGTGTTGATGGCTCCGGCCCCTAGGGTCGGCTTCACGACGATTTGATCGGTTTTTAAATCGTCGAAAGCCTGGTCCAGTTGACGGGTATCCAGGCGCGAAGGCCACAGGGTCGGGACGATGTCGATCCCGGCCGCTTCCAGTTCGCGGAGGTAGTTTTTGCGAAGGTTCCAGCGGACGGTTGCCAGGTCATTTAGTAATCGTGTGCCGCTGGCGTCGATCTGGGCAAGTACATCGAGGAATTGCTCGTGACTGTGCTGGTAATCCCAAGGGGAGCGGATCACGACGGCTGCAAATCGCGACCAGTCGACGTAGGCTGATTTCCAGGGGACCATTTCCACCTGCCAGCCGTTCGCTGCCATGGGGATAAGCGTCTGCTCGTCGTAGGTGACAAATCCTTCCGGATTCTCCATGGTCAGAAAGGCGACCGGCTTCATGCTTTAAGATCCTGTCGATCAAGCGGTTGCGGCTCGTTCGCCGCCAGGGAACGCGAGCGTCATCGGAGAATCGGCAGCGGTGTCACGGAAATGAGTGCCGGCCGGACGATGCGCTTTATTTACAGTAGGTCTGGCCGATGGAATGGTTCCCAAAGTCCGGCGGACTCCGGCAACCTGTTCTGCAGACAGTTCGATTCGACTCTGTACAAACCATCCGACCGCAGGGCTGAAGGTTTCTTGGCGCATTTCCACCAAGTTTCCGGCCCCCGCGGGATTCATTGCAATCACGGTCCGAGCATGGTCCGTTGCTCCAGGCAGGACAGACAAAATCGTTTCCGGCCGAAGCGTTTGAGCAGAAGCTGGCATTTCCGTAGCGTTCCCTAAAGAATCAAGGCCCAAAAAGATCAGGACCCAAAATCATTTGACTCATCTATTATTGTCAAAAAAGGACTTAAGATCAATCGCTATTGAGACCGATTCTCAATCAAAGCAAGAAAACAAATTTGATTGCGATATTCCGTCAGATGGCACTTGCGGGTTTGCGGACGCTTCCTATAATTTCCGCTTCACACAGCGATTTCTATTGCAGAGAACGCTCCAGAGGGCTCGATCGCAGTGAATCGATTCGTTGCAAGACATCGGATCGAATCATCAGCGGCTGTAGCTCAGTTGGTAGAGCACAACGTTGCCAACGTTGTTGTCGTGGGTTCGAATCCCATCAGCCGCTCTTTTTCCCCTCTGGTATAACGGTCTCTTCTGCGTTTCCGCCCCACACTCCACGCACAAGCGAAAATCCCCGGATGTCGACTACGGACCTTTCAGACGGAATCGATTCTGCCGCCCCAGCTGCGACTCTTCAGTTGGATATTAAGGTGGAAAGCCCACAGGCCTGTTTGCGGCACGTGGTCGTGACCATTCCGCGGGCAGAAGTCGAACGCTATTTGCAGAAGGAGTACGACGAACTGGTGCCTGAGGCTCAGGTCCCGGGTTTTCGTGCCGGTCGCGCTCCCCGTAAGTTGGTCGAAAAGCAGTTCAAAGAACGGGTTATCGATCGTGTGAAGGGCTCGCTCCTGATGGACAGCCTTAGCAAGATCACTGACGACGCTCCCTTTTCGGCGATCAGCGAGCCTGATTTCGATTACGATTCGATCGATTTGCCAGACGATGGCGATTTCCGTTTCGAATTCAAAGTCGAAGTTCGCCCTGAGTTCAAGACTCCAGAAATCAAAGATCTGGAACTGACTCGTTCGGTTGAAGAAATCACCGAAGATGAAGTTTCGGAATCGCTAGACAGCCTGCTGCGTCGTTATGGTTCCAGCGAACCGACCGATGAAGCGGCCATTCTCGGCGACAAACTGTTGATCACTGCCAAGTTCAAGAAAGATGGGCAGGTCGTTACTGAAATGGAAGAAGAGACTGTCGATCTGGTCGACGTGTTGACCTTCTCCGATGCTCGGTGCGATGGTTTTGGCGAACTGATGACCGGAGTCAAAGAGGGCGAAAGCCGCACTGGCAAGGTCACGATCGGCCAAGGCGTCGACGACGAAGAGATGCGTGGTCAAGAGTTCGACGTGGAATTCCATGTTGTCGAAGTGACCCGCTATACCAAACCTGAAATGACTCCTTCGTTCTTGCTCGATCTGGGCGATTTCGAATCGGTTGATGAACTGCGTGATTTTGTCCGCGATTCGTTGACTCGTCAGGCAGAATACCGTCAGCAACAAGATCTTCGTCAGCAGGTTACGCAAACCTTGACTGCCGATGCCGCCTTTGAACTGCCACCCGATTTGGTTCGGCGTCAGACTCGCCGTGAACTGGAACGGAAGGTTTTGGAATTCCGCCGTAGCGGTTTCAGCGAAGATCAGATCCGTAATTTTGTCAACGCACTGCGTCAGAATGCTCAAGCAAGTACCGAATCGGCACTTCGGGAACACTTCATTCTTGAGCAGATCGCTGAAGAGCAGAAAGTGGACGCCGACGAATCCGATTACGATGACGAAATCGAACTGATCGCGGAACAGAGCGATATGCCTCCTCGTCGCGTCCGTGCTCGTTTGGAAAAATCTGGCCAAATGGATGCCCTGCGGAATCAAATCGTCGAACGTAAAGTCGTCGAAATGATCACCGAGCAGGCCAAGATCACTGAAAAGCCAGCCGAAAAAGAAACCGAGAAGAAGGCAAACGAGTTCGCTGTCTATCACAACGTTCTGCGTTTCAAGGATTCCGAAGCGATTCCTGAAGCCAAGTACGACAACAATCCAAATGAAGAAAAGGATTCCAAGGACAAAGATAAGTCCTAGGGATCGCAGGCAGCTTCATTTGAAGAAAAAACAAAAACCCTTCCGGAACCGGAAGGGTTTTTTTATGGCTGGATATTCGCTAGCACGAAGTACCAGCACGAAGCGCCAGCGAGTATTTGGTACAGACGCGCAAGCGATCCAATCGGGGCCGTGTTGGCGAGTCTTTTATTTTGCTCGCTTGCGCTTTTTGGAGTTGCGCTTTTGAGGTGATTGCTGTGGTTAATCGTCGGGATTTCCGTACTCTTGCTGATACCTCAAACCATTCGGCTATTCCAGCACCTTTTTAGCTCCAAGTATCGAGAGTTCCGTTTCCGGGCTTGCCCCGGCGGACTCGCAATTGGCAGCTACCTTATTGGGCGATCAAAAGGCTGTTCTCCGCCAGCCCCAAATCGCCTAGGCGATTTGGGGCTGGCGGAGAAGGATGAAATAGCAAAGAGGCATGGGGGTAGCTGCCAGTTGTTGCCCCGGACCGGGACAAGCCCGGCGGAAGCAAAGTAGCCCACCTCAAAAAGCGCAACATGAAAACTTGCGCTTCGTGCTTGTATTTGCTTGCTCGGTTGCGATTCGAGTGGGCGGCAGGTAGTCCACGCTCTGGAGAGCGTAGCTGCATCTGCCATCGCCTTCGGAATGCCAAGATTGCCCGCCTGGCAGATCATCCCGCTATTTAGGGTTGATCATCTTCAAACGTTTTAGCCAGCTTTCACAAAGACCTGGCCATTGCTTGGCACCTTCGATGCTTTGCGCCAGTCCCAGGCCGTGTCGCCCTTCGTTAAATAGGTGCATTTCGACCGGGACCTTGTTGGCGACACATGCTTGGTAGTACTTCAAGCTGTTTTCTACTGGAACGACCGTGTCTTCCGCTGTATGCCACAAGAAGGTTGGGGGCGTTTCGGGTGTGACCTGAGTTGGATTGTCCAGAGAAGCCAACACTTCTGGATCAGGGTTGGCACCCAGTAGGTTTCGCTGACTTCCTTGGTGGGTGTATGGCTGTCCCATCGAGAGGACCCCGTAGCAGCAGATACTGAAGTTCGGGCGTGAACCGACGCGCTGGACGGGATCGTCGGAATCTTCGATCGGTTCGGCGAAATGCGTCGAAACGGTTGAGCAAAGATGCCCGCCGGCGGAGAATCCGATGACTCCAATGCGATCGGGGTCGATGTTCAGTTCTTTGGCTCGAGCCCGCAGGGTTTGGATTGCGCGTTGGGCGTCCTGCATCGGTACCGGATGCCCGT
The DNA here is from genome assembly GCF_007741495.1 of Roseimaritima multifibrata. NCBI lineage: Bacteria > Pseudomonadati > Planctomycetota > Planctomycetia > Pirellulales > Pirellulaceae > Roseimaritima > Roseimaritima multifibrata. Next base: position 1,863,150 of record NZ_CP036262.1, read on the forward strand.
AGCCTTTGCCGTTATTCCCTTTGCCGCGTAGGCGATAGGTGCAGATTGCCGAACTGATGCCCATCGAATGGAACCACTCTGCAAATGCGTGCCCTTCGTGACCGATCGCATGCCCACCATAGCCGCCTCCGGGCAGGATAACGACCGCGGCCGTTGGTCCTTCGGATTCGACTTTCGTGATGATCAATTGAGGATCGTCTCCTTCACCCTTCCCTTCGACGCCCGGTGCCCCATCCGGCCAAAGCGACTCGGTGTGCGATGGTGGCTGATCCGCAAACAGGTGCGGGTTGCCGATAAAAATGGCAACAATCAGTAGGCTGCAGGAATATCGGAGTTTTGGCAGGAGTTGTGGCATGAGCTGTTGGGTCTAGCAGGTGGGGGATAGGAGGCGTTTAGCGGCGCCGTACCGTAAAAATCACCGTCCGGCCTAAATCCGTCGGGCGAGGGATCGGATTGCCTCGATAGTGTTGGCGACGTACTGTATTGCCATAGAAATGAAATGGGCGATACGGGCGTTGCTCGATCGGAGTCGCTTCAATTTGTTCGCGGAATTCTCCACGAGCAATCACTTGAGGTGACCAGCTAGGTTCGTTGGCCGACGCCGTCGAGCTTTCGCTCCAGATACCGAAAGTCAGCAGTAGAATCCAAATCCCGTTAGATTTCATAAATCGTTGCATTGTTAATTCCATGTGTATTGTAATTGCCAGCTCGGACTACCTTTTGCTCCTACCGGCTTCCTGAGATGAAAAATATACCTGATAAAAAGGCGTTCGTCCGTGGTAAGCGTGCCAGCGGGAAGCGAAAAATGTCGGCGGCAGGGTTGGTTGGCGCAATCTTATTGGTTTTGTATGGCGTCGCGCGGCCGCACATCAATGAACGTTTCGGTTTAGATCTGCCTGCTTTTACCTCGGCGGACGGCCAGCACGATAAAAACCAACCGCCAATCGTGAAACCACCGGTTGTCGTTGCCTCTTCGGGCGATGCGGCGAGTGGTTCGGGGGGGGCTGGTTCCACCGCTTCGGATAGTTTGAATGGATCCGAAACCAATCCTTCAGCTGTGGAGTCGACGCAGACTTCGGCGTCCCCCAAAATCGAGAGCGATTCCAATCTGAAATACGGGTTGCTTCGCGACCTTGGAAAAGAACGTTTTCTCTCGCCAGCAGGACTGCTTTACACGCCGGGAAGTCAGGAAGGGCACCGCCTAAAACACCTGGAACGGCATACCGCAGATCAACCAAGTCGACCGGGAAGCCATGGCGTCTTTGATGGTGGAATGGAAGCAGCGTTGTTGGTCCTTGATACGGCGTATGCCAAAGCCGAGAAAGGAGGTGCGGGAGTGACCAAGTCCGAAGATCAGGACCGTACGATTTACACTGTCGATATGGGGAAACGGATCGGTTACGTGGGAGGTAGGGATGGTAACCGACGACGAAAGCCGATGGCTCGGCGGGTCCGTATTGTCTTGGAAGGCAACCGTGTTATTACCGCTTATCCGCTTTGATTGCTAATCGCTTTAGGTGACTGACTGTGATTCCTGAACACTCCATTGATTATTGTCCGATTTGCGGCGGCGGGTTATGTGGGATTCGTATCTGCGGCATTGATACGAACGCCCCGCATGGGTTGGTTGTTTGCGACGAATGCGAAGCGATCTGGCTATCGCCAAGTATCACCGCTCCACATCAATATCCAGATTCGAGTAATGCCGCCTGTCCGATTTGCCTTGCACCTCTGTGGGGCGACCAAAGTCGTTGGGCGACCTATGAGGATTGTGTTGTCTTAGGCTGGGAACATGCGATCGATCCCGAATTGGACCACGTGAACGAATCTTGACGGTAAACTGGTGCGCAAGGCAGAGTACCTGTTATTGTGCCACGTCAGTCTGCTCAGGCTGATCATATTGTCTTTTTCACTGCATGGACTGCAGTCGGATTCTTTATAGGCTGCGTCGTTGTTATGGAATTGCATTGCTTGGGTACCGCGGGATACCATCCTAATGAAACGCGGCATACGTCTAGCTATTTCATCCCGGAGGCAGGTTTGCTGCTGGATGCGGGGACCGGTTTATTCCGTTTGCCGCCGCTGATCCAGACCGACCGCCTCGATATCTTGCTTAGCCATACCCACTTGGATCATGTGGTCGGGTTGACCTTTCTGTTGGGGATCCTGCATCAGCATCCCGTGCAAACGGTCCGTGTTTGGGCTCGACAGGAAAAGATCGACGCGATTCAAAATCACCTGCTGGATCCTTCTCTTTTTCCTGTGCCATTAGATGTTGAATGGATGGCGTTAGAAGAACACACCCCTGATCTGCTGGGCGGCGGGAAACTAACTTGGTTTAGTCTAGAGCATCCGGGAGGTTCCACCGGGTTTCGGATCGATTGGCCGGGGCATTCATTGGCTTATGTGACCGATACCATTGCCGATCCGATCGCCGATTACGTGGGGAAAATTCGTGGCGTGAATCTTTTGCTGCACGAGTGCAATTTCCGCGATACGCAGCGTCAATGGGCTGAGCTGACCGGACACTCGTGGACGTCACGCGTTGCAGCGGTCGCAAGTATGGCCGCGGTGAAGCAGTTGGTTTTTGTGCATCTTAATCCACTGGAAACCGACGGCGATCCGATCGATCTGCAGGCGGCTCAGTTGCTTGTTCCCGGCGCGATGATCGCCGAGGATAAGCAGGTCCTTCAGTTCTAAGGATTTGCGAAGGCGTGCTTCTGGGCGGTTCGTCCGGTACCGGTTAACAGGCGACACCGGCCAGTAGGTGGTGTTGCGTTACCGTTTTCGTTTCGCGACCAATTTCAGGTCCGGTCCGAATGTCTCGAAGCGGACGTATTCGAATTGCCCCTGTGAAGGGATTTTGGCTAGCCCATCGCCCCCGATCGGTCCGAGTGCCCCGGTTCCTCCAACCAGTTTCGGAGCGATATAGACGTGGCATTCATCGATCAAATCGGCAGCAAAGAAGTTCGCCAGCAGTTCACCACCACCTTCCACCAGCACGTTCGTCATTCCGGCTTCTCCACATTTTATTAATGCGGATTGCAAATCTTCGGTTGGACTGTTTCCGGGAATCGGACAGATGGTTACACCGGCGTCGGCAAGGGCGTTGATGACGTTTCCGTCAGCGGCGGTAAATAACCAGACCGGGCCTTCATCGATTGTCTGGACCAGTTTGGATTCAAGTTTCAAACGACCTGACTTTGAAATCACGATTCTTGTGGGGATGCGAGGCCCTGGCGGTCGCGCGGTAAGTGTTGGGTCATCTTTGCTTGCGGTGCCGCCACCCACAATCACCGCATCGCAGCGTCCCCGAGTCGTATGGACATCGGCGCGTGATTCAGGACCCGATATCCATTGGCTATGCCGCTCTTTGGTTGCAATCTTGCCGTCCAGCGTCATCGCCCATTTGGCGATCACCCAGGGGCGTTTTTGTTGCAGGCGAATCAAATAGGGTTGGTTCAAATTTTGAGCGTCGCTTTCCAGTATCCCGCAATCGGTTTGAATTCCCGCAGCGGACAGCAAACGCAAACCGCCGCCGTCCACCTTGGGAAACGGATCCCGCATGGCGACAACAACCCGGGCCGGGGCGGACTGCAGAATGATGTCGGTGCAAGGAGGCGTTTTGCCGGTGTGGCAACATGGTTCCAGCGTCACGTACCAAGTGGCCCCGGCAATCGCCTGCTTGTCGGCAACCGAAGCAAAGGCAGCCCGTTCGGCGTGTGGACCGCCGAATTTTGCGTGATAGCCCTCTCCGACAACTTGCCCGTCTTTGACGATCACGCACCCAACCATCGGGTTGGGTTCCACAGAACCTTCCCCTTTCGCCGCAAGTTGCAGCGCACGTGTCATCCACCGTTCGTCATCGGATGTTCTCGATGGGGTGGCTTGGGGGGGAGGATTCGCGGTCATGGGAATGGTGCAAAAGCGGGAAGAACTAAATCAATGGATCGGGCGACGTTTTTTAGAAGCAGGTGTCGACCAGTCCGCCTTCGCAGCGCATCGCCGCTCCGGTGGTGGTCGCGGCAATTTCACTACACAAGAAGGCGACCATCGCAGCCACTTCTTCGGTTTGCCCAAACCGAGCGATCAGCGAACCGGGACGCGACTCACTGAAGAAATTCTCTTTGAATGCTTCGATGTCGCGATCGCCGGCAAGTTCTTTAACAAAATCCTGCACCCCTTCGCTCCAGGTCGGTCCAGGAAGGACGCTGTTGACCGTGACGCCCGACCCCGCGAGCGATTTTGCAAGGCCTCTGGAAACGGACAACTGAGCGGTCTTGGTCATCCCGTAGTGGATCATTTCAACGGGAATGTTGATCGCCGATTCACTTGCAATGAAGATGATTCGACCCCATCCGCGTTCCTTCATCGTTTGCGTGACCGCTCGAGATAAACGGATGCCGGACATCACGTTGATGTTGAAGAAGCGTTGCCAGTCGGCATCACTGATTTCCTCGAACGGACATGGTTCAAAGATCCCCGCGTTGTTGATCAGGATATCAATCGGAGCAATCTTAGCGGCTTGTTGGATCAAGGAATCGCACCCTTCGGCCGTCGAAAGATCGGCGGGAATGCCGACGGCCTGATCACCTAGTTGCAGTTCCGCAAGCGTGCGGTCAACCGATTCCTGGCTCCGTCCGTTAATAATGACTCGCGCCCCTTCGGTGGCGAGCGTGTGTGCGATTGATTTTCCGATTCCCGACGTGGAGCCTGAAATCACTGCAAGTTTTCCGTTTAGTTTCAGATCCATGGTTATCGCTTTCGAATATCAGGCGGCAATGGGAAATAAAGTCGATCGGTTCAGGAAAACATAGTCGCCCGCATACCATCGGGAAACATCTAGTATCTCTTGGGACGTGAAATCGATTCGTGACGTATTGCCGGTCTGTCCACGCTCTGTCGAGCGTCGCTACGTGACTTCCGTCGCGACCATCGACAGATGGTGGTTCCTGTTGCCGATATTGTCAAAACGGCACTCGTTGCGACGCTGGCTTGCAACCCCACTGGGAAACCGTCAATTATTGATTTCACGTTCCTTGAGATGGTTTTGCAATCGTTCTTTCCACCGTGGCTCAGCAGGAATGTTCTTCGCGGTTTCGTGTGTCTCGTCGTGATGCTTCTTTTTTGCCGTTGTGGAAAGGGCCGTGGTTTTAGGCTCACTCGTTTTGGTGGTTTTTGAACTTTTGCAGATTGTCCTACTTTTCGCATTGCGCGAAGGGTTACAGGTATTTGCCGGTTTCGCTGTCGGCCGCGTTGCGGATTGTGTCGGGGGGACCTTCGGCGATCAGAAATCCGCCAGCCTCGCCACCGTCGGGGCCAAGGTCGATCAGCCAATCGCATGCTCTTGCGACGTCCAGATTGTGTTCAATGACGATCACTGTGTTGCCTGCTTCGGCTAGCCGCCGGAGGACCGTCATCAGGCGAAGCACATCTTCGAAGTGCAGGCCTGTGGTCGGTTCGTCCAGGATGTATAAGGTCGAACCCGAACTGGAACGCGCCAGTTCCGTCCCCAGCTTGATCCGCTGCGCTTCGCCTCCACTTAGGGTTGTGCTCGGTTGGCCCAACCGGAGGTAGCCCAGGCCGACGTCTCTCAGAGACTGTAAGATCCGGTCGACTTTCGGGATGTTGGTGAAAAATTCAGCCGCTTGATCGATTGTCATTTCCAGGATGTCGGCAATCGTTTGTCCTTTGAAGCGAACCTGGAGTGTGGCTTGGTTATAACGCCGCCCGTTACAGGCACTGCAGGTTACATACAGATCACTTAGAAAATTCATTTCGATTTTCTCTTGTCCGTATCCTTTGCACTGAGGGCACTGTCCGGCGGAGGCGTTGAAACTGAATCGGCTGGAATTGAAGCCTCTCGTCTTGGCTTCGCGTGTGGCGGCGTAGACTTTGCGGATTTCGTCCAGAGCTTTGGTATAGGTTGCTGGGCAGCTCCGCGGTGACCGTCCGATCGGGGCCTGGTCCATCCGGATCAGTTTGTCGATCGACTTAGCCCCGGTCAATTTTTTGTAGGGGCCACTGCGCGGCGTCACCAAGCCCAGTTGTTCAGAGATCGCTGGCGAAAGGGTGTCGTTAATCAACGAACTTTTTCCGCTGCCGCTGACTCCGGTAACCCCGATCAACGTGCCAAGAGGAAAGCGCGCGGTAACTTTTTTCAGGTTGTTGGTTTCCGCGTCGTGGAGCACGATCGCTTGATTGGGATCGAAAACCCGAGCCTCAAATTCGGGTGACTTTGGGGTCTGCCCACTGAGGTACGGGCCGGTCACGGATTGCGGATCTTTGGCGACTTCGGCGGGCGTCCCTTGGCTGATGATATGGCCTCCGTTTTTGCCTGCGCCGGGGCCCATGTCGATCAGCCAATCGGCAGCCCACATCATGGCTTCGTCGTGTTCGACGACGAGGACGGTATTTCCTTGTTGCTGAAGGTCTCGCAGTGCGCCAATCAGGCGGTCGTTGTCACGTTGGTGCAATCCGATCGAAGGTTCGTCCAGCACGTAGCAGACGCCGACGAGTCCCGAACCGATGCTGGTCGCCAAACGGACTCGCTGTAGTTCGCCTCCGCTAAGTGTGTCGGCCGGGCGGTTAAGGCTGAGGTAACCGACGCCGACGAGGTTTAGGAACTGCAATCGTTTAGAGACTTCATCGCTGATCGGTTTGGCGATTTTTGCGTCCGCCGAATTTAGGTCAGGCATCCATGTCGAAAACCAATCTTGGATTTTTGAGATTGGCTGGGATGTCAGCTGATGGATGTTCTGGTCGGCGACGGTGACGCTTAACGATTCGGGCCGAAGCCGTCCTCCCTGGCATCCGCTGCAGAGCACTGAACCGCGGAGTGGCCGCAATTGGTCTGCACGTTTTTCACTGCGAGTCGTTTCCCATTCTTGCTCCAGCAGCGCTAGTAGGCCTGGGAAGCCGGTGGATTCGTCCCCATGCAGAAGACGCTCGCGTTTTGGGGGACGCAGGGTTCCGAGCGGCTGTTGCCAGGAACCACGGTTTGCCACTAGGAAGGGCTCGACCGCTTCACGCATTTTTCGTTTGACTGCCGCGGTCGCGCCTTTGTAGGCAAGTAAGCCCCCCTCGTCGGCCGATTGTTCCCAGTCGACCAAGCTGTCCGGCTCAAATCCTTCTAGGACGCCCATCCCATGGCACTGTTCGCATGCGCCATAGGGGCTGTTGAAACTGAAGGTCCGCGGTTCCAATTCCGCGTAGCTGACTCCACATTCGGGGCAGGCATAAGCGGTGCTGATCAGCCGTTCTTCCCATTCGGTTTTGCCCGGCAACTGCGAAACGGCAATCAGCAGGCCGTTGCCTAGTTTGAGCGTATGGCGGATCGACTCTTCCAGGCGTGACTGGATTTCGTCGCGGATAACCATCCGATCGACAACCGCTTCGATCGTATGGTTGCGCCGTGGTGCCAGGTCGGGCAAGGCGTCCAGCGGATACAGTTCACCATCGACGCGTGCCCGCACGAAACCGGCTTTACCGATTTCTTCAAAGACGTCGGCATGTTTGCCTTTGCGGCCGCGGACCAGAGGCGCCAGCAGCATCAGCTTCGATTGTTCCGGCATCGTCAGGAGTGAATCGACGATATTTTCCGGGGATTGCTGGAGGATGGTGGTTCCGCAGTTGTAGCAATGCGGCGTCCCGATGCGCGCGTACAGCAACCGCAGGTAGTCGTAGATTTCGGTAACCGTTGCCACGGTGCTTCGGGGATTGGTTGTGCCCGGTTTTTGATCGATGCAAAGGGTCGGTTCAAGCCCATCCATCCAGTCAACATCGGGCCGTTGCAGCTGATCGAGAAACTGTCGCGCGTACGAGGAGAGGCTCTCGATGTATTGCCGCTGTCCTTCCGCATAAAGCGTGTCGAAGGCAAGCGAGCTTTTGCCGCTACCGCTGACGCCAGTTATGACGGTTAGACGATCGCGAGGGAGGTCTAGGTCGATCCCTTGTAGGTTATGGGCTCGGGCACCACGGATTCGAATCACTCCCTCGGCGCCAGTGGGATGAAGATTTTTGTTCTGTCTGGGAATGGTTCTGTCCGGGGTTCGTTTCACGACCTAGAATCACAATAAAAGGACCGCCCACAATTCAATCACTTGGCCCCATCGTAGCGGAAGACTTGCGTTTTCCGGATTTTCGCGACCCGACGGTTCGCTTGAATCCGCTAGATTGGTACCTTCAATAGACCGGCAAATGCCGTTCCGTTTGATAGTGGGTGTTGTCCAGTAGGATAGACGACTCGACAACCTGCCCAACTTCATTTCAAATCCATTGATGACCAGCATTCCACAGGCAGCTGAAATCGTACGCAATCCCCCTTCTTTTCGATGGAGCGTGGATGCCCTTGATTCGGTGACGCGCCGCGAGCATTTGATGCTTGCGTCGTACGCGACTTTCAGCCGTGATTCGGGGGGGCGAATTCACGCTGAACCCGAACACACCTACCGCGGACCGTTTCAGCGAGACCGCGATCGTATCCTGCATTCGTCTGCGTTTCGCCGATTGTCGGGCAAAATGCAGGTTTTTACGGGCGAAATGGGCGAGTACCATCGGACCCGCCTGACGCACACCTTTGAAGTGGCATCGATCGCACGAACGATCACTCGAGTCCTTCGCCTGAATGAAGATCTGACCGAGGCGCTCGCGCTGATGCACGATATCGGCCATCCGCCTTTTGGTCACTGCGGCGAAGATGTGTTGGATGAGTACATGGTGTCCGCTGGCGGTTTTTCGCACAATGCTTTTGCATTGGTGATCGCTGAAGAACTGGAGCAGCGTTACACGGGGTATCCGGGACTAAACCTCTCGTCTGAAATCCTGGAAGGGCAAACCAAACGAGCGATCAAACGTGACGGAGTTGTCGAAGCTTCGGCGAGGCTGGAAGTTCAGGTTGTCGATATCGCTGACTCGTTGGCCTACGACGCGCATGATATCGATGATGCCCTGCAAATCGGTCTGTTGTCGATCGAAGCGCTCAGTCAGTTGCGATTGGTCCGCAGAGCCCTCGATCAAATCGAACAACACTACGGACGCTTGTCGAATGCGAAATTGCGGCCAGCCCTCGTGCATGAATTAATCGATTTGCAGGTGGGTGATTTCTTGGATCAGGCGACCGGTCAACTGCAAAGCTGGGGTGGTTGCCGGAGCGATGAACTGAGCATGGCAGGTGTCCAGTTGCAGCACTCGCTTCAGTTACGAGACGAGCAGTCGGAGCTTGAAGCGTACTTGTTTCGCAATGTTTACCGTCACCCGAAATTGATGAGTGTTCGGAAAAAGGCAGCGGATCGATTGGGACAATTGTTTGACCAATTGAGCAAAGACCCCGCAAGGTTGCCGCTTCGTTTTCGGCAACGAATCGACGGCGTCGGACACGTTCGAGCGGTCGGCGAATATCTGGCAGGCATGACCGACCGATTTTGCAACCGACAGTACGAATTCCTTGTCGCCGGAACCGGGCCGCTTGCCGACTGGTAAGGAGAGTGGGTGATTGCGTGCTGGTGATCGCCGCCGCTGCTTAAACCTCTTTCTCTTTTCGACGCTCTTCGATTTGTTCGAGGTTGTATAGTTTGCCGACTCCGCTTCCGGGGCAGACATCACAGGCCTCTTTCCATGCCTTTTTGCTGCTCAGGTTGCTGTCCCAGAAAGGCCATGTGCGGCATTGAATGGGTCTGGATTTATAGACCAAGCAGCGTCTGGATTCAGGGTGTAAAAAAATGCAGTCTCCGTCGGGGTATTCGACAAGGCTTTTTCCTTCCGGTTCCTGACGCACAAATTTGCGTTCAAAGGCTTCCAGATCCATCTCCATCTCTTTGGCGAGCGATTCGATTTCGTGGTCGTCGACCCAGACGTACCCCGGTTCCCCACTGCAGCAATCGCCGCAGCCGGTGCACTCGAATCGAAGCCCTTCTTTGTACCACGGTTTCTTGGAATTGGTTTGCTTCTTGGAAGCGCCTGCCATCGGAGCTTGTCCTGTTGGTTAATTTGAATAGAAAACGTGGTTAGGAAATTTCGCTAGCGATCGCGGATAACGCGTCGATAGCCAAGGCGATTTCGGACGGTTGGGTTTGGTGCCCTGCACTGATTCGAACGGTCCCTGTTGTTTCTGTGCCGAGGTGTCTGTGAATGCCTGCGGCACAGTGTAACCCCGTTCTTGTCTGAATCCCGAATTCCGCATCGAGGATCGCTCCAAGATCGGACGCAGGCAGATTCTGCAGGGTTAGGCTGCGGAGCGGCAAACGGTTGCCTTGCCCCCAGAACTGTACGCCAGGTATTTTACTTAACCCTTCATCCAGTTGGGTTGCCAGTTGTTGCAGTTGCTCCAGCCCATCGTGTTGTTCTTCTAGCCATCGCAGTCCGGCCTGTAGCCCTGCAATTGCCGGAACATTCAGATTGCCCGCTTCCAGCCGACTAGGAAGCCGCGCCGGCATGGTCAGCTCTGCAGAATTGCCGCCGGTGCCGCCCCACTGACTTGCCTGTAAATGGGGATCCGCCTTGGAACTGACCGCCAAAATGCCGATTCCCAGGGGGCCTAACGCTCCTTTATGTCCGGGCGCAGCGAGTAGATCGACATGCCATCGTTGGACGTCAATCGGCAGGTAGCCCCAGGTTTGGGCAGCATCGCAAAGAAATAGTGCGGGATGGTCTGCAAGGGCTAAACCAATCGCTTCGATCGGTTGTTCGGTGGCCGTCACATTGGACGCGTGACCAATCGCGACCAGTTGCGTCTGCGGCTTGAGTGCACGGGCAACCTGGGCGGCTTCGATCTTGCCTTGTCGGTCGCACGGCAGCTGTTCCAGGTCAATCATGTCCGAATCGGCCAACGCTTGCAGTGGTCGCAAGACGCTGTTGTGCTCGGCAGCGGTGGTGAGCACGTGTGGTTTAACCGAGGTCTTGCGGTTTGCAGGGAACAATCCCAGGATCGCTAGGTTCAGCGCCGCCGTTCCATTGCTGGAAAAGATAATTTGCTGGGGGGATTCGGCGTTCAGCGACCTCGCTACGATTGCTCGGGTTTGGGCGACTTGGTCCGCCGCCTGTACCGCGTCGGAGTAACTGCCGCGTCCTGCGGAGGCACCGACCGATTCCATTTGGAAACGCACCGCTTCGTAGACGCTTGCCGGCTTAGGCCAGCTGGTCGCCGCGTTATCCAGGTAGATCCGCTGGGGAGGCGAATCCGATTGGTGGGAAGGTGTCATGGATGCACCCATTCCTCGGCCCCATCCTCGAAGCGTTCTTGTTTCCAAATCGGAACACGCTGCTTCAGTTGGTCCATGATCCAGGGCATCGCTTCCATACAGGCCGCACGGTGTGGGCTGGCCAGGGCGATGGCGATGCTTGCTTCTCCGACTTGGACCTCGCCGATGCGGTGGATGCCGATCAGTTTCCGCAGCGGCCACTTTTGAGAGGCTTCGTACAGAAGGTCTTGCAATTCTTTGATCGCCATTGGGCGAAAGGCTTCGTAGCTTAGGTTTGCCGTTAGCAGAACCTGGGCGGCCTTTTCGGTCGCTCGGCGTGTCCTCCCGACGAAGACCAGTTGAGCTCCACAGTTGGGATCAGCGATCGGGTCCCACAAGCCGTTTAGGTCGATCGCATTTTCAACCAATTGGACATCGATCATCGGTTCGCTGGCATCGGTCGGCATATTGCTTAGCCTCCGCTGACCGGTGGGATCAGGGCAAGCTCCGCCTCGGGGGCGATGATTGAATCCGCAGCCATGTAGGTCTGGTCGGCGACCAGACGGCAGGTCGGCAGCAGTGCCGATAGTTCTGGATGTACGCGCGCGATCACTTGGAGAACTTCGGCGGCCGAAACGTCGCGTCCCAGGCGTACTTCGATGGCATCGCAGCCAGCGGCTTCACTCGCTCCAGCGAATAGCCGAACGGTTCGCAGGGAGGTTTCCTGCTTTGGGGCAGTTGGTTGATCGGGCGCACGGCGGTTCATCGCAAAGGACTCCGGCGGGATCACAACAAGGTTAGGAAGGTAGTCGATCGCGAGTCTTCAGAAGCGTCCGCCCTCCTTAAAAGAAGAGTCTTGCAAATGCAGGACTCTTCTTGGCAGATCCATTGGTAACCAGCAAAAAATCCACGCTGATGGGAGCGTGGATTTCAGTTGAAGGTTGTCCTAGACTTCTTTTTCGTCGATCCAGGTCATCATTTTTCGCAGGCTGCGGCCAACGGTTTCCAGCTGCAGATCGCGTTCGCGGCGACGGGTGGCTTTGAAGCCAGGAGCCCCTGCACGGTTTTCCAGGATCCAGTTGCGAGCGAACGTGCCGTTCTGGATTTCTTCCAGGATACGTTTCATCTCTGCACGGGTTTCGTCGGTGACGATCCGAGGTCCCGAGCTGTAGTCACCGTATTCCGCGGTATTGGAGATACTGTAACGCATGTAGCTGAGGCCACCTTCGTAGAACAAGTCAACGATCAGCTTCAGTTCGTGCATGCATTCGAAGTAGGCCATTTCTGGTTGGTAGCCGGCGTCGACCAAAGTCTTAAAGCCTGCTTTGACCAGTTCGCTAACGCCGCCGCACAGAACAACCTGTTCGCCGAACAAGTCGGTTTCGGTTTCTTCAGCGATGGTGGTTTCGATCACGCCACCACGGGTGCCGCCGATACCTTTTGCGTAAGCCAAGCCGATTTGTTTGGTTTCTTCCGATGCGCCTTCGCCCAGAGCGATCAAGCTTGGAACGCCGCCACCCTTAACGAATTCGCTTCGCACCAAGTGCCCAGGGCCTTTTGGAGCGACCAGCAAGGTGTCGACACCTGCAGGAGGTTCGATCTGGCCGAAGTGAATGTTGAATCCGTGGGAGCACATCAAGATGTTGCCCTTGGACAGATTGTCTCGGATCGATGCTTCGTAGATCGGTCCTTGGACTTCATCTGGAAGCAGGATGTTGATGACGTCGGCAGCTTTCACTGCGTCCGCGATCGACATTGGCTCGAAGCCGTGCTCTTTGGCTAGGTCGTAGTTAGGAGATCCAGGACGTTGCCCGATGATGACATCGACGCCACTGTCGCGGAGGTTTTGCGCTTGGGCATGTCCCTGCGAACCATAGCCGAGGATCGCAACTTTCTTGCCTTTTAGGTGAGAAAGATCGGCATCGGCTTCGTAATAAATCGTGGCGGCCATTGTGTCATTCAGTCCTAAAAATCGTGAAATAGTTACTTCAGAAGTTTGTTAAAAGCTATCGGCTCGGGCGGTTTCACGTCAGAGCAGATAGGAGAGAGTATCGCGAACCCCGAAGGTTCGCATTATTTCGCGTTATCGCATTATTTCGCGTTAGCGGGGATGTCGTGCGTTTGGTCGGAGTCTTGCTGCAGTTTCCCGTTGATGCTGCGAACCATGGCGATACGCCCGGTTCGAACCAGTTCGGTAATCCCGTAGGCTCGCATGCGGTCGATAAACGCTTCGATTTTATTTTCGCGACCGCTGATTTCGACCATGATTTCTTCCGGGCCAACATCAACGATCCGGCCGCGGAAAATGTCCACCAATTCGCGGATCTCGCTGCGGACGCTTCCCGCTGGGGCTTTTACCTTCAGCAGAATCAGGTCTCGTTCAACGAAATCGCTGGCGCTGACGTCTTCTACCTGGACGACCGTGACGATCTTTTTCAGTTGCTTGCGGACTTGGTCCAACACATAGGCATCTCCGACGACGACAAATGTCATTCGCGACAGGTTGGGCAGATCGGTTTCTCCGACTGCCAACGAGTCAATGTTGTACCCGCGCGAGGCGAGCATACCGGAAATGTGAGCCAGAACGCCGGGAACGTTCTGGACGAGCGCTGAAAGCACGTGACGCATAGTAAAAAGGCCTTATCACCGGACGAATACCAAAGCGGCATAATAATTCTGCATCCTCAAACCAACAAGGCCCGCTGTCTCTTGCATTCTCCGCTGGATGCTGCGATTGTGGAGGCATCATGGCATTCCGTATCGAATTACCTGCATATCGCGGCCCCTTAGACCTGTTGCTGTATTTGGTACGGCGACAGGAATTGGACGTTACTGCGCTCTCATTGACCCGAGTTGTCGACCAGTTTTTCGAATATTTGGATGTTTTGCAAGAATTGGACCTCGGCGGAGTCGGTGAATTTATCGATCTGGCCAGTACCCTGGTCGAGCTGAAAAGCTTGGCGGTCCTGCCGACGCCGGTTTCCGAAGAAGAGGAGGTCGTCGAAGATCCGCAGGAAGAATTGGTCCAACGCTTGCTCGAATACAAGCAGGTTCGAGACGCCGCCAGTGTGCTGGATGAAATGGGCGATCGCTGGCAGCAGCATTTCCCGCGTCTGACCGATAGCCTCCCCCCACGCCAGCTCGATCCCGGTGACCAACCGATCGCCGATCTGGAATTGTGGGATTTGGTGAGTGCGTTTGGGCGAATCATGCGGGAGGCGAAAGGGCCCCCCGTGGCTGAGGTCGTTTACGATGACACTCCGATTCACATCTATATGCAGCGGATCCACCGGCGACTGTGCGATACCGATCGAGTCGCCTTGGCAGATCTGTTGGACGGAGGCATGCACAAGTCTTCCCTGATCGGCTGGTTCTTGGCCATGCTGGAATTGACCCGTCACCATGGCTGTGCCGCCGAAGAAGAAGCGGGCACCGGCGATATTGTCTTGGTGCGAGGGACCAACTTCTCGTCCAATCTGAACGTCAACGAAGTCGATAACTACGACGCCTCGGCGATTAAAGACAGCAATATGCCGGTCGCCGGCCGCTAATCATTGCGAGCCGGCTGCCGATTGTCTAACGCGTCACGGGTTGTCGTTTTGTCGCCTTTCACGGCGAACGTAAAAGTAGGCCGGACCAAAGAGCGATAGCGATGCCGTTCCGGCGACCGCCGGCCGCTAATCATTGCGAGTTGGCTGCCGATTGTCTAACGCGTCACGGGTTGTCGTTTTGTCGCCTTCCACGGCGAACGTAAAAGTAGGCCGGACCAAAGAGCGATAGCGATGCCGTTCCGGCGAACGCTCTGGTTCCGGCGAACGCTCTGGTTCCGGCGAACGCTCTGGTTCCGGCGAACGCTCTGGTTCCGGCGAACGCTCTGGTTCCGGCGAACGCTCTGGTTCCGGCGAACGCTCTGGTTCCGGCGAACGCTCTGGTTCCGGCGAACGCTCTGGTTACGCGGGCGTTCTTTCGCGGGGAACCAGCGAGCTGTCGGCTATCCCTCGCCAACGGCTTCACTGTGGGCTTCCCCCATGCCTTCGCTTCGATTTACCTTGGCAACTGCCGCGGGTAAGGCGGATTTTCACTTTTCGGCGGTTCCATCGAATACCGTTCCTGCCACTGCCGACGTTCGACAGCCGAAGCGTAATACTTCAGCCAAGTCGTTTCGTCCTCTTCGTCCAGGCATCGCCAGTGGAGGTAATTCTCCGGCAAGTCCACCTTCTTCTCACAGCGGGGCATGATGTCCCGGTAGATGATGGTGTACAGCTGGCGGTCGGAAAGGTGTTCCGTGCACTCCAATATCACCTGAACCCCATGCAAGCTCTTAATCGTTTGATTTAGAAGCTCGCTGAGGGCCCGATCCTTTAGCGAATCGGGGTGAGGCAGCTGGAGCGGTGGTTGAAACCAATTGGCAATTGGCATCGCGGGAGCTCGCTCCCATGCCAACATAGAGGCCAAATACTCATTCTCGACCGACAAGGGCATGCCGCTCGCGCTGTCTACCGAATCATCGATATACGGCTCCAACTCATCCCGCAATCGGGCGTTGTCTAGCAGTAAATCGACTTCGTCAATGTAGGGTTGCGTATCGCTCATTTTTCGAACGCTTCTCATCATTTGTTGTTCCACAACGGGCCGATCCCATCCATCACGGGCAACACACCCGCGGCGAGCAGCCACGTTTCTGATGTTATCCATCGCAGCGACTTGCTCAAGCTTTTCTGTAGCAAAAAAGCAACATTGGACACCTTTTCAGAAGGGTTACCCTGCCCTGATCGTTACCAGCGGCACGGTTTAACGCAGTCGGCTTTGAGCTAGCTAAATCACGCGTCCGCAGACTCCGTGCAACCGTCAAAGTCGCTTTCGGAGACGAACGATCCGGAGGTAGTTTTTTAAAAACGGTGGCGAAACGTTGTTTGTGACTTAAGGTCGCCGGGCGAAATGAAGGGCGAGACCCAAGACGCGGAATGAATTAGTGTCGAAAGTCTGAATCGCCTCTTTCTCGTACGCCCGGCCTGTTGAAAATCGTTCCACGTTGGATAGCTGGCCAGGTATGGCGGGGTTGGTTGCCATGAAGCTGGCTAGCGGGCGAGGGGAATTGGAAATTGGAAAATGGCTGTCCTCGCTGGGGATTTTGCATTTTTCATTTTGTAATACTCCTTTTTCAATCTGCCGTCTCTCTCACGCTGCTATTCGCATCTCCTGCCACGCAACGCGAGAGAAAGCGAATTCGATCTGTGACGAAAGTCTTGTTTCCTCTCTTCTAAGCCTGGCCTGATGAAAATCATTCCCTATAGGAGGGCTGGCCAAGTGTTAGCGGGGGCGGGGGGCTGCGAAGCTGGCTCGGGGGCGAGAGGAATTGCAAAAGTTGAAGTGGAAAATGGAAAATGCAGAATGGCTGTCGCCGCTGACGATTTTTCATTTTTCATTTTGTAATACTCCTTTTTCAATCTGCCGTTTCTCTCTCTCGCCGCTATTGGCATCTCCTGCCACGCATGCGAGAGGATGCCCGGGGGGGAAAGCACCAGGGGCGGCTCGTGAAAGGATCGCCTTAGGAAGCCGCCAGCGGGCGGCCCTGCAGGTCGGACCGCGTTCCATCTCAAGCATCTTTGAACCTCTCCTTTGGGGGGAGTGGCTGGCTATCTTGCCTAGCTTGCCAAATGGCGGTTTTGTCGTCCGATTTCGCTGCGGTGTTAACAACCCCTGAGGGGCCTCTTTTTTTGCTAGCAAATCTACAAAGTGTTATGTGTTAAGGAGTTGCGATTATTAAAGTCTCGTGAATTTGACTGAAGTCCAAATCTCTCGACAGCTTTTCCACCGAACGTCAAAGTGCCTCTTCAGCTAGGTACCGTCGATTGCCGACCTTTGAAAACTAGGGCTTTGCAGGGTAGAACGCTCCGCCACCATGATCTCTCAAAAAACGATTCGGTCTCAGTTTGACTCCTTTGCTAGCTTCCCTACAATTCCGCCCTGTCGTCACCCAGTACAGGAATCGATTGAGGGCATCATTGCCGCCCAGCGGAGCTCGGTTGTGCGTTTCTAGCCTCCACGCTTTTGGCTGTCCTCTTCCTCAAAACTGGGTTCCTATTTCGCTTCGGGCCATCGTCCATGAGGGAGGGTTGCGCTACCGGTATGCATCAGCTGAACAGAGCAGGTGGCAAGGATGTCGCTGATGAAATCAAGGAAGTCTTGCGCCTGCAGATGGGAGATGGCCGCTACAATTTGTGGTTCGGTCACGATGTTGGGTTGCAAGTGGAGCCAGGGACTGCCGAATCTTCGGCAGTGGTCACCGTTACGGCATCCAGTCCGTTTGCTGCGGAGCGTTTACGAGCGCGGCACGCGGGGGACATTCGCTCGGCATCCAAGTCGATTTGCGGAAACGATGTTGAAATCCATATATTGCATAGCGAACCGGCCGCGGCCGTATCGCCTGCGGCGGATCAAGCTACCGAGAATGCTGCACCGTCCTCAGGGGATTCAGCCTCCCCTATTGAAACGAATAATGGCCTGAAGTTGCGATTTGAAGACGAGTCCTCTGTACCTGATAACCTCCCCGCGGCGGCTCGCCGTTCGGGTTCGGCTGGTGCACGTCCCGTCTCCGCAGGCTCTCGCCGCCGCACAAGGGGGCCTCGCCCGATTGGGAATCCTCTATTCCGGGAAAAACCGGCTGAGGAAGCGGGCGAAACCGCCGGCGATGCATCGGGGGCGGTTCCCGCGCCGCCTCGCTGGGCGATGACTCTGAATCAGTTTGTTGTCGGTTCCTGTAACGAATTGGCTCATACGGCAACAAGAATGGTGGTCGACAACCCTGGGGCGGCCTCCCCGATTTACTTTTGGGGACCTTCGGGGTCGGGCAAAACTCATTTGGTTACGGCGATCCGCGATTCGCTCCGCCGCAAGCATCGCCTTCGCCGGGTGATTCAATTGACGGCGGAAGATTTTACGAACGATTTCACGACCGCTTTGCGTGGCAGTGGTTTGCCGGCTTTTCGTCGTCGTTACCGCGACGTCGACGCGTTGATGATCGATGATGTGCAGTTTTTTGGTGGGAACAAGCGAGCGACGTTGCGGGAATTGCTGCACACGGTCGACGCCCTGCTGCGGACTCGAAAGCAACTGATTTTTGCGGGCGACCGTCCGCCGATGGAAATTGAAGGGATCCCCGCCGAACTGGCGGGCCGTCTGAGTGGCGGGATGATGTGCGGGATCGGGCCGATGGATGTCGCCACCCGGCGGGCCGTTTTGGAACAATTTGCCGCGATGGTTGGCTTGGAATTGCCAGCAAACTTGCTCGACACGTTGTCGGAATCGGTCGCCGGCGACGGACGTGTGATGTCGGGACTGGTCAATCAGATTTGGGCACTTCAGCAGATGCGAGGTAAAATGCCGACCTGGCAGCAAGTCCTCGATTCGGCCGCTGGTGACATTCTGCGAACCTCGGCCCCGATCATTGGATTGGCGGATATTCAGAAAGCCGTTTGTGATACATTTGGACTACCCAAGGGAACCTTGCAGTCGCGTGGACAGCAGCGAAGCGTCAGCCAGCCCCGCATGTTAGCGATGTACTTGGCACGTCAGCATACCCGAGCCGCGTTTAGTGAGATCGGTGATTACTTTGGGAACCGCAGCCACAGCACGGTGATTGCTGCGACCAAACGAGTCGCCGGTTGGCTGGACAATGGCGAGAACGCTGCCGCGGAAACTGCGGAGCGACAGCGAATGAAACAGGCCGCCGCCGCGATCGAGAATTTGCTGCGAACCGGTTAGGCAGCCCTCATTCACTTTTCGGTTTTTAAAGAGGGACGGAGTGTTCGGAGTGTCGCCGTTCGCACGTCCCCCGCGGAAGAACGAGTCCCTACGCATTGCCGAACGAAAGAGGACATTGCTCAAGCGGCGTCCCCCTTCCAATACTCATTACTCTTCACTCTTCAAAACTCTTCAAATTATATTTTCATTGCGATTCCAACGGAGTGGTCAACATGGTTGCTGAAGGCAACGAGCGGGAATTTCCGAACAAGAAGAAGAAAAAGAAAACGACCGCCAGTGAAATCTTGCAGCGCGAGCAACCATTTGACCTGGAAGCGGAGATGGGCGTGCTGGGAAGCATCTTGTTGCTTCCCGATGTTTGCGACGATTTGGCGTCCGTTTTGAGGAACGACGATTTTTATAATGACGCCAATCGGAAACTGTTCACTCATCTGCGCGAGATGCATGATGAAGGGGATAAGATCGATGTGACGTTGTTGGTCGCACGACTCCGCAAAGCCGAAGATTTCGAAGCGATCGGCGGCGCCGCCTACCTCGGCCAGTTAGCGACTTCGGTACCTAACGCCGCCCATGCGGTTTACTACGCAAAAATCGTTGCCGAGAAAGCGACCTACCGGAAATTGATCGAAGCTGGGACCGATATCCTTCGCGATGCTTATGAGCAGTCGCACGAGGCTCGCGACCTGGTGGCTCAGGCGGAGCAACGGGTCTTTTCGATCATGGATGGTCGGTCGACTCAGTCGGTCAATAGCATCAGCGACATCCTGCACCATGCGATGGACCGTATCGATGCACGTATGTGTAATGAAGATACCGAAGGGACGGTCGAAACCGGCTACATCGACTTTGATGCGATGACGGGTGGTTTTCATCAAGGGGAACTGATCATTTTGGCCGCTCGACCCAGTATGGGAAAAACGGCCTTCGCGATGAACATCGCCGAAAATATCTGTACTTCGTCTCGCGAAGCGGTCCTCTTTATCAGCTTGGAAATGTCGGGGATCGAATTGGCTGACCGTATGCTTTGTTCACTCGCACGCGTCAACGGTCACAAACTTCGTGCCGGGGATATTACCCAAGAAGAACGGGGACGGTTGGTTCAGAAGGCAAACGAAATCAGCCAGGCACCCCTGTTCGTGGATGATTCGCCCAGCCGAACGGTCAGTGAGATCGCCGCAGGTGCAAGGCGTATTGCCCGCCGCGATGGCAATCTGGGGCTGATCGTGATCGATTACTTGCAGTTAATCGAACCGGATAATCCACGTGACCCTCGGCAGGAGCAGGTGGCGAAAATTGCTCGACGCCTGAAAGGGATGGCTCGTGAAATTAAAGTGCCGGTCCTCTGCCTAAGCCAATTAAACCGGCAAGCGGAAGATAGCAAGGATCACCGTCCACGTTTGAGTCACCTGCGGGAATCGGGTGCTATCGAGCAGGATGCCGACGTTGTCATGTTTGTTCACCGCGAGGAGTACTACCAGCGTGGTGAAGAACGCGAGCAGTACGCGGGTCAGGCTGAAATCATTATCGCGAAACAACGTAATGGTCCGGTCGGCGAAGTCGAATTGACCTGGGAAAAGAATTACACCCGGTTCCAGAACAAGGCCCCCGATCGCCACGACGAATTCGACGAATACGCCGAGTACCAAGCTCCGAGTGGATTCTAGGGAACGTGCCGTTTGTGAGTGACCTGCTTTTGGGTCGCCGGAACGGTTCCATTTGTTTCCGTCAGAGGTGGGGGCCAGGAGACAAGATGGGCGAAGCCGGCAGCCTGCGTCGATTGCTGGTTGGCACACTGGCTGGCATTTGAGTCTTTCGTTCAAGTGTCGGTCTGCGGAAAATCGTTGTACGTCCGTCGATTTAGCGATTGTCGCCTTTCGTTCGGGACGTGCGATTTATAAATGAAGAAAGTCTGGCTCCCCTCGCCCCTAAGCGAGCTCTTCGGTGCGGAAGAAATCTCTGCTAGCTCATTGCGTGATCTCTGCCTCTTTGTTTGTTTTAGGGAAGCTTGCTTGGGGGAGCTTGCTTGGGGGAGAGGGGGAGATTTGCAGGCGACGATTTTGCGGCCAAGACGCGGTGAACGCCTCGGATTTCAAGCGGTTAAGCCGCGCCTTGTCCAACGCTGTCGGCCCCTCTCCCCCAGCCCCTCTCCCCAAAAACAAGCCTTTGAATCGCCATTAAGTGAATTAGTTGGCGAACCGTTGATCCAGTATCAAACCTGTTTTAGGCGAGCTTGTTTTGAGGGCGAGGGGAGCCAGACTTTCTTCACTTATTCTTTTCAAGCCCCCTGCGAAAGAACGTCCTGTTGGAACCACTTTCGTGGAGCGAAAGGCTAAATTAGCCGGCTGGCGGCAGGTAAATACTGCCGGAAATCCGCGGTTAAGCCTTCTCAATCACTCCGTCCTGAAGGTCCTTTGCACCGGGAAATCTTCCTGTTCGCGATCTCTTCTTTAGTCCTTCATGAAATTACTTCACTTAAACGCTTGCTTCTCACTTGGTACCTCCGGATAATGTCGGTTGTGATGGCGGATGATCTTTGCGATTGGTCATCCTCTGCTTACGTGAACGTTTCCTTCCTAACGTCCCCCGGTTCAGCCGGGGAAACTGGAGAATTTGAAGATGGTACGAGCAATGATGTTTGCAGCGACTTTGGCCGCTGTTTGTTTCACTGGAAATCTGCAAGCTGCGGACGGCGATAGCGAATGCCTCGCTAAAGGTGATCCGATCGGCGCGTTTTACGTAACCAAAGTTGCAGGTGCAAATGAAGATGGCGTCGAGCCAGGTGACGAACTTTGCTACCGCTGCCGTTACGGCCAAAGCCCCATGGTCATGGTATTCGCCCGCAAGAACAGTGACCAACTGACCGCCTTGATCGGTGAACTAGACAAAGCTGTTGCGAAAAACAGCGATCACAGACTGAAAAGTTTCGTAACCCTGGTTGGTGGCGATGGAGCCGCTCTACAGAAAGAAGCTAAGAAGCTTGCTTCTTCCACAACCGTCAGCAACGTTCCAGTTGTCGTTGCCAAAGACGCTCAGAATGGCCCACGAAGCTACAAGCTTGACCCAAGCTCGGACGTCACCGTTGTTATCGCCAACAACAGCCAAGTGGTTGCAAACCACTCCTTTGCCGCTGGCAAAGTTGACGCCGCTGCTGTCCTGAAAGACGTTCAGAACGCTATTCAGTAAGCGACGCAAACTGAATTTGTGAACAACAGAAAACCCTCCATGCGATTTCGCATGGAGGGTTTTTTATGCGCTGGATACCTGCAGCGATCCGTCGTTGCCGGTTTGGATCGTTTTGCCTTTTGCGCCGCGAAGGTATCGTCCGTACACGCCCCTTTCGCGGAGCGAAGGGCGACCCTAGAAGAATCACTACCTCGCACGCTCTGCAGGGGACGTCCTACTGCAGCGCTTTGGCGTTGGCGTCTGGATTCCCCTGTAATTGTAGGATCTGTTTGGCTCGCTCCCGTGCCTTTCTGGACAGCGGGTGATCTGGATCGGGGGCGAGTAAACCGACGCTCAACCACATCGCTAACGCTCGCTCTTGCTCCCCGGCAACTTCCAGTCGCTCGGCGATCGCTGCCATTGGTCCCCAGGCGACCGATGGGGGGAGGCTATCGATTTTTTGCAGCCAACGCTCGACATTGCGTTTGGTCTCGACAGGCGTTGCCATTCGCCACAGCTGAGCATCAGCCATTCTCGCCACCAACGGACGTTTGGCATCAGCCGATAGATCGGTCAGTGTTCGCTGCGCCGTTTGTTGGTGAGGCGTCCCTATTAGCAGGCTGGCGGAGGCGAGCCGGACAAGAGGTTCGGCCGCTTGTAGGTCGTCGTTTGCGGCTGCAACGGCCGCGTCGCCCGACATGCCTCCGACCCATGTAATCGGGAGCAATCCAACGACGGGAGCGGAGAGCGGTTGTCGATCCAGCTGAGCGATAAGTTCTAACCCGGCAGGATAGCGATTGGCTTGGAAGGCGGCATTGGCCAGTAACGCGGACATCCATTCTTGACGCCACACTGGAGGCCTCGCTTTTAAGCCTTGCAGCAGCTTAGCTATCGCCAACGCCCAATCCTCTTCAGCGTAAGCCGTGGCTCCTGCTTGTGCTTCCGATTCCTGCCAACCCGGCCGCAGCCAAACAACTCGATCGACGCGAACGAAGGTTGTTTTGGTTTCGTCCCCGACGCGGATTTCAATTTGTTTGGGATCGAAAGCAACGATTTCCCCGCTCAGGATTAATAGGGGCTGTGGCAACCAAGAATTTTGCGTTCCCGTAGCCGGCGTTGTCCGGACCGCAATCTGGTCTGGCGTTTGCCCGGCAGTCGTCGACGCGAGTAGCAGGCTGCAAACGAATCCGGCAAAGATGGCTGGCAGCGATTTCATGATTCTGGTTGTCCGTCCCATTGCCCATCCTGACGAAAGCTGCGGACATCCAAGTAACGATATTGGCCTCCGTTCTGAGCCGCCAATTCTTGCAGAAAACTATCGCTCGGCGAGGCTCCGTCAGCACCGAATTCAATCGCATGAATGGTCGTTCCCGCTTTGCTTGCTCGGGCGCGAATCGAACGGAGTTGCAAACCGGTCAGCCGGGGGACACGTGCATCGGTAAGGAAGAAAATCACGTCGGGTTTTAGACGCAAGGCAAGTTTGATCGCGTCTTCATGCTGGGTACCGCCAAACGCTCGCATCCCTTTGACGTATTTCTCTGCACTCGCTTTGATTTCGTCGCTGCCGACCAGCATGCTGTTCATCGATCCGATCGGGCGGAATGGTGAAGGGCGATTGTTGTAGAAAATGATTTGGAATTGCTGTTGTTCGCCAAGGGTGCGGAGGCTCTTTAGAAGCTCGGTTTTGGCGGCTTGTAAAGGACGCCCGCCATACCCATTCATGCTGTCGCTGCGATCGAACACATAGACAAACCGAGACCCTGTCCCCGAAACTCCGAAGACTTTGGTTGTCGTTGGTTGGGATCCGCCGTCGCCCAGTGGATTGGTCCCAGGTCGCGTTGCTTCGCTGGCTTGCAAAGCGTCGCCGATCGAACCATTGGAACCGGGCATCGGCGTTGCACTCAGGTCTGCCAGGATGCCTTGCAGGTCCAGTGGCGCGTTCAAACCTGCGGGGGGAGCGGCGGCCGAGAGGGCTGCGACACTGGCGTCGTTCGCTTCGCCTTCGACGGCCACCTGACGTTGTTGGTCAGGCTGGATCTGATATTTGTCGCGGTCCGGCATCGCCTGAACCAAAGCGATCCCGATCGGGCGATCGATTTCCTGTTCCGTTCCCTTTTCGCTGACCGCGAACATCAGTCCTGCGGTCGTCATCAAGCAGACGTGCAAAAAGATCGACATCATCCAGGCGGGCATCCCCCCACGCGAACTGGATGCGAATGGCGGGGGAGCCTCTGCGGTCGTCGGAGTGGCCCCTAAGGACGACATTGAATTCACAGGAAAGAGAAGGAAGTAAAGTGCATAGCGTGCGTCTCCTCTTTATTGTACCTGCAAATCGCAATTACCGATGCTGGTTCAGCAATTGCCGAAGTTCAGCAGGTGGGTCGTCCAGCGTAATCATTCGCTTCTGACCACCGTCGTTGTAGATCACGATCATTTGCTGATCCGCAGCCGTTCCCGTCGGTGCGCCCACCGGGGCAGTGTTACCTGCGTCCATTGGTGATGGGTCAGAGGGGCCTAAGCTTGCCAGTTTGCCGGGGCCTGCCCGGTTTAGTTCTGCCAGTCGGTTGCCGCTGGGGGCCGATTGTTGGTAGAGCTGCGAAAGGTTGACCTGATCAAGTTGCCAGTAGACCGAACGCGGGCCGGTATAGATCCCAACATCCCCTTCGTGGTCGGCTGCATTGCAGACGGCAATCAGTCGGCCTTGCTCATCAAACAACCCGCCACCGCTGCGTCCGTCGATTGGAGCTCCAGCGATTTCGATGTTGGAGGCTCCTTTGTTTTGATTGTATTTGTCGACGCCGGTGACACGGGTGTCGCGACGACTGGGGTCGGCTCCACGGTCGCAGCCAAAACTGAAGACCGACTGACCGTTGCGGACGGTTTCATTTTTAGGAAGAACCTGAATCGGTTCGATGGGAACCCCCGGCTGAATCACGACCAACGCGATGTCACGATCGCCAGCGTCGTAGCTGAGGACTCGCCCTGGGACCGTTTTGATTTGGCCCGCATAAAAAATCTCCGCTTCGACTTTTCCTTTTCCGCCTGAATCGCGGAACAGGTGGCCGCAGGTCAGCACCAAAGCGTCTTCGCCATGCTGGTCGATGATGGTTCCGGTCCCGACGCCAAACCCTTGTTCGTCATGAACGCGAAGGCGAACGGTGGCCGCTTCAGCCCGTTGGACGGCATCGGTCAGAGACATCGATGGCATCGCTTCGGATCCGCCCGTGGCACTCGCCAGCCGGGTTTCCGGGACGGGGGGCGCCGGTGGCTGAACCGAGCGAGTCGGCGTCAGTTGCGGGGAAGCGTGACTATGGAGGGCGCGTTGAAGTTCCTGCAGCGGTTGAGCGCCAACCAAACGGGTTTTTTCCGAGCCACCCGAAACGATCACAAACGTTGGGGTGCTTTGAATTTTGTAGCGGATCGCCAGTTCGCGTTCGCGATTGACGTCGACACGCCGCACCGGCACGCCTTGTTTTTGCAATTCGGCAATCACCGGTTGCATCGTTTCGCAGTGCACGCACTGCGGCGAAGAAAATTCAATTAATATCGCGTCACTCGGGGGGGCAGTGACAGCAGATAACATCAGTAGCAAGGTAGCTTGGACCACGGTTCAAATCCCTCCCTGGATTTGTATCTGGTTGCGGAACGCCTCGGTTCGGGCCGGATAGTCGTCGGAGAGCCGGGTCTGTGCCAAGACCAAGTCACTGCCGGAGCCCCCTTTTCCTCCCTGTTAAGTTCCGGCGGTTTCGGTAACCTACTGTTCTGCCAATAAGTTAGGGCCAGCGAAAGTTTTTCCGTTTTTTATGAACTTAGGCTCAAGTTGGCGTGTCGTTTCGGTTTTTGTTGCGTTCCCTACAATACCCGCTCGCAAATAACTCGCCGCAATTCGTTTCCTTGCCACCGGTCACGGAAGTCCCTCATGAGCTCTCGTCGTATCCTTGTCACCAGTGCCCTCCCCTACGCTAACGGGCCGATCCATATCGGCCACTTGGTGGAGTATATCCAAACCGACATTTGGGTCCGCTATCAGCGTTTAGTGGGCAATCGATGTGTCTACGTCTGTGCGGACGACACCCACGGTACAGCGATCATGATCCGAGCTCGTCAAGAAGGGCGTACCGAGGAAGAATTGATCGCTGCGACGCAGCAGGCGCATCAGCGGGACTTTGATGGCTTCGACGTTCAGTTCGATCACTACGGAAGCACCCACAGCGATGCAAACCGCGAATTGTGTGGCCAGTTCTGGCAAGAACTCCGCAAAGCCGGCCTGATCACCGAGCGGTCGATTGACCAGTTGTTCGATCCCGAAGCCAACACCTTCCTGGCCGACCGATTTGTCCGTGGGACTTGTCCTAATTGCCAAGCGACGAATCAGCCTGGGGACAATTGCAGTAAATGCGGTAGCACCTACAGCCCGGCCGATTTAATCGATCCGAAAAGCACGCTCAGCGGGGCGACGCCCGAGCTGCGGTCGGCAACGCATCTGTTTGTCGAACTGGAGCAGTTGCGGCCCTTCCTGACCGACTGGGTTGCTAATAGCGGAGCCCTACAGAGTGAAACCGCCAATTATCTAAGTGGGTTTTTCTTAAAAGAGGCCCTTCGCGACTGGGATATCTCGCGGCCAGCCCCTTACTTCGGTTTTGAAATTCCGGATGCCCCAGGCAATTATTGGTATGTCTGGTTTGATGCACCGATCGGCTACGTTGCTAGCACTCAGGAGTGGTGTCAGCAGCAAGGGGAATCGTTGGACGATTGGTGGCGAAGCGAAGATACCGAAATCCATCACTTCATCGGCAAGGACATTACCTATTTTCACACGCTGTTTTGGCCGGGCATGCTGAAGACGGCCGGTTATCAGTTACCGACCAAAGTCCACATCCACGGCTTCCTGACCGTCGATGGTGAGAAAATGGCGAAGTCGGTAGGGACACTGGTCACGGCTGAAACTTTTTTGCTGCACCATGACCCGGCCTACCTGCGTTATTTCTACGCGACCAAACTGACCGCAAGGGTGGAAGATATCGACCTTGGGCTGGAAGAGTTTGCCGATAAGGTCAACAGTGATCTGGTTGGCAAGGTCGTTAACCTAGCTAGCCGAACCGCAAAGTTTGCTGGCAAACTTGGGCTTTCCCCAACCTACCCCGACGACGGCGGGCTCTTTGAAGCCGCCGCCAATGCGGGGGACGCGATTTCCGCTGCCTATGAGGCGGGCGACTACGCCAAAGCGATGCGGCAGATCATGGAACTAGCCGATCGAGCCAACCCGTTTGTCGAACATGCCAAGCCGTGGGAAATGAAAAAAGATCCCGCGCGACAAGACGAACTGCGTGATGTCTGCACGGTCGCATTGAATTTGTTCCGACAACTTTCCATTTACCTGTCACCCGTGCTGCCTCGCCTGAGTCAGCAGTGTGGCGAATTGTTGGGGGACCCGATTACAAGCTGGGAGCAAAGTCGCTCTCCGTTGGTAGGGACCCCCGTTGCCCCTTTCAAGCACATGCTCAAACGTGTGCAAATTGAGGATCTGAAGAAGATGATCGAAGAGAGCAAGCCAAGCGAAGAAAACACTCCGGACGTCCCCGCAGTCACTTTTGAAGACAGCGATCAACCGCTCAAGGACGAACCGATGTCCGAAGAGATCACGATCGATGATTTTGTCAAAGTCGACATGCGGGTCGCTCGGATTGTCGCTGCCCAACATGTACCCGAAGCCAACAAGCTGTTGCAGCTGACGCTCAGTCTGGGCGGCGACGAACGTCGCAATGTCTTTGCCGGAATCAAGGCGGCCTACGAACCCGAAGCACTTGTGGGCCGATTGGTCATCATGGTTGCCAACCTAAAACCACGCAAAATGCGATTTGGTTTGAGCGAAGGTATGGTCGCCGCAGCCGGGCCAGGCGGAGCCGAGGTCTTCCTGTTAGGCGTCGACGAAGGGGCTCAGCCAGGGCAGCGAGTCCACTAAGCGACCCGCAAGTCAAGCAAGTCGTGCCGGTTCCCACCGGCCGCCTCAAACCGAAACGGACGCGAGGTCACCGGTCCAGAGCGATCTCCGTCGGCTATCGAGTCGATTCATCCGCCGGTTGCAAGTTCGCTCGGCAACACGCACGGACGAAGCTGCCGGACGGCTCTCGCCCAATGCCATCTGCTTTGGCATCGCCGGGCGGGGTTTCTTAGCCGATCGGCAAATTCATTGTGTTTTCTATGCGATTGCCGGACGGCTCGCGCCGTTCCGCTAAGAAAGAAGATGCATCGGGCTCGCGCCGTTCCACTGCGAACACCCTAATTGCTAATTGCTAATTGCTTTTCTCCGGTGTACTGACTGGATGGTTAAGACCACCAGAGTCACGATCGTTATCGGTATGACAAAGTACAGCATCGCGGTATGGAAAGCTGGAAAAGCTTCGTGCCGTGTGGCCAGCAAGATCGCATAGGTCATGTATGCCGCGTAATAGGCGAACAAGAATCCGCCTTCCCATCGCGAAATGACGCCTCCGGTGAAACAGATGGGTAAGCAGGCGAATGCTACTGCAATCATCAGTGGCAGATCGACGGAGAGGATTGAAGGCACCACCTCAATCGACGTGGGAGCAACGAGGGCGGCCAGTCCAAGGACCCCCAAAATGTTAAATAGGTTGCTGCCAATAACATTCCCAATGGCGATGTCACGCTCGCCACGTAAGCTTGCCACGATCGATGTGACGACTTCCGGAAGAGAGGTTCCCGCAGCGACGACGATCATCCCGATGGTGACATCGCTGACCCCAACGTACTTGGCAAGACTTATGGCACCAGTGACAAGCCAGCGCGATCCGAGCACCAGTAGAGCCAAGCCGGCCAGCATCAATACAA
The DNA here is from genome assembly GCF_007741495.1 of Roseimaritima multifibrata. Lineage (NCBI taxonomy): Bacteria > Pseudomonadati > Planctomycetota > Planctomycetia > Pirellulales > Pirellulaceae > Roseimaritima > Roseimaritima multifibrata. The sequence continues at coordinate 1,892,102 of NZ_CP036262.1, forward strand.
CGTTTGCAAACGCAGAATGATTTTCGCGCTTTTTAGTTGCCTCGTCTGCCGCTTCGTTTTCGGCTGGAATCTTGCGACCGTGGTAGATCAGGAACCCTGTGTAAAGAAGTAACCCGGCAAAAAGTATCAAGCCATCCAGGCGAGAAAGACGGTGATCTAGTGCCAATAGAAATGCGAGCACCGAAGCTCCGATCATCAATGGGATGTCGAAACGTATCAATTGCTTGGAAACAACAAGAGGGCAGATCAGTGCCGACAGTCCCAGGATAAACAGGACGTTAAAAATATTGCTGCCGATGACGTTGCCAACCGCGATATTCGCCTGATCGTTGAGAGCCGCTTTCAAGCTGACGGCAAACTCGGGGGCACTGGTTCCGAAGGCGACGACCGTTAACCCGACAATCAGTGGCGGCACACCGAACGAGCTTGCCAGTCTTGATGCGCCGCGAACCAGAAGTTCCGCCCCGCCGATCAGAAAAACCAGTCCAACCAAAAACAAGGCTATATGCATCGAGTGGTCATCTGTTGCTAAAACCGGACAACGAAGGAGCGTGTTGCATTGAATCTATCCTCTTTTGGTCAGAAGAAGCGACGCTTCCTCCGAAAAATGGTGAAAATTAGTTGCTGCAGTACCGACCACCGCCCTGCTTGGATGTTTCGGCAGGAAAATGGGGGCAGGAAAATGAAGAGGGATCGATTGGGCCTGTCAGCCGTGTCCCGCGAAGACCTTGCGACGCTGCCTCTGCGGTCCTAGGTGCCAGACCCCAGGACCGAAGACGCAATCGTATGGAGGCCAAGATTGCGGAATTGCCTCTAATAAGAAAACGATTCCAGGTCTTCTTTGGGGGCAGCTTGGTAGCCGTGCGGTTCCATGCTGCTGCTCGCTCGCCCTTGGCTTAGGCTTCGCACTGCACTGGAGTATCCGAACAATTCTTTCAGCGGCGCGTAAGCGACGATTGTGGTTAAATCGCCGTAGACATCGGTTTTCCCGATCACGCCACGCCGCTGTTGGAGGTCTCCGACGATATCTCCCATGTACTCTTCGGGCGTCGTGATTTCCATCCGCATGATCGGTTCCAGCAGCGTCGGCTGTGCCGCTTCGATCGCTTGGGTGAACGCGTCGCCGGCAGCGATTCGAAAAGCGACCGGATCGCTGTTCTCTTCATGTGCCTCACCGCCGGTCACATTCAACCGCAAACCCATCAGAGGGAATCCCGCGATCAATCCTCCGCCAGCGGCTCGTTCTCGCAGTTCGTCCACGGCGGCCGTCCGCATCTCGCCGACAATGGTTGAATCGGGCGGGATGCGGTCGAAGACCTGCACTGGAGAGGCGGGGTTTTCGAGAGGTTCGACCGAAACGTCTAGGCGCGCAAACATCTGCTGGGCGCCCATCTGCCGGTTGCATTGACCGGTGACCGATGCAGGCTTGGAAATCGTTTCGCGGTAGTTGACTCGAGGCTTATAGAATTTGACTTTCATGCCAAAGTCACGGGTCAGGCGATGCTGGATCACCTCCAGATGCAGTTCCCCCATTCCACTGATCAGGTTCTGCCCGGTTTCTTCGTTCTCGACGGCGTGGAAAGTTGGATCCTGCCGTTTGAGCATTTCCAGCACCTCGTTCAGTTTTTTCCGATCCGACGTGTTTTCCGGTTCGATCGCCATCGATAAAACCGCTTCTGCGAACTTGATGCTGGGCAATTCAATCTGGTCGCGGGTGTCGCAGACCGTGTCACCGGTGATCGCCCAACGCGGCCCGATCACGCAGCAGATGTCGCCAGCGTTGACCTGGTCGATCTGTCCGTCTCGCTCCTTTTTGCTCGCGTGGATTTGCCATAGCTGGGCGATGTTCTCTTTCTTGTCGCGGTTGGGGACGTGGACTCGAGAGTTCTGTTTTAATTGCCCACTGTAGATGCGTATCCAGTAGTTGTCCCCCGTTTTGGCCGGAAGGATTTTGAAGACCAATCCGCAGAAAGGTTCTTTCTCGGAAGGAGCTCTTTCGATTTCCGAATCGGGCTTGTTGGGAATGATCCCTTTTACCGGAGGCCGGTCGGCAGGTGAGGGAAGGTAATTTCCAACCGCATCGAGCAATGGTTGGACTCCCATTCCGTGGAGTGCGGACCCGCATACCAGCGGCTGGATTTGACGCGTCAGGCAACCTTGTCTGAGAGCGGCACGGATCATTTCAGGGGGAACCGGCTTCTCTTCCATCGCCAGTTGCATCGCTTCTTCGCTCAGTTCATAAACCGATTCCAGCAGTTGCTCTCGCCAGATCGTAGCATCATCCATCTGGTCTTCAGGAATTTCGACTGTCGAAACCTTTTTGCCTTCCGATTCCGGATCAAATTCCAGCATTTTCATCTCGATCAAATCGATCACGCCCCGGAAGGGATCACTGGTGTGAGCCGGTCCTAGTCCAACGGGGATTTGGATCGGGATCGGTTTGCCATTTAGGCGTGGCCCGATTTGCTGCAGAACTTTTTCAAAGTTCGCTCCCTCACGATCCAATTTGTTGATGAATACGATTCGTGGAACGTCGTATCGATCGGCTTGCCGCCAAACCGTTTCACTTTGGGCTTCGACTCCTTCGCGTGCTGAAAAGACCACCACGGCCCCGTCCAGGACTCGCAGGCATCGTTCAACTTCGGCGGTGAAGTCAACGTGCCCAGGCGTATCCAACAGGTTGATGTTGTAATCACCCCAGTGAAATTTGACGCAAGCCGAGAAAATCGTGATCCCCCGTTCCTGTTCTTCCGGATCGTCATCGGTGTCGGTGGTCCCGTGATCAACACGTCCAACGCGATGTTTCGCACCACTCAGGTAGAGCATCCGCTCGGTGACGGTCGTTTTTCCCGCATCGATGTGAGCGATAATTCCGATGTTACGGAGATTTGCTATGTCGGAGGGCATAGGAGGGGGCCGAAGGGTGAGTGGATTTTAAGGGGAATCAAGTCCGCAATATTAAAGTCGCCAAGGGAAAACAGCAACGGCGTGCGGAGCGTTTTCGTGACACCGCGGCGCAATCCGCCCGGTAATTATGTGGAGGGGCAAGCAAATGCTCGCGGACGGCGTGCGCCGGGCCACCCGAAAGCCGCTCGATTAAGAACCGCTCGGTGAAGAAAACGTGCATTCGTCGCGCACCCCCAAAATTGACGGCTCCACTCCCCATTCCGAATCCCTGGAAATCATGGTCGGAATGGGAGGTCTATACGACCATTGGAAAGGCCGTTTTAATATCAGCCCAGAATCACTCGCATTTTCTTCGCTCTTTTAGGTGAATCGAAACGATGGCCGGACTCGCTCACTACGTATTTTTTACGCTGCACGACAGCAGCCCCGAAGCAATCGACGCGTTGGTGAATGACTGCAATCATTACCTGGATGGGCACGATGGGTGCACTTCCTTCCTGGTCGGACGCCGCACCCCAGACCTGTTGCGTCCAGTGAATGACCAGACCTTCCACGTTTCCCTGCAGGTGACGTACGAGTCTCGTGAAGCGCACGACGTTTACCAAACGCATCCGCGGCATCTGGAATTCATCGAAAAGAACAAGCCCACCTGGGCTCAGGTTCGCGTGTTCGACAGCAATTTGTAGTTCTAGACGATTCTCGATAGTGGACGGTGGGTGATGGACAACGCACAGATTTCGGCAGTCTTCGATGAATTGGCGGACTTGCTAGAATTCAAAGGCGAAAATCCGTTTCGAATTCGAGCTTACCGCAACGGTGCACGGGCGATCCTTGACCTTGATGAATCGGTCGCCGCCATCCTCGCCGACAAGGATCGAAAGTTGGCAGACCTGCCAGGGATCGGGAAAACCCTCGCGGAAAAATCGCAGGTGTTGCTGGAAAGTGGAAGCCTTCCGCAATTGGATGCACTGCGTGAAGAGATTCCGGTCAGCGTCCTGGAAATGGTCCGAGTTCCCGGACTGGGGGCTAAAAAAGCGGCCGCCCTGCACCGCGAACTGAGAATCGAAAACCTTCAGCAGTTGGGGGACGCCTGCCGACAGGGGAAGGTCAAAGGTCTGAAAGGTTTTGGAGCAAAGACCCAGCAGATGATCCTTGAAGGCCTGGAGATCGCTCAGGCGGCCAACGAACGCTTGCGTTGGGTCAACGCGGACGAAATCGTGCAACGCTTGCTAAGGCACATGAAGAGTTGCCTTGGGTTGGAGCGTCTGGAGCCGGCCGGCAGCTATCGCCGAGGCCGCGAAACGGTGGGCGATGTTGATCTGTTGGCGGTTGCGACTGATCGAGCTGCCGCGATGGACCATCTGGAAAGTTTCCCGTCTAGGACCGAAACGATTCTCCGTGGTGACACAAAAATCTCGATTCGAGTTGGCAATGCGTTCCAGGTCGACATGCGAATCGTTGAAGCCTCTCAGTTTGGAGCGGCGCTGCAGTATTTTACGGGATCGAAAGAGCACAACGTGAAGCTGCGTTCGTTGGCGAAACAACGCGGGATGAAAATCAATGAGTACGGCCTGTTCCGCGATGGAAGCGAAGAACCGATCGCAGGAGAAACCGAAGAATCGATTTACGCTGCCCTCGATCTGCCCTGTTTCCCGCCGGAAATCCGTGAAGCACGTTTTGAATTTCAGTGGGCTGAGGATGGACCGCTGCCCGAATTGATCACATTGCCGCAGATCCTTGGCGACCTGCACATGCATACCACAGAAACCGATGGGCAGGCGACGATTCGTGAAATGGCGGACGCCGCCGTTGAGCGAGGTTTGCAGTACATCGCGATCACCGACCATTCGCAGCGGGTTGCGATGGCAGGGGGATTGGATCCCGATCGCCTGCGAGCGCAGTGGAAACTGATCGAACAGATCCGTCCGGAATATGAGGGCCGCCTACAAATCCTGAAGGGAATTGAATGTGATATTCTCGAAGACGGACGGATGGATTTGCCCGATGATTGTTTGGCGGAAGGGGACTGGATTATCGCCAGTATCCATTACGGCCAGAAACAACCGAGAGAACAGATCACCGACCGAATTCTTGGAGCCCTGGCTCATCCCTCCGTCAATATCATCGCTCATCCGACGGGCCGCCTGATCAATCGTCGACCACCCTACGACGTCGACATGGAAGCCGTCATTCAGGCCGCCGCCGATCATGGCAAAATGCTGGAACTGAATGCCAATCCGGCACGGTTAGATCTGAATGAAGTGCACTTAGCTGCCGCTCGCCGAGCCGGTGTTCCGATCGTCATCAGCACCGACGCGCACAGTATCGATGGGCTGGATGTGATGCAGTACGGAGTCTTGCAAGGCAGGCGTGGCGGATTGGCGGCGAACGACGTCGCCAATACTCGCCCTTGGGATGATTTTAAAGCAAGCTACCTGTCGCCCCAAACAAGCTAAGCTGAGGTGGTGCCGGTTTTGGGGGCCACCAGGAAGCTAAAAATTTGGTATGACTATCAACCACAAGCTCCTGGGGATCATGGATGGCCAAGAAAGCAAAAACGCGACGGGTTTACGATGAAGACTTTAAGCGAGAGGCAGTTCAAATGCTCCTCGATGGGCACTCCGCAAAGTCGGTGGCAGAACGTCTGGGCATTACCTGCCCAACCATCGTCCGTCGGTGGAAACAGCAGCAGTTGACAGCCGCAGGCCCGGTGGCCGACGCGATGGATGATCGGGTCAAAGAGCTGGAGAATCAGTTGCGTCGCGTCGAGCGGGAGCGCGACGTCTTAAAAAAAGCGTTAATCATTTTCGGCCGCAACGAGTAGCCGAAATCTATCCCGCTGCCGCGTCGATTGTCCAGCTGCAGATAGCATCCGAGCGAGAGGTCTGTGATTTCCTATCGCTCAATCGGTCTTCCTTTCAAGCCTGGCAGCGTTCCGGAGGCTCGGAGCGCGATGAGTCTGATGCCGCGTTACTGCCGATCGTCACTGCGGTCTTCCGAAAGCATAAACGCCGCTATGGCAGCCGTCGAATCGTTGAGGAACTGAAGACAATGGACATTCATTGCGGCCGTCGCAGAGTGTCAAAACTCATGGAAGATGCAGGACTTCGCGCGATTCAGCCGAAATCGTTTAAGCCGCGAACCACCGAAAGTCGACATCGGCTTGGGTACAGTCCTAACCTTTTGCTGGATCTGCTAGAACCGACCACCTTTGGTCAACTTTGGGTAGGCGACATTACGTACATTCCCGTCGATGGTATTGGTTTTGGATATCTTGCCACGCTGATGGATCGCTATTCACGCCGGATTGTTGGATGGGATTTCCGCGATGACATGACTGAACAACTCGCTGTGACAGCTCTTCAGCGATCGATTCGAGCTGTGCAGCCTTCGGCAGGATTGATTCACCACACTGACCGTGGTGGCCAATATGCAGGAAAGCGGTATCGTGGAATTCTCTCTCGTGCATCAATGCGACAGAGCATGAGTCGTGCGGGCGACTGCTACGACAATGCATTTATGGAATCATGCTTCGGAACTCTCAAGACTGAAATGGGTATGGCCGAATACCTGAGTATGGCGATCGCAAAACGCGAGTTGACTGAGTACATCCAGTACTACAACACCGATCGCCGACATTCATCTCTCGGCTACCTCACGCCGACACAGTACGAAGCCGCCGCATGAGCGGCGCAAGCTTCCCGGTGGCCCCCAAAACCGGCACCACCTCAAGCCGCCACCGTGGTAGCTACGCTCGCCAGAGCCTGTCGTGGGTCTGGGCGAACGTAGGGCGTTGGCAAGGCAGTTGGTCAGCCACGAAAACTTACTGGCCGGGCTTCGGCATCATCGAACCGACCATCTGCTGGACCGATTCGATCACTTGGTCAAACTGCTCTTGGGTTTGGGCGGCTGCCAGTTGTTGAACAGGAGCCCCCACCACCATCAGTCCCATGTTGATCTGAGCCATTTGCTGCTGACCTTCTGGTGTCTTCAGTTTTTCAGCCGTCGCTTGAGCTTCGGCGATCGATTCTTTCCAGTTGGCCGCCATGTCGGCGGGGACCCAGCGGTTTTCAACCTTGGTGAAAGCCTGTTCGGTCACCTTTTCACCTGCGGTGATTTGGACCATCGCTTCGTTGTCGGTTTCTGAAAGGACGACCACTTTAGGGACGTCTGCCATCCCGGTGAATGGAGTCCCCTGCAGATCACCGGCGGACGTCGACAGTTTCTGGAAGGCCGAGCGGATATCGCTAAAATCTTCAGCCAGGAGAGTGGAAGTATCGAATTCCAGCATGGCTTGACGGTCGGTCAAAGGGCTGCTGGAGATCGCCAACAGCAGATCGCCTGACGCGGCGAGTGTCTGGTTGGTTTTGGGGTCTGCGGGCAAGATTGCTTGAAGCGTCGGATTGTTCATCATCAGTTCCTGCTTGGTTTGCAGGATCGTCCCCAGTTGCTGGATCAAATTTTTGATCCCGTTCCAGGTGTTCGCATTTACTGCCGCGACTTGAAGGCGGACCGTGGCGGCGACATCCTGCTGATAGGTCGGTGGCATGCTGTCCCATAGCGTGACCAGATCGAAATCGGCGGCCGCTTGGCTAACGACCTGAGCGGTTTCGGCAGCGGTTGGGTTTGGCCCCAGTTTTGATTGGGCGGCGGTTGCATTTCCGGCGGGCTTCGTCGCTCCATTTGCGGTTCCAGGATTTGCTGGAGCCATTTTAGCTTGGTTCTGTTTCGCCAGGGCCGCGCTAGCTGCATCCAGCCGGTTCAGTGGAACGGACAGGAGTTTGCCTTCCGGAGTGCGAATATGGACGACTCCGTTTTCAAGGCTCTCAAACGTCCCTTCAACGCGGTACTTGCCCGTGCTGTCGGTCCAGGTATCCGCAAACGCGAGGGGCGCGCAGAGCATCAAGCCAAAGGCAAGCAGGAACGCGGGGCGGCGGTAGGAAAGGTTGTGCATCGTGAATCTCGGGCAGGCTCGGGAAAGGAGGGCGGGTATCAGCGTTACTTTTTCACCAAAGACCAATCGCGTCGCTGACGACTACTGGGGATTCCCATTTTTTTACGGTATTTGGTGACGGTTCGGCGAGCAACGGTCATGCCCGCTTTCCCCAATTCTTCGACTAGATCTTCATCGCTTAGTGGTTTGCTTTTGTCTTCTTTGTCGATGACGGTTTGCAGTTTCAGGCGGATCGTATCCCAGGCAACATCTTCGCCATCTTCGTTTTGGGTCCCGCCGACGAAAAACCGTTTCATCGGCAAGATGCCCCTGGGCGTCTGCACCCATTTATCGTCGACCGCTCGGCTGACGGTGGTCACGTGCACCCCGACCTTGTCGGCGATCTGCTGCATTTTCAGCGGTTCAATCGCTTCGGGGCCTTCATCGAGGAATCGTTTTTGGTGTTCGACGATCGCTTCGGCGACTTTCGTCAAGGTGCTACGACGTTGTTCGATCGAATCGATCAACCATTGGGCTCCGTTGATTTTCTTTTTGATGAATTCTCGTTCTTCATCGGTGCTGGTTGGGTCTTGCAGGCGTTTTCGGTAGTATTCGCTGATGTACAACTGAGGGACGCGGTCATCATCCAAGCGGACTTTGTATTTCCCGTCTTCGTCCTGTTCAACGATGACGTCGGGAGTGACGTTGGGAACGTAGGTTTTGGTGAAGGCGTTTCCCGGTTTCGGGTTCAGTTTGTGCATCGTCTCCCTGGCGGCCTGGATGGCGTCGATCGTCAACCCTGATTTCCGCTGGATGATCGGCATTCGGTTTTCGGCCAAATCCTGAAGATGCCCGCTGATCAGCGTTTTCATCTCTTCGTAGTACGGCAGGTCCGGCGTCAGTTGTAGGAGCAAGCACTCACGCAGGTCGCGGGCAGCGATACCGTTTGGTTCTAGGGACTGCACAACCGCCAACGCTTCCTGAGCCAGTTCCAGGTCTTCTTTGGTGTGGTTGGCTGGCAGCAAGTCATTGAGGGGCATTCTTAAATAGCCACCGTCGCGTGCATCAAGCGTGCTGATGATTCGCTCGGCCATCTGTTCGACGCGATCATCGATGTCCATTTCCGCCAGTTGATGCAGGAGGAAATCATTTAGCGATTCGGGACGCATTTCTGCGTTCGCCATCAGGTCATGGCGGCGATCGCCTTCTTCCTGGATGCGGTTGCTGGACCGTCGAAACGAATCGTCAAAAGTGTTCGGCAGTTCGCCGTCCATGTTCAGCAAACGTTCGAAATCATCTTTGTTGTCGTGGTCGTTATCGACGACCAGTTCTTTTTCCGATTCGGCACGAGTGTCGGCGGAGGGTTCGTTGGAATCGTCGCTCTCGTCCGGAGCCAACGGATCGCTCTCCTGGATTTCAAGCAGAGGATTCTCGTTGATTTCTTGCTCGATTCGCTCCTGCAAAGCAAGCGTCGGGAGCTGCAGGATTTCCATTGACTGGATCATCCGCGGGGCAATCTTCTGAACTTGCAGTTGCCGGGCTTCTAGCCCCATCGACATGCGCATCAGAGTGGACTCCAGTTAAATATTGTGAACACCAATGCCCTTGCGGAAGATTCTAAAGCGATTCGTCCGAGGGCAGAAAAGTGAGGCAAGCGAACTACAGTTTTTGGCGTCCCGTGAGGGCGTCGGCCAAGATTTCTTTGTTGGCATATTCGAGGATACTGCCCGAAGTGATGCCGCGAGCCAGTCGAGTCACCTCGACGGGATACTCGCTTAACAGATTGGAGATAAACAGAGACGTTCCATCTCCCTCCAGGGTCGGATTCGTCGCCATGATCACTTCGTTGAAATTTCCTGTCCGAACGCGATCGATTAGCGGATCGATTGTCAGTTGGTCAGGGCCAATTCCATCCAGTGGAGCGATCCGGCCCAAGAGTACATGATACAGACCTTGATAGACGCCTGCCTGTTCCAGGGACATTAAATCGCGAGGCTGTTCCACAATGCACAACCTGGATTTATCGCGATTCGGGTTGCGACAGATCTCGCAGGCTGGCCCCTCCGATAAATTAAAACAGGTTTCGCAGTAGCGAACGTTCTCACGAACATTGGTGATCGAAGCGGCCAATGCCAAAGCTTCGGATTTGGGGACGCGGAGCAAGTGATAGGCCAGCCTTTCGGCCGATTTGCGACCGATTCCAGGTAACCTTCCAAGTTGGTCGACCAGTTCGACAACGGCTCCCGATTCTTGGGAAAACACAGCCTATTGCCCACCCGTCAAAGAGGCGAGTGCACCATCGAGACCCGGCAACCCATCCAGTTTCAAGCCGGCCGCCACTTCCTGCATCGCAGCGGCATATCGCTGCTTTCCAATCATGTGGCCTTCGCTGGCCGCCGCTTTCACCGCTTCTTGCAATACGCCACTCTCGTGCGCTTGACCATCGAAATCGATCGATACCATCTCGCCGATCCCGTTGAACTGAGCCACGACGATCCCTTGGTCGATTTCGACCTCAAAGCGTTCCTCCTGCAGTCGAGCGGTCATCTCGGTGATCGCTTGTGGCAATTTTTGCAAATTGCCCATCATGGCTGCCAGATTTCCAAACTTAAACATCGACGTCCTTATGGGGTACCGAGCTGCAACTAAGAGGGGCGCGGGTCGTCGACCCGAACGACTTCTAAATCAAACAATTCCATGCACTTCTTGACATATGGGTCCGTCTGCAGTCCCCGGTGTCTCTGCTTACGCTCCGCCGATGTACTGACCGGTTGAGCTCGCGGCTGGGAAACCACATTTTTGTCGAAGCCTGATTCTATCAGCACATGGCGTGCCGCGACGACTGCTAAAGCCTCTTCTAGCTTACTTTTTTGTTCTGGTTTGTCGCAACGGGATTTCGTCAGTTTCAAATCGGCTGGAAAAAGGACCCGGATTCGGCCCTCTTCGACCAGTTCCACCTTGCTGTATTGGCGCGCAAGGTCCGCCGTCAGATCGTCCAGCCTTTCAATTGAACGCTTCCAGAGCACCAAGACTCCTGCGGGGGTCCATTCCGGGGGAGGATAGGACGTGGGCAGCTCTTTGGGGGGCGATGGTGCTTTCGGCGTCTCGCTGGCGGTCGCTGCGGCGGGAGCTGGCGTAGCGGCCGGTTCCACACGGGGTGGAGGTGGTTTGGAGGTTCCAATTGTCTGAGGCGTCGCGCCGACCGGTTCCGAAACGTCCGCGGGCCCAAGATTTTCGATGGAAGGAGGGGGCGGTGCAGAGAGGGCTGCCGGCGGAGTGGTGGGGGCCGGCGGAGTCGTGGGCGGTGCCTGGGTAGCGGCAATCGCAGGTGCGGTTGCCGGAGTTGCAACTGCGGTTTGCGCTGGAGCAGTTTGCGCCGCTGCGGTTTCTGCTGGAGCGGTGCTCTCTGGCTGAGCCTGCGGTTCCTTCGGGATTTCCGCTTGCTGCGATAGCTCTGGAACCGAAGCTGGTGCATCTGCCGCGGCTGGCTGAGCGGTGGCGGGAGTGCTGGCCGCCGGAGCGGCTGCTAGCGGTTCAGACTTTTTTTTTTCGCCTGTCGCAGAAATGCGGGCAGGCGTGCTCTGTTTCACACCCGCCATCAAATCCGCCATCCGCTGCAGGTCGGGGAGCTGACAGATCTGGATCAAAGCGATTTCAAGCAGCACTCGCCCGTGAACGCTTTGTCGAATCCGAACCAATGTCTGATCCAGCAGGGAAACGACAGCGAGGATGGTCGCCACGCCCCACGAGGAACCTCGTTTTTTCAGTTCATCGTGCATCGATTCGCTGCAGAACCGGAGCATTGCGGGCTCGCAGCCCACCGTGGCGATCAACAGGTCGCGGAAGTGTCCGAGTAACTGTTCCCCCAGTTGGCCTGCGTCGACTCCGGCCTGAGTCGCCAAGTCGGCTTGTTCAATCGCCGATTTTGCATCGCGTTCGATGAGGGCGGTCGTCAGGTCGTGCAATCGCTGGTCATCGGCCGTCCCCAGCATGCTGTGGACGGTTTCGACGGTCAGCTTGCCAGAACTGAAGCTTAACACTTGCTCCAGCAGTGACTGGCTGTCTCGCATCGATCCTGCGGCGCGGCGCGACAGCAAGCGGAGAGCTTCGTCATCCGCTTCCGCTTTTTCGGAATCGATGATTTCTCTCAGCCGGCCCATGATCTCGTCGGCATGGACCGGAGCAAAATCGAATCGCTGGCAGCGGCTCAGGACGGTGATCGGGATTTTTTCCGGATCGGTCGTGCAGAAAATGAATTTGACGTGTTCGGGAGGCTCTTCAAGCGTTTTCAGCAGCGCGTTAAACGCCGCTGTCGTCAGCATGTGAACTTCGTCGATAATGTAGATTTTGTAGCGAGCACGGCTGGGGCGGACTCCAACCCCGGCTCTTAGCGAGCGGATTTCATCGATTCCGCGATTGCTGGCTCCGTCGATTTCCAGCACATCGATATCTTCGCCTGCGTCGATTGCCTGGGAGATGTCGCTATCGTTGTCTGGAGTGGCTGTCGGCCCTTCGGGAGCGTTCAGTGCCTTAGCGAAAATCCGAGCGGTGCTGGTTTTTCCGACCCCGCGAGCCCCCGTGAACAGGTAGGCATGTCCGACACGATTGGTTTCAATCGCATTTTTTAGAGCTTGTCCGACGTGACCTTGGCCAACCAGCTCGCCAAAACTTTTGGGCCGGTAACGTCGTGCAACCACGACGTATTTATCAGAATTGGGGTCACTTTGCAGATCGGAATCGGCCATTGGATTTGCTGTCGAAATGCGGACTGCGAAAAAGAAAATTGCCTGCCGGAGGCGACCCCCACACAAAGGTACCCCGCTTATGGCTGCTCCAGTTAAGGCCTGACCAGGTTCACGGTTCCCCATCGCAAGGGCCGCCACCGCCAGGCAATTCAAGCCGAACCCAATCCAAAGGTTGGTCGTTCAGTCTTACGCCGCGCTGTAGGTGACTCGCTTCTGCTGCTTATGCGGCATCGCTTTGCCACACACCAACAGGCTTGATTCTGTACCCGATCCGCCTGGATGTCAAAGGGGGAGGCCCACCTCTTCAGCGACCGAAGTCGCACCAATCGATCGCGAGCCCGCAATTATTAAGGGAAAGGATAGTGAACGGACAATCGGTGGCGAAAAAAAACTTCCAGTTCCAGCAACCAGTTTCCGTCGCGCCACCCGTTGGGAGTTGGGAGTTGGGAGTTGGGAGTTGGGAGTTGGGAGTTGGGAGTTGGGAGTTGGGAGTTGGGAGTTGGGAGTTGGGAGTTGGGAGTTGGGAGTTGGGAGTTGGGAGTTGGGAGTTGGGAGTTGGGAGTTGGGAGTCGGGAGTCGGGAGTCGGGAGTCGGGAGACACGGAGACACGGAGACACGGAGACACGGAGACACGGAGACACGGAGACACGGAGACACGGAGACACGGAGACACGGAGTTGAGTGCTTAGGTCTTATTGAGGGGATAAATCCATAAACGAGCAAATCCCAGCTATCAACGCAGCAATCACAGACTGCAATCCCAACGTCTCAGTGGCACCTTATCTCCTTCTCTCCTTCTCTCCTTCTCTCCTTCTCTCCTTCTCTCCTTCTCTCCTTCTCTCCTTCTCTCCTTCTCTCCTTCTCTCCTTCTCTCCTTCTCTCCTTCTCTCCTTCTCTCCTTCTCTCCTTCTCTCCTTCTCTCCTTCTCTCCTTCTCTCCTTATCTCCTTATCTCCTTATCTCCTTATCTCCTTATCTCCTTGTCTCCTTGTCTCCTTGTCTCCTTGTCTCCTTGTCTCCTTGTCTCCTTGTCTCCTTGTCTCCTTGTCTCCTTGTCTCCTTGTCTCCTTGTCTCCTTGTCTCCTTGTCTCCTTGTCTCCTTCACTCCTTCACTCCTTCACTCCTTCACTCCTTCACTCCTTCACTCCTTCACTCCTTCACTCCTTCACTCCTTCACTCAACTTCACCGATCACCATCAAGGCTGCTACGTACCAAGTCTCTCCCTGATACTTCTCAGGATGCGCCTCTAGGTCTGCTCGATTGCGTTCGAACAGAATCTTATGTTTGTCCAGATTCTCCGGAGTTAACGTGATCTCCACTTTGTGGGTTCCGGGCGTTAACTCGGTCCCGATATTCAGCTTGGACATTCGGTGGTAGGTGCAGTAGCCATCGATTCGATTTCGCGTCGATGGCTCGGCGTCGTCCAGCCGAACGCTCAACGAACCACCATCGGGGCCGACGATATCGAATACGCCGACCGCCGTTCCGGTAAACGTAAACGATAGTTTGGCACCCGGCTTGGTAGCTTGATACAGATCCGGCATGTTGCGCTGGAAACGTTTGGAAAGCGTATGCTCGGTTGGCAATTTCTCCCAACCGCCACTTAACATGTCGGGACGAATCGAAACCAAGTGTGCGTCCTGCCAGTTATCCGTTCGCAGTGGATCTACCAATCGGTGATCGCCCGGTTCGTCACCGACCTGCTGCAATTTGGGCCATGACCGTGCGATCGCCTGCACGTAGAGTGGATGTCCGGTTTCGATCAGCGGATGCACGCCATCGGTGGAAAATAGCAGCGGCTTTTCAGCGTCTGCTTCGGTGTTGGTTTTGGGTTTAGTGCCTTGGAAGATCAGCTCGCCAGCCGCCTCCATCCGCGCGACCTCGACGCCGAAGTGGATGGAGGGAATGCCGTAGTGATCGGCCAGTTCTTCCATGGCACTGGCTGCCCGTGGCATTTTGCCAGCTTGCAGGTCCGGCAACATGCTTTTGTTTAAGGTGTAGACGAAACAGATGTCGGTGCGTGGATTGGCCAACCAGGTTTGCCGCACGATGCCTTCCATCGCCTTGTGAATTTGTTCGGGCGATGCGCTTCCATCATTGACCGCAAATTCCACGAACAGCAGATCGGGGTTGTGCTGTAGGGCGTCTCGTTCCAGTCGATACACGCCAAGATCGGATCCGGTGCCTCCGATCGCGGCAGGGATCCCCGCAAACGATGCCTCGGGGTATTGCTGCTGCATCCACTCAAGCGACTGGACTCGCCAGCCCGGCGCTGCGGTAATGCTGCCGCCCAGGTAAGCCACTTTGACCTCTTCCCCTGCGTCCACTTTGCTCAGGAAGTTTGGCAGACCATCTCGCGGATGGCATTCCACGGCGTTGCGAAGCGGGTAATCTGCCAGGGCAATGGTTCCGCAGGAAAAAATAACTGCGGCAACGAGGGCTCGTAAAGTATGCATGGAATCTTGTGCTGGGAGGGGCGGGCGGTGAGCCATATTTTACTTGCAATTCTGGCTCATGCGGGATGTCGATGGAGGCGATGATTTTTCGCCGCTCTATTTCGGCTGTAATAATCGGGCACGAATCGCTCGATTGTGGCTGTAGATAGGCGCGCGACTCGCTGAAATGTCGGGCATCGATTCGGCCTGTGAAACAGTTAGAATGTTTGCACTAATGGGGGAACCGATTGCAAATTTGAAAGGATGCCAGCCGTGGAACCGGAGAACTCGATGCAGGCGATGGAGATAACGAAAGCGGGTGGCCCCGAGGTTTTCAAACTTTGTCAACGTCCGATTCCAAAGCCTGCCCCCGGCGAAGTATTGATCAAAATCGCATACGCGGGCGTGAACCGTCCCGATGCATTGCAGCGGGCGGGGAAGTACCGTCCGCCGCCTGATGCCAGCGACCTGCCCGGTTTGGAAGCTGCTGGCGAAATTGTCGGATTGGGAACCGGGTGCCAACGGTGGAAGCTTGGTGATTGGGTCTGTGCATTGCTGCCTGGAGGTGGCTACGCTCAATACGCTGTGACTTCCGAGTCCCATTGTTTGCCGGTGCCGACAAACATGGATTTGAAGTCAGCAGCCTGCCTGCCTGAAACCTATTTCACCGTCTGGTCCAACGTTGTGATGCGCGGTGGATTGAAACCGGGTGAACGGTTCTTGTTGCATGGCGGATCCAGTGGAATTGGGACGACCGCGATTCAGATCGCGAAGGCTTTGGGGGCGGAGGTTTTCACAACATCGGGAACCGCTGAAAAATGCCAAGCCTGTAGGGAACTGGGGGCTGATCGGGCAATGGATTACAAGCGAGAGGACTTCGTGGCGATCGTCAAGGCCGCGGGAGGGGCTGACCTTATTCTCGATATGGTCGGCGGCGATTATGTGCCTAGAAACATCGACGCGTTGGCCGAGGAGGGACGCTTGGTGCAGATTGGTTTTATGAAAGGGGCGAAGGGTGAAATCGATTTGATGCGTGTGATGTCAAAACGTCTGACCATTACGGGGAGCACGCTGCGGCCGCAAAGCAAAGCGATGAAAGCCCGCATCGCAGACGAACTATTGACGAAGGTCTGGCCGCTGCTTGATGCCGCCAAAATAGCCCCCGTGATCGATTCCGAGTTTCCGCTGACCGAAGCGGCCGTCGCACACCAGCGAATGGAGTCTGGTGAACACATCGGCAAGATCGTCTTACGTATTTAAACGGCCGATCGTAGCGTCCCGTATGTCGGGTAGCCTATGTCGCCTTTCGCTCGGGAAAGAACGCCCCTTAAGCCTGTTATCGCTCGGGACGCGCGATAAATAAGTTGCGAGTGTGGCAGGGAGAAAAGGCCCCATGCCAGCTTGCCTGGCATGAAGCCAAGATTTGAAATTAGTTCGCATGGCTCTAGAAAAACGCTTCCCGTTCGGATTGCCGCTTTCAGCGGCAATCCGAACGGGAAGCGAAAACCGTGGGGACAACCACCTCTAATTTCAAATCTTGCGTTCCTGTCGGGTAAACCGACGAGGGGACGTGGCGCTTGGATGTCTGGGCAGGTGCCAGCTGCTGTCAAACCGTCAACTTATATATCGCACATCCCGAGCGAAAGGCTACAAAACCGTCCCCTAGAAACTTCACGTCCCTCGCGAAATGCGGGCACTTTCCCGGCGGGCGCATTTGAGGTCGAGGTACCGACCTCAAATTGCGTTAACCAATAGTGAGATAGATCTTAGACGGTTGAATTAAACGCCTTCGATCTCGTATCCGTCGCGGTACTTCCTTGTGAGGAATGCATTCGCTTGATCGTCACCGACGATCTGTTCGTTGGCGGCGTCCCACTTGAGGGTCCGTCCACCGAAGCGAGCGGAGATGCCAGCCAAGTGGCAGATGTTCAACATTTCCATGTGAGAGTGAACGTCGGAGATCGGTTCCAATCCCTCTTTGTGGCAGTGCAGGAAACAAGCCCAGTGGGCGGCACGTGCGTTGCCGACCATTGGCAGGTTTTTATAAACCTTCTGGATGGCGTCTTCGGGCAACGGGTTGTCTTTGAGGGCGTCGACCGGAGCACCAACCAGTTTGCCTCGATTGACAAAGATTCGGCCTTTGTCTCCTTCGATCATGACGCCATTGTCGGTGTCATCGCGGATGATCATTTCGGTGCCACCTGGGAAAGCGACATCGAACTGGAATTTGGTTGCCGTGTTGTAGCGATCGTTTTGCTTCGGGTAACCGTTTTCGTCGAATTCGACAGGGTGCTGCACTGAGCCGCCAATCGAAAGCGGGCCAGCGGTCTGGCCGTTCAATTTAAGAGCCCAGTTTGCGATGTCGACGTGATGGGCACCCCAGTCGGTTAGCTTGCCGCCACTGTACTCGTACCACCAGCGGAACTCGTAATGGCAGTTCGTCGCTTTGCCTTCGTGGCGGTAGTCGACTTTCGGAGCCGGCCCAAGCCAGCGATCCCAGTCGAGGCCTTCCGGGATATCGGCGACCGGGATTGCCTTGCTGGTCGGAGCTCCACCGATGGCAGCTTGAACCTTGTGGATATGTCCCAGGCGTCCATCGGCAACAATCGCCATCGCTTTGGTGAACAGCGGGAAGGTACTTCGTTGTTGAGTCCCAACCTGGACGATTCGCCCTGTTTCCTTTTGGACTTTGCGAATCTGTTTCCCTTCGTCGATTGTCAGGGTCAGCGGTTTTTCGCAGTAGATGTCCTTGCCTGCCAGCATGGCTTCGATCAGCGGTTTGGTGTGCCAGTGATCGGGCGTGGCGATATGCAGTGCCTTGATGTCATCGCGTTCCAGGATTTCGCGATAGTCCGAGTAGAGATCGGCTTTGCCGCCACCGAGGTCTTTGTTGGCTTTTTGAAGACGATTTTGATCCACATCGGCGATAGCGACGACGTCGACCCATTTCGCTGCCGAACGCATGTTTCCCGTGCCCATGCCTCCAGCCCCAATCAGACCGATCGGCACTTTGTCATTTTTCGAAACGGTTTCTTCACCCTGAGCTGTTTGTGCGGTGAAGAAATAAGGGGCAGCCACCGCGGCCGAGGCAGCGCCAGCCGATTTCTTCAGAAAAGAGCGGCGTGATTTATTCGAAGATGGATTCTGTGACGTCATTATTCGTCCAGCCCTGTGCCGAAAAGAGGAAGAGGTGATGGTAAGTAATGGGTTGTTCGAGGCCCAAAATTGGAACTGAATAGTGGCATTCTACACCGTCGGGCACCGCGTTGCACTTTTCGCTTCCTTTGTAAACGCCCAGCAGAAAATCGCGAGCAGGCGTCGGACTTTATCACGCGTGGAGGCCGGAATATGGGGGAGGCAGTCTGCCTGGCGAACCGAGCAGTCAGGCTGCTGACTCCCGGTTCTAAGCAATCAACGGATTTTCTCGAAAGAATCCTCAGCCACTTGTGCGTATGCCCTC
Source organism: Roseimaritima multifibrata (assembly GCF_007741495.1). Taxonomy (NCBI): domain Bacteria; kingdom Pseudomonadati; phylum Planctomycetota; class Planctomycetia; order Pirellulales; family Pirellulaceae; genus Roseimaritima; species Roseimaritima multifibrata. The sequence goes on from NZ_CP036262.1 coordinate 1,910,582, forward strand.
GCTTGCTGGTGCGAAACCGGAACGCTGACCCGTTCCGGCCGATTAAATCGTCTCTCCCGGCGGGGCACCTCGTCATTGATTTCGTGCGTGGTTAAACTGGCCCGGACCCGGCTTTTCTTCAGCCAGATATTTTGACCTGGGGCCAGAAGCCTTTTCGTTCGCGTGCCGGATAATTTGGGAAGATTGTAGATGCTTGCTAAACGTGTCATCCCCTGTCTCGATGTTGCTCAGGGGCGCGTTGTTAAAGGGACCAATTTTGTCAATCTCCGCGATGCGGGGGATCCGGTTGAGGTGGCCCGGCGCTACGAAGCGGAGGGGGCCGATGAATTGGTTTTTCTGGATATTACCGCCAGTCACGAGAAACGGGACATCATGATCGATGTCGTTCGCCGGACGGCGGAGCAGGTTTTCATGCCTCTGACGGTCGGTGGGGGGATTCGCACCATCGACGACGTTCGAGCGTTACTTTCCGCTGGATCGGACAAGGTTTCCATCAATTCGACGGCCTGTACCGACCCCGATTTTGTCCGCCGTGCGGCCGATCGCTTCGGCAGCCAGTGCATTGTCGTCAACATCGACCCCAAGCGAATTCAGCGAGACGGTCGAGAGGTTTGGGAGGTCCACATCAACGGGGGCCGCAAACCGACGGGCCTGGAAGCGGTCGCGTGGGCCCAGGAAGTGGAACGATTGGGGGCGGGCGAGATCGTGCTGACCTGTATGGACGCCGATGGAACGCGTGACGGATACGACCTGGAAATGACTGCCGCCGTCAGCGAAGCGGTCTCGATCCCGGTCGTTGCCAGCGGAGGGGCCGGAAAACCGGAACACCTGACCGATGCAATTTTGATTGGAAAAGCCGATGCAGCCCTGGCTGCCAGTATTTTTCATTTTGGACAGTTTACAATTGAAGAGACCAAGCGTTCGATGCGGGCGGCCGGAGTTTCCGTTCGCTTGTAAGCCCGAACGCTTGCAAGACCGGGCGTTCGCTTCCCTTTGCACATAAACAACTTGTTCTTTCATCCTCTTCTGGAGATGTCCCAATATGGCTCACGCTGCCAAAGCCAACGCTGCCCCGAAAACGACCGCTGGTATGGAGGGGGGCCGAGACGCAATTGTGCGGCGTCTGAAGGAAAGTCTGACGGTTAAACGAGATCCGCTGGATATCGACAAGATTTTTCGGGCGCTTGTCAAATTGGAAGGGTCTGACCTTCACATGAAGGTCGACCGCCCGCCGATGGTCCGCGTCGGTGGCGAGCTGAAACCGCTGAACCGAGGACCGGTCGACAATCAAGAAATGATCAACTTGCTTGTTCCGATGATGGATGAGCGGAACCTGCATATCTTTGAGGAAGAGGGGGGGGCTGACTTCGCGTATGTTTGTGACGTCGACGGGGTCTCCTGGCGTTTCCGTGTCAACCTGCTGAAGCAGCTGGGCAAAATCGGGATGGTCGCTCGGCGAATCAATAACTTCATCCCCGACTTCAAGGGCCTCTACCTGCCGCCAAGTGTGGAAACCTTGTGCCACTATGAACAAGGCATGGTGCTGTTGGCTGGGGTGACCGGTTCGGGGAAAAGTACAACCATCGGGTCGATGTTGAATTACATCAATTCCATCTATCGGAAACATATTCTGACGCTGGAGGATCCGATCGAATTTGTTTACACCGAAGACAAGTGTTTGGTGAATCAGCGAGAAATCGGTCAAGACGTGATCGACTTTGCTGTCGGTATGAAGCACGCTGTGCGTGAAGACCCCGACATCATTCTGGTGGGGGAATTGCGAGACGAAGAGACGTTTATGACCGCGATCCACGCGGCCGAAACCGGTCACTTGGTTTTTGGCACGATTCACGCAGCGAGTGCATCGACGACAATCGGCCGTATTTTGGACCTCTTCCCCGAAGAAATGCACGGAGCGATTCGCTCAGCGATCGCGTTTAACATGAAGGGAATCGTTGCTCAGAAATTGCTGCGGAGTATCAAACCGGGCGTCTCGCGGGTTCCGACTTGCGAGATCATGACGTTCAGTCCGATGATCCGAAAACTGGTTCTAGAAGGTCAGGATAGCAAGCTGCCCGACGCGATTCGAATCGGTGCAGAGGATGGGATGCAAGACTTCACCATGAGCCTCAAAGGGTTGATCGACGATGAACTGATCGATCGGCCAACCGCGTTTGCTGTGGCGCCAAACAAAGACTCCCTCAAGATGGCTCTCAAGGGAATCGATGTCAAAGCTCCAGGCATCATCTAGTCTTCCTTGACTTTGAATTGATAGAGCGTCGTCTGCGAATAGGTTTCCCCCGGAACCAAAATGATGGAGGGGAAATCTTCGTGGTGGACGCTGTCGGGGTAGAACTGGGTTTCCAGGCAGATGGCGCTTCGGTGTGCGTAGGTCTTTCCTCCTTTACCCTCCTGTCCTTTTAGGAAGTTACCGCTGTAGAACTGCAGTCCCGGTTGGTCGGTCACCACATGGATCATCCGCCCGTTGCTTGGATGCTCCAGGGTGGCAACTTTGCGGACCCCGCGGTTTTGGTGGTTGAGGACCCAGTTGTGGTCGTAGCCAATCGCGGCCGTTTTATCGACCGCCGCAATCCGTTCTCCGATCACCGTTGGTTCACGGAAATCGAGAGCGGTCCCTTCGACGTCGGCGAATTCTCCGGTCGGGATCAATTCGTCGTCGGTCGGCGTGATCTGGTCCGCATCGATCTGGAGGATATGGTCAAGGACCGTCTCCGCACCTGCTCCGGACAGGTTGAAGTACGCGTGGTTGGTCATGTTGATCGGCGTTTCCATGTCGGTGGTCGCTTTATAGGAAATCGCCAATGCGTTTTTCTCTGTCAGCGAGTAGCGAACCGAAAAATGGACGTTGCCCGGAAATCCTTCTTCTCCGTCGGGACTGAAGTAGGTCAGTTCCACCGTGTTTTCTTGATCCTCCGGAAGAGAAGCTTTCCAGACCACTTTGTCCAAGCTCCTCGCCCCACCACCATGCAGGGTGTTGTTTCCATCGTTGGCATGCAGTTTGTAGGTTTCCCCAAATAGTTCGAATTGAGCATTGCCAATTCGATTGCAGACGCGGCCGACGGTGCAGCTGAAGTACTGGTTGTCTTCTGATTCGTAGCCGGCGACGGAATCAAAGCCAAGCAGGATATCTTCTAGCTTGCCCTCTTTGTCAGGGACGATCAGCGACTGAAGCGTCGCCCCTCGAGTGATGATATTGACGGAAAGTCCGTGCGAATTTGTAATGGTAAATTGCTGAACCTTTTCGCCCGTTGCGGTTTTCCCGAAGGGGGATTCCGTGACCTTTGCGAGGGCCGGCGTCGTTGAGAAGAGCAACAGAAAGCACAATACGGGCAGCATTCTCACGTTTAGGTCTCCGCGAAGGGGGGGCTAGATAAGGTTTCCATTGTATCTCACTCGTGGTAACGATTCGTATCTTTCCGGCTTTGCGGGTGAACAACGGTGCTAGAATTTGGTTTAATAGCTAGGGGCTCTGCCGCAGGGCCCTGTAAATCTCTTAGAAAACATTGACAGGACGGAGTAGCATGCAAGGTCGATCATTTTCCGTATTCGCCAAATTGAGCAGCTGGACGCTTGCGTTTGGTTTGGTTCTGGGCAGTTCGAACCTCTTGGCCCAGGTCGCTATCGACCAGGATTCAAAAGCGGAAGTTCCCGATTTATCCGTTGTGGAAGGAGTCGACCAACCTGCCTTGGTCGTATCGCTTTCCGGGATCGGAGGAATCCGCGACGGTTTGCTGTATGTCAGTGAAGCGGTCGGGCAACCAGCCGTTGGGGGAATGTTTGCTGGAATGGCAAATATCTACACCGCAGGAATCGATCCCGAACGTCCGATCGGGATCACCGTCAATGTCGTTGATGGCGAAATGGTTCCCGTCCTGATGTTGCCAAGTGACGACATCAAGATGTTCCTCAAAAATATCGAAGCTCAGACCGGGCCCGCAGAGGCTTTGGAGAGCGATCCCGACACGTTGGTGATCACCGCCGGCCCCAGCCTTCTGTACATCAAGCAGAAAGGAAAGTGGGCATTTGCATCCTCCAATCGTGATGCCGTCAAAGAACCTGCTAACGATCCCGCAGCCCTGCTGGGGAACCTGCCGGAAATCTACGATATCGCCGTACGGTTGAATGTTCAGGCAATCAGCCCCGAACAACGCAATGCCTTTATCGAAAACTTGAAGCGAGGTTTCGATCAAGGGATGGCTCGTCGCGGTGGTGAGGAAATGGACAATGCTCGTGAGATGGCTGAACGCAGCCTGCAGCAAATCCAGGATCAGATCGCGTTTACCGACACCTTGCTTGTCGGGTTTGCGATTCAGCCCGAACGCGAACGATTGTTCTTTGACATCGTTTCCACCGCGGTTGAAGGAAGTGAATTGGCTGAAACCTACGCCAACACGATGTCACTCCCCTCGAAATTTGCTTCGGTGATTTCCTCGGACGCAGCGATGTACTACCACGCGTCAACTTCGATCAGCCCGCAGGCTGTCGAGCAAGCGGAAGCATCGATCGAACAAAGTCTGCAAGCGATGCAGGCGCAGCTGGATAAAGACCAACGCATGGGCGACATCCAAAAAGAAGAACTGATGTTGTTGGTGCGTCGTTTTGTTGACTTGACGGTCGACACGATGAAACAGGGCAAACTAGATATCGGTATGCAGCTGGATCTGTCGGGCGATCAGCCATCGCTGAAGGGTGGAGCCGTCGTTGCGGATGGTGCGGAGATCGAACGCATGGTCAAAGAGTTGGCTGGGAAAGTTGCCAATGACCCCCGTGCACCCAAATTCACCTTCAACGAATCGAAATACAAAGAGGTCGATTTGCATTCGATCGTTATCGAAATCAACGACGATAAAGCCCAGAAAACACTCGGCCCCAAGTTCGTTATTAAGCTTGGAACCTCAGCCGATGCGTTGTACTACGCCGCCGGTAATGATCCTGAAGCAACGTTGAAGAAGCTGATCGATTCCTCTTCGGAAGATGCTGACGGTGCAAAACGCCCATTGGGGCAAATGTACGTTTCGGTTCTGCCGTTCGCCAAAGCCGTAGGCAAGCAGGTTTCCAATCCTGTGGTCGACGCGGTCATCGATTCTGCAAACAACAGCGAGCAGACCGATCGCGTTTTGATCCTCACGAACATGATTCCTCGCGGTCAATCGAATCGCATTATCGTCGGTGAAGGCGTGCTGCGTTCTGTCGGTGCCGGGATCGAAGCAGCCAAACGTCAAGGTGCAGGTCGCGCAGAGTTCTAGTTCTGCAAAGCGTTCGCCGTTTTAAAAACAAAAACCTCCTTTGCGGTTTGCCGCGAGGGAGGTTTTTTTATGGCCAACGTCGCTGCAACGCAACGCTGTTGTTCGTGGTAGTGCGGTTGTGCTGGCAGGCCGTTTTGACCCGGCAAATTCGATCGGTGGCGCCCGGAAGGGAAGACTATTCTCTTGCCTCTCCCCTTTTTTGCGTGTTCGAGGTCGCGAGTTGGGGGGCGAGGGCGTGCGGTAGATAGTCCTTAGACCACACGATCGATCGGTTCACGCTTGGTTTTTGGGCTGTTTCCGAGTCCGATCCTCGTTATCCGTGTTGAAAACACTATAATGAGTCTGCCCGCCTCCCTTTCCTGCCTTCATTTTTCTAATGGCTTCTATGGATTTGCTTCGCATTCGCATCGCGTTTTCCTGTTTGAGTGCGGCATTGTTTGCCTTTGTCGTGATTTCGTTTGCACCCTGTTCGGTCGCGGAATCGGCAGAACCGGCCGTGGCTGTGCCTCCGACCATTCGTGCATTTCTTAACGATAATTGCCTTGATTGCCACGACGGCAAAGATGGCGAAGGTGGTTTCGACCTTGGCGAATTCGAAGCGGGGCTGACTTTGCGGAATATGGACCGCTGGGTGCGCGTCTTTGACCGTGTCCATGATGGAGAAATGCCCCCTGCTGATTACGGCGAAGTCGACACGCAAGCCCAGGCGGTTTTTGAGCAGCAGACGGAAAGATGGCTGCGGGCGAATCAGCAAGCTCATATTAATCATGTCGGCCGAGTCCAAGGGCGTCGCCTGACGAACCTACAGCTGGAACGCTCGTTGCACCAAGTCCTTGGGATCGATATTCCACTGGCAGCTCGCTTGCCTGACGAGCCGCGGACCGATGGTTTTTCGACCGTTGCCGATGGCCAAGTGATTTCCCATTTCCAATTGGAACAACACCTTCAGATTGTCGATAAATCCCTTGACGAAGCTTTTTCCCGCGCGCTCGGCGAAGAGGAAGACGTACGTCGTGATTTGTCGGTGAAGGATATCGTACGAGAAAATCCCAAACGACGTTGTCGGGAACCCGAACTTCTTAACGATGCAGCCGTTGTCTGGATGGGAGGAGTCATCTTTTATGGGCGGACTCCCGCCACGAAGGCTCGGTCCGATGGCTGGTACCGTTTTAAAATTCGTGCGTCGGCGCTGAATCAACCGAAGGATCATGGCGTCTGGTGTTCTGTGCGAAGTGGGCTGTGTGTTTCAAGTGCTCCGCTGCTAGCCTCGGTTGGCAGTTTTGAAGTAACCAATGAACCTCAGGAGTGGACTTTCGAGGGCTGGCTTCCTAAAGGCCATATGTTAGAGATCCGTCCAGCAGACAGGACATTGAAATCGGCTTCCTTTGGTGGCGGGCAAATTGGAACGGGTGAAGGTGAGCCACAGAACGTCGCTGGTCTTGCCATTCACTCCATCTTGATGGAGCGGATTCACTATGGGCCCGACGACAAAGGAATCGCCAATCTGCTGTGGGGCGACCTGAAACTTCGACGAACCGCGAAGAGCCAGGATTCGAAAAAATCAAAGGATGCGAAGAACCGCAAATCATCAGGCGATTCGAAAGCAAGTGAAGTGGAATTGGTGGCCAAAGATCCGGTTGCGTCCGTTGAGGAACTGGTGCATCGATTTGCCACGCGTGCTTTCCGGCGTGATGTCACCTCCGGCGAAATCAAGCACTACATCGATGCGGCAAAGGCGGACTTGGCCGCTGGCGAACCCCTGCTAAGTACTCTTCGGCGAAGCTATCGAGCCCTCCTCTGCTCGCCTCATTTTCTGTATTTTCACGAACCGCCTGGGCGTTTGGCAGGGCATGATCTGGCGAACCGGTTGAGCTATTTTCTGACCGCTTCACCGCCGGACGATCGGCTCCGCAATCTGGCCGCAGAGGGTCGGTTGGCCGACAATAAAATCCTGCGCAGCGAAGTCGATCGCCTGCTTAGCGACGGTGCCGACGAACGGTTTATGCGTGACTTTGCCGCCCAGTGGCTTGATCTTGCTTTGATTGACGATACTCAACCCGATCGACGTCTGTTTCGTGAATTTGATCGCGTTGTCAAAGAGGCAATGGTCGAAGAGACCGTGCAGTTTTTGACCGAAATGCTGCGTGCGGATGAACCAGCAGCCTACTTGGTTAAAGCTCCGAAAACCTATCTGAACAGTCGGCTTGCTCGATATTACGACGTGGAAGGTGTTTCCGGCGACGAAATCCGCGCCGTGTCGCTCGATCCAGCATCGCCGCGAGGTGGTTTGATCACTCAGGGCGCTTTGTTGAAGGTGTCTGCAAATGGGACGACCACGTCTCCAGTGATTCGAGGTGTTTGGATTTCAGAGCGGATTCTAGGGCAACCGATTCCGCCTCCGCCCCAAAGCGTCGCTGCGATTGAACCGGACATTCGCGGAGCCAAATCGATCCGTGACATGTTGAACAAGCACCTTGCTGATAGTTCTTGTGCCAGTTGCCATGTCAAAATTGACCCTCCTGGATTTGCGTTGGAGAATTTTGATCCCGCGGGACAATGGCGGAAACACTATGGGCAGCTAGGGAATGCGAAGAAGAAGGGGCCGGAAATTGATCCCAGTTACCACTGGACCAGTGGCGAAGGGTTTGATGATTTATCCGGATTTCAGGATCATGTCCTGGCCAATCCCGATCGGTTGGCGACCAATTTGGTGCACCACTGGATCGCCTATGCGACGGGGGCTCCGATTGAATTTGCAGATCGGCCAGAGGTTCGCAAAATCGTGAAAGACTGTGCCGATTCCGATTACGGGATGCGGACACTGTTCTATCGCACGATCACCAGCGACCTGTTTCTGAATAAGTAGAATCGATTACAAATCTCGATAAAGGGGAATACAGATGTCTTTTTTAGCAATGAAGAAATTGCCGCGTCGAACCCTATTGCGTGGTGCAGGGGTATCGGTTGCCGTGCCTTGGCTATCGGCGATGGAAAAGGCAACTGCTGGCGCAAAGGGCTCGGCTCCGTTGGCACCTCAACGATTCGTTTCGATGACGCTCGGTTTGGGATTGTTGGCAAGTGAATTGAACCCCGAGGAAGCGGGACGCGATTACAAGCCTTCGCAGTACTTAAAAAAGATTGATGACATCCGTGACTCCTTTACGGTGATCTCCGGTTCCTCGCACCCCGGTGTGAAAGGGGGCCACCTTGCCGAGGCCAGTTTGCTGACCGCAAACCCTGCCGGTGGGACCGGGGGAGCACGCAATTCGATTTCGATCGATCAGTTGATGGCGAAACATCTTGGAGATGCGACTCGCTACCCTTCGTTGGTGGTTGGTAGTGCGGGCAGCAATAGCCCCTCATACACCGAAAACGGGGCGATGATTCCCGCGGAGACTTCGCCGTCGGCCGTCTTTGCAAAACTGTTCATCGACGATGCCAAAGATGAAAAAGCGCAGCGAGTCCGACGCGTTCGGCATGGACGAAGCATCATGGACTTGGTCGCGTCGGACGCGAAGCAATTGAACAGGCAGTTGGGCGCCGGTGACAAGCGACGATTGGACCAATACTTCTCTAGCGTTCGTGATCTGGAAGTCCGACTGGCAAAATCGGAGGCGTGGGCAAAGCGTCCGAAACCCACGGTCGATCGTAAGCGACCGGTCGATATTGGGAATTCCAATGATTTCATCGGTCGGCAGAAATTGATGAGCGACATGATTCGGTTGGCGTTGCAGACCGATTCGACTCGCTTTATCAGTTACCACCTCGGAGGATCGGGCGGCGTGTTGCCGATCGCCGGAGTCGAAGAGGGATACCATGCCTTAAGCCATCACGGCAAAGACGAAAAGAAGCTAGAGCAGTTGACGTTGATCGAAACGGAAATTGTGGCCACCTGGGGACAGTTTCTGCGTGACCTCGCGTCGGTCGAAGATGCGGAAGGGAATCTGTTGAATAACACTTCGGTGATCCTGACCAGCAATCTCGGCAACGCGTCGAACCACGACACTCGCAATATGCCAGTCCTACTGGGCGGTGGCCGTTTCCGTCATGGTCAGCACTTGGCTTTTGATCAAAAGAATAACTATCCATTGCCCAATCTGTACGTCAGCTTGCTGCAGCGGATGGGGTTGCCAATGGATCAGTTCGCCTCGGGAACCAGCACGATGACCGGTTTGGAAATGACCTAGGAAAAACTGTTGGCAACCATTCGCGAAGTCTTGCAGCACGCTTGGAAACTCCATCAACAGGGGAAACTTGCTGCAGCCGAATCGATATATCGACAGATCCTTGCGCAGGCCCCGGGGAGCGCGGAGGCACATGTCTACTTGGGCATCGCCCTCTTTGACCAGCATCGGTTCGAAGAATCGGTGGCGTCTTACCGAGCCGCATTGAAGATCCAGCCGCAGTTTCCGATCGGTTGGAATAATCTTGGCAATTCTCTGCGGATGTTGAATCAGATCGAGGAAGCGGACGCTTGCTTCGCAACGGCGATTCAGCAGCAACCAGATTACCTCAGTCCCTTTAAGAATCGAGGAACCCTGTGGATCTGGAACGGAGACGTCGAGCGGGGACTGCAGTGGTATGAAAAAGGGTTGCAGTTGTCGCCACAGGAACCGGAACTCCATCGCAATCTAGGAGTGATCTATCTGTTGCTGGGGGACGAGGCGAAGGGCTGGGAGGAATATCGTTGGCGTTGGCAAATGCCCGGCCTGCAACGCCCAGCGTCCGCGGCTCCTTTATGGCAGGGAGAGCCTTTGGAGGGTAAGTCAATCTTTCTATATCCTGAGCAGGGACTGGGGGATGCGATCCATTTCGTCCGTATGGCCAAGCAACTTCGTTCGCTCGGTGCGCGGACCGTGCTGGGGTGCGAATCGAAAATGGTTCCCCTGCTCTCCTCGGCTCCGGGAATTGACCAAGTTTGTCCTAGCGGAATGATCCCCGCAAATGTCGATTTTCAGGCTTCGTTAATTGAAGCTGCCGACCACGTGCGATCGCTCCCAGTGAAACCCGACCCGGCGGTTACGCCCTATTTGTCGGTCAGCGATTCTCTGTTGGAGTACTGGAATCAGAATCTTCCGGCACGATCGAATGAGGCGTCCAAGCGGATCGGGATCTGCTGGCAAGGGAATCCGAACCATCACGCGGATATCTACCGTTCGGTTCCGCTTCAGGAATTTGCTCCCTTGATTGAAAGTTCGAATTGCGATTGGTTCAGCCTGCAGCATGGGGTAGGAAGCGAACAATTGTCGGAGTGCGATTTTGCCGATCGAATTCAACGGCTGCCGGACAGCATCGACCAGACGGGCGGAGCTTTTCTCGATACGGCCGCGATCCTCTGTCAGATGGATCTAGTGATCACGACAGACACTTCCACCGCCCACCTTGCCGGTGCGTTGAACGTGCCGGTCTGGGTGGTTCTGGGAAAAGTTCCCGACTGGCGTTGGGGCCTGAAGGCAGAAACGACGCACTGGTATCCCAGCATGCGACTCTTTCGGCAAACAACCACCGGTGACTGGGGCTCTGTCTTTGCAGCGATTCGGCGTGCGCTCGATGCGATTTGACCGGTGACATCCGCCCTGCCGCATAAATCTTAGCGGAACGGCGCGAGCCGTCCGGCCCTTTTGCGAGCGTTGGTTTCCGGGCCGGAGGGCTCGCGCTCTGCCGCTAGGAGTTTGGCGTCGCTCGTTCTCTTTATCGGGCGACGACTCGATGGAAGTGCAATGCGATTTCGCGGTCGACGACACGGCGGACTCCTTCGGCCAAACAGATTGGTTCGTTTTCGGTTTCGCCTTGAGCAATGATTTGCGGTAGCGGAGTACCTGGATTTACGGAGAAAGTCCGTTGGTTGATGATCTGATTTCCCGCGTCCAGTTCCGGAATGATGAAATGGCATGTCGCCCCGTAGGTCAGCATGCGGACGGCATTGGCGTCGTGGTAGGGACGAAAACCGGGGAAGCCGGGCAATAAGCCGTGGTGCAGGTTGATGATTCGCCCACCGGCAAATTGCCAGCAGGTGCTGGCCGGGAGGACACGCATGTAACGTGCTAGGACGACGTAGTCGACGTCAAATTCATCCAGAGCATCGACCATGGCCGCATCATCGGCCGCCCCTTCGCTGTCGCCGATTAAGCGGAACGGAACGTTGTATTCTTCCGCCAGAGCCTGCAATTTTTTGCGGTTGCTGATCATCACCGAAATCTCGGCGTCGATCCGCCCACTTCGGACGTTTTCCAGGACGGCCCTGGGGGTGTGCGACACATAGGTCCCGCAGAGGGCAATACGGGGTTTTCCTTCTCGTGCATCGCGGCTCCAGACCCGGATCGCTAGCTTTTTATGTTCGCCGATCTGTCGCATCGCCGAGCGAATTTGCTCGTAGGTGGTATGCTGTGGATCAAAATCGGCTCGGCAGAGCATCGCAAATAGCTGCTCTTCATCATGGTCGTCCATTTGGATTTCTGAAATCCGTGCTCCTTGACCGGTCAGATAATGGATGATCGGATCGGCCAGGCCAGCATTGTCGGGGCCAAGTGCGGTGATGACGACTTCCATGGAGTGGTTCAACCCTGTTCGATCGCTGTCGGCTGTGCTAGCCTTCGCAGCGAAACTATAAAGTAAAATCGGATGACTGCGATAAGTTATCGGATTGGGAGCAAACAACACAATGACGATCACGAAACTCCGCCCCGGCGCGGGCAAGCCACGCCGTTCACAGGTCCCAGTGGGGGAAAGCCTGTGTGAACACTGTACGGCCAAATGTTGTCAGTATTTTGCCCTCCCGATCGATGTCCCAGATTCCCGCCGGGATTTTGACTTTATCCGCTGGTATTTGCTGCATGATCGCGCGAGTGTTTTCGTGGACGGAGGGGACTGGTACCTGCTTGTCCACACGACCTGCAAGCACTTGCAGGCCGATAATCGGTGCGGAATCTATGAAACTCGCCCACAAATCTGTCGGGATTACACCACCGACAATTGTGAATATGAGGATGACTGGGTCTACGAAAAGTATTTCGAATCCCCCGAGCAAATTGCAGAATACTGCGACGCTCGCTTTGGCCCCGATTCCGGCCAAGGGTTCCGTAGTCCCAGGCCGACCGCCTTGCCTCTGGCCTAGCCCATTCTCCAACTTCTATTACTTCCCCAATCCACTTACGGCGAATCCGTCGATATGATCACTCCCCGTACGCTGAAAGGTTTTCGCGACTATTTGCCTCAGGTAATGATTCCTCGCGAACAGGCCATGCAAACTGCCCGCACCGTCTTTCGACGTTACGGGTTTGCTCCGATCGATACTCCGGCTTTGGAGTATCTGGAAATCCTGACGGGCAAAGGGAGTGACGAAACCGATCGGCAGCTCTACCGGTTTACCGACCATGGTGGACGTGAAGTGGGACTGCGGTTTGACCTGACCGTTCCGCTGGCTCGGTTTGCCGCCCAGTACATCAACCAATTGGGGACGCCTTTTAAGCGATACCATTTAGCCCCCGTTTGGCGAGGCGAAAACACGCAGGCCGGCCGCTATCGTGAATTTGTGCAGTGCGATTTTGACTGTATTGGCAGCGAGAGTGTTGTTGCCGATATTGAAACCTTGTTGATCATCAATGACTTGATGGAATCACTGGGCTTTGATGGTTTTAAAATTCACATCAACAATCGCCAAATCCTGACCGGGTTGTTGGAAAGCCTTGGCCTTGTTGAACAGTCGGTCCCCATTCTCCGTTCGCTGGACAAACTGGCGAAAATCGGTCCTGAAAAAACAGCGGCCGAAATGGAATCCGCTGCAGGCGTCACCGCCGATCAGGCACTCAAAGTGCTTAAATTGACGGAGTGCACCGGAACCCCTGCCGAAATTTTGGAGCAACTGCCTGCGGTCATTGGCGACGGCCCGACCGCAACCGCTGGAATCTTGCGTTTGCAACAAATCTTCGAGGGCGCGGACGCTGCAGGAGTTCCTGCTAGTCGGCTTCAGTTGGACGTTTCGATCGCGCGAGGCCTGGATTATTATACCGGAGTCATTTTCGAAACCTTCCTTGACGACCTGCCAAAAATCGGCAGCGTTTGTAGTGGCGGTCGCTATGACAACTTGGTTTCGACCTATAGCAAGCAGTCGCTCCCGGGCGTGGGAGCGTCCCTCGGTCTGGATCGTTTGCTGGCCGCGATGGAACAATTGAATCTGCTGCCTGAAGTGAAAACGCCAGCGCCCGTGTTCATCCCCTATTTTGATAAAGACTCTTCTTCCGCCTACATCAAGATGGCGACGCTACTGCGAGCCAGCGGCATCGGCGTTGAATTTTATCCTGAAAGCAGAAAACTGGGGGCGCAATTAAAGTACGCCGACAGCAAGGGCTTTCGGATCGCTTTGATCGCCGGAGGGAATGAACTCTCAAGCGGAGTCTGCCAGGTAAAGGATCTGCAGAATAAAACGGCTGAGGAAGTCGAATACAATGGAGAGGATGCGACCGCCCTGGTGGCTGCGATCCAAACCGTGCTGGGGACTGCGTAACTAAGATTCCCAAGGAGCTCCACCGATGATGAATTCGAAATGTCTGACGTTCATCGTCTGGTGCGTGTCACTTGGTTTCAGTTGTGGCGTGGCGACGGCAGAGGAACTGCGTACATTGCAGGGACGCTGGATAAAAATCGTCACCGATCTTCCGTCCAGCCCGGCAACGGACAGTCTGCCGCAATCGGTCGATGCCGCGGTCCCGCAGTGGATTCGATTTTGGAAACAGCCGGCCAGCTGCGTGGATGGCTGGCAGTTGACGCTCTACTTGATTAAAGATCTGCCAAGGTTTCGTCAGGCGGGCCTGATCCCTCGTAGCCTTCCCGATTTTCCACACGGGTTTCAAAGTGGCAAAGAGGCGTGGGCGATTGTGCAGCCCTCGGACTATTTCACGCGGCACCTTGTTTTGCATGAATCCTTTCACGGGTTTGCCGAGCATGTCTTTGGCGGGACAGGCCCTTCGTGGTTCGCCGAGGGGACGGCTGAGATGATGGCAACCCACACGGGATCGGCCGGCACGATTCGTGTCCCGATTATTCCCGCCAGCCGGGAAGCAGCACCCTACTGGGGACGCTTCAAAATTATCAACCAAAGAAGGGACGAGCATGTCGTTCCTGCGATCGAGACGATTCTTGGGCAACGCAACGCGCTCTACGCCGAAGTCGAACCGTATGTGTGGAGCTGGTCCGCAGCCGTTTTGATGACGATGTATCCGGAATACCGCAGCGCTCTAACCGCCGCTTCAAAGCGTGTAGCGGATCGTTCGCCAGGTTTCGCGTCGGCCTTTCGCGGGGACCTTGAATCGGAATGGCCCGCGCTCCGCACCCGCTGGCAATTGCTGATGGAGGACTTTGATTATGGTTACGACATCGCACGAAATCGAGCCGACTGGAAGACGCCCGATCTAGACTGGACGGGAAGCGTTCGGACGATGAAAGTCGCCGCGAACCGTGGTTGGCATTCTGCCGGAGTGAAGATTCCTGCAGGGGCGGAAATTCAAGTCAAAGCTACCGGCCGGTACTCGCTAGGAAATCAGCCACGCCCCTGGATCTGCGAACCGCCAGGCGTCACCGTTCGCTACCACCGCGGCCACCCGCTGGGAATGGTCTTGGCTGCGTTGGTTCCGATCGCCGACGGTGAGAATGGAGTCGTTCGACCACTGCAAGTCGAGAAAGTCGGAAGCCGGGCAAGCATTGTCGCCAAGCAAGATAGTTGGCTCTATTTCCGAATCGGCGACGATCCCAGCGAACTTGCAGACAATCAGGGCGAGGCAACCGTTCAGTTCGTCCAGCCGGCGCCGTAGCAAAGCCGTAGCATTAATTGACGTAGTGGACGAGGCAACGAGTCCTGCAATGCGGGACTCGTTGCCTCGTCCACTACATAAGTGATGCACTTCATCTCCCTTCCTGGAGCCTTGGCTCGAGCGGAAGGCTTATCCGGTAAACGAGCTGAGGGAAAGCTTTGGGAGTTTGAGCAGCGAGGGAGATCGGTAGAGGTCGAACAGATCCCAAGTGACTCGTTCTGGATGGCGGTGAGTTGAATTCCAGATCGGTTTTGGTTTGGTTTGAAGCGGCCCACGCAAGATGGTTTTCTGAGGCCGGTCCAGCAAATAAGTGTTGTGCACAAAACCGATTCCGCTTTGTGCATCTTGCAGATTGGAACTTGGGTACCCGCCCCATGGCGGTGACATTAACGCGAACGATAACGCCGTCCATTGATTGATCCCAATCGTGCCAAATCGAAGCTTTTGCAACGCGGCATCCAAGGCATCCGCATGCGATTGTTGGAAGGCATCGGTCACGGTCAAACTGGCCGCTAAGGTTCCCCATATTTGGTCGTTCATGACGTCGACGGATTGTTGCAGAAAACTAAGTTCGGAATCGGCATCCAGCACCAGTTCCGCACAGACCGGAGTGAACGATTCCTCTTGCAACAGATAGGGAGCCTCCTGCGGATTGATATCCTTGAGAAGGGTCCAGGGGAGCTGTTCGGTATTCTTGACTTCACTGCCGGTAAACTTCACAAATCGTTCCGCGGCGCCAGGGTAGTAGGCATACCGTTGGGGAATTGAATGAAGTAAATCGTCAAGCAGTTGATGAAATTGCGATCGTTGCGGCCAGTTGCGGGAGGTAAGGATGACCTTCGTGCCAATGCAGTTGAACGAAACGTTATTCGTGATCGAAGTTGCGATCAGTTCGACTTGCGAGCGTAGTTCCGCGTCCGTGTATCGTCCCGGCAGCACTGCCCATGGTGAGACGTTACCGAGTTCGCTTGTGATTGTTTTGTTCAACACTGGGCGATTTTCGCGCCGCCGTTGCTCGCGATCCTCACCGGTTCCCCAGACAATGTTGTCGTGTGAGGCAATCGATCCGGTGATATGCACGCTGTTCGTTTGCGAATTTTCGATCAGGTCTCTTCCTGCATCGACTGCACCGTAGACCAATTGAAGCAGATTGGCTTGGAATAAGGGAGTCAGTCCTTTTTCGAAGATCGGACCAAGGTACTCGTTGACCGGATTCATCTTGAGGGCAACGACATTGTCTTCGATAAAGATT
The DNA here is from genome assembly GCF_007741495.1 of Roseimaritima multifibrata. NCBI lineage: Bacteria > Pseudomonadati > Planctomycetota > Planctomycetia > Pirellulales > Pirellulaceae > Roseimaritima > Roseimaritima multifibrata. The sequence continues at coordinate 1,926,907 of NZ_CP036262.1, forward strand.
TTGGTTAACGCATCGGTAGCCGGAATCGACGACACGTTGCCAGCGCCCAGGACGGCCACGATTTGTGGATCACGTTTCTCGCCAAAGAGTTTAGCAGTGCTTGCGGAAGTTACGGCGTCTGCTTGAACGTCAGGATGCAGCCACGTTTCGGCGGTCATTGGGCGAAAGAGTAGCGAATCGTACAGGAGCGGCGTCGGGAAGACTTGGATTCGACATTGATCGGCAACACGGTGAACCGTGCCGGGCAATCGAGGGGCCCCGTATCGTTCGAAATCTTTGTACGTTTGAGCGACTAGTTGCAGGAACCGCACGGTTGCCAATGGACCCGCGGTGACTTCTTCCGTTCGGGCGGGACTGGTGCGGGGAATTTGTTTGGCATCGCAGGCAGCTTCGACCCATTCGCGTGCGACGCTGCCAATCCCCTCAATACACTGTTCGATCAAACCTATTCGGTCTCGAATCGACATGGTGGTCAATATCTTCGCACCGCTTGCCAGTCGAGTCAGTGATTCGTCGATTTCCGCGGTGCTTGAGGGAGCGTGTGCGATCGGCAATTCAAATTCCTTTAGCGCTGCGAACCTCAGTCCAAACCGAAAACGAAATTTCGCAAGAGATTCGTAATGTGCATTTTGGGATGCGCGGTAACGTTACGTCGCAACGTCATTGTACCGCGTGCAACCGATGCCGTGACGGCATGAATACAAAGCGTATGAAGAAGCTACTTCTTAGTGGAACGGCGCAAGCCGTCCGGCCCTTTTGCGAAGAAGTGGTTCCTGGGCCGGAGGGCTCGCGCCCTGCCGCTAGGAATTTGGGGCACGCATTCTCTTAGCGGAACGGCGCAAGCCGTCCGGCCTTTTTGCGAAGAAGTGATTCCTGGGCCGGAGGACGCGCGCCCTGCCGCTAGGAATTTGGAGGCACGCATTCTCTTAGCGGAACGGCGCAAGCCGTCCGGCCCTTTTGCGAAGAAGTGGTTCCTGGGCCGGAGGGCTCGCGCCCTGCCGCTAGGAATTTGGGGCACGCATTCTCTTAGCGGAACGGCGCAAGCCGTCCGGCCCTTTTGCGAAGAAGTGGTTCCTGGGCCGGAGGACGCGCGCCCTGCCGCTAGGAATTTGGAGGCACCCATTCTTTTAGCGGAACGGCGCAAGCCGTCCGGCCTTTTTGCGAAGAAGAAGTTGCCGGGCCGCCATGCTATTCAACTGCACAGACCGGTACGTTTACCCGCGTCGCAAGAGGCCGTAATAAAAAATGCACCAGATCGCTCGGACTCCATCTTTCCAGCCGATCTTCTTGCCTTCGTCATACCAACGCGGACGGTAGCGGATGCTTCTTTCGGCGAAACGTAGTTGGAGTCTTGAGAGGTAGGCCGTTGCTTCGATTTCGATACCAAATCGATTCTCTCGAAGCCTCGGTGCAATTTGTTGCCACGCGTCACGGCGAGCCATTTTGTAACAGGTTTCGACGTCGCTTAGTTTCAAACCGATGGCCATGTTCATCAACCGTGTGATGACTCCATTGCCCGTTTGATGCCACCATCCCGATACCTGTTTGTCGACGCCTCCATAACGCGACCCGTAAACCACGTCCGCTTCGTCCGCAACCAATGGTTGCAACAGTCGTCGAAAGTCTTCCGGATCATACTCTAAGTCGGCATCTTGAATCACGACGTAGACGCCCGTGGCGGCTTGCAAACCGGTTCGCACGGCGGCACCTTTGCCACGGTTCTTGGCGTGATGGATCACACGAGCCAAGCCTTCGCCTGCCAATCGATCCAAGACATCCGCACTCCCGTCTTCACTGCCGTCGTCGACGAGAATGATTTCAAGTGGCAAGCCCGTTTGGTTCAAGCGTGAAACAACCGCAGCGATCGTTTCCGCCTCGTTGTAAACGGGAACGATTACCGAAAGTATGAATCCATCGGGCAGCGCAAAGATGCCAAGTTCACGGCAAACCGCAGGCCCCAGTAAGTTCTGGCATTGTTGGACGTAGGCATCGCTCCACTGAACCGTTGGATCGGTAGCGGCAGTCAGAGGTAGATGCGTCATTTCCAATTCAGGAGTGTACGAGTCAATTGCCATTTACCAATGATAAGCCAGATCAGGGGAATGCAACGCGGACTCGCGGTTCAATTCGGAGTCGATCACAAGATGGCAGAGGCCACCGAGTGGCATTGTAGACCATCATTGTGCAGGTTGCGGAGGCGTTGTCTTTGTTACGAAGTCGATAGCATTGAAGTTTCCGTAGACGTTAAAAAACTTTTCTTGCTCAACAACTCCAGGAATCATTAGTTAAAGTTCGTCACCTGTCAAAAAATGCGAGATCGAATTTGTCAAAATGCTTGACAAATCTTTCTCTCGCGGCAGAATCACGCAGGTTGTCACCGCCGTTCGTGCTTTGCCCCCCCATCGCATTGAACACATTTCCGATCATCCGTTAATGCCAGGACGCATGGGATAATTGTCGAGATGAGGAGACAACGGATCCGTGCGTCTTTGGCAGGAAGCCAAAGTCGCCGGTTTTTCTTTCTTGCATTCTGCAGATTTCACCACGCGGCTACCTGCTCCGCCAGTTCGGTTTAACGGTTCGGTTCGACGGTTCGGTTCGACGGTCGATGTAAGCGACACCAAAGTACTTTGTGATTGGGGAAGCGGTGTGTGTACTGGATGTTGCGGCGCGTCATGCGTTGTGATCGCTGCCATGAAATGGGTAACCCGACGTGAACGAGGCGCAGTCCCTTCTGCCTTGCCCGTGCGGTGTGTCTTGCAAAGCGACAGTGCAGGCTGCGCGTGTCGTTGGTCAACGCAGATAAGCCGTTAACATGGCACCAAAGTGAATAACGGTCTGCGTCGTCTGAGTTTCTGGTCTTGCTGGCTACTTTTTCGGTACCACCTGTGGGTGAAAGTCGTGTACGATGGGGGCACACCTGTTCCCGCCAAGTCGCCGCTATGGGCGTCAGGCCTCCCTTCAGTTGAAGGGTAGGTCCTCGAACCTGCCGTCCGGTTTAGGTTCGAACGCTTTAAAACGCTTTCATTCGACCGAGTTTCGCGATGTTCTTTCCATCCGCTCCGTTTCGAACCTCTTTGGGTTGCATTACTTTTGCCTTGAACGCAGCTTGGATTGTGGCTTGTTCCAGCCCAGTCGTTGCAGCGGACAAATCTGAGCGCTCGTCGGCTGTGGGGATGGAGATCTTTGAAAGTAAGATTCGTCCAGCATTGATTGAACATTGCATCCGATGCCACGGCGCCGAAAAGCAACAAGGGGGGCTTCGTTTGGACGCCGCGGAAGGATGGAAGGAAGGAGGCGATACCGGGGAAGCGATTGTTGCCGGGATGCCCGCTGCAAGTCTGTTGCTGACCGCAATCGAATACGAAGATTCCGGGCTTGAAATGCCTCCCAAAGGAATTCTACCGAAAGAGACGATCGAAGCTTTTCGCGAATGGATCCGCTTAGGAGCCCCCGACCCTCGAACAGTGAATGCTAGTGAAGGCGACGGCGATAACCGCAATGAGAAAACAGGCCCGCCCAGCGTGGAAGAGGGACGGCAGTTTTGGGCCTTCCAGCCACTGCGTCATCCGGAAGTGCCTGCTGATGATTCGGACCAATGGTCTGCGACCCCAATCGACCGGTTCATCCGCCGAGGGCATCTTGCTGCAGGAATCCAGCCGGTACCGGATGCTTCGCGTGAGGCCCTGTTGCGACGCGTTAGCTTTGATCTGACGGGCTTGCCACCTTCGGCAGTAGAAGTCGAACAGTTCTTGCAGGATGAATCGCCGGATGCCTATGGCAACTTGGTGGACCGTTTGCTGAATTCGAAAGCTTATGGGGAACGCTGGGGACGGAACTGGCTAGGAGTCGTCCGGTATGCTGAATCAAGTGGAGGGGGACGGACGCTGTTGTTTCCCGACGCTTGGCGGTATCGCGATTATGTGATCGACGCATTTAACGATGACATGCCATACGACCAATTTGTCAAAGAGCAAATTGCCGGAGACCTGCTGCCAGCGGAGAATTGGCAAGACCGGCGTCGTCAATTGATTGCGACGGCATTCTTGCTTCTCGGACCGACGAACTACGAACGGCAAGATAAAGATGTCCTGGAAATGGATGTCGTCGATGAGCAGTTGGACACGCTTGGAAAAAGCATGTTGGGAATGACGATCGGCTGTGCACGCTGCCATGATCATAAGTTTGATCCGATTCCCATGAAGGATTACTACGCGATGGCGGGGATCCTCAAAAGCACAAAAGCGATGATCCATTCCAATGTCTCGCAGTGGAATAAGGTCACCCTTCCTGTTTCCCCCGAAGAAGAAGCTGAAATCTCGGTCCAGCAGAAAAAACTGGATGAAGCGATCAAAGTATTAACTCAGATCGACAAACAGATCGCTGAGGCGAAGGTCGCCCTGGTCGCCGCGGGAGGGACGCTTGAGGAGGAGAACGCTCCGCGAAAAAACCGCAGCTTTTCTCCTGACGAGCTGACCGGATTGGTTGTGGATAATCTGCAAGCTGAATTGATAGGCGAATGGATGGAATCGGCACACATCAAATATTTTGTCGGTGAGAATTATGTCCACGACCAAAATGACGCGTTCGGCGAAAAACGTATCCGCTTTCGCCCTGAGTTAAAACAAGCTGGCGAATACGAAGTCCGAATCGCGTATAACTCCGATTCAGGACGCACGAGGAAAGCTCAGGTGGAAATCGAACACCAAGGGGGCAAGACGCTGATTGAGGTCAACCAACGGAAAACGCCTGAGATCGATGGAGTCCTGCATTCGCTTGGACGTTATTCATTTGATCCTGCGGATGGTCCCTCGGTCACGCTTTGGAATCATGCCAAAGGTGGTGGGGTCTTGATTGGGGATGCGGTGGTCTTTGTTCCTGTTTCACAGGAGGAGCAGGTTGCGGAACAGGAAGCCGTTGAAGTTCCTGCCAGCGAAGCCCTGGTGATGGCGAGGAAGAAATTGACGGAACTGGATGCCGCCCTTAAAAGGCAGCGTTCGGCTGTGGATGCCCTCAAGGCACATTTGCCACGACGCCCCGTTGCGATGGCCGCCGTCGATGGGGAGGACGCTGGCGATATTCATCTAGCGATTCGAGGCGTCGTTCACAATCAGGGGGCGTTGACCCCGCGCGGTGTGATGCAGGTCGCTTCCGATCAGCCTTGCCCCGAAATCCCCAAGGGACAAAGTGGGCGAGTCGAATTGGCTGAATGGATTGGCGATCCGCAAAATCCTTTGACGGCGAGGGTTATGGTAAACCGAATTTGGGGATGGTTGTTCGGAGATGGGATCGTATCAACGGTTGATAACTTTGGCAGCATGGGGCAGTTGCCCACCGATCCGGAACTTCTTGACTATTTGGCGAGCGAATTCATTTCCGAAGGTTGGTCGGTCAAACAGTTGGTCCGGCAAATGGTAATGTCTCGAGTCTACCGACTGGGAACTGCACGCAGTGCAGACCAGCTTGCAATTGATCCAGATAATCGGTTGCACTGGAGGATGGATCGCAAGCGACTGCGTGCTGGCGACATTCGCGATGCTTTGTTGGCTGTCAGCGGGCAGTTGGATTTGACTTATGGCGGCAAAAATATGAAACCAGGCACGTCTTCCGAATATGGGTATCGATTCGAAAGTCCGCGACGCAGCGTTTATGTACCGGTCTTTCGCAATACTCTTCCGGAGATGTTCGAGGTCTTCGATTTCCCCGATCCAAACATTCAGACGGGGGCTCGCAACGAAAGCACAATCGCCTCTCAAGCGTTGTTGTTAATGAACCATCCGTTTGTAATTGAGCAATCACGTTTGGCGGCTGAAAACCTGTTGCAGTCGGGACCTTCGGCAACCGAGCAACGTATCGATCAAGCGTTTCGGCAAGTCCTCGGACGTTCCCCAAGCGATGCGGAGATGTTATTGATGGGCGAACCGCTTGTCGACGCAATCGATGGGGAACAAGCCAGCGACGATGAAAAGAGTCTTGATCGTTGGACAAGTTTGTACCATTTGCTTTTCCAGAGTGTCGATTTTCGATATCTCCAGTAGCCCCAGGGAACCATGATGCTGACGAACTCGCTATCCCGACGTCACGCCTTGAAATCACTCGGCTGTGGATTTGGATTCCTGTCGGCCGCCGCATTGGCCAACCAGCAAGCTCAAGCCAATCCCGAGGCTTTGGCAAAACTGCAGGCAGGCGGCGGACCGCTGAATCCGCTTGCCCCTCAGTTGCCTCATTTTGCCGCGCGTGCCAAGCGAGTGATCTTTGTTTTTATGCAGGGTGGGCCCAGCCATGTCGATACGTTCGACTACAAACCTCTTTTGGAAAAGAAGGACGGCGAATCGCATGTGTTTGACGATGCCAGAGTCCTCGCCAAAACAAAAAAGATAACCAAACATCGTGTCTTTCGGTCTCCTTGGAAATTCAAACAGCACGGGGAATGTGGGCAGTCGGTGTCTGAGTTGTTTCCCGAAATCGCAAAGCACGTGGATGACCTTTGCTTCTTAAAGGGGATGCATACCGACGGGGTTGCCCATGGTCCTTCAACATTGTTTCTGCATACGGGATCGATTAACTTGATCCGCCCATCTGTCGGGTCATGGGTGCTGTATGGTCTGGGAAGTGAAAACGAAAACCTGCCGGGGTTTGTGACCATCCAGCCCTCGATGGGCAATGGTGGCCCGCGAAACTACAGCAACGCCTTTTTGCCCGCGCATCTGCAAGGGACGGCTGTGGGCCGAGCCGGCGTTTCCGCCGAACAAGCGAAGATCCGGAACCTGCAAAATCATATTCTTGCGGCGGACGATCAGCGTCAGCAATTTGAACAACTGAGGCAACTAAATCGCCTGCAGTTAGCCGGCCAGCCAGGGGCGGATGAACTGGATGCGGTTATTCAGTCCTACGAGCTGGCTTGGCGGATGCAGCAAAATGCTCCGGACACGCTGGACATTTCACAGGAACCCGAACATGTTCAGAAAATGTACGGGATCGGCGAAAAGGGAACCGACGATTTTGGCCGGCAATGTCTGATGGCCAGGCGGATGGCGGAAGCGGGAGTCCGTTACATCCAGGTCAATTATGGAGACAACACCAACAACCCTCGGTGGGATCAGCACTCCAATATCGAACGGCATCAGACCCATGCCTTTAATACCGATAAACCGGTCGCAGGCCTGCTTGCTGACTTGAAACAACGGGGGCTGCTTGAAGACACTTTGGTCTGGTGGGGTGGCGAATTTGGGCGTACCCCGTATGCTCAAGCTAATGGAACAGGGCGTGACCATAATCCCTATGGATTTACGATCTTTCTGGCTGGTGGCGGCGTCAAAGCTGGCTTTAGTCATGGGCAGACCGATCCGTTTGGGCATCATGCGATCCAGGGAAAGGTGCACATGCACGATTGGCACGCCACGCTGTTGCATTTATTAGGAATGGACCATGAACGCCTGACCTATATGCACAACGGTCGCCCCTTCCGTTTGACCGATGTGCATGGGGAAGTCGTTCACGAAATCTTGGCTTGATCGAATCGCGCGGTAGACCGCATTGCGATTCGCGTAGGAGTGAACCGCTATGTTGAGTCGACGTGCTTTTTGGGGATGTTGCATCTTTTCGGCAGTCATGGTCTTTGGCTGTGTACCCAAACCTGCCGGGGAGGTCGTTGTTTACAGTGCCCTCGATCGTGAATTCGCTGCGCCTATTCTTAGTGCGTTTCATCGCGAAACGGATAAGCAGATCACCCCCGTTCCTAAGTATGACGTGGAATCGACCAAGACCATTGGGTTGGTCAATCGGATCCTGGCCGAGCAGGAGGCGCCTGTCTGCGATCTGTTCTGGAACAATGAAATCCTGCATACCGTACGCTTGCAAAAAAAAGGATTGTTGCAGCCTCATGACTGGAAAGTCGGTTCCGATTGGCCTCCTTCGATGCAGGCAAGCGACAAAACCTGGTGCGGTTTTGCGGCTCGTGGCAGAGTCTTGATCGTCAATACCGACCTGCTTCCCGATGAATCCGAGTGGCCCAATTCGGTTTCAGAATTGGCCGATCCGAAGTGGAAAGACCGATGTGCGATCGCTCGACCTCTTTTCGGGACGACCGCAACACATGCCGCGATCCTTGACGTTTCGATGGGAACTGAAGCGGCGGCCGAGTTCTTCAAAAAGGTCGCTGCAAACGCCTATGTCCTTTCTGGAAATAAGCAGGTGGCACTAGGGGTTGCAGGGGGGCAGATGGCATGGGGCCTGACCGATACCGACGACGCGATCATCGAACGGGATGCGGGAATGCCGGTCGCTATTGTTTTTCCCGACCAACAGCCGGGGCAGCCGGGAGCATTGCGAATTCCCAATACGCTTGCGATTCTAAAAAATGCTCCTCATCCTGTGGCTGCCGCTAAGTTGGCCGATTATTTAATGCAGGCCAAAACCGAAGATCGTTTGGCCATGGGATTAAGTGCCCAAATTCCGGTATCCAAGGAGGCGGAGGTCCGCCCCCACGTGTTGCCCGACCGTCCTGTTCGCTGGATGGAGGTCGACTTCGAATCCGCTGCCGATCGTTGGGAAGGTCTTGCTCCGCAGTTGGAAGTTATCTTTACTTCCGTCGACGAACTATAGTCGCGATCGCCGCAGCCGGGATTCCCTTTTCCCGCCGGCCAGATGTCCGCGTTTTGAATGTCGTTTTGTTCGGCCTAGCTGATGGAAAAGACTTTTGTCACAATTGGGGATTGGGGCAGGTCGGATATCCGGTAACCAGGGCAGGAACCGAAAATTTGAAATAGCCTGCGGACCCGTTGGTTCGGGGGTCTTGTCCTCGCTGCTGCAGTGGATCGAAACGTCCATTTCGGGCGCAACACTCGAACGAAAAAGGGGTAGCAATGAAGACTTCAGAATCGCTTGACGGTGCGCGGTCGGTGCTCCGTGATCGCTTTGGACTCTCGGATTTTAAACCGGGACAACAGAAGGTTATCGAATCTTTGCTTGCGGGAAGGAGTGCGGCGGCCGTCTTCCCGACGGGAGGAGGAAAATCACTTTGCTATCAACTGCCAAGCCAGTTGTTTCCGGACACCACCGTGGTTGTCTCTCCTTTGATCGCCTTGATGAAGGACCAATGTGACGCCCTGCAGGCCCGAGGCATCTCGGCAGCACGATTGGATTCATCGTTGTCCCAGGAGGAATGGCGGCAGACGATGGAAGGGATTCGCAGCGGGCAAACGAAGATCCTTTATGTTGCACCGGAGCGGTTTTTCAACGAGCGATTTCGCGCCACATTGGAAACGCTTAAAATTTCTTTGTTCGCAATCGACGAAGCCCACTGCATTAGTCAGTGGGGGCATAATTTCCGTCCCGATTATCTGAAATTGGCGGAACTGACGAAGGAAATGGAGATCCCGCTGGTCTTGGCATTGACGGCGACCGCGACTCCGGAGGTGCTGTCTGATATCCAAAACGCGTTTGAAATCAAAGACGTGGATGCCGTTCGAACGCCGTTCTATCGTCCAAATTTACAATTGCGAAGCAACGTGCTGCCTAGCGAACAGCATTACCCTGTGTTGTTGGAACGGATTCGCGGGCGCGAACGAGGCCCGACGTTGGTCTATGTCACCGTGCAAAAGGCGGCTGAGGAGATCGCTGAGAAACTAAGCCAAGATGGATTGAATGCGACGGCGTACCACGCGGGGATGGATACCGCCGATCGGACGCGTATTCAACAACAGTTTCTTGAGTCCGACGATGGAATCGTTGTCGCCACGATCGCCTTTGGGATGGGGATCGACAAAGCGAACATCCGTTATGTCTACCATTACAATCCGTCTAAGTCACTGGAAGCATATGCCCAGGAGATTGGCCGGGCAGGACGCGACGGTAGTGATTCGATCTGCGAAATGTTGCTGGTGCCAGAGGACCGGATCGTTTTGGAGAATTTCACCTATGGCGATATCCCGACCGCCGGTGCGGTACGAATGCTGTTCGAACGGATCGCAGGGCAGTCCGAATCCTTTTTCATTAGCCACTACAAACTTTCCGCTGAAACCGATGTCCGGATGTTGGTCCTGCGAACCTTGCTGACCTATCTGGAACTGGATGGTTACCTCAAAGGAACATCGCCCCGATACGATTCTTACGAATTCCGTCCCAAGGTGACGTCCAAGTCGATCTTGGCTCATTTTGAGGGAGAGAAAAGGGAGTTTATCACCGGGATTCTGGCTTCAAGTGTCAAACGTAAGACATGGTTCGGTTTGCCTCTGGCGGTGACAGCACGGCGATTGAAGACCGATCGCGCCCGGATTGTCAAAGCGGTCGATTTTATGGCCGAACGCGGGTGGATGGAGGTCCGCGTTTCTGATTTGGTCCATGGATATAGCAAGTTGAAACCGATCGAAGATCCCGAAGCGCTTGCGGATCGCTACTACGAACGTTTGCAGCAGCGGGAGGAAAGTGAAATTGGTCGGTTGGGTCAAGTGCTGGACCTTGCTACCGCTCAGGTTTGCCAGGCGCGAACGCTTTCAGAGCATTTTGGAGAAACGCTAGAGGAGGATTGTGGCCGCTGTTCTGCGTGTCTGGGGGAAGGTCCGTTAGCGCTGCCCGTCTCCCAGGCACAGGGAATCGGCAGCAGCGCTTCCGACGCGATTGCCAGGATTGTTGATGAACATCCCGATTTGCTTTCCGATCCTCGCGCCCAGGCTCGGTTCCTCTGTGGCCTTAGTTCACCCAAATTTGTTTCGAAGCGACTGACCAGAGACCCACACTACGGCGTCTGTAACCATGTGCCGTTCGCACGGGTGCTTGAGGCCCTGCGGCAATAGATTTAGATGGTGCTGGCGATTCGGTTCCGTTTTTTGTGGCCGTTTTTCGGGATAGGGAACCGTCCGGACGCGGAGACCCGCTTACCCAGTCATGCGAAACGGAATTATCGTTTCCACTGGACCGGGTGGGAGGTTGTGCCGATAAGGAAGGTTAGAGAAGCAGCGTGGCTGGTTCTCTTGGTTTTACCTTTCGATCCTCTCCGTTTTTGTGGAGTCCTCACCGATGCCCGCTTTGCGCCTTTGCGTTGGATTCCTCGGCGGCTGTTTATTGGCAGCCACGGTCGTGGCTCAGGCTCCACAGCCCGTTCCGCTGGGAGCTCATGCTCCTCAAGGTGCTGGTCAGCCGTACGTGGTGCTAACCGAACCGAATGATTGGCTGACGGCGGACGGGCCGACGGCGCCACGCAGGGTGCCTCACTTGGTTCTTCGTGAGCACGCTCCGGCACGTCCGGATGGCTGGCAAGACCCGACGGCAAAGCACCAGTGTTATCCAGGTCAGCACAAGTTAAAGCACGCGTATCACAAGCATCTTCTGCAGGAAGAGAACGCATACGTGACGAATCCACGGGCTACGGTGCCGCAGGCCAATACCATTCAGCAAACCAAAGTGCCCTATTCGTATGGTTACTTCGGAGCGGGTAACAATCGTCACTGGGCATTGCATTATGGTGCAAAGCAAAATATGACTCGCTGGAGCAAGCGTTAGGCTGGTCGAATCCAGTCGCGGGCATGCCTGCACGGTTTGCTGAGCCAAGTAGGCCGGATCAAAGAGCGACAGCGATACCGCTCCGGCAGTCACTTTTGATTCATCATTTGCCGGAGCTTTGTCGCTATTGCTCCTCGATCCGGCCTACACGACTGGTCGCTATTCCTCGCTTACGCATTTTGATGTTGCGTTATCGAGGTGATTGCTGTGCTCAACCGTCCTGATTTCCGTACTCTGGCAGAGAATGATGAAAGCCAAGTAGGCCGGATCCAAGAGCGACAGCGATACCGCTCCGGCAGCCACTTTTGATTCATCATTTGCCGGAGCTTTGTCGCTGTCGCTCCTCGATCCGGCCTACGCGACTGGCCGCTATTCCTCGCTTACGCATTTTGATGTTGCGTTATTGAGGTGATTGCTGTGCTCAGCCGTCCTGATTTCCGTACTCTGGCAGAGAATGATGAAAGCCAAGTAGGCCGGATCAAAGAGCGACAGCGATACCGCTCCGGCAGCCACTTTTGATTCATCATTTGCCGGAGCTTTGTCGCTATTGCTCCTCGATCCGGCCTACACGACTAGCCGCTATTCCTCGCTTACGCATTTTGATGTTGCGTTATCGAGGTAATTGCTGTGCTCAACCGTCCTGATTTCCGTACTCTGGCAGAGAATGATGAAAGCCAAGTAGGCCGGATCAAAGAGCGACAGCGATACCGCTCCGGCAGCCACTTTTGATTCATCATTTGCCGGAGCTTTGTCGCTGTCGCTCCTCGATCCGGCCTACACGACTGGCCGCTATTCCTCGCTTAGGCATTTTGATGTTGTGTTATTGAGGTGATTGCTGTGCTCAGCCGTCCTGATTTCCGTACTCTGGCAGAGAATGATGAAAGCCAAGTAGGCCGGATCAAAGAGCGACAGCGATACCGCTCCGGCAGCCACTTTTGATTCATCATTTGCCGGAGCTTTGTCGCTGTCGCTCCTCGATCCGGCCTACACGACTAGCCGCTATTCCTCGCTTACGCATTTTGATGTTGCGTTATTGAGGTGATTGCTGTGCTCAGCCGTCCTGATTTCCGTACTGTGGCAGAGAATGATGAAAGCCAAGTAGGCCGGATCAAAGAGCGACAGCGATACCGCTCCGGCAGCCACTTTTGATTCATCATTTGCCGGAGCTTTGTCGCTGTCGCTCCTCGATCCGGCCTACGCGACTGGCCGCTATTCCTCGCTTACGCATTTTGATGTTGCGTTATTGAGGTGATTGCTGTGCTCAACCGTCCTGATTTCCGTACTCTGGCAGAGAATGATGAAAGCCAAGTAGGCCGGATCAAAGAGCGACAGCGATACCGCTCCGGCAGCCACTTTTGATTTATCATTTGCCGGAGCTTTGTCGCTGTCGCTCCTCGATCCGGCCTACACGACTGCGTGCGAAAAACGTAGGCGAAATAGACCGGCTAGAAAATCGCTGGAGATACAATCGAAAAAACGACGTGATTTTGAGGGTGCTCAAAATCTAACTCGCCTGCTTCGCCAACTAAATCGACAGCCTGCTTGCCCCGGCGGAAGCAAAGCAGCCAACGCTAAAAATCGCGACATCAAAACTTACGCAGGGGGTCGGGATATTGGTCTTTTGTTAAACCGCTGCAGGCCGCCCGGAAACCGCCAACTAATAAATCGCATGTCCCCCACTACGCTAAATCCGCTCTGCTGAGAAACACGGATCTATCGCTTAGTTCTCGGGGATCTTGTGTCCCATTTTTTCCCGCTTGGTTTGCAGGTACTTTGCGTTGTGCTCGTTTGCGGTCGGCAGGATTGGGACCTGATCCACGACCTTCAGATCGAAACCTCTCAGATTGAAGGCTTCGGTCTTTTTCGGGTTATTGGTCAGCAAGCGGATTTCGCTTAGTCCCAGGTCTTTTAGGATCTGTAGGCCGACGCCGTAGTCGCGGATGTCGGCTTTGAAACCGAGCGCATGGTTGGCTTCGACCGTATCAAGGCCTTGATCTTGGAGGTGGTAGGCGCGAATTTTTTGTGCCAGCCCGATGCCACGTCCTTCCTGAGGCAGGTAGATCAACGCGCCACGCCCTTCGGCGCTGATCATTTGCAATGCCATTTCCAATTGGTCGCCACAGTCGCAACGCAGCGATTCGATTAAATCACCGGTGAAGCAACTGCTATGCATTCGAACCAGCGGCGGAGGCCCGTCGGCGGTTAGGTCGCCGGTGATCAAAGCGATCGGTTCCTGGGCTTCGTAGTCCACGTCGTAGACGATGATCGTAAAATTGCCGTATCGAGTCGGCAGTTTGGCTTCGGCGGCTCGTTGGACCAATTTCTCACTGACGCGTCGGTGAGCGATCAGTTGTTCGATGCTGATGATTTTTAGATCATTTTTGGCTGCGATTTCGCGAAGGGTGTCGCGAGTCGCCCGTTCACCGTTGGAATCAAGGATTTCGCAAAGGCAACCGGCGGACGTCAGCCCCGCCATCCTCGCTAGGTCAACGGCCGCTTCCGTGTGCCCTGCCCTGCGTAGGACTCCGCCCTCTTTGGCGAGCAACGGAAAGACATGTCCGGGCCGCACGAAATCGGCAACAGCCGCTTCCGGGTTGGCCATTTGGCGGATCGTTTGAGCTCGTTCGGATGCGGTGATCCCCGTTTTCGCTGAGCGGATATCGATTGGCGTCATAAACGCCGTATGCAGGGGGGCATCGTTTTGCGAGGCGACCGGGACTAATTCCAGGCGTCGGCACACTTCGGGCAGTACCGAAACGCATAATTGGCCGCGGCCCGAAAGCATGAAGTTGATCGCTTCCGGTGTTGCTTTTTCGGCGGCGCAGATGAAATCCCCTTCGTTTTCCCGGTCTTCCGCATCGACCACGATAACGACTTCGCCATTGCGAATCGCATCGACCGCTTCTGGGACAGAGCTGAAAAGGCCATCGGACGAATCGGAATTCAAATCAAGCATCGAACAACACAATTGAAAAGATAGAAACAGAGCTGGTCATTGTACCGCGCTGGAAAACATTGGCGAGCCGAGAAGCGATGTCAGGGGGAGAATGGCGGCTGCTAGAGCCTCGCAAGCCGGTATTGGTTCACCCTCTGGCGGACCTCTGGCGACTGGCAAGCCAACCCCTTGTCCGCCGTAGGTCCCCCCGAAAAAACTGGCCGCCTAGCATCCGTTTCCTCGTAAGTGACCGCGAAGAGCGACAAGGCCTTACTCCCCTTCGACGGGCGAGAATTCTGCGTAGATGGGCAGGTTTGGCGTTAGCTCTTCACATTCTGCGAGCGTCAGGTTGTGGATTCGCAGAAAATTGACGATGCCCGCGCCACCCAAGAATTCGGTCGTGGCGCCGCGTGGAATCAGGAGGTTCTGCGTTTGGTGCCGGCCAAAAATATCGGTAGGAGTTGCCTCGACCGCCGCGACCATTCGAGATTCGCCAAGCGTGGGGAGGAGGTAGGCATCGTCGGCTTGAAACAGACCGATCAGCAGGGTGTCGTCTTCGTTGCGGCCGTCTTGGGAGACCGCGGTGTAGACGGCCGGGAGGGCCGCGACCTCACGCCGGGCGGCCTCCACTTCGATCCGTACGTTCACCAAGGTGAAGGTCCAGGCTTTGTCGGGGCTTGGACCAACAACACGGAACCAGCCCACGATCGGATCGTGAGTCAGCGCTTGGCCAGGATCGTCGACGGTATAGAACTGGCTGCGGTCGGTAACGATTTTTTCGGTGTCAAATACGAACGCCAGTTGCTCTTCGGCTCCGTACGGATTGCTTCCTCTGGCGGCTGGTGGACCGATCAGAAAATCGTATCGCCGGCCCGTGCGATTGACATGTTCGATGATTCGAGGCAGGAGGTCACGCTCCCGGCCGGTCAGCTGCTGGATGGCGATGACATCGAACGTCCGTAGGACTCGGGCAAGCAAATCCATCACATGGGGCTTTGCCGCTTTCTCTTCATTGAAACCGCCCAGGCCCCAGGATGCGATCCGGACGCGCCGCGAAAGTCTGCTGCCACCGGTATCGGAGGTGCCAGCGTTTGCGGCGGCAGGCGAGGTGACCGGAGTTCGGGGCGACGAGGAACTTGCTAACCAGTTGGAAGAAAAGCCTTGCTGGTTCGAATCGGTCGAGGTCGTCGGAAAGGCTCCCGAGTTCTGTCCGCCGGCCGCCGGAGTTTGCCCGCCGCTTTGGGCCTGCCATGGTTTCGAACTGGTCAGGTACCCTGTCAGGTCGTCTTGCGGATCGGAGGCCGCAAGTTCGGCTTCACCACGCGACCGTACTTTTAGCCCTTCCAGGCCATCGACCGTGAAGTTTCGAAAGAAGTAGACGCCGGCAGCAATGCAGACGATCAGGACGATTACACTCCGCATGGGTACCTCCTTCCGGCAGCGGTTGTCCGCAGACAGGGGGCCGGCGGCGCATGGTGACCCTCTTTCAATCGTCGAACCATCCGCACCGCATTGAAACCAAACGTGTGATCGATACGAAATTCAGTCACTGGCGGACGAATTGTTCGGTTCGCTCAGAATATCAGGGTCAGACAATCCTACGGGAGGAGGGCTGACGGACGTGAAGGCCGGCTGGGACGTGTCGAAACCGGGGCGAAGAAAAGTTGTGGGGGCCCAACTAAGATTGCGGCTGGACGCACATCGCAGGTCACTGCATTCTGGCTAGTCGATCTTCGAAGTAGGCGCGGGTGTGTTGCAAGACCTGTTCGTACGGGAGCGGTTCGACATCTTCGCCAATGAGTTCGACTTCGTAGTAACCGTCGTAACCCGATCGCTCTAGCATCGTGATCAGTTCTTGCAGCGGAACGCGTCCTTCGCCAAGCAAGCATCGATTCTGTTCACCCAAGGGCGTTTGCCTTGCGTCCCCTAGTTGGACTAGGCGAACCATCGGCAAGACGTTTTCCAGAAGGTCAAGCTCTTCCTGCGAATTGATGTTCATCGCCAAGTGATAGGCGTCCAGGACCAAGCCGACATTCGATTCGGGCATCGATTCAACAACATCCAGCGTTGTTTCGATGTCGCCAACGAACGACCACTCACTGCCGCAGCCAGGATGAATCGGTTCCAACGCGATCGAAAGATCGGTCAGTGCGGCTTCTTCGCAGATCACTTCCAGTCCGTGCCGGAGCAATCGCATTGCATGGCCATGGATATGATTGTTGTGTCCACCGGCCAAGACAATCAATGTGTCGGCACCAAGAATCTCGGCCGCCCGAACCGCTTCGATCGCATCCTCGATCGCTTCGTCGTGGCCTCGCCCATCGCTACCGGTGAAACCACCAGCCCACGATAAACTGGAAACCGACATGCCGTTTTCAGCGAACAGTTCGGCAGTCTTCTCGATCCCCAGTTCGTCCAGTTTGGGGCGCCAGAGACCCGCGGCCGAAAAACCGTGTCGGCGATAGGCTTCAACGTCTTCTTCGGTGGACCAACGTAATGTGGTCAATTGACTGATTGCTAGCTTCATCGTCCGTGTTCGCCATGCTGCGGTGTTCGAAAAGAGCAGCAGCGAAGTATGCAATGCAAGACGCGCCGTGTAAACCTGAGCGGTCGCGGATTTTGTTAGCTAGCAAAGGCAATAACCTGTCGAAACGGATTACAGTTGCCCATCGGCAGCGGGAGCGATTTCGCTGCCCGGACGGTTGTGGCTGATCTTTGCACGGGGGACTTTGCTGGCGGTTCCTGGGACGACAAGCGGTCCGGTGCTGTGTTGCTGAATGATCTTGGTTAGTTCCTCGCCATCGATCGATTCGACTTCAAGCAGTCGCTGGGTGATCGCTTCAAGGGCTTCGCGGCGAGCTGACAAAATCTCTCTGGTTTGAGCAATCGATTCGTCGATCAAGCGACGTACTTCGGTGTCGATTTCTTTCGCCGTTTCTTCGCTATGCAGGCTGGTGTGTCCCGCATCCCCACCGAGGAATGAAGTATCGTTTTTTTGTCGATAGTTGACCCGTCCCAGTCGGCTCATCCCATAGTCCATGACCATGGACCGCGCAATTGCCGTGGCGCGTTCCAGGTCATTTGAAGCGCCGGTGCTAATGTCTTCAAAGATCATTTCTTCGACCAACGTCCCGGCGACCAGGACTCGCAGATCGCTATCCAGTTCACTTCGGGTTCGCAGGTAGCGGTCACCGCCGGAGCGTTGCATGACATACCCGAGGGCGCCGACGCCACGCGGGATGATGGAGACCTTATGGACGGGGTCGGTGTTCGGGAGCGCATCGGCGACCAGTGCGTGTCCGGCTTCGTGATACGCGACGCGGACCTTTTCGTCCTCGTTCATGACATGGTTTTTCTTTTCCAGTCCGGCAGTGACGCGTTCAACCGCCTCGTTGAATTCGATCAAACCAACCGATTCTTTATCACCACGCGCGGCCAACAGTGCGGCTTCATTCACCAGGTTGGCTAAGTCGGCACCGACGAATCCGGGGGTGATCGAAGCCACTTTTCGGAGGTCCAGGTTCTCGTCTAGTTTAACGTTTTTGACATGGACCTTGAGGATCGCTTCTCGCCCGCCGACGTCGGGTCGGTCGACCAGCACGTGGCGGTCGAAACGTCCTGGTCGCAGGAGTGCTGCATCCAAAGTTTCCGGACGGTTGGTAGCAGCGATGATGATGACGTTGGTGTCGGAATCAAATCCGTCCATCTCGACCAGCAAGGCATTTAACGTTTGCTCCCGTTCGTCGTGCCCTCCGACCACGGTCCCACTTCGGCTTTTGCCAAGAGCGTCTAGTTCGTCGATAAAGACAATGCAGGGGGCGCGGCTGGCCGCTTGCTGAAACATGTCGCGGACGCGGGCAGCGCCAACGCCGACATACATTTCGACAAAATCGCTTCCCGACAAGCTGAAGAATGGCGTGCCAGCTTCGCCTGCGATGGCTCGAGCCAGCAGCGTTTTTCCGGTTCCCGGAGGCCCCACTAATAGGACTCCCTTTGGGATCCGGCCGCCCAGTCGTTGGTACTTCTCCGCGTTCTTTAGAAAGTCGACCACTTCGCGAACTTCTTCGACCGCTTCGTCGATTCCCGCGACCGCATCGAAGGTGATCGCCATTTCGTCCTGAGCATACAGTTTACCGCGGCTCCGCGAAAAGCTCATCGGCGAACCGACGCCGCTGATTTTTCGCAGCATCATCAGGCCAAACCCAAGCAGGATCAGCATCATCAACAGCATTAGGCCGTGGTCTGCCAGGAAGGTGCTGGGGCTGTGCTGATCCCAAACAACATTCGACGCTTGCAAGAGTTCCGTGAGGGCCTCTTCCTGTTGGTCGTTGCGAACCGTCCGCTCGGTCGAAAACGTCACTTCGGTTGGCTTGGTTTCGGTTTTTCCATCCGTCCCCAGTTGGCGATAGTGGACGCGGCCGGTGACGCCGGTTTGAGAAACCTTGATGTTTTGCGGAAGGCTAAATTCGACGGTCGCTTTGGGATTGTTTTCCGAGGGGACGACAATGACGCCGGTGGTGTCGGCGACCAGTTCATCGGAGCCATACGCTTCGTATTTTGTGGCTTGGAGAAGGCGTTCCAGGTCGGGATATCGCAGGCGTTTTGTATTGTCGCCGATCAGGTAGGCGCACAGGATTACGACACCAACGATAGCTAGCAGGACAAGCAGGACGCTTCCACCGCGGGATTCGTTGTCATTTGAATTGTTTTTTCGTCGATCTGGATCGGTCATTTAGGGGCCATCCACGGGGCGAATTTTAAAAAGAGGGCTGGCCGTTCGATCAAGCAGAACAGAAGAAATAGCCAGCAAGCCGTTAAAAAAGGTTAGCGAATAAAAAAGGGAAGCGAATCAGCGTGAAATTTCTGTTTCCAGACCTCCCGGGGGGGATCGGTGGTTGGAACAGGCCGATGAAAGTGCTACTTTCCCAGCAGATCTATTCTTGCAGGCAATTGTTCGAGGGGAAGGTTGGCTTGGCAACCCACAGCGAATGGATCCGTTTCCCGGTCAGTCCCTAACGAAAGAAACGACTGTGAGCCCCATACAAGTGTCCATTTTCCTGCCGCCGGAGGATGTTGACTGGCTGGGCACCTTCGATCGGCTGCCCCTAAATGTTGTTGAGGGATCCGCTCTATGAACCGCAATGTCGCGATTTTAGGAGCCACCGGCAGTATCGGCACGGCGACCATCGATGTTCTCGGTCAGTTGGCGGACGAGGGATGGCGTGCGTGGGGAGTGTCGGGGCATGCCAATTTGGACGCTTTGGCGACCGCCTGTGAGAAAATGTCTCTGCCACCGGAATGGATTGTCGGGTCCGATCCGGGCTTGGCCGCTCAGTTCGATTCGCGGCGCTGGCCATCGAGTAGTCGCTTTGAATCAGGGGCCGAGCGATTGGTCGCTTTGGCTTCGGCTGACGAAGTCGGCGTGGTCGTCGCAGCGATCGTCGGTCGTGCCGGACTGGAAAGCACGTTGGCTGCGGTCGAGGCTGGCAAACGGGTGGCGTTGGCAAATAAAGAGACGCTGGTCGTCGCGGGGACCCTGGTTTGCCAGGCTCAGCAGGTCAGCGGAGCCGAAATATTGCCGGTCGACAGCGAACATTCGGCAATTTTTCAGTGTTTGCAGGCAAGCCAGACGCCCGCCGAACGAATCATCCTGACGGCCAGCGGGGGGCCTTTCCGTGATTGGACGCGGGAGCAGATGGAAGAGGCCTCGGTGGCCGCGGCGCTGAATCATCCGACTTGGAAAATGGGGCCGAAAATTTCGGTCGATTCCGCTACGATGATGAACAAGGCTCTGGAAATCATCGAAGCCCGGTGGCTGTTTGATATTCCCGCGGAGTCGATTGAGGTTATGATCCACCCACAATCGGTGATCCATTCGATGGTGGAATTCGTCGATGGGTCGGTTGTGGCTCAGTTAAGTCCGCCGGATATGCGGCTACCGATTCAGTATGCGTTAACGTATCCTGACCGGGTGGCTTGCTCGGCACCACGGTTTGATGTGACGCAACGTTGGGATTTGTCACTGGAACCGGCCGACCGGGATCGGTTTCCTGCGTTAGAATTAGGGTTTGAAGTCGCAGCGGTGGGCGGGACGGCCGGTGCCGTCGTGAACGCCGCAAATGAAGCGGCTGTAGCGTTGTTTTTAGATCAAAAAATTCGGTTTACAGAAATAGTGCCTGCATGTCGCAAAGCACTTGAAAATCATTCATATGAACGGCACCCCACACTCCAGCGATTGATTGAACTGGACGAGTGGGCGCGTGCGGAGGTACAGCGGTGGCATTGTGGTGCGAATTTCTGACTCTTTGGGCCGGATTGTCCGATCCCAGTTTTGTGGCTTGGCTGGGAACTTTGGCGAATTCGCCAACCATTCTGGCTGATACCACCGAACCTAGCTTGATCAGCCGAATCGGTTCCCAGGTCTACATTTGGGGAAGCGTTGCCGTTGGTTTGGGATTGGTCATCTTTGTCCATGAACTAGGGCACTTCCTCGCTGCCAAGTTGTGCGGCGTCAAAGTTGAAAAATTTTACGTTGGATTCGACGTCCCTTTGCAATTGGGGCCGATCAAATTCCCGCGTACTCTGGGCAAATTCCGTTACGGCGAAACCGAATATGGGCTGGGAATCCTGCCGCTTGGTGGGTACGTGAAAATGCTCGGCCAGGATGATGATCCGCGTAATATGCAGGCCGAAGCCGAGCGAATTCGTGGTGAATCCGTCGCCGGCGACGAGGATGACGAACCGACCGAACAAGTGGCTCGGCAAGAACTCGATCCGCGGAGCTATCCTGCCAAATCGGTCGGACAGCGGATGCTGATTATCAGTGCCGGTGTGATCATGAATGTGATTACCGGAGTCCTTTTTGCCGCCTACGCCTACGGCGTTTTAGGGGTCGAATACACTCCGGCGGTTATCGGAGCGACCTCGCCTGGCGATCCCGCATACGACGCTGGGATTGAACCGGGTGGTCGAGTCCTTGCAGTTGACGGAGACGCTCCAGACCCGCAGATGCATTTCTCGCGGATGACGATGAAAATCCTGACTCACGGGATCTCCGATCCTGATTCTCCGGTCAGTTTGGAACTGGAATACCCAGAGGGTACCCGTACCGTCGAATTGCAGACCGCCGTTGATCCTTGGAATCCTTCGCGCCGAGTCGTCGGGATCAGTTCACCGGCGTTGGCACGCCTGGGCGACAAAGTCTTTGCCGAACCGGAAACCCCCGCATCCGATGTTTTCACAGCAGCCGACGCAAACGCTGATATCGTCGCGATCAATGGCAATGAGCTGAAGGTGAATCCGCTACTGGATGTCACGCTGAATGATCAGGTTGCCAAGTACTTGCTGAAGAACAGCGATAAACCCGTGACGCTCTCACTGCGTCGCAAGGACAGCACCGAACTGCATGATGTGACGATCGCACCGCGAGTGATGCGAACCCTAGGATTCGCGTTCTCCGTCGGCCCTATCGAATCGCTTGTTCATGATGGACCTGCGGAAAAAGCGGGCTTGAAAAAGGGTGACCGGATTGTGGCTGTCACCGGACTGGACAATTTGTCGGCGATCGATTTGCCCGCTCAAGTTGCCAAACTGGACGGGACGGTCCATCTGACCGTGCAGCGTGGCGAAGGCGAACAGGTTGAAACGCTGGAGTTCGATGTTGAACCGGAAGCGGTGAATGCAACCCTGGCACCCTTCGATAGTCCCACTGGAAAGATCGCCCTCTATCCACTCGGCTTGGCTTATTATCCCGAACCGATTGTCAGTCAGTCGGCTGTCGATTCCTTAAAACCAGGCGATGTGATTAGCAATGTCGCGGTTGTGTGGGACGGCGATACGGCACCCGAAGCGCTTCAGGACAAGATGCTGCGTCCTTTCATCAGCCGATTGGAAGATGGTTGGGATACTAAGGAGCAGCCAATGTTGACCAGTCTGATCCGCTTGATTCAAAAACTACCTGTCGACACCAAACTTCGTGTCATCGCGGAACGTCCGCCGGAAAAGCAGGTTGTCGATACGACGGTCAAAGTGATTGTCGGCGATTCTTACTGGCCGGACCGTGGAATCGTTTACGCCCCCGTTCGGTTTACCCGGTACGCGGGCTCGACCGGTGAAGCGTTGGCGTTAGGCCTTCGGGAAGGGAAGTGGAAATTGACCGAAGTGGCTCAGTTTTTACGCTTGCTGGTCACCGGGAAAGTCAGCCGCAATCAAGTTGGCGGGCCGCTGAAGATCGCCGACATCGCAGCGTCGCAGGCCGAGCAGGGCTGGTCCCCGCTTCTCCTGTTCCTGACCATGTTGAGCATGAACCTTGCGATTTTAAACTTTTTGCCGATTCCGGCGCTCGATGGAGGACACATGGTCTTTCTGATCGCCGAAGCGGTGATGGGGCGTCCTGTCGATGAACAATTGCAAATGAAATTGACGATGGGGGGAGTGCTGGCACTCCTGTCCCTGATGGTCTTCGTATTTGCAAACGACATCCTGACCTGGCGATAGTCCGGTCAGTGGGGCCTTGGTTGCCTTCGCCGAACCTGTCTCGGTAGAGGCAATCAATCGCATCAGACGAAGCGATAAGTGGTTTCGAGGACAACGCGTCAAATGTTGGTGACGCAACCGATCGATGATTGGGACGCAGCGCTGCTGGCCTGATCAAAACGTGTCGGTTACCGCGACGGACTGACTCCATCGCCGTATCGTTCGATCGCGTTGCTTAATTCGCCGATGAAGATTTGATGAGCGTCGGTGATTCGCTGGACCAGTGGAAGTAGTACCGCCCACTGCTCGCTTTCAGCGGTCTGTTCCAGTTCTTCGCACAGAAGGCGTAGTTGGCCGGCTCCGAACAGATCGACCGATCCCTTCATCGTGTGGGCGGCTCGGCGAAGTTCGGCGGGCGTTTGCTGTGCCAATGCCCGTTCCATCTGTTGCAGTAGTTCGGGCCCCTCAAGTGAAAACGTTTCAGCCAATTGGGTAACGATTGCTTGTTTCCCGCCAAACCGTTTTAGCAGTGGGGCGAGATCAAGGACCACGGCCGTTTCGCTATCTGCAGGTTCCATTCCCGTGGCATCGGCGGCAGGTTCTTGAACGCTCTCCGCAGGGGCCCGCTGGAATTTCACTAACAGTTCATCAAGTAACTGCGGGTCAACCGGTTTCGCGATGTATCCATCCATGCCGGCTTCGAGGCACAGTTGGCGGTCATCGGGCATCGCACGAGCTGTCATCGCAATGATAGGAGTGTGCCGCGACCGATGCTCGTCTTGTTCGAACTGGTGGATCGCGGCGGTCGCTTCAAAACCATCCAGTTCAGGCATCTGAAGATCCATCAAGACCAAGTCGAAATTGCTTTTAGAAAACAATTCGACCGCTTCACGTCCGTCGCACGCCAAGGTGACATTGTGTCCTCTTAGACGTAGTAGTTCGATCGCGACACGCTGGTTGACCAGCCCGTCTTCCGCCAGCAAGATCTGCAGTCCAGGCAGTTTTGCGGTCGCAGAATCGGCGGGGCCTGTCTGGGGCTCGGGTGCATCCGGCTGTGTCTCTTCCGGGGTAAACGTTTCCAAGATCGCGTTCAAAAGTTCCGAATGGACAAACGGTTTCAGGAGGTATCGTGTGATGCCCGCGGCGCGACAGCGTTCCAGGTCGGCTCCATGTGCTAGGGACGAGAGCATGATGACTGGAAGGTCGGCGAGCGAGGTTTCGTTGCGGAGAGTTTCCGTTAACATCAGGCCATCGACATCGGGCATCATCATATCGAACAAGCCAAGCTGAAACGGTTGGTCCGCGTCGACGGCTTGGCGTAGTTCTGCGATCGCCTGAGAGGCACTGCTGACGGCGGTCGGTTTTAGGTTCCAGTACTCCAGCAGTTCGATCAGAACCTTACGATTGGTTGAATTGTCATCGACAATCAAAACCGGAAGATCGACAAGGTTTGTGATCATGCTGGAGAAGTCCGCGTTACCCCCTTCAAGTTCTCCCGGGGTCATCGGCAGATCGAAGTAGAACGTCGTTCCCTGACCGAGTTCACTTTCGACTCGCAGGACGCCCCCCATCAATTGGACGAGTCTGTTGGAGATGGCCAAGCCAAGGCCGGTCCCACCGTAACGTCGGGTCGTTGACGCATCGGCTTGCGTAAAGGCTTCGAAGATATGTTCCAGTTTGTCGGCAGCGATGCCAATTCCCGTATCTCTTACCGAAATCCGTACTCCAAAGGCGCCGGGGATATCGGAGGCTTCGCTTTGCTGGAATATTGATTCCGCGGTTGAGGGAAGTGGTTGAACTTCGACGACAATTTCACCATGTTCGGTGAATTTGATCGAATTTCCCACCAAATTAACAATCACCTGCCGCAACCGATTGGGGTCTCCCAGCATGACGTTTGGCAGTTCGGGATGGACGCGGCAGGCAAGATCGATCTGTTTGGACTCGGCGCGAAAAGCGAGCATTTGAATCGATTTGGCGATCGTTTCGGACATCGTGAACGGAGTCGATTCCAGTTCCATGTGCCCCGCTTCGATTTTGGAAAAATCGAGAATGTCATTCAGTAAACGAAGCAGCGATTCGCCCGATTGCTGGATCAGTTCAACGTAATCTTGCTGCTGTTGGCTGAGCGATGTGTGCGTTAAGAGTTCTGCCATTCCGAGGATACCATTCATCGGAGTTCGAATTTCATGGCTCATGTTGGCCAGAAATTCTCCTTTGGCAGCGTTGGCCGCATTCGCCGCGTCTCGAGCGTCACGCAGTTGCAGCTCAATCAGTTTTTGAGCGGTAATGTCTCGTGACATTCCAAACGTGCCAACCACGTTTTTGTGCTTGTCCAGCAAAGGGAGTTTGGTGGACGAGCACCAGCTATCTTCGCGATCGGCCCATGTTTCCTTCTCGACTCGCGCGATGATTGGATTGCCGGTCTTCATGATGGTCAGTTCATCACGCCGAGTTTTTGACGCATGTTCTTGCGTAAAAATATCGGCATCCGTTTTACCGACGGCGTCGATAGGGGACGCTAATCCATGTTTCTTGGCCATCCCGACATTGATTTTCAGGAAGCGGCTTTCTTGGTCCTTGAAATAGATTGCATCGGGAAGATTGTTTAGGAGGGCGTGCAGGTAGGCTCGTTCTTTGTCGAGTTCCGCTTCGACATTTTTCCGTCGGGTTACATCCCAAAACAGCAACTGGACGCCGATAATGTTCCCGTCCACATCTCGGGCGGGGCCTTTGATGCGTTCGATCCAGCGGTAATCGCCGGCTCGCAGTGGCAGTCGTTCGATGTCTTGAATCACTTCGCCAGAATCGATGACACGTTGATCGTCTTTTAGGAACGCGCGAGCGGTGGCCGCGGGAAAGAGGTCGTAATCCGATTTTCCGACCACATCGGCTTCGCTAACGTCATGGAGGTCTAAGTAGAAACGGTTAACGAAAATCCGTTCCCCTTGCAGATTTTTTACGACCAGAGCTAACGGCAGGCTATCCAGGAGGTTTCGAAAGGTACCGGCGTGGTGCCACTTCGAAGGGAGGACCGGATCACCTGATTCGGGAACGCGATCCTTGTCGCTAGAAGGAGTCATTAGATGCCTTGAAAGCCTTTGCGGACGGACAACGGTCGTCAGCCTTCGTAGCGAGTACGATCAGACGGCTATTTGACGTTGACAGTGCTTGATCATTACCAATTGATGCTGCGAAGGATCGACGGTCACTTCGTCCATGAAACTAGTGATTAACGCGATCTCGTGCCCGTGTTCCTGCTGCATTGCAGATTCGACAGAGGCGGATAACAACGCGGCGTCGAACCCTCGTCCCTCATCGGCTAGAGCGCATTCGATCTTGTCTTCGGAAACTTGAATGTCGACTTTTAGTCGACGTTCATTGTAGGGATGTTCGGCTCGCCGCAGTTCTATCGATTCGGGTTCGACCCCATCGCCGCATGATTCTCGAAATTCGGCGATCTGGGAATCGGATAATTCTAGGTTGCCGTGGAGGATTCCGTGTAGCAGAGCGTGGTCCAACGCATTGCTGAAACGAATCAATTCGTTGTTTGCCATCAGGTTCATCCCCGAAACCATTTGGACCACAAAATCGACAAGCGGGGCGACCAGGAAAGGATCATTTTCCAAGCGAAACTTGAAACGATTGTAGGTCAACGAATCGATCAGCCGCGCGTAGCTTTGGTCGGCGCGTAAAACTCCTAGAACGTCACGAATCGTGGTATGCAGTAGCATCGCCAACATCGTTTTCGGAACATAGGCCGCGGCTCCGCGGCGGAGCGTTTGAACCGCCAAGGTTTCGCTTCCCTGAGCGGTAATCAGAATCGCTGGTACTTGCGGGCATTCGGCCTGCATCGCTTCGACCAATTCCAGACCGGACATCTCGGGCATTTCCAGGTCGGTGACGACCACTTCGGGGCATTCTTCGCGGAGCGATTCCAATGCCGCCTTACCGTTTCCAACAACGGTGACGTTGTGT
Organism: Roseimaritima multifibrata; assembly: GCF_007741495.1. NCBI lineage: Bacteria > Pseudomonadati > Planctomycetota > Planctomycetia > Pirellulales > Pirellulaceae > Roseimaritima > Roseimaritima multifibrata. Next base: position 1,953,794 of record NZ_CP036262.1, read on the forward strand.
CCTCGCTCCTGAAGCATTAAGCGAATTTCCATTGCCTGGGTTGGGCTGTCCTCAACCAGTAGAACTCGGGACATCGCAAAGCTCCTTTTTAAGTCGCTGAAAAACCAGGACATGGACGACACGGGACGGCATGCATCTGACTAGCAAATAAGGGAGGTGTCCTCGGTCAGGGGGAACACCGAATTCATTCTATCAGCTTTCAGCCCCCCAGGTAGCTAGATGGTCGCTTCGCGTTGGCTGCGTCGTTTCAGGAAGGCACGAAGAATGGTTGCCATTTCCGCAGACGTCTGAAATCGCTTGTCTGGATCCTCGTGCAGTGCTTTCATGATTATTTTTTCCAGCGTCTTGCTGAACTTCGGGTTCAGCGAAGTTGGGGGCTGAACGTTTCCCTCGGCGATTTGTTTGATCGTTTCCCAGCGTTCCTTGGAAATCAATTTTAGCGGATGCTTGCGGAGCAACATCATGTACAGCACAACCCCCACGCTGTAGACGTCGCTGCGTTCATCGATCCGCTCGTTCTCGCCCCGTGCCTGCTCGGGAGCCATAAACAATGGGGATCCGATCACGGCGCCATCAAGCGTCTCCGCTGAATCCTCTTCGGTGGCAGGCCAGAACATGGTTTTGCTTAAACCAAAGTCGACCAGCAGGGGCTGTTTGTCGGTCCCCACCATGATGTTGGATGGTTTTAGGTCGCGATGAATGACCCCCTGCTGGTGCGCATGCGATAGGCCGTCGCAGACCGAGGCGATTATTTCGATGATCTCGTGTCCGGAAGGTTTGCTTTTTTTGACATATCGATCAAGGGTTTCGCCGTCGATCAAATCCATTGCGTAATAGCCCAGGCGATGATCGATGCGACTGTCATAGACATGGGCAATGTTGGGATGGTCCAAACGTTTCATGACTTCGATTTCGCGAGCGAAACGACCAAACACATCTTCGGTTGCCAGATCGACTCGGAGCACCTTCAGTGCGACTTTTCGGTCGTCTTCGTCGCGTTTCGCTTCCCAGACCGTTGCGAAGGCACCTTTGCCGATTAGACGCTCGACCGTGTAAGAAGGGATCTGCGGTTTTGTCCATTCTTTGGGAGGAACCGCTTCGACGATTCGCCGAGCCGCGGTCAAACGGCTCCGAAGAATGGTGGGGTCGATGGGCTTGACCAAGTAGTCATCGGCTCCGGCATCCAGGCCGGCAACCATGTCCTCCGTTGCACTCCGGCTGGTCAGCAAAATGATGTAGGTAAATCCGCGGTTTTCGTCACGTTTGATCCGGCGGCAGACTTCGATCCCATCCATCTTTGGCATCTGCCAGTCCAGGATGACCAGCCGAGGCGCATCGGGACTGCGCATTAAATCCCACGCCTCCTGACCGTCTTTGGCTTCGTAGTAATCAAAACCAAAACGTGCTAGATGCTGGACGAGGACTTTGCGCCAAACTTCGTTGTCTTCTGCGACAAGAACCTTCATGCGTTTTTCATGTGTGCGGAATTACCTTTCAGTGCCCGTCAAACCCCGCTGCGATACTGGCGATAGCCCAATGCCACTTACTTTAAGTCTATTCGGGGGGTGGAGGTTGTTCGGTTTTTGTTTTTTTCTTCTTGCGCAATGACTTTTGGAACTTGGTGGTTTTGGGGCGGCGCGGGTGGGCGATCCGTGGGTAGTTGCGTGGCTCCTTGCGAACTGGAAGCTTGCGTTTGGAGGCGCTGATTAACGCGCTCGTGAATGCTAGTTGCCACTCCTCAAATGTATCGCAGGACTTGCGCAGCAAGTGATCTTGGAAGCTCAGCCATACGCCGCTGAAGCTCAGACGTCGGGGCGTAACCTTGGCAAGTTTCGCCGCACTTCTTCGGAGCTGAGACACCAAGTTGTACGCGACGACCGAGCCCATCAGCTCTTTCATTACCATGTCCACGCTCTTGGCACGGATGTCCTCAGTGTTCATTGTCACTTTGGCATCCCGTATGTCGAACTCCACGTCGTACCGTCGACGATAAAGTTCTGCCAGGCAGGTCGCGTCGAACTCCAGCGAGCTGACCATCGCCAAAGTCGTGCCTCCTTCGAGCTGGACCTCGTGAATGAATACATCCAGGCATGTCCCCGGAGGGATATCGGGATTGCCTTTCAGATCTTTTTTTGTTGGAGTCCATTTGAGCCGGTAGCTCTTGTAGCCTTCGCCTTCATCGACCAGTTCCGCTTTTTTGCGATACGACTTGTACCGCGTCATCGACAGGCGAAACAAGAAATCATGTTTTGCCACACGTGTATGATAAGCCACGCCATAGATGCCAAAACCACTGTCAGCAAGCACAATGCTGTTACTGGGTAGTTCGCCAACAATCTCGCGAGCTTGCTTGGCTTCGCTGGAATTATTGGGTCCGTACATTGGGTCGATTTTGGGGACCAAAATGCAGCCACTTTGCATCTCGGCAGCGACCATTAGCATCGCCACTGGCCAAACCGATTCGCCGTACTGGTTGGTTGAAGGTGGAAAAGCTTTTTTCAGTTCTGGTGTTGGTGGCAGTGTGATCGTGGTTCCGTCGATAATGAAGACGCGGCGGTCATCGAAAGCTCTTTCGGCAGTGCGTCCTAAGTAGTCACAAACACATCGCGAGAATCGCTGGATCGCTTCGAGCGGCAGACGGGTGCGTGCCTTGGAGAACGTGGAAGTATTCTCTCCCAATGTTCCTTCGCGGACACGTTTATTGTCCGGAAAGAGGTCGGTTTGATGGTTCACGGCTTCGGAGACAACTTGACTCAGCGAAGCGCCACCACGTAACCGCTGGAGTATTAACAGCCAGATGGTCGCAGCTTGGCTGTAGACCATTCTGGTGTTGGGGCGATCATCGATATCGAAGATGTTTTTGAGCTCAGGAACCCGCAGGATCTGATCGAGAAGTGCCCTGGCAGCGACGAATTGCTCATCAGGCGGATCGGAAGGGTTTGGCGGAATAAGCATGACAGACCGTCAGAATGGCAGGGAATTGGAAACCTCCTGCAATAGCGCAAATTTTGTTCCATTCGCTCTGTTTGGCGAAATTTTCTCCAAAGGAAGCGGCATTGGGCGATAGCCCCCTGTTCACTATTCGGCATTATAGACATGCCGCGTGGTCGGTGGGTCGCCGGCGGAAGATTGGACGGCAAGGAAAACGCACTCTCCGTTTTGGCTGGTGGGGCGGGTCTGCCGGGGGGGAGTGTGGGGGCGATAGGAGCTGTTTTCGCTGTGGTGGCTCCGGTCGTAAACAGACGAATCGGTGTCGAGGGTATCGAGTTACAATGTGTAGAATCACGCTTGCCCTGATCTCCGATGGGGCTGGCATCCGAGCTGGCCGTTTGCCGCTTGCCGTATCCTCGCACCGTTTACTCTGTCGCAGAATGGTTATGAAAATGAATCGGTCTGATTCGCTCTATGTCGCGTTCGCAAGGTCCCGAATTTGTCGCTGGACATTGCTTGTCGGCGGGCTGGTTGTTGGGCTGTTAATGGTTCCCAAGGCGGCCGCTGCGGAGGCGACTGCGCCGCCAAATCTGGTCGTGATGATCGCCGACGATATGTCGTGGGATGACTGCGGTGCCTACGGGCATCCAACCATTCAGACGCCGAATCTGGATCGTTTGGCGGCTTCGGGGATGCGGTTCGATGCGGCGATGCTGACGTGCAGTTCCTGCAGTCCCAGCCGAACCAGCATTCTGACCGGACGCTACCCAAGTGCCACCGGAGCACGCGAACTGCATCAACCGGTTCCCGCCGAAAGGACGCTGTTGACGACGCCTCTGCGTGCGGCTGGCTACTACACCGTGGCAGCAGGGAAATGGCACCTTGGCAATGCAGTGGTCGATCAGTTTGACCAGGTGATGCAGAAGGGGAGCGGTCCCAGTGGTTGTGAACGCTGGATCGAAGCGATCCGCGAGCGTCCGAAGAACAAACCCTTTTTTGCATGGCTAGCTGCCTTTGATCCGCATCGTGACTATCAGCCCGGTACATTTGATCCGCCTCATGAACCGGAGGATGCTCGGGTTCCACCCTATTTGCTGGATCATCCGGAAACCCGAGCCGATCTGGCAGCCTACTACGATGAAATCGCACGCTTCGATTCCTATGTTGGTGAAGTGCTTGACGAGCTTCAGCGTGAGGGGATTTTGGATAATACGATGGTGGTCGTCATGAGCGATAATGGTCGCCCGTTCCCTCGCTGCAAGACAACGGTCCTTGATAGTGGCGTCCGCACCCCGTTTATCGTGTCGATGCCTGGAACGGTTAAAGCGGGGACTGTCTGTGAGCAATTGGTCAGCAGTATCGACTTGGCGCCAACGTTGCTTGAAATGGCTGGCACGCACGGCGACACGTTCCAGGGCGTCAGCTTCCTCCCCTTGCTTCAAAATCCAGAAGCGTCGATCCGCCCCTACGCATTTAGCGAGCATAACTGGCACGACTATCGAGCCTGTGAGCGGAGCGTTCGTGGGCCTCGTTTTCGCTATGTCAAAAATTGGTTGCCAGAATTGCCGCTAACCCCTCCGGCCGACGCCGTCCGCAGTCCGACCTACGTGCAAATGTTGAAGGCGGCGGCAAAAGATGGTTTGAACGAAGACCAAGCCAGGCCTCTGCAGCAACCTCGCCCGGAAGAGGAATTGTACGATCTGCGTTCCGACCCTCATGAACTGCACAATTTGGCCGGCGACCCTGCCTACGCGGCGGAACTTGAAAGCTTGCGAAAGGCGATGTCCGCCTGGCAGGCCGAGATCCAAGATCCATTGCTGACCGGGGCCTCGCAAGACGGATTTGACCGGACAACGGGAATCCGCCTTCCTAAAAAGAAGTAAAGGTTGCAGGCCATTTCGTTGCCGTCGTGCGTCGTTTTTTCGGTGCCGGCCTTGGGGATCAGAAGAGCCAGACTTGCGGCAGGTAGGAGCTTCGCGGCCGTACCGGTATGGAGGCCGTCGAAGCTTACTGTTTCGCCGGGGCCGTCGTTGCGATCGACCAGTGAAACGCCAGCGGGCAAGTGAGGACTGCACCCAACCAAGCCAACGCGAGGTCTTTTTGCGGGTCCCACACATCGCCCTGTTGGCCGTTGTAGGCCTCTGCACTTGCTGGCGATAGTCGTTCTGCGAGTTGCCATTCGAGGACTTCATACATTGCCCCGATCGCTAAGATGACGGCAATCGCCATCACTGCGGCGCCGCGAGACTTCATTCCCGTATGGCGTTGTAGTCCTTCAGATGCGGGAAACAGGAACAGCACGCCCGATGCGAAATGGACCAAGCGGTCATAATGATTGCGTTCCCACTGGAAACGCGACGAGAGCGATTCGCCGGTCAGGTGTTCGGTCCATGTGTCATACGGGACGTAGGAGTAAATCCAGCGTGCTCCGAAAATGTGAATCCACAGGAATAACATGATCGAGAAATACGATTGCCAGCTGAGTGGGAATCGTTGGAGGTAATAGGCCAACCCGGCCAATCCCAGCATCGTAGGTAAGTGCTGTAAACGCTGCTCGCTTGGGTACGGCGCGTCCACGAAACTGACGGCGGTCACCACCGCGGTCACGACGATTAGTAAGTGGTACCAGCGATGGGCGTTGGATTGTGGAATGGAAGAATTCCTTCGTAACCGTCGATCGTCTTTGCCGATTGCCGATTGCAAGAAACGCTGGCTAATCGGAATCTTCGTTCGGCTCTGGTTCGGGATCGGGAAAGAAGACCGGTTTTCCGGTCCGCTCTTCAATCAATGCCTTGATTTTCTTGCGCACCTTTTCTCGCTCTGTTTCGTCCCCTTTCTTGAATCCGACTGTCGTGGGGTCAAAGGCAGCGATCGGATGCTCGTTGGCGTCCGCAAATCCAATCTCTTTCAGCGGTACCTTGTAAAGGTAGGCGATCCCAGCCATGGCGACATCGCTGGTGCGAACCTCGAGGGTGGCTTCTTTCATTTCGGCTTGGGTGAGTGGATCGTTATCGGCGAAGAAAGGAATGAGCCAGGAAACGTCATCCGCGGCGCCAAATTTGGCTATCCCCACGATGCCAGCATGGATGTTGACCCGCTCACGTGACTGGAAGGCGGCACGCTGCGCAAGCACCATGCCTTCCGATTCCAGGTTCCACTGCATCGCCAGCATCAAAGTCATTTCAGCGTATTCGACTGGCGAACGCCGGACCCAGCTACCGACCAGGCGTCGGAAAGGAGGCCCCAGTTGTGCATCGGTGCGAAGTTCGTTGGCCGCCGCTTTGTTCATCAACGAGAGGCATAGCTTGTGGACATCCACAGAAATGGGGATCCTCGGATCGGCCAGCGTCCAAATAAGAGGCAGGACGTCTTCTTTTGTGGGGACCTGTGAATTGTCGTACATCTGCGTTCGTAAGCGATGCGCCAGTAGGTCCAGTTCCAAGCGTCTAGCTCGGGAATCCCCATCAAGGGCTTCCATGGCGCGGGGGTGGCGGCGACTGGTTTCCAGAAAAAGTTCACGAAGTTCGGGGCAGTCGTCCATGACGGATTGGACATATTCCCAGCCCGGAAAGTTTTCGCCGATCGGGTCGCCCGCCATGAAAGCTGCCGCACGGGCTTCGAAGTCGCCGTCGACGACGCGGGTGTAAAGGGCATTCGCTCGAGCCCGGACCTCTGGATCGGGGTGCGATTTTGCAGCTTCCTTAAGTGGGCCGATGATCTTGATGCCTTGTTGGCGAGCCCGCTGTGTGGCCTCTTCTCGCTCGGCAAATACAGGGGAACCGAACGCGTCGATCAATTGACGCTGTTCCCCCTCGGTCAACGCAGGCGTCTCCTGCCCGACAGCAATGCCTCTGGTCCCCCCCCACAGAAGAGAGGCTGAACAGATGCCTACGCAGAGCATGAGATTCGGCCAGCGGTGCAACAGAAGCAAAGCAACCATGGAGGGATAAATCGGTTTGAGCAATATAAAAGGGTCCGGCAAGAATAGTCGGTCCTACTACTCTTGTACGCTGGCGAAGCCGATTCGGAAAGGTTTCCCGAACAAACCGTTGTCGTTCTGGTTGGCAGCGGCTAGACTTCAAGGGTACAGGGATTTGCGGCCGCTTGCAGCCTTCACTGCTAAAGAGCCATCCTGCCAGACTCAACCTGATCGTCTTTGCTGACGAACGATCGTCCACGGAACTAGGACAATCGAGGTTAATGTTCAGGCATTTCGGCTTACCTGCGGTTTTCGCGGTCTCTGCACAACGCCCCGTTCTTTGCGATCTTTGCGAAATTTTTTCGTGATGCTTGCAATGAGGTTCCCTATTAAATCGCATTCCGTTCTTTATTGAGGACAGGATTACTATGGCCACAGGACTGCCGACTGAAATGGATTCAAACTCCCCATCCAAACCGGAAGCCACTGGCAAACCTTCAGGTTCCCGCCGCCACGTCCCCTCCAGCACTCAGGGGATGTCGACTTCAAGCGTCCATGCGGGGGAGCAGCGTCAGAAACCGGGGGATTCGATCACCGATCCGATCTTTTGTGCGTCGACATTCACTTTTCAATCGACTGCCGATCTGCTGGAATATGTGGAAGGACGCTCCGAACGCGAAGAGTACGGGCGTTACGGCAATCCAAACGAGAAAAGCGTCGAAGGAAAACTTGCTGCCTTGGACGGAGCCGAATCCGCGATCGTTTACAGTTCCGGGATGGCGGCGATCGTTGGGCTGCTGATGGCCAAACTGAATGCGGGGGACGAGATTGTCTTCTTTGATCAGTGTTACCACCGCAGTCGTGAATTCTGTGCAAAGCATTTGGCTCGTTTTGGTGTCGTGACCCGGCAGGTTCCAACAGGCGATTTTGCGGCAATGGAAGCGGCTATCAACCCTGCGACCAAGATGCTGGTCAGTGAATCCCCTACTAACCCCCATCTGACAACTGTCGATTTAGAACAGTTCGCTGCGGTTGGCAAAGCGCACGAAGTCGAAACCTTGATCGATGCCACGTTGGCGACACCCTACAACATTCGGCCGATTGAATATGGAGTCGACTACGTACTTCACTCAGCGACCAAATACATGGGGGGGCACAACGATTTACTGGCAGGCGTGATCTGTGGATCGGCAGAGAAACTGGAATCGGTCCGTTCGCTGCGAGGCATTTTGGGAGGCGTCAATTCGCCGCATAACCTGTACCTGCTTGAGCGGGGGCTGAAGACGTTTGAACTGCGGATGCAGCGTCACAACGAAAATGGGCAACGTATCGCCGAATTTTTGGAAGCCCATCCACGGGTCGCCCGGGTCTACTATCCCGGACTCCCTTCGCATCCTTCGCACGCGACGGCCGTTGCCCAGATGCGTGGGTTTGGTGGTTTGATCACTTTCGAAGTCGCCAACGCGGACTGGAAAGAAACGTCCAAGATTGTGGATGCCGCCCAGTTGCCGCGGATCGCTCCAAGCCTAGGGGGCGTCGAATCGCTGATTGAACAGCCACTTGTGATGAGCTACTTCAACTATTCCGCAGCCGAACGGAAGGTCTTTGGGATCGCCGATAACATGATCCGCTACTCCTGTGGCATTGAAAATTCTGACGATCTAATCGCTGACCTTGAACAGGCCCTGAAAGCATGAGCACCGAAAAAACGGACCAACTGAAATTTCGGACCCGAGCCATCCACGTCGGCAATGAAGTCGATGCGGAAACCGGGGCTGTCGTGCCGCCGATTCATATGGCCTCCACTTTTCAGCAGCCAGGGGCTGGGGAATGGGGTGAATACGATTACTCCCGAAGCGGAAACCCAACACGCGCGGGCCTGCAAAGAACTTTGGCGTCGCTCGATAGCGGCTGTGGCGCATTGGCCTATTCAAGCGGGATGGCTGCCATTCATGGCGTCATGATGCTGCTGGAACAAGGCCAGCACGTCGTCGCCGGTTGCGATCTTTATGGTGGAGCCTATCGGCTGCTGCACAAAATCTGCAGCCGATCTGGAATCGAGGTTACTTTGGTCGATCTGACCGACCTGGATGCCGTTCGAGCCGCAATCCGTCCTGAAACCAAGCTGTTGTGGGGCGAAACGATCGGGAATCCCTTGCTGTCGATTCCGGATTTAAAAGGTCTGGTGGCAATCGCCAAGGAACAGGACATCCTGTTTGGTGTCGACAACACGTTTGGAACCCCCGCGTTGATTCGGCCGTTGGAAATGGGGGTCGATATCGTGATGCATTCAGCGACGAAGTATTTGGGCGGGCACAGCGATTGTTTGGCGGGATCCATCGCCGTTTCCGATCCCGATTTGTTTGACCGTTTGTATTACATTCAAAATGCAACCGGTGCTGTGCTGGATCCGATGTCTTGTTTCTTGTTGTCGCGAGGGCTGAAGACCCTCGACCTGCGAGTTCGCGAGCAAACGAAAACGGCGGGACAACTGGCCGCTTGGTTGGAAACCGTTCCCGGTGTCCGCCGCGTCCTCTATCCCGGCCTGGAATCGCATCCTCAGCACGCGCTGGCAACCAGCCAGTTCGATGGTCACGGAGCGATCGTCTGTTTTGAAATTGATGGCGATTTCAAACAGACTGCGAAAACGTGCAAGGCAACCGAACTGTTTCGCTTGGCTGTCAGTCTAGGAGCGGTTGAATCTTTGATTGAACAGCCCGCGTCGATGTCGCACGCCAGTTACGATCCTGCAGATCGTGAACGATTTGGGATCACTGACCGGTTGATTCGATTAAGCGTCGGTCTGGAAGCGGTAGAAGATCTGCAAGCCGACCTGCTGCAAGCGATCAAGCAGGGCCTGGCAAGCTAGAAATGCGGTGTGCGATCTATTAGCTGGCGGTTTCCTAGCGGAATGCTGTGGGAGCAAGAAACGTCGGCCCCCCACGTCCCCTCGTCGGCTCGTCCGACAGGGACGCAAGATTTGAAATTAGAGATGGTCGCCCCCAGGTTATCGCATCCAGTTCGGATTGCCGCTTTCAGCGGCAATCCGAACTGGATGCGTTTTTTTAGCCATGCAAACTAATTTCAAATCTTGGCGTCATGCCAGGCAAGCTGGCATGGGGCCCATTCTCGCCGCCAAAACGACCATTTATAAATCGCACGTCCCCAGCGAAAGGCGACAAACACTAGACCGACACCCTGCTTGCCCGGGCGGATTCACCATCGGCGGCCGCTCTCCTGCTCGCGCCAACTACCGTCGCTCGTTTTTAGAAACGGCGTTCGATCGCAAATCGGGCGAAGTCACTTAGCAGTTGTTTGGCTGGAGAGTCCGGGAGGGCGGTCAGCGACTGGAGTGCTTGATCGGCGAACGCTTGGGCTCGGTCTTTTGTGTAGGATCGAGCGTCACTTGCCTGCAGCAACGGTTGCAGTTGGGACAGTCGCGATTCAGCGGGCCCCCGCAAGATTTGGATGATCTGCTGGTGCTGCTGCGGTGAACTGGTTTCAAGCAAGCGGATCATTGGCAGCGTCATCTTGGCTTGCAGTAGATCGGTCCCCAGCGTTTTTCCTGTCCGCTCGCTATCGCCCCATAGATCCAGGTAGTCGTCGGCGATCTGAAACGCGATCCCGAGTGCGTCGCCGTATTCTGCCAAGGCCGTCACATGCTCGGACGGGGCTCCAGCATACGCGGCACCCAGTCGGCAGGCGACTCGGCAAAGTTCGGCGGTCTTGCCTTGCACGATGCTCAGATAGTTTTCTTCGTTCAGGTCCAGTTCGTCGCGGCTGTGAACCTGTCGCAGTTCCCCTTCGCAGACGCGCCGTGCCGCTTCACCGATCCACTGGCAGGCAAGCGTATCTTTCAGGGTGGCCGCCAAGTAAAAACTTTGGGCAAACAGGTAATCGCCGACCAAGATGCTGGTCTGAGAGTCCCATTTGGCGTTGACCGTAGGGACGTGTCGACGGGTCGCCGCAGCGTCCAAGACATCGTCATGGACGAGGGTCGCCGTGTGGACCATTTCCATCACCGTCGCGATTGTAATGTGATCGTCCGTTGGCTCCCCGGCTGCATTTGCGGCCAGAAGTACCAAGGCGGGTCGCATCCGTTTTCCCCCCAGCATGGTCCCATGCTGAAGGATCGGCGTGAGCATCTCGAAGCGGCTTCGCAGTTCCCTGCGAAGGCGGGATTCGACCAGTTGCAGCGGTTGCTGGATCAAATCGAGTGAGACAACAGCCTGCGCACTGCGGAAAAGAGTGCTGGTCGATTTTTCGCTTTTCATCACCGTGTCCATCCGTTTATCCCGCAAGTGGAATGATACCGCCCTGGGGATAACCGAGGATTTTGCGGCCAGGCAACTGCCTAGCCGCAAGAAAGGCGTCCGATACAAATATTGGCGAGCAATTCAGTTGCTCAGCGGTTTTATTCTTTAGCGATTTGACGACCTATCGAGACTTTTTTCGCTTGGTCGGTTTCGCGACGCGTTTGCTAACCGCTTTTTTCTTGACGGAAACCTTCTTTGCAACCTTTTTGGCGACCTTTTTCGAGGTAGCACGTTTCTTGGTTACGGCTTTTTTGGCAGGTGATTTTTTCGCAGCGACCTTTTTGGCAACCGATTTCTTAGCCGCAACTTTGCGAGTGGTTGTCTTTTTCGCGGCCTTCTTTTTAACGCTGGCCTTTTTCGTGGTTGTTTTCTTGGCAGCTACTTTCTTTGACGCTTTCTTTGCCGTTCGCTTCGAGGCAGTTTTCGAGCTGGCTTTGGCATCCGAGAATGCGGCTGCCCAGCCTTCAGAATAAGCAGCATTAGTTCCGGTCCGCAGAATTGTCATCGTGTCGCAGGTATTGGGTTGGAGTTTAAATCGGTTATGGCCATTCTTTGGCCAATGTTGTCAAAGCGGTATCCTCTCAAAAGCATGGTTGTGCTGGCAAGGTGCCTGATGGAGAAAGTACGATGGATGTAGCAAAAAAAACGATGTCGTTGCCAAGATGCCGCTGATTTGAGCGAATAACCGCCGCCGACCCGGTTTTTTTGCCGTGGTGGTTGTTGCGGATGGCTGTACTGCAATGCGATCAGATCCTTATTGTTTCCCTCTTCAACTCTTGCGGATGTTCGTTTGATGCAAACTCCGTTGAACGATTCAGGCTCTTCAGAACGCGCACCCGATGACGCCGTTGCCGACGCCGTTGCCGACGTCGTTGTACACGGCTCCGGAAAGGACGCGTTCCCCGTAAGCAAGCGAAGCCGGTTGGCGAATCGTTTAAAGCCCTTCGCTCAGTGGGGAGTCATGTTCGGTTTGGCGGTGGTCGCAGGCGGCTACGTGGCAAGTGGACTGGGGACCCCCGCGATGCCGTACCCCGATCGATCGGCTGAAACCGAATCCGGTTTGCCGTTAGAAACGCAGCCTGTCAGCGTAAACCAGCAAACCGAGGGAAGTATCCAGGCGACCGCCAACGCAATCGATTCGGAATTTCAGCGACACTGGGCCGAACGAGACGTCCAGGTCGCGGAACCGGCTGACTGGCGAACGGTCTGTCGACGAATCGCATTGGCAACCGTGGGGGCGGGGCTGTCCATTGAAGAACTTCGATCCCTGGAAGGAGTCCCTGTAGAGGATCGTGTCGAGGTCTGTCTGAATCGATTGTTGGCGGATGAGAGGTTTGAGCACTACTGGGGCGAGCGACTGACACGCACCTTTCTCGGAACGGCCGAAGGGCCGCTGTTTGTCTATCGACGGCAGCGGTTTGTCAGCTGGGTCCGAGAGCAATTGCACAACAATCGGCGATACGATGCGGTCATTCGGGACATGGTTACCGCGGGCGGGATCGGCAACGACCAACCTCAGGTAAATTTCCTGACCGTCACGATGCAGGAAGGCGAAGGGGGCCAGCCCGATCCGATCGCGCTGGCGACGCGGACGACTCGGGCATTCTTGGGGATGCGGATCGATTGTTTGCAGTGCCATGACGATTTTCTTGGGACGATGGAATTTGGAAGTTCCAGCGACATCCGGCAGGGGACTCAACAAGATTTCCATCAATTGGCTGCGTTTTACAGTCCCGCACGATTTAGTGGTTTGCAGGGGATTCGCGATAAAGCGAATCCCTATGAGTACCAATATTTAGATAGCGACGAAGTCGAAGAGGTGCCGCCGATGGTCCCTTATGCAAGGGATCTTGTCGACGAAAGTTTGCCTCCGCGAAAGCGGTTGGCCGCATGGATGACGCATCCGGAAAATCGCCAAACCGCACGCTGCGTGGTGAATCGAATCTGGGCGTTGATGACCGGCAAGCCGCTGGTCGATCCGGTTGATGACATTCCGCTGCACGGTCCGTTCCCTCCCGCACTGGAAAGCTTGGCGGACGACTTTATCGCAAATGATTGGGATCTGCGGCGGTTGATCCGAGTGATCGTCGCGACAAGAGTTTTTCAGTTAGATAGCCGAGCCGATTTTCCGGTGACCGAACGGAATGAGCAGGCTTGGGCCCTCTTCCCCGTGACGCGTTTGCGCCCCGAGCAGGTTGCCGGATGCGTGATCCAAGCCAGTCGCGTGAAGACGGTCGACGCGGAAGGGTCATTTATTGTCGAATTGCAGAAGCTGCTTGAATCCAATGAATTTGTAAAGCGATACGGCGATAATGGAGTGGACGAATTTGATCTGGATGCCGTCACGATCACTCAGCGGTTGCTGATGTTAAATGGCAAACTGGTCGATGAGCACGTTTCAGAGAATCCAATCCTCAACGCTTGCACTCAGATCACGATGTTTGCCACGTCGAATGAAAAAGCGGTCGAAGCGGCTTACTTGGCATCGCTGAACCGGCTTCCCTCCGCGGCGGAAAAGAGTCTGTTCGTGAAACGCCTGGAAGAAAATTCAAAGCGGCAAGCCATGGAAGATATGTTTTGGGTGTTGTTGAACAGTAGTGAACTGGGGTGGAACCATTAGCGAAGCCAAGTACGTCAACGTTACTTAGCGGAACGGCGCAAGCCGTCCGGCAGGCTTCTTAGCGGAACGGCGCAAGTCGTCCGGCCTCTTTGATTCACACGTTTTTGCCGGACGGCTTGCGCCGTTCCGCTAAGGAGGAGGCTCCTGACGATGAAATTTTGCCTTGCCGGCTATTTGAATGAACGAACTCGCCCTGTCGTTTTGCGGACGTTTCTCCTCGTTTAACTGCGGACTAAAAATCATGCTTTGCAATCCTCGACAACACCTTTCCCGTCGTTCGCTGATGCGGTTTGCCGGCGGGGGGCTCTTCCTTTCGCCGTTAGCTGACCAGTTGGCATTCGCGGCGGAATCGACAAAGGGTAAGGAGCGTCCTAAGTCGGTGATTCTGCTTTGGATGCAAGGGGCACCAAGCCAACTGGAAACCTTTGACCCGCATCCTGGTACCGCGATCGGTGGCGAGGTTAGCGCTATTGCGACGACGACCAAAGGGCTGGAAATTTCGAATCTGTTGCCTCAAACCGCCGAACAGATGCACGTTGCCTCGTTGGTTCGTAGCGTGACCGGCAAAGAGGGAGACCACAAACGCGCGGTCTATAACATGAAGACCGGGTTCCGTCCGAATCCTAGTTTGACCCATCCATCGATCGGATCGGTCGTTTGTCATCAATCTCAAACCGGGGCCGATATCCCGCGTCATGTTTCGATCCTGCCCGCGGAATTGCCCGCGCGAGGAGGCTATCTAGGGCCGACCTATGATGCCTTTAAAGTCTACGATCCCGCTTCGACGATCCCTGACATCGAACGTCGGACCAGCCCCGAACGTTACCAACGTCGCGTTGAGGATTTGTTGGGAACGGTTGAAAGCGAATTCACGCGAGGCCGTTTGGCCAACATGGAACGCGAACGAACCTTGCACGCCACGGCAACGCAAGCGGCACTGAAGATGATGGACAGCGAGCAATTGAAGGCTTTCGATGTCGCGTTGGAAACGACCGATACGCAGCAAGCTTTTGGAGAGACGCCCTTTGGTCGTGGTTGTTTGGCGGCCGCTCGGTTGATTGAAGTCGGCGTTCGCTGTGTGGAGGTCACGCTGACCGGATGGGATTCTCACATCAATAACCATGAACTGCAGTCGTCCGCTTGCGAGACCCTCGATCCCGCGTTGGCATCCTTGCTGAAAATCCTGCAGGAACGTGATCTGTTGGATTCAACGCTTGTTGTCTGCGGCGGAGAATTTGGGCGGACGCCTGGCATCAACCCCGTCGGTGGGCGAGACCATTGGCCTCACGGGTTTTCGACGTTGTTGGCCGGTTGCGGGATCCGCAAAGGGGCGGTCTTCGGAGCAACGTCGAAAGATCCCGATTTGAAAACCGACAAACCTGTCCAGAAGAATGTGGCCGATCCCGTCACCGTCGCCGATCTGCATTCAACGATTCTGGCCGCGGTCGGAGTCGACCCCGAAAAGGTGATGCAGACACCGATCGGGCGACCGATGTCGCTAAGCGAAGGTAAACCGATCGCCGCAATTCTAGATGCTTGATCACACAATCAAGTTCGCAGCGGCGATGGGTTGGGAGTAGGCAATTGAACCTGGGCAATCGCATCAGGGCAATTGCGACAAGCATTGTGATGAGCGTCGCCCGCCAGCGTCGCTACCGTCGCCAGACGGTGGGATTGCCGGCTTGCCCAAACGCTGGCGAGCATCGCTGCTTCGCCAAGCGGTGGGCTGTCACTTCTGCTGTTGCTTAAGCACGATCCCCTAGACTTCTAGGAAAA
The DNA here is from genome assembly GCF_007741495.1 of Roseimaritima multifibrata. Classification (NCBI taxonomy): domain Bacteria; kingdom Pseudomonadati; phylum Planctomycetota; class Planctomycetia; order Pirellulales; family Pirellulaceae; genus Roseimaritima; species Roseimaritima multifibrata. Next base: position 1,969,356 of record NZ_CP036262.1, read on the forward strand.
GTCTTGCTGGATCTTCCATCACATCTTTGATGGTTTTCAAGAAGGAGACCGCTTCGCGTCCGTCAACGACTCGATGATCGTAGGTCAGGGCGACATACATCATTGGCCGGATCACGACTTCGCCACGTTCGGCAACCGGTCGTTCCTGGATGGAGTGGAGTCCCAGGATGCCACTTTGTGGCGGATTGACGATTGGCGTCGATAGCAGCGATCCGTAGATCCCGCCGTTGCTGATCGTGAAGGTTCCGCCATCCAGGTCGGCTGGTTGCAGTTGGTTGGCGCCTGCTCGTTCTGCAAATTCGGCGATGCTGTTTTCGATTCGAGCGAAGCTCATCTCTTCAACATTGCGAAGGACAGGAACGACCAAACCTTTTCCGCCGCCGATCGCGATCCCAATATCGTAGTAGTGACGCATTACGACGTTGTTGCCGCGAACTTCTGCGTTGACGGCAGGGAAGCGACGCAGTCCTTCAACGGCCGCTTTCGCAAAGAAGGACATGAATCCTAGTTTGACGCCATGCTTGTCAACAAAGGCGTCGCGGTACTTCTTGCGAAGTTCCATGACCGGACGCATGTTGATTTCGTTGAAAGTTGTCAGCAGGGCGGCGGTCTGTTGAGCTTCGACCAAACGGCTTGCGATGGTGCGCCGAATCATCGACATCGGCTTGATTTCTTCGCCTCGGTTGTGCCCGCCAGTGGTCACCAAAGAGGCGTCACGTACGGGTTGGCGAGGGGCCGCAGGAACGGCGGCCGGAGCTGCGGGGGGAGCGGCAGGTTTTCCTTGGCCGCTTCTCAGAAATGCCTGCACGTCTTCTTTCAGAAGGCGTCCGCCGGGGCCGGTCGCTTGGACTTGGGAGGCCTTCAGGCCAAAATCGTCTAGCATCCGCTGTGCGGCCGGCATGATTTTGTCGCCGTCGCCGGGAGCGGAGCTGGCTGCAGGGGCGGGAGCCGAAGCGGAGCCGCTTGCCGCTGGGGTTGCTGGAGCGGAATCGGCCGGGGCTGCGGTGCCGGGGGCTGCGTCGTTCGGAGCGTCGGCAGGTTCGATCGATGCGATGACATCGCCGACAGTCGCGAACTCTTCTTCTTGCTTAAGGACGTTTCGAAGGTATCCGGAAACCGGCGCCAAAATCTGGACAGAGGCTTTTTCGGTTTCGATTTCGACTAGGTCTTCGTCTTTGTTGACCCATTCCCCTTCCTGTTTCAGCCATTGGCCCACTTGGACTTCGCTGATCGATTCACCGACGGTCGGGATTTTGACTTCAATCACGTTAAACACGCTCGTGCTGATGGACTGGGAACGAAAAAACCAATTAATATCAAAAGATACCGGTTTTTGCTCAGCCAGCCCAGCCGTAGTGTTCCGCCAAACCCAGTTGGACGGTTTTCGCGATTTCAGCAAGCCGGAAAGGTTTTCCGATGATCCGAAAGACTCGCATCGCCGCAGCTTCGTGACGAATCGATTCGTCCAGGGCCGCTGACATCAAAATGCAAGGAAGCTGAAGCTGCGATTCACGCAGCCGCTCGATTAACTGCAGGCCCGACAGCCGAGGCATATGCACGTCAACCAAGGCAAGGTGGACAGGTGTGACCGCTAGCACTTCAAAAGCCTCCTGCCCATCGGCGGCAAGGATTACTTCGAAACCGATTCGCTCCATTGCCTCGGCCAAAGATTGGCGAAGCGCTTGGTCGTCGTCGGATATTAAAAGTCGAGGTGTCACGGGCTGACTCGCGGAAAGCCGAAGGGTATCATCGTCGCATGAGACACTGCCGCGATGGCAGGTTCGTTGCCGTCAAAGTGCGGTATGAACGTGAAGAGCAACTGCCGTGCCTTAACCGCATTTGGTATTGGCTCCTAACTACAATAGCCTAACGCTCAGCATGGCGACGTGAATAAATTTAGGAATCCCTTGCCTTGCGAAGCTGTCCGCTTTCTCTAGGATTGGTAACACGATCCTCAATGTCTTTTATCCCGACACCCGTCCTCTGATCTGGTTGCTGACGCGTGACCGAACCTACAAATCAAGATAGCTTTTACTGGCGGCATGAATTTGCCATCCGTCGTTTGCACTCGTTGACAGGAATTGTTCCTTTGGGGGCCTATATGGTCGTCCATTTGGCTACCAATGCCAGCGTTTTGAATGGTGCGGAGACATTTCAGCGAGCCGTTTATGGAATCCACTCGCTTGGCAAGTTGTTGCCAGTCGTCGAGTGGGGATTCATCTTTGCCCCCCTGCTTTTTCACGGGTTTATGGGCGTCTGGATCGCCAAAAACGGGCGGAGCAACGTCAGTAATTACCCGTACACGAACAACCGACGGTATGTTTGGCAGCGAGTCACCGGGGTGATCGCGTTGATCTTCCTGCTGACGCACGTTTTCCATCTGCACGGCTGGACCCATTTCCAATTTTGGCTGGACCAAGTGGCCCATCCGCTGGGGATGGCTCAGTTTCGGCCCTATAACGCCGCCTCCTCGCTAGCAAGAGCGATGGATAACTGGTTCTGGCCCACGTTTTACCTGCTGGGGGTCCTCTCCTGCGTTTTCCACTTGGCCAACGGTTTGTGGTCTTCTGGGATCACCTGGGGACTATGGATTTCGGCGGAAGCTCAACGCCGGGCCACCAAGGTTTGTGCCGTTTTTGGCCTGATTTTGACAGTTGTTGGTGTCAGTGCTTGGTGGGGGGCGATCTCGCTCGATCCTGAGAAGGCTGAAAAGATCGAAAACCGTATGTATCCCGCAGCGGTAGAAGCCGGTTTGGTTCCTTTCTCTGTCGAAAAACGGACTCAGCCCGATCCGGCTGCCGATGCCATCAAAAAATTCGATGGTATCGAATCAGAGGATGCTGCTGAAGAAACCGAAACGGCAGATGACGCCGCTGAGACGGAAAAATCGGCCGAGTAAGTTGTTGCTGTGCTGGCCTGCCAATGGGTGGCCGCACGCTCCTTCGAAAATATTTGTAAATCCATTTCAATCGTTTAAAACCCCCTGTGGGGCGTTCTATGAGTGCTCATCGAGTTGTAGTTGTTGGCGGCGGCTTGGCAGGTTTGTCGGCCACGATGAAACTGGCCGAACTAGGTGTTGCGGTCGACCTGATCAGTTTGACCCCGGTAAAACGCTCTCACAGCGTCTGTGCTCAAGGTGGGATTAACGCCTGCAATGACCAGACTCGGCAGTTGGGTGACACCGAGTGGAAGCATTTGGATGACACGGTTTACGGGGGCGACTTCCTGAATCATCAGCCTCCGGTCAAGGAAATGGCCTATTGGGCCCCCAAGGTCATCGAACTGATGGACCGCTTGGGAGTCCCTTTCAACCGGACCGGAGAAGGGTTCATCGATCGCCGGCGATTTGGCGGAACCCTTTATAAGCGAACCGCATTCTCGGGGGCCACGACCGGTCAACAGTTGCTGTACGCTCTGGACGAGCAGGTCCGTCGCCGCGAAGCCGAAGGCTTGGTCCGGAAATTTGAATTCTGGGACTTTTTGGCTCCCATTCAAGACGAATCCGGACGCTGCCGCGGTGTGGTCGCGCAAGATTTGAACAGCATGGAAATCCGGTCTTTCCCAGCCGATGCGGCGATCGTCGCATCGGGTGGTTGTGGCCTGATTTACGGTCGCAGCACGATGAGTGTCTTCTGTAACGGAAGTGCCGCAAGTCGCTGTTTCCAGGCAGGTGCCAACTATGCCAACGCCGAATTCATCCAAGTTCACCCAACGGCGATTCCCGGATCGGACAAACTTCGCTTGATGAGCGAATCGGCTCGCGGCGAGGGAGGCCGCGTCTGGGTTCCTCGCAAGCCACAGGACAGTCGCGATCCGATGCAAATTCCGGCTGCCGACCGGTATTATTTCCTCGAAGAACATTTTCCGGAATACGGGAACCTTGTCCCTCGCGACATCGCGACTCGCGAAATTTTTGACGTCTGTGTCAATGAAGGGTTGAGCGTCGAAGCCGATCGAATGTGTGTTTACCTCGATTTGACTCACATTGAACGCAAGGAACTGGACCGCAAACTTGGCGGGATCTTGGAAATTTATGAAAAATTCCAAGGCGTTAATCCTCGTGATACCCCGATGAAAATTTTCCCGGCCGTTCATTACAGCATGGGCGGGCTTTGGGCGGACTATGTTCGTTCCGCCGATGGTGGCCTGGAACCGGGCGCGCCGCGTAACCAGATGACCACGATCAATGGTTTGTATGCCATGGGTGAGTGCGATTATCACTACCATGGTGCCAACCGTCTGGGAGCGAACTCGCTTCTTTCCTGCATCTTTACCGGATTGTTTGCCAGCCCCTCGGTAATTGCACACGCTGAAAATGCAGGCGGGTCTTATAAAGACATTCCACAGTCGGTCTTGGATGGTGCGGTTGCCAAAGAAACCGAACGGCATCAGAGCTTGCTGAAAGGCGACGGAGATGAAAACCCCTACCTGATTCATCAGGAATTAGGGGATGTGATGACCCGTGCAGCAACGGTTGTCCGTCGCAATGACCAGTTGCAAGATGCGATCGGCAAGGTCGATGACCTGCATAAGCGAGCTAAACGGGTTCACTTGTCCGATGACGGTTCATGGACCAATCAAAACGTTGTGTTTGCAAAAGCACTGCAGGATATGTTCCCGCTGGCTAAGTGCGTGCTCGAAGGGGCGCTTCGCCGCGATGAATGTCGTGGGGCTCACTTCAAACCGGACTTCCAGAAGCCAAGTTTGACTTCCGAAGAACCAGCCGAACGACGTCGTCAAGCCGAAGAATGGTGCGACGCTTTTGAAGAAAATAATCGTAAATATCTAAAAACGACCGTCGCCAGCTGGAACGCCTCGACCGATAAACCCGATTTGACGTATGAAGATGTTGATACGTCACTGGTTCCGCCTCGGCCGCGCCTGTATGGCTTGGTCGGAGCTGAAGAAATCGAAAAAGTATGGCAGGAACGTGCCGCCAAGAAAGCGGAATCCTCTTCCAATCCCCCCGTCAACGCGGGCTAACAATCGCATGAACGACTCAAATAAAAACGCCCCGAGCGGTGCCAAGGCCCAGTTGCTTAAGGTCCGAGTCCGCCGGCAAGACGGACCTGGAAAAGAACCTTATTGGCAATTGTTTCATGTTCCACGCGAACCTGAAATGAACGTCATTAGCATTCTCCAGCGGATCGCTGCCATGGCCGAAACGGTCGATGGTAAGAAGGTTTCGCCGGTTGCTTGGGAATGTGGCTGCCTGGAAGAAGTTTGCGGCTCTTGCACGATGGTGATCAACGGACGGACGCGGCAAAGCTGCAGTGCGTTGGTTGTGAACCTACTGAAAGAGCAGCCCGACGAGATCGTCTTGGAACCGATGAGCAAGTTCCCGGTCGTTCGAGACCTTCTGGTGGACCGTTCTCGCGTCTTTCAGGCGTTGGAACGCGTTAAGGCATGGGTCCCCGTCGACGGATATTACGATATGGGCCCTGGCGAACGCCAAACAATGGCTCAGCAAGAACAGAATTATCCGCTTAGCCAATGCATGAGTTGTGGCTGTTGCCTGGAAGCTTGCCCTCAGTACGGGAAGATCGAACTGGAGCAAAAGTCGGGTGAATCGGATGAAGATTTTGCCGCTCGCAAGCATGAAGCCAACGACAAGGGATTCATCGGAGCCCACGCGATTTCGCAGGCCGTATTGTTTAACAACAATCCGGTTGGAAAAGTCCTTGCGAACGAACGGGTCGACGCGTTGACCAAAGCAGGGGGCGTTCAGGTTTGTGGCAATGCCCAAAACTGTGTCGCTGTCTGTCCGAAAGAGATTCCGTTGACCCAGTCGATCGCTCGCGCTGGACGTGCAGCAACCGTCCGAACCGTCAAGAAATTCTTCGACCGCTAGGGCGGATCGTTTGTGAAGTTCGCTGGTTTGGCTGTGGAGACACCGCCAGATTGCAATTGTCGCCCTTCGCTCGGAACGTGCGAAAGGCGACAATCGCTGAATCGACAACCCGCTTTGCGCCCTGAAGCAGAACCATTGCAGCAGGCGACGTATCGCTTTTAAGCATGCGAAACGCTGCTCTGGCGTTTCTGGATCGGCTTCTTTCGATCCCTTACGCGGCCGGATTGATCTTGCTTTTTAGTGCGAATGGTGCGATGGAATCCAATCATGGGTTATTGGAAAAATCGCATCGCTCTAATTTTGTTCGCGTTGGTACCGCTGTGCGCGGGCTGCTCACGCTGGACGGTTGGTGAGCGTCTAAGCCGCAGCCTTCCAGACGCCCTGAGAGGCGAACCGCAGCAGAATCGCCGCTGGCAGCCTCAGTTGGCTGTTCTTCCGTATGCGGAAATGACTGCAGAGGGGGCGACCATTCGCAACGTTCGCCAGTGTCGCTGGAAATCGGGTACCGAAGCGGTGGTCAAGCACCGTGACTGGAGAATTCGCTGGGACGATGTGGAGACAACCGATTTCATCATGGTTCCGTTTCCTGATTCGCCTTACCTGGCACACACCATGTTCAGTTTCGGCCTAACCGGTGGCCGTCAGATTGTCGTTTCGGTAGAGGCTAGGCTGGAAAAGGGGGAATCGTTCGGAGCCGTTGCAGGATCGGTTCGGCAATTCGAACTGATGTATGTGGTCGCTGACGAGGTCGATGTCCTTGGTCTGCGAGCCGAACAGCGCCGGGACGATGTTTTTTTGTATCGGACGGTCGCCACGCCAGAGCAATCGGTCGAGCTTTTGCGGAGCATGCTTCGCCGAGCGAACGGGCTGGCGGAATCACCGGAATTTTATGACTCGGTCGTCAATAATTGTATGACCAATTTGGTGGATCATCTGAACGCCGTAAAACCGGGAATGGTTTCGGCGTCTGTTGTCGGTCTGCTGCCTGGAACGAGCGACGCCTTTGCCTACGAGCTGGGGCTGTTGGAAACCGATCTGCCGTTCGAGCAAGCTCGTCAACAGGCAGCCGTTACACTGCGAATCCGTCAGTACATCGACGACCCCGATTTCTCGCAAAAAATCCGCCGTTAAGGTAGTCGCGTCGCTACGCTCGCCATAGCGTGGGCGGTGTGCGGGCCCGAAAGGGGCGACGTTAGAAATCGTCACGAATGAAATTCACCTTCCGAGCGAAGGGCGACAATCGCTAAATCGATGCCCGGGGGGGGCAAACGCATGCAATGTCGTGAAAAAAGCTTTGCAGACGAGCCAAATCATGGTTTTTTGAACCATTTAACTTCGTCATCCGTATAATACACGTGTTCTTGCTTGCGGCTTTGAATTGCTGTAGCACGCTGGCCACAATTGGTCTAATATCCAAAATTATGGATTCCCGTCGTTTCATTGCCGTGCTCGCGCTGAGTGCCTACCTCTTTGGAGGATGGCTGCTTCCGCTGACGCATAGGCATGATCATCAGGCCCATTTTCATGGGGTGGATGGCGTTTGCCTGACGGCCGACGGCTCCGATTCGCATGCGGGGCATTCCCATTCGGCAGCGGAATCCTGTCTGTCCGTTTGCAGTGCGGCCATCGATGATTCTGGGGCGGAATCGTTAGGTTCCGTCGGACAGCAACTTGCATCGCACGCAGCCTGCGAAGGGTTGTGCGTTCTCTGCCAGTCATCAACAAGGCAGTTTGTTGGCTCGCACGCTCTCGCCAGCCATTTTGTTTTGGTTCCGCGAACCGAATTTTGCTCATCTGTTAGCGATTCGGTCAAAATCTCTGCTTTCTCTTGTAGCGATCGACCTCGAGGCCCTCCTGCTCGATTGGTTTGAACTCTTTTGCGGCGATCGTCCGCGCTAACCAATCTGTTATTTTCGCAGGATTTATAAGATGAACTCAGGACCTCGTGCGCGCGGTTTTACTTTGGTGGAATTGTTGGTGGTAATCGCCATTATCGGCATTTTGGTCGGTTTGTTGCTTCCCGCGGTCCAGGCGGCTCGCGAAGCGGTGCGGCGAATCAGTTGCCAGAGCAATATGAAGCAAATCGCTTTGGCGTCGCATAACTATCACGACACCTTCGGGCGTTTTCCCGCCGGTTGGGAATCTGTCGGAACTTCAGGTTCGCCCGGTTGGGGGTGGGCTGCTGCACTGCTTCCTCAAATGGAACAGACGAATGTCCACGACCGAATTCAATTTTCGCTCCCCATCGATCATCCCGTTCATGCTTCGTTGCTTGAACAGGTGATTCCCTCCTATATCTGTCCCAGCGATCCAGGTCCTGACATCTTTTCGATCGGTGAATCCGAAGGGGATGGTCACGGCCATGGCCATGAGGACGAAGACGAACATGAAGAGGAAGGGCACGAGCACGAGCACGAAGTTGAAAACGTGGATCATACCGATCCGTTATTCCGAATTGCCAAAGCGAACTATGTCGGCGTTTTTGGGACCTTCGATTTGCATGACAATCCTTATGCCGGAGACGGATTGTTTTATGGAAATAGTGCTCATAAGTTTCGCGATGCGATCGATGGACTTAGTTCAACGCTGATGTTTGGCGAACGGAGTAGCAAGCTGGGTGGAGTCGTCTGGCACGGTGTGATCCACGAAGCAAATGCTGCGGAGGCTCGTGTCGTCGGAGTTGCGGACCACGTTCCCAACGATGCCGTTGGCCACTTCGAGGATTTCAGTAGCCAGCACCCATCAGGGGCGAACTTTTCGTTGGCCGATGGTGCGACTCGTTATCTTGCGGACACCATTGATTTAGAGGTGTTTCAGGCGTTGTCGACTCGTAACAATTACGAAGTGATTTCGGCAAACGATTACTAAAGAGGCGGCTCGTTCGAAGAAGGCTCTTCCGGGCCGGTTCCGGTCCCCTCGTGGGACAGGTATTGGCTGGTTGGGAGGCGGGTTAAGGGCTGGTTATGTCACCTCATGTGGCATTAATGGAATCCTGCCGGTCCCTTGTTGAGAAAGTTTTGGTTTTTTGAATCAAGAATTTGCTTGACGGCGGGGGTGCGCGACTCTTACGCTGAGGTTCTTGTCTGGGTGCATCCACCCAGGTTCCCGCGTTCGGGTCACCTTGGAGGACTCTTATCATGTCAGTGAAAACTGCCGTTGGAATCGTTAACGCTACGGTCACGGTCAACCCAGCCTTTTTGCAAGAGATCAAAGACAGTAACCTGGATCTCTGGCGGACCCGCGATGAAATCCACGCATGCTTCGAATCGATCGAGCCGCGTGCGAAAGTGGCAAGTCAATTAGTGCGTTTGCTGGATGACCTTCGTGATCATCTGGCTCTTCAGTTTGCACTGGAGGAGGCGTATGGTTTTATCACAGTCGCTCAAGAATTGGCGATGCCTGAAGCGGCCAACGCGAAACGCCAGCACTGCGCTCTCTATCTTGAGATTAGTGAACTCTGTGAGCGCGCCGAGGAATTACAATATCGAGGATTGGCGGCCGAGCAATTCGCGTTGATTGTTGAAGAGACGCGGCTATTTGATGCTCGCTGGGATGCTCATGAGCGTTTGGAGAGGCGGTTGGCGGACCGTTCTTGCAGTCGCGCATCACTTTAGTCCTGTTTGGTCGGCCCCCCGGTTCTCTGGAGACGTCTGCGAATGTTTATCGAATCATCCAACAACAAGCCGATGGAAATCCTTCTTGTTGAAGACGGGTTGTTAGACGCCCGGATCACAATCCATGCATTGCGTCGGAGCGGCGTTCGGCATCGTTTGACGTTGGTGCGTACGGCAGCTGAAGCGACGGCGTTCTTGGAGTGCGAAGGGGTTTTTGCTCGCGCTCCGAAGCCCGACCTGTTGCTGCTCGATCTGACGCTTCCCGATGGAGACGGAATCTCGATACTGCAGGCGATGCGAGACAAGAAAGGGGACCATTTGCCGCCTCCGCCCGTGGTGGTCCTGAGTGCTTCCGATGATGCGGAAACTCAGGCACGTTGTGCCGCGATGGGGGTGGATGACTTTATTGGCAAACCGGTCAATGAGGACAAGTTCCTGGAAGTTGTCAGGACTCACGAGAACCTCACCAAGTTCAGTGAACGGGAAGTTATGAGTGTCTGAGTGGTCGTTTGACACCGTTGGCACGCCTGTCATGGCATAATCGCTATATTCGGCAAGGCCGATGGTCGCTGCGTGATGCCGTATTTTTCAGCCTTTTTGCGAATTCGCTCCTATCGTTTCCAGGGCTGGTCCGTTACTGTATCTCCTCGTAACGAGCCAATCGAAGTATTCACAGCTTCGAGTTGAATCGCGTCTTGGTATGGATCAAGGCCGTTTGACTGATGCGAGACGTTTTCGCATCCACGCACCTAATGGGCTCGCCGGCGACAAGTCTTCTATGCATTCTCTCCGATTTCGGTCGGTTTCAGCATCTCCGGATACCCTCCGGTTCTGCTTGGTGAACGAAGCGAGTCGCTGTTTGTGCAGTGATTCGTGAACCGTGTCCGCTCATCGAGCCGCCAATAATGAATGCTGAAAATACGCCCGTACCGCAACCTGAAAGTGATATCGAACAACTGCTCATCGAGCTGGGACTTCGTGATCCTGTGGAAGTAGAACCTGCCGCTCCGGTTGCAAAACAAGCTGCTGCTCCGGTTGCTGAAGCCGCCGCTCCGGTTGCTGAAGTCGCCGCTCCGGTTGCTGAAGAAGCCGCTCCGGTTGCTGAAATCGCCGCTCCGGTTGCTGAAATCGCCGCTCCGGTTGCTGAAATCGCCGCTCCGGTTGCTGAAGTCGCTGCTCCGGTTGCTGAAGTCGCTGCTCCGGTTGCTGAAGTCGCTGCTCCGGTTGCTGAAGTCGCCGCTCCGGTTGCTGAAGCCGCCGCTCCGGTTGCTGAAGAAGCTGCTCCGGTCGCTGAAGAAGCTGCTCCGGTCGCTGAAGCCGCTGCTCCGGTCGCTGAAGAAGCCGCTCCGGTTGCTGAAGTCGCCGCTCCGGTTGCTGAAGTCGCCGCTCCGGTTGCTGAAGTCGCCGCTCCGGTTGCTGAAGCCGCTGCTCCGGTCGCTGAAGAAGCCGCTCCGGTTGCTGAAGTCGCCGCTCCGGTTGCTGAAGTCGCCGCTCCGGTTGCTGAAGTCGCCGCTCCGGTTGCTGAAGTCGCCGCTCCGGTTGCTGAAGTCGCCGCTCCGGTTGCTGAAGTCGCCGCTCCGGTTGCTGAAGTCGCCGCTCCGGTTGCTGAAGTCGCCGCTCCGGTTGTTGAAGTTGCTGCGGAACCTGAAGGGTTTGCGGCCATCGCCTTGCATCCGTCCGTTCAAGAGGCTGTCGAGAAATCGGGTTATACAATTCCGACCGACATTCAGGCCCAGATTATTCCTTACATGTTGGATGGCCGCGATGTTTTGGCTCAGTCCCAAACGGGAACTGGCAAGACGGCGGCATTTGCACTTCCGATTCTCTCTCGGATCGACACTCAGAAGGGGATCCCGCAGGTCTTGGTTCTGGCTCCAACGCGAGAGTTGGCGATTCAGGTTGCTAAGTCTTTTTCAACCTATGGCAGATTCGTTCAGGATTTCCGTGGCGTCGCGATTTACGGCGGGCAGGACTACGAAGCTCAGTTTCGTGCCCTTCGTCGTGGCGTGCAGGTTGTGGTCGGGACCCCAGGTCGCGTGATCGATCACGTCAAGCGTGGGTCGCTTGATCTAAGCCAGATCGAATGCTTGGTCTTGGACGAAGCGGACGAAATGCTCAACATGGGATTCTTGGAAGACGTCCAGTTTGTCTTGGACCAGACTCCCAAAGATCGCCAAGTCGCTCTCTTCTCGGCCACCTTGCCCGCTCCGATTCGCAGTATCGCTCAGCGATACCTGAACAATCCAGCGAAGGTCACCGTTGAGCGGAAGACGATGACAGCGGAATCGATCCGCCAGCGTGCGGTTCTTGTTCCTGTCCGCAATAAGATCGACGTCCTGCTGCGATTCTTGGAAATCGAGGCGACCGACGGCGTGATTGTCTTTACGAAAACCCGTGAAGCAACGCTTACCGTTGCAGAAGAATTGAATCAGGCCGGCCTGAAAGCGGTAGCTCTTAATGGAGACATGCCGCAGAAGACTCGTGAGCGTACGATCGACCAGCTTAAGAACAAGCAGCTGGATATCTTGGTCGCGACCGACGTTGCAGCTCGAGGGTTGGACGTGCCGCGAATCAGCCACGTCTTCAATTACGACCTGCCGCACGATGGCGAATCTTACGTTCACCGTATCGGGCGAACCGGACGTGCTGGCCGAAGTGGCGAAGCGATCATCTTTCTGACGGGCGGCCAGCGAGGCCGATTGTCCGGGATCGAGCGTTTGACCAATCAGCCAATCGAAATCGTGCAGGCTCCATCGGTTGATGAAATCAACGCTCATCGTATCGAACGCTTTAAAGAACAGATCACTGAAGTTAGTGCTTCGCAAGATCTGTCGCTCTTTAAAAAGATGATCGCTGAGTACGCAGAGGAAACCGAAAAGCCGCTCGACATGATCGCAGCAGCACTTGCTGAAATCTGTCAGCAGGGGCGTCCGTTCCTGATGAAGCCTCAGCCGAAAGCAAAGAAGAAGCAGCGAGAAATGGAAGATCGCGGCGGCCGCTCTGGTCGCGAGCGAGGCGAATTCCGTGGCGGGCGACCTGCAGGGAGACGTGTTGGGCCACCAGCAGCGGGCATGACTCGTTACCGGCTTGAAGTTGGAGCTCGCGATGGTGTTCAGCCAGGCAATTTTGTCGGGGCCATTGCCAATGAAGCCGGGATTCAAGGGAATTCCATTGGGCCGATTTCGATTCACGAAACCTACAGCACGGTTGATCTTCCCGAAGGAATGCCACGCGACATTTACCAAACGTTGCGGAACACTTGGGTCAGTGGCCGGCAGTTGCGGATTCGTGTTGCCGGAGACGAGGGAGCCGAAGGCGGTTTCGCTGGAAAGTCCAGCCATTCAAAGCCTTCCCATCATCAAGGCAGCGGGCATGGCGGAGGTGGCAAAAAGCCATTCCGAAAAAACAAAGCCAAGACCAAGGGACCTGCTCCGCACGCCAAAGCCAAGTTCCAAAAAGGCAAGGCGTAACCGCAGGAGGCCTAGCCTCTTAATCACGCAGGAGAGTCAGGCGGCGTGCCTCCTACTCTCCGCAAGCATCGTCCGGAGCGTCCGGACTTTTGGGGTGGGGGGTGCTGCGGCGCAAGTTCGGTGCCATCCTCTTTCTTAGCGGAACGGCGCGAGCCGTCCGGCCGCGCAACCTTTGATCGCCAGCGCAATCGAAACGTTCGCGCCGCGCAGCCAAGTCCCCGGGAAACGCCCGCTTGCTTAGGGGACGGGGATTTTCGCGAGGCGATTTTGCGGGGAGTGCTTATTTAACGTTCGGTATTTTCAAGCCGTTGAGTCGCTCCTTGCTCTGTCTCTGTCTGCCCCTCTCCCCCTGCCCCTCTCCCCAAAAACAAGCCCTTAATTTGCAGTCGATCGGCCGGGCTGACGAATGGATGGTCCGAGATCAAATCTGATGCAAACGTGCTTGCTTTTAGGGCGAGGGGAGCCAGGTTTTTATCCGTTGTAAATTCCAATAACCAGTCGCGCCACTTCTTAGCGGAACGGCGCGAGCCGTCCGGCCGCACAACCTTTGAACGCCGACGCAATCGAAACGTTCGCGCCACGCAGCCAAGTCCCCGGAAATCGCCCGCTGCTTGGGGTGAGGGGATTTTCGCGAGGCGATTTTGCGGGGAGTGCCTATTTAACGTTCGGTGTTTTCAAGCCGTTGAGTCGCTCCTTGCCCTGTCTCTGTCTGCCCCTCTCCCCCTGCCCTTCTCCCCAAAAACAAGCCCTTAATTTGCAGTCGATCGGCCGGGCTGGCGAATCTATGGTCCAATATCAAGCCTGATTTAAACGAGCTTGTTTTTAGGGCGAGGGGAGCCAGGTTTTTATCCGTTGTAAATTCCAATAACCAGTCGCGCCACTTCTTAGCGGAACGGCGCGAGCCGTCCGGCCGCGCACCCTTTGGTCGCTGGTGTAATCGAAACGTTCGCGCTATGCAGCCAAGTCCCCGGAAATCGCCCGCAGCTTGGGGGGAGGGGATTTTCGCGAGGCGATTTTGCGGGGAGTGCCTATTTAACGTTCGGTATTTTCAAGCCGTTGAGTCGCTCCTTGCCCTGTCTCTATCTGCCCCTCTCCCCCTGCCCCTCTCCCCAAAAACAAGCCCCTAATTTGCAGTCGATCGGCCGGGCTGACGAATGGATGGTCCGAGATCAAATCTGATTCAAACGTGCTTGCTTTTAGGGCGAGGGGAGCCAGGTTTTTATCCGTTGTAAATTCCAATAACCAGTCGCGCCACTTCTTAGCGGAGCGGAGCGGCGCGAGCCGTCCGGCCGCGCAACCTTTGATCGCCGGTGTAATCGAAACGTTCGCGCCACGCAGCCAAGTCCCCGGGAATCGCCCGCAGCTTGGGGGGGGGATTTTCGCGAGGCGATTTTGCGGGGAGTGCCTATTTAACGTTCGGTATTTTCAAGCCGTTGAGTCGCTCCTTGCCCTGTCTCTATCTGCCCCTCTCCCCCTGCCCCTCTCCCCAAAAACAAGCCCTTAATTTGCAGTCGATCGGCCGGGCTGACGAATGGATGGTCCAATATCAAACCTGATTCAAGCGAGCTTGTTTTTAGGGCGAGGGGAGCCAGGTTTTTATCCGTTGTAAATTCCAATAACCAGTCGCGCCACTTCTTAGCGGAACGGCGCGAGCCGTCCGGCCGCGCACCCTTTGATCGCCGGTGTAATCGAAACGTTCGCGCCACGCAGCCAAGTCCCCGGGAAACGCCCGCAGCTTGGGGTGAGGGGATTTTCGCGAGGCGATTTTGCGGGGAGTGCCTATTTAACGTTCGGTGTTTTCAAGCCGTTGAGTCGCTCCTTGCCCTGTCTCTGTCTGCCCCTCTCCCCCTGCCCCTCTCCCCAAAAACAAGCCCTTAATTTGCAGTCGATCGGCCGGGCTGGCGAATCTATGGTCCAATATCAAGCCTGATTTAAACGAGCTTGTTTTTAGGGCGAGGGGAGCCAGGTTTTTATCCGTTGTAAATTCCAATAACCAGTCACGCCACTTTTTAGCGGAACGGCGCGAGCCGTCCGGCCGCACAACCTTTGATCGCCGGCGCAATCGAAACGTTCTCACCGCAAAGCCGGTTCCCCTGGAAGGCACCCGGTATTGGTTCCGTCCGGTGGGAATCGCTCCTGATGGCGAGTCCCTGGTGCGTGGGGCCTGTTTCGTGTGGGCGTAAAAAAAGAGGACGCATGGATATGCGTCCTCTTTTCGTCGTTTGGGTTCATGGCTTGCTCGTTGAGCAGGCTGAACTATTTAGCAGCTGGAGCTTCGACCTTAGGTGCAGCTGGAGCTTCGACCTTAGGTGCAGCTGGAGCTTCGACCTTAGGTGCAGCTGGAGCTTCGACCTTAGGTGCAGCTGGTTTAGCTTCGGCTTTAGGGGCAGCTTTGGCTTCGGCTTTAGGAGCTGGTTTGGCTTCGGCTTTAGGAGCTGGTTTGGCTTCGGCTTTAGGAGCTGGTTTAGCTTCGGCTTTAGGAGCTGGTTTGGCTTTAGCTTCTGGAGCTGGTGCTGGAGGAGCTTCTTCGCTGGTTGCTTCTGGAGCTGGAGCAGCTTCTTCGACGACAACCACTTCGCCTACGATCGTTCCTTCCATGATGACTTCTCCACCGCAGCAGCTTGGCTGTGGTGCAGGAGCAGGTGTGCCGCAGCAGCTGGGTTGAGCAACTGGTTCGCAGCAGCTGGTGGTCACTTCGCAGCAGCTAGGTGCTGGTGCACAAGCGGATGTGTGGCAGCCGCCTTTTAGCAGTCCGCCGCCACAACCACGCTTGAACAAGCCGTGGCTGAATAGGCCGCCGGCTTGAGCTGGGGCGGTTAGGAGGGCTGCAACTGCAAACATGGCGACAAGGGTGAAAGCTTTACGACTCATTGGATTTTGTTCTCCAGAAAGGGAAAAAATTGGCGTTGGTTGCTTGGGCGGCAGTCCGTGCCAAAAATATGCAAGAGCCTGTTAGCGGCTCGCGTCCCTAGAACCTCAGGTGTGCATATGGTCAGTTCCTGAAGTCCAGGCGACCAGGATTCTTCGTAAACTTGCCCTAATGAGGTCAATCCTCGGTAGGTGGGGCAAGATAGGCAGCATGGAACGGCCGTGCTGCCTGTCAGTTAGGTTAGCGGCCAAGTCGTTAAAGTCAATCACGCACCGTTAGGTATTGGAAAAACAACCGAATTTTGAGTTTCTTGGGGTTCGGATGGTCGAATTAAACGTTCTAATTGGAACGCGATGCATAACCCGGACTAGCCGGAAAGTTCTTTGACATTGCTTAATCAACTCGTTACAATGTTCGTGAAACACCTACCAACTGGAGGGCAGACCACGGGAGACTGTCGAAGTCTAAACCACCAAATGCCCCTTCAGAAAAGTGCCCCGCCATACGACTGCGACCCCTTCTCGCAGTAGCCTGCCCAGCCGCTCTGGCAGTTGTCAGCCGCTTCCTTCGACGTAAGGATGCGAATGACCTAACTGAGACGCGGTCGAAGACTGTGATGCTTCTGTTAAGAAGCTTGTCACCGTCTTTTTATTCACAAGACAGCAATCAACAACCCACCTTACGCTGATCTTCTGTTTTCGAGGTTCAGCCCTGCCGACCGTACGGGAGTTTTGACAATGAATCGTTGCTCAGGAAATGTGTTTAGCCGCCGTGGATTTCTAGCCGCTGGAGCGCTCACCGGTGCGGGGCTGACTTTAGGTGATTTGATGATGGCCCAGCAAGCTCGGGCTGATCAGAAAAGTTATGAGTTTATTGAAGCGAAAGCGAAGAACGTTATTCATGTCTTTTTGCCGGGCGGGCTGCCTCAGCATGAGTCCTTTGATCCGAAACCTTACAGCCCTCTTGAATATCGAGGGGAGTTTGGGACGGTCAAGACCAATACGGGCGAAGTCTTTTGTAACTCGGTGCCCGGTTTGGCCAAGCGAGCCGATAAGTTTGCTATCATTCGTTCGATGACTCACGGCGAAGCGGCTCACGAACGTGGGACGCATAATATGTTCACTGGGTATAAGCCCAGTCCCGCGTTGATTTATCCAAGTTTTGGTTCGGTTGTCAGTCACGAGTACGGCCCTCGTAACGATTTGCCACCCTACGTTTGTGTCCCCAATGTGCCGAACGAGTTTGCCGGAAGCGGGTACTTAAGTAGCTCCTATGGCCCGTTTGCCTTGGGGGACGATCCTAGTCGGTCGACTTTTAAGGTTCGGGATTTGAATCTGGCGAGTGGTGTGGATGCTGAGCGTTTTGCTCGGCGGCGTGCCGCTTTGGATGCCGTTAATGGGCGCTTCACCGGGTCGGTGTCTGCGGACAATGTCGATGCGATGGGGACTTTCTACGATCGTGCGTATGACTTGCTCAACTCGCCAAACGCTCGAGATGCTTTTGATATTTCGAAAGAAGATGACAAGCTCCGTGACCGCTACGGTCGTGATGTTGCTGGGCAGCGGATGCTGATGGCCCGCCGATTGGTCGAGGCAGGGTGCCGGATGGTTACTTTGACCTACGGTAGTTGGGACATGCACGCTCAGCTGACCGCTGGGGTCAAGCGAAGCATGCCAGCTTTCGATCGCTCGCTGAGCACATTGCTGGATGATTTGTCTGAGCGAGGTATGCTGGACGAGACCTTGGTGATGGTCACCACCGAGTTCGGTCGTACGCCGAAAATTAATAAAGATGCTGGGCGAGACCACTGGCCAAAAGTGTTCAGTGTGATGATGGCGGGTGGCGGTATTAAAGGTGGTACGATTTACGGCGCTTCGAATGCGACCGCCTCTGAGCCCGAAGATAATCCTGTCACCCACGCCGACCTTGCAACGACCATGTATCACTTGATGGGCATTGTTGCCGACAAAGAACTGATGTCGCCTGGTGATCGCCCAATCGAAATTGTCGATGGTGGCGAAGTGATCAAGGGCATCTTGGCTTAGTCGCTCGCGTCCTCCCCTCCCCCCACTCCCCTCCTTTTGTTGGCGCATGGAGTCATTTATGACACGTATCGCTTTCCTTCTGTTAGTAACCTCGTTGGTGTCGGTTTCGGGCTTCGCGGCTCAACCGGTTGTCACTCGTGTGGAGCCGTTTGGTATCCAACGCGGAAAGACAACCACCGTCGTTATGCATGGCGCTCGTCTGAAGGATGCGGTCCAAGTGCTGGCCGATCTGCCTGGCTTGACAATTGACGAAGTCAAGCCGCTGGATAATGCCAAGGTAGAGGTGAAGATCACTGCGGCTAAAGAGATGGCCCCAGGGCTTTACCCTTTCCGGTTGGTGACCGAAACCGGGATTTCCAGTTTGCGTTTGATCGGAGTGGGGGCTCTGCCTGTGGTGAAAGAAGTCGAACCGAATAGCGACTTCGAAACGCCTCAGAAGATCGAAATGAACACAACCGTTGAGGGTGTGATCACGAATGAAGACCAAGATCTTTATGCGGTAGAACTAAAGGCTGGGCAGACGTTGTCGGTGGAAATCGAGGGCGTCCGCTTGGCTAGCAATCAGGGAAATCGTTTCCTTGATCCTTATGTTGCGATTCTGGATGAAGGGCGTTTCGAGAAATCGACTCGTGATGACATCCCTTTGCTCCAGCAGGATGGACTCTGTTCTTACACCGCGGAAAAAGACGGGACCTACACCGTGTTGGTTCGCGACGCTTCCTTTGGTGGTAGTAACGACGCTTATTATCGCGTTCATATCGGCACCTACCCTCGCCCCATCGCAGTCGTGCCCGCTGGAGGGCAACCAGGTACTTTGTTGACCGCGAACTTGGTCTATCCCGATGGTTCGTCCGCCGAGGCTCAGATTCAGTTGCCAACGGAGCCGAACGATCTGTTCCCTGCAGTCACCGAAACAGAGTTAGGGGTTTCTCCGTCGCCGAACTGGTTGCGAGTCAATGAATTGCCTGTAACCCTTGAGCAAGAGCCTAACGAAGACCTGAAGACCGCCCCGCCAGCCGTCGCTCCAGGGGCTTTTTGTGGAGTGATTGGTGGTCCCGGAGATGTCGACTACTTCGCCTTTGATGGTGTAAAGGGACGCAAGTATCTTGTCCAGGTTTACGCCCGTGAAACACTTCGCTCCCCTTTGGACAGCGTGGTAAATGTCTACGGTCCCGATTCCAAGCGAGTCACAGGTAACGATGACAGTGGTGGTAAACCGGACAGTTATTGTGAATTCACTGCGGCTGCCGACGGCAAGTACTACATCCGTCTGAATGACCAATTGGGTCAAGGCGGCCCAGGGTACAACTATCGCTGCGAAGTGACCGAAGCGAAGCCCCGGATGGATATGGATCTGGCAGAGCTGGATCGCTATCAAGCCGTCGTGTGGCCGGTTCCTAAAGGAGCTCAGATGGCTGTGATGGTGAATGCCGCTCGGAAAGATCTGGGGGGAGAACTGAATATCGAAGCTTTGAATTTGCCTCCTGGTGTCACCGCGACCGCTTATCCGATGCGAGCCGACCGCCCGACGG
Source organism: Roseimaritima multifibrata (assembly GCF_007741495.1). Classification (NCBI taxonomy): domain Bacteria; kingdom Pseudomonadati; phylum Planctomycetota; class Planctomycetia; order Pirellulales; family Pirellulaceae; genus Roseimaritima; species Roseimaritima multifibrata. The sequence continues at coordinate 1,988,737 of NZ_CP036262.1, forward strand.
TTCCCTTGTTGTTGTCCGCCGCAGCGGATGCCGAAATTGGGGGAAGTCTGGTCGACGTTGTCGCCAAACCAAGCGACAAGAAATATGCTCACGTCGAAGGTCATCTGCGTCAGACCCATCAGTTGGTCCAAGGTCAGAACCGTCGTAATATTTGGGTGTGGAATACCGACCGCGTTGCGGTTTCGGTAGCTCAGCCCGTTCCCTTTAAACTGACGGTCGTCCAGCCTGAAGTTCCCATCGTTCGTAATGGATCGATGTCGCTAATCGTTAAGGTGGAACGCAATGAAGGGTTTGAGGGAGAAATCTCTTTGAGGTCGCTGTACAACCCACCCGGTATTACGGTGAACAACAGTCGTAAGATCGCAAAAGACAAAACCGAAGTAGAGGTTCCGATGACGGCCAACGGCAGTTCAGCGGTTGGTGAATGGCCGATGTTTCTGGTGGCGACAACCGCTAGCGATAACGGAAGCGTTCGAATCACCACGGAACCGATCAATGTGGACGTCCAGGACGTCTTCTTTGGTTTCGAATTTTCTAAGGCCGCAGCCGAACAGGGGACGGAATCGTCCATCCCTGTTGGGGTCAGTGTCTCGCGTGAGTTTGTCGGTGAGGCTGAGGTCGAATTGGTCGGCCTGCCAGCTGGGGTTACTTCTTCAGCACCGATCCAAAAGGTAACCGCAGAGACTGAGAAAGTGGTTTTCCCAATTACAATTGCTAAAGATGCTCGGCCGGGGACTCATAAGACCCTGAACGTGCAGGCCCGGATTATCAGCGACAAAGGAGTTATCACCCAGACGCAAGGGACGGGTGAGCTGCGGGTTGATAAGCCTCTGCCTCCTAAGGTTGATGAGCCTAAGAAAGAAGAGAAACCCAAAGCCGAAGCGAAACCGGCACCGAAACCTGCTAAAGAAAAACCGCTCAGTCGCCTCGAGCAACTGCGGCAAGCTCGAGAGAGCAAATAATTTATAAGTTCAGTCCGCCTCGCTAAGCAGCGAGGCGACTGAAAATGATTGCGACAAGCGAAACTGCTTGTCGCCTGCCCCACCTCAGTTCCCCCCTCGCCAGGCCCCGAACGATTATGTCTCATCGAATTCGATTTGCGTTCAGTTCACTCTTATTCGGCTTGATCGCTTCGGTTGCGATCGGTGTTGAACCAGAAGCTTCCGTACCAGCACCCGCCGGTGGTCCAGCGGGATCGTTGGCCGTTTACCCGACCTCGGTTTTGTTGAACTCAGCCCGCGATTTTCAGTCGTTTGTGGCCGTTTTAACGCGAGAAGATGGGGTTACCGTCGATGTGACGGACCAGGTTGATTGGAAACTTGCCGCCGAAGGCTTGGCCAAGCGAGATGGGCATCAGTTGCTGCCGATCGCCGACGGCGAAACCGAACTGGTTGCGAAACTGAACGGACAGGAAGTGCGGGTCCCCCTGAAGGTTCAGAATGCGGCTGAGCGCCCAGCAATTAGTTTCAAAAAAGACATCATGCCTGTTCTGACCCGTAGTGGTTGTAACACGGGCAGTTGCCACGGAGCCGCCCGCGGCAAAGATGGCTTTAACCTCAGCCTGTTCGGGTTCGATCCCGATGGCGATTATTTGCGAATCACTCGCGAACTTGGAACCCGCCGAGTCAATTTGGCGGTTCCTGAAGAAAGCTTGTTTATCAAAAAAGCGATTGGCGCCGTTCCTCATACCGGTGGCAAATTGTTTGACACCGATAGCGATTATTATGCAACCGTTCTTGAATGGTTGGAAAATGGTGCCCCGATTGACCCAGCGGACAATCAACCTCCCGCGGTCGCTTCGGTAGATTTCTATCCTCCACAAGCAGTGATCGAGGGTGCCGAATCAACCCAGCGTTTTGTCGCCGTGGCAAACTACGCTGACGGAACCACTCGCGACGTTTCTCGCCTAGCGGCATTCGCGACCAACAACCCAACGTCAACGACCGTGGATGCTTTTGGAAACGCGGTTGCCGGAGCCCGTGGTGAGGCTTTCATCATGGCACGCTTTGATACCCATACAGTTGGCAGCCAAGTTCTGGTTCTGCCAAAAGGGTTGGAGTACACCGCTCCGGAAATCACGGGGAATTACATCGACCAGTTGGTTGGAAAGAAGATGCAGCAACTGCGAATCCTGCCGAGTGAGATCTGCAGTGACGAGGAATTCCTTCGCCGGGCGACGATCGATATCACCGGGATGTTGCCGACAAGTGAAGAGTACACTCAGTTCATGCAGGACGCCGCTCCTGATAAACGTGCTGCTTTGGTCAACCGCCTGTTAGAACAGAAGGAATTCAGTGAAATCTGGGCGATGAAATTTGCTCAGCTGTTGATGATCAAAAGCAGCAACCAAGTCAGCTATAAATCGGCCTTCCTATATGCCAACTGGTTGACCGACAAGTTTGCCCGGAAAGTTCCCGTCGACCAGATGGTACGCGATCTGTTGACCGCAGAAGGGGGAACGTTCAATACGCCTCAAACCAACTTCTACGAAATCGAACGCGACACGTTAAAGACGTCGGAGAATGTGGCCCAGGTCTTCATGGGGATTCGGACCCAATGTGCACAGTGCCACAACCATCCGTTTGACCGCTGGACGATGGACGATTATTACGGGTTTGCTAGTTTCTTCTCGCAGATCGGCCGTAAGACCGCAGAAGATTACCGCGAGCGAATCGTTTACAACCGCAATAGCGGAGACGTGCGACATCCCGTTGGCAATCGTGTCATGACTCCGACGTACCTCGGTGACGGCGAAGCGGACACCAAGGGGAAAGACCGCCGTGCGGTAGTCGCCGAATGGTTGACCGCTCCGGAAAATCCCTACTTTGCGAAATCGCTTGCCAACCGCGTCTGGAAACATTTCCTCGGCGTTGGTGTTGTCGACCCTGTCGATGACATCCGAGTCAGCAACCCAGCAAGTAACCCCGAATTGTTCGATACTTTGGGTGACAAGTTGGTCGAGTATGAATTCGATTTCCGCCAATTGGTTCGGGATATTTGTGCCAGCGAAGCTTATCAGCGTTCGGTTGTTGCAAATGAAACGAACAAAAATGATACGCGTAACTATACTCATGCATTACCGCGACGAATTCCAGCGGAAAGCATGTTGGACGTCATCTGTCAGGTGACCGAAACCAAGGACAAGTTCCGTGGCTTGCCATTGGGGGCTCGTGCGGTGCAGATTGCCGACGGGAAAACTTCCAATTACTTCCTGACAACGTTTGGACGATCGGCTCGCGATACCGTTTGTGAGTGTGAAGCAACGACGGACCCATCCCTGTCGCAGGCGTTGCATCTCCTGAATGGTGCGACGGTTTCGGGAAAGATCACGCAAGGCAAAGTTGTTGAACGAATGCTGAAAGATGATGGTTTGACACCGGAGCAGGTGATCGACCAGCTTTACATTCGTTGTTTGTGTCGAGTTCCGACCGCTGAAGAAAAGAAGGCGTTGTTGGTTTCGCTTTCCGAAGCGGCCAATGAGCAGCAAGGTCTAGAAGATGTCTTCTGGGCGATTGTTAACAGCCGTGAGTTTGTCTTCAACCACTAGAATTGATTCATGCAAAGCGATTTGATCATGTTGCGATATGCCCTTTCCACTCTGATGATTGCTTCGTTGGTATCCACCGCCGGCGCCGCGGATGCGGCTCCTGCGGAAAAGGCCGCCGCGAAAATCACCTATGAAGATCACATCAAACCGATCTTTCGAGAGAAATGTTTGACGTGTCATAACCAAGGCGACGCCAAGGGCGGTTTGGCGCTTGATACGTATGCCGGCACGATGGAAGGTGGAGGTAGTGGCGAAATTGTCTATGACGGAGACGCTGAAAGCAGTCGTCTTTGGCAATTGGTGGCTCACGAGGACACTCCGGTGATGCCTCCGAACCAAGACAAAATCGATGCTGCGAAAATCGAAATGATCGCCGCTTGGATCAACGGTGGGTTGTTGGAGAACTCCGGATCGAAAGCAAAGAAGAAAAAGAATTCGCTGGCGTTTTCTGCGTCCGGCAGCGGACGACCCGAAGGGGATGCTGCGATGCCGCAAACCGTGCTACAGCAACCGGTGGTTGTTAGTGGTCGTGCGTCGGCCGCTTCGTCGTTGGCCGCCAGTCCTTGGGCTCCACTGGTTGCCGTTGGCGGGCAGAAGCAAATTGTGCTTTACAACACTGACACACTTCAATTGGCAGGTGTCTTGCCATTTCCCGAAGGACTTGTCCATTCGTTGCGGTTCAGTCGCGACGGTGGATTTATCATCGCCGGTGGTGGTGAGGGAGCCGCCCTCGGAATCGTTGCGGTTTATGACGTGAAGACCGGCGATCGCCTGGCGGTCGTAGGCGATGAGCTCGATGCGGTTTTAGGGGCCGATGTAAACGATAAAATGACTCAGATCGCTCTTGGCGGTCCGCAGAAAATGCTTCGTATTTACGATCTTGGCAGCGGCGAATTGCTGTTTGACATCAAGAAGCACACCGACTGGATTTATGATGTTGCCTTCAGTCCCGATGGGATTCTGTTGGCTTCCTGCGATCGCGCTGCAGGCTTGATGGTATGGGAAGCAGATACCGGTCGGAATTACCTGAATCTGACCGACCATAAAGGGCCTATTAACGCGCTGGCATGGCGTGACGACAGCAACGTATTGGCGACCGCTAGCGATGATGGAACCGTCAAACTTTTCGAAATGAATGACGGCAAAGCGATCAAAAGCTTGAATGCTCATGGTGGAGGCGTGATGGATGTTGCGTTCGATCACCAGGGCCGGTTGGTGACCTGCGGAAAAGATAACCGAGTCAAACTGTGGGATGCGACAGGTAAGGAAATTGCGAACTTCCCTGCGATGGCAGAGGATGTTTTGGAAGTCACGATCACCCATGATGGCAAGCGTGTCATCGCTGGAGACTGGACCGGAACCTTTAATGTCTTCAATAGCGATGACGCCAAGAAGGTTGCTGGGGCGGTTGCCGCCAATCCACTCTCTTTGGAGCAGCGTAGTGAAGCTGCTAAAGCGGAAGTCGCGAAACTTTTGCCGCCGGTTCAGGCTGCGGAAGCGGCTTTGGTAGCCGTGCGTGCTCAGGTAGATAAAGTGACTGCCGAAAAATTGGCGATGGTCAATCAGCAGACGGAAAAAATGAAGCAGGTTGCTGCAAAGGATGCGGAAAAAGTTGCCGCTGAAAAACTGGTTGCAGACCTCACCGCCCAGCGCGCTCAGCTTCGTACTGTGGCAGACCAAAAGCAACAGGAATCAGCCGCTGCCATCAAGGCTTTGGCTGAAGGCAAATCGGATGAGGCGAAAGTCGCTGCCGTCGAAACTGCTTTCGCGACAGCCCTCCAAGCCGTCGCCGCTAAACGTACCGAATTGGCCGCGGCACAGGCAAAGGTTGGACCTCTTGTTGCTGCAGCCAAGGCCATGCGTGCCGAAGCGGATAAGCAAGCTGCCGCGATTGCTGCTGTCGATAAAAAGATCGCGGAATTGACCGCGAAAGTGGCTCCCGCAGAACAGACGCTTGCCGCCGCTAAAACGGCTCATCAACAAGCGACGGAGAAACTGCAGCAGGTCAACACCGCACTGGATCTATTTAAGAAGCGTGGTGCGGAACTGAGTGCTGCGGCGGCTGCCGCAGCCGATGATGAAGTGGGAGGCCGTGTCAAACAGCAAGCCGCCCTCTTCTCGACGGCGTACCAGCAGTAAACCACTTTTATCACTCCTTGCGGCACGTTGCTTCGTGCTGCCATTGCTAGGACAATGCGGCCCCCACAGGACCGCATTTTCGCAATGGATTTTTTCAAGGAGTTCTCGATGCAAGTGGACGCTACCCAAGGTCGTTTGAAGCAGTCGGTATGTCAGTGGTGCTACGGCGACCTGCCGCTTGACCAGCTGGCAACCGAAGTCGCACAGCGCGGCATGGCAGGGATTGATCTTCTAGGTCCCGACGATTTTCAAACGGTCAAAGATCATGGCCTGATCTGCACCATGATCACCTCGCACCCCTTAGAGGAAGGGTTGTGTGATCCTCAGTTTCATGACATGTGTCTGCAGAGCCTGACCACATCGATTGAAGCGGCGGCCGCGGAAGGCTGGCCGAATGTGATTTGCTTCACCGGCAACGCGCGTGGTATCGATCGTGAAACCGGGATGCAAAACTGTATCACCGCCCTGGATAAGATTCTGCCGCTGGCGCAGGCAAAGGGGGTGACGCTTGTGATGGAATTGCTGAATAGTCGCGTCGATCATCCGGACTATATGTGCGATCAATCCGCTTGGGGCGTCGAACTGTTTCGCCGTCTGGGGTCGAAGAACTTTGGGCTGCTGTTTGATCTTTACCATATGCAGATCATGGAGGGGGATTTGATCCGCACGATTGGGGATCACCACGAAGCATTCGCTCATTACCACACGGCCGGCAATCCTGGACGACATGAGCTAGATGATCAGCAGGAGTTGTATTATCCTGCGATTGCTAGAGCGATTGCGGGTACCGGCTTTCAGGGATACCTAGCACACGAATTTATGCCGAAACGGGATCCATTGGCTGCGTTAAGTGACGCGGTCCGACAGTGTATTGTTTAGAATATAAACTCGCTCTAAAACGTATTTTTCTTTAATAGGATAGAATAACGATGATGTATCGGTTTCTCGGTCTTTCCAGCATGGCGACCGTCGCCCTGCTGTGGGGCTCGTTTTTTTCCAGCCTTTCTGCTGCCGGGCTAGGGGCGACTCCTGCCGATTCGGTTCGAGTCCCTGAAGGATTTAAGGTGGAACTTGTTTATGAAGTTCCTTCCGATTCAGAAGGGTCGTGGGTCAGTCTGACCGTGGGCCCCGATGGGCATCTGTTGGCTTGTGATCAGAATGGTGGGCTGTTCAAAATCACTCTGGCGACCGACAGTGAACCCGTGAAGGTTGAGCCCGTCGAAGCGGCTATTGGAGGCGCCCAAGGTTTGCTGTATGCCTTCGATTCGCTTTACGTCAACGTCAACGGTGGCAAAGACGAAGGAGGCGTCTATCGTCTGCAAGATAAAGACGACAACGGCAGCTTCGAATCGATCGAACACATCCTTCCGTTGAACAAAGGTGGGGAACATGGTCCTCACGCTTTGATCCTCAGCCCCGACGGAAAGCAGATCTATCTGTGTGGAGGAAACAACACGATTCTTCCTAAGGAAGTTCCTCACAGTCGCGTCCCTCGCGTGTGGGATGAAGATCATCTGCTGGGCCGTATGCCAGATGCTCGTGGCCACAATGCGAACCGATTGGCTCCAGGCGGTTTCGTCGCCAAGATGGATCCTGACGGTAGCAATTTCGAAGTGATCGCGACCGGATTCCGAAATGAATACGACATCGCCTTCAATTCCGTCGGTGAATTGTTCACCTACGATGCCGACATGGAATGGGATGTTGGTACTCCGTGGTATCGCCCGACACGTGTCAATCATGTTGTGAGTGGCGGCGAATTCGGCTGGCGCAATGGAACCGGAAAATGGCCTGAATATTATGTCGACAGTGTCGGCGCCGTTGTGAATATCGGACCAGGTTCGCCGACCGGCATCTGCTTCGGAACCGGAGCCAAATTCCCGGCGAAGTACCAGCAAGCCCTTTATGTCTTGGACTGGAGCTACGGCAATATCTTTGCGGTTTACATGAAACCCGATGGCAGTACCTACACCGGGGAATACGAAACTTTCTCGACCGGTTCTCCTTTGCCGGTTACCGACATCGTGATCCATCCCAAAGATGGCAATATGTATTTCACCATCGGAGGACGGAACACTCAGTCCGGACTGTATCAAGTTAGCTATGTCGGCAAAGAATCGACCGCACCAGCTCCGATCATCGATACCGTTGAAGCCAAAGAACTGCGAGCCCTCCGGCATCGCTTGGAAGATTTGCATTTCCATCCCGAAGCCAACGCGGCCAACGTCGATTTTGCGATTGAAAATCTGTCGAACGCCGATCGTCAGATCCGCTATGCCGCTCGAATTGCTCTCGAGCATCAACCTGTGGAATCATGGCGAAATCGGTTGTCCGATTTGGACTCGCCGAATGCGAAAATGGCTGCAGTGGTGGCGCTCGCTCGAACCGGTGAAAAAAGCGATTCCAAACTCGCTTTGCAGACCTTATTGTCGATCGATGTCGATGGTTTGGATACGGCTGGGAAACTTGATTTGTTGCGGGCCTACAGCCTTAGCTTCATCCGTCTTGGAGCCCCTGATGAGGATCAGAGAGCCAAGATTATCGCTGGCATTGATAGCCACTTCCCAAGTTCGGATCCACGGCTTAACCGTGAAATGGCTTTGGTCCTGATCTACTTGAATGCTCCAAATGCGATCGATCGAGTGGTCGATCAATTGGTCGGAGGTCCTTCCCAGGAAGACCAAATTCACTATGCGTTTGTGCTTCGTGATGCCAAAGAAGGCTGGGATGAAAAGAACCGTAAACGCTATTTCCGCTGGTTCAAAAACGCCGCGTCCTCGCGTGGTGGAATGTCCTTCGGAGGATTTTTGGAAAACATTCGTCAGGCTGCAATTTCGCACCTGGACGATGCAACCAAAACCAGTCTCGGAAAGATCTTAGACAAACCTGAGGTTCGTGATCCACTGGCCGATTTGGAACCTCGCGAGATGGTCAAGCAGTGGCACATGGACGACCTTGTCGATGTCCTGAACGATGACGAATTTGCGTACGATTTTGAGCAAGGCAAGCAGATGTTTGCCGTTGCACAGTGCTATAAATGTCATCGCATTGGCAATCAGGGAGGGGTCCTTGGTCCCGATCTGACGGGAGCCGGAGGTCGCTTTAGTCCCAAGGATTTGCTGACCGCCGTTATCGATCCTAACCAGTCGATTAGCGATCAATATGCAGCGACGCAGTTCCTGACCGATTCGGGGCAGGTGATCGTTGGCAAGATCGTTAACCTGAGCAATAACGACATCCGCGTGATGACCAACATGCTTGATCCCAGCCAATTGGCGACGGTCAAGAGTGACGAACTGGAGTCGGTTGAATTGTCCAAGAACAGCATGATGCCAGCCGGATTGCTAGATTCCTTAACGGAACCTGAAATCCGTAATCTGATGGCTTATCTGCGTGCCGGTGGCAATTCAGAACATCCTCTGTTCAAAGCAAAGAAATAGCCTTTGTTGAATCGGTAGCCGGGCGGTTTAATCCGCCCGGCTATTTTTTTGCGCTCGCAGCCTGCGTCCGTACCCCGCTCAGCTGGAATGGGGCAGCTGGAATGGGGCAGTCTCCATTTCGGGGGGGCTGTCGGTTTCGTGCGTGTTGCCATTGCAGAAATTTGGCTGCCCCGCGTCAGCCCGGTGCCACCTGCCCACCGCGGGCACGTTTTCGTTCGGGTTTACTAGGGCTCCCACGAATGACTGTGGGGGTTTAAAGTAAGGACTAACTTGCTCTTTTCCCCCGCTTCCCGACGATTGCCATGGCCGCCCCTCGCGTACTAATTCTCCGGGCTCCCGGTACAAACTGCGATGAAGAAACCGCCTACGCCTTTGAGTTAGCAGGCGCCGAAGCGGAACGTGTTCACGTAAACCGCCTGATTGAGAACCCCGCACTCGCTGCTCGGTACCAAATCGTCTGCGTCCCCGGTGGATTTAGTTATGGGGATGACATCGCCGCAGGCCGTATTTTGGCCGGACGGATGCAGCGACATCTGTCGACGATGCTGCAAGATTTCTGTGGTGAAAACGATCAGCGATTGATGCTGGGAATCTGCAATGGGATGCAGGTTCTGATGCGACTGGGCGTGCTTGCGTCTCAGTCGGGCGAAGACGAATCGGAAGCCTCTGCCAGTCTTGCCTGGAACCACCACGGTCGGTTTGAAGATCGCTGGGTCCACCTGAGAGTCGATGCCGATACGCCCTGCGTCTTCTTGCGTGGGATTGAGAAGATGTACTTGCCGATGGCACACGCAGAAGGTCGCTTTATCACGGCCAGCCAAGACGTGTACGACCGCTTGCAGCAACAGGGACGCCTTGCCCTTCGTTATAGCAATGACGCTGGAGAGGTTGCTGAGGAAACACTACCCTTCCCTGTCAATCCAAACGGAAGTCAGGGCAACGTCGCCGGAGTCTGTGATTCGACGGGACGCGTTTTTGGGTTGATGCCTCACCCTGAACGCTTCGTTGACCCAACGCAGCATCCCTGCTGGACTCGGCAAGAACCCCTGCCTGAAGAAGGCCAAGGTCTGGCCATGTTCCGCAATGCGGTGCAGTACTTTGCATAAGACTGTCTGAAGTTGCTTCGAACCAACAAGGAATTGCATTGAGCTCCCTATTCTTTAAGAATGCACAAGTCGTATTTCCTGATCGCGTTGCAACCACAAACGTCTTTGTGCGTGATGGTGTTATCGTCGATGTCGATGCTCCCGAATCGACTTCGGCCGATGTAACGGTCGACGCACAGGGACGGTATTTAATGCCCGGCGTCATTGATGACCAAGTTCATTTCCGCGATCCAGGGCTGACGCACAAAGAAGACCTCGCAACGGCTTCGCGGGCTTGCGCCGCCGGAGGCGTCACGACCTTCTTGGAAATGCCCAACACGCGGCCCCCAGCGATCACGATGGATGGGATTCGCCTGAAGGAAAATCTTGCGGCGGAAAAATCGCTGGTCAATTACGGTTTCTACATTGGCGCGACCTCCGAGAACGTTAGTGATTTGCAGCAGGCGACCAATGTGCCGGGGATTAAAATCTTCATCGGCAGTAGTACGGGGAATTTGCTGGTCGACGAACAGCAGGCCCTCGAGCAGATTTTTGCTCAGACCACCTTGCCGATCTGTGCACACTGCGAAGACGAAACAATGGTCCGGGAGAATACAGCGAAGTATGAAGGGGTTCATGATGTTGCAGTCCATTCAAAGATTCGTGACGTCGACGCCGCTGTGACCGCGACCAAGCGAGCGATTGATTTGTCACTGCGGCACAAACATCGCTTTCATGTCCTGCATGTTTCGACCGCAGCTGAATTGCCGCTGCTGGCGAATACGCAGCCTTACGTCACGGCTGAGGTCTGCCCTCATCACCTGTTTTTCAACGTCGATGACTATGAACGTCTGGGAACGTTGATCCAAATGAATCCCTCGATTAAATCAGCGGAGGACAACCGCCAGCTGTGGGAGGGGCTTTTGCAGGGGGCCATCCAGGTCATCGCAACCGATCATGCACCGCATACCTGGGAAGAAAAACAGGCCGAATATCCGAGCAGTCCCTCAGGCCTGCCAGCGGTTGAGAACAGTTTGGCGTTGATGCTAAACCAGGTGAGCCAAGGGAAATGCACATTGACTCAGGTAGCCAGCTGGATGTGTGACGCACCGGCCAGGGTTTGGGGAATCGTCGGCAAAGGGCGAATCGCAAACGGTTATGACGCCGATTTGGTGTTGGTCGATATGGAGCAACGCCGTGAAATCGAAAATGCTAGACAGCATACGAAATCACGCTGGTCTCCGTGGCACGGGACAACCTTAACAGGATGGCCCGTCGCGACTTGGGTCAATGGCCAACAGGTTTACGGTGAGCATGGATTTGACGAATCGGTGCGGGGGGCAAAACCGCAATTTGACCACCAACGTGGCGGTTTCTGGGCTACCCCGGATGGGATTGGATTGCGGTAGCGTTACAAACGCGTGGGAGAATTGATTACAGTAGGGGCTCCCTCCTACATATCCCACCTCACGATCCCAGAGCTATCATGACCCGCTCAGCCTTTTCGGCAGCGCTCGGTTTCTTGCTGCTTCTTGTAGCAGTCACAGGCCACGCTGCTAGTCCCGCGGCCCAGACCGATGCGGCTTCTGCCTCGCAGCCTGAATTGAAATTAGCCCGATTTGACATCGATGCGACCCCGCCTGTCGGATACCGGATGTCTTATGACACGGTTATTCGCGTCGATGCACTTGGCCTTCGTTGCCGGGGAATTGCCATTCTTGGGGCTGGGCAGCCGATCGTCCTCTGTTCTGTCGATTGGCTGGGAATTGCGAACGAAAGCCATGATGTGATGAAAGCAGTCCTCGCGAAGGCTGCAGGTACGACCGCCGATCGGGTTGCCGTTCACACGGTCCATCAGCACGATGCTCCACGGGCTGATTCGTCCGCCGAACGGATCATGCATGAAGCGGGGATTAGTGAAATGTTGGCCTTTGACGGCAGTTTGTTTCGGGACCTGTTGCGGCGTTTGAAACCGGCAGTGACCGATGCGATCGCCGCGGCAACGCCGATCACCCATGCCGGGTTCGCCAGTGCGGTTGTCGAAAAAGTGGCGTCGAATCGACGGATTCTGGATGACACCGGAAAGGTTCAAATGGTCCGCTTCAGCGCCGCTCCTAATCCCAAAATTCGTGCCGCGCCCGAGGGGACGATTGATCCGGAACTCAGTTCTCTCGCTTTTTGGAATCAAGATAAACCGGTTGCCGTCCTCACCTTCTACGCTTGCCATCCCCAGAGTTATTACCGCACCGGAGTCCCCAGTACCGATTTTCCGGGAATCGCTAGGCTGATGCGCGAGCAAGATGTCCCCAATACATTACACGTGCATTTCGCCGGAGCCGGCGGGAACATTGGTGCGGGGAAATACAATGACGGGAAACCGAAAAATCGGATGACTCTTGCCGGACGGTTGGCCGAGGGGATGGAAACCGCGTTTGAGAATACCAAGCCGATGCCGATTTCCGCGAAGGATATCCGCTGGACCGTCGTCCCCGTTCGCTTGCCGCTCGCGCCGCACTTAGCGGACGGCCCGGCGCTCTCGGAGGTGCCCATCGAAAATGAAAAAAGTGAAAACCTTCGTGCCCGTCCACGAAAGAGAGCATGGATTCAACGCTGCCAAAGCGGGCATGAAATGCAACTGGGTTGCCTAGGAGTTGGGGATGCTAGGGTGCTCTTCATGCCGGGCGAGCTGTTTGTGGAATATCAACTGGCTGCCAAGGCGATGGCTCCCGATCTGCAGGTTGCAATGGCAGCTTATGGGGATCTGGGAACTAGCTACATCGGTACGAAGGTCGCCTATGGACAAGGGGGCTATGAAACCAGTCAGGTCGCGTCCAATGTCGCACCGGAATGTGAAGAAGTTTTGATGGATGGAATTCGGAAGCTGTTAGAAAAATCAACGGGAGAAAGCGAATGATTATTGGTCAGTGGATAAAAGGACGACGGGTCTTAGGCCTGCTCGCACTGCTCGGATGCTGTGCAACGCTGAATGCTCAGGAGGATTACTCGTCGGAATTGCCGCGGATTCCCCCGACCGCTCCGGCAGATGCTTTGGCAAAATTTCATGTTGCCGACGGATACAAAATTCAAGCCATTGCAACCGAACCGTTGGTGACCAGTCCGGTCGCCATCGAATGGGATGCCGAGGGCTATCTGTTTGTCTGTGAGATGCGTGGGTATAGCGAAGACCGTGAAGCGGGGATTTCCCGCATCACGCGACTTCACGATACCAATGACGACGGGCTGTTTGACGAACGAACCATTTATGCTGATGGGCTTCTGTGGCCGACCGCTTTGTTTCCCTTTGACGGAGGGCTGTTCGTCGCCGACGCGCCAAACCTCTATTACTTCAAAGATACCGATAACGATGGCGTCGCCGATCAAAAGAAGGTCGTGCTAACCGGTTTCTCAACCTCCAATGTTCAGGGATTGTTGAACTCTCTGCGCTGGGGATTGGATAATCGAATCCATCTTGCATGCGGAACCGTGGGTGGCAAAGTACGCCGCGCGAGCGACCCCGAATCGGCAGCTGTCGAAGTTCGTGGACGGGACTTGGCGTTCAATCCTTGGACCTACGAGTTCGAACGGACCAGTGGTGGAGCCCAGCACGGCATGAGCTTCGATGATTGGGGACGCAAATATGCTTCGTCCAATAGCGATCACATTCAGCAAATCATGTACGAAGACCGTTACATTGCAAGAAACCCTTATCTGCGGGCCCCTTCGTCCCGTTTAAGTATCGCCGCCGATGGCCCTCAAGCCGAAGTTTTTCGCGATAGCCCCATCGAACCTTGGCGTATTGTCCGCACCCGCTTGCGAGTGAATGGAACGGTCCGTGGAGTCGTCGAAGGAGGCGGGCGTGCTGCCGGTTACTTCACCGGAGCCACCGGAGTCACGATCTACCGCGGTGACGCATTCCCGGACGATATGAAGGGAGTCGCTATTGTCGGGGATGTCGGGAGCAATCTTGTCCACCGAAAAACGATCGAAGGCAACGGCGTGCCTCGCTTGGCCAAACGCATCGATGAGCAATCCGAATTTGTGACTTCGGAAGACATTTGGTTCCGCCCGGCTCAGTTCGCCAATGCACCCGACGGATCATTGATTCTGATTGATGTTTCTCGCGAAGTGATCGAACACCCTCTTAGCTTGCCTCCTGAAATCAAGAAGCATCTTGATTTGACCGCCGGGCGTGAATCAGGGCGTCTGTATCAAGTGATTCCAGATGGTTTCAAGCATCGCCCCACGCCGAATATGCGAAAAGCGACGACGGCTCAGTTGGTGCAGTGGCTGGATCATCCTAATTCGTGGCACCGTGAAACCGCTTCGCGGATGTTGTACGAACGTCAGGATCCTGCCGCCGTTCCCGCCCTGCGGAAATTGGCAAAAGATGCCGTTCTTCCTCAAGGACGGCTGCATGCATTGGCTTCGCTGGATGGTATGAAGGCATTGGAGGAGAGTGATTTAATCCCGCGTCTGCAGGATTCCAATCCACACGTGCGGCGTCATGCGATTCGTATGTCTGAATCTAGTTTTGATTCGGAGGCGGTTCGTAGCGCTCTGCTGGATAGGGTCGAGGATGAAGATATCGAAGTCCGCTACCAGCTGGCTTGGTCCCTTGGATACGTTCCCGCACCGCAGCGAACCGAAGCCTTGGCAAAACTTGCAAAGCGCGATTGTAGTAGCCGTTGGATGCGAGCCGCTGTGCTTAGCTCGGTCGGCGATGACGCGGATGATCTGTTGTTGGCATTGCTGAAAGACGATTCATTCCGTTCCCCTGCCGCCATCCAGTTTTTGCAAGAATTGACCCCGCTGGTCGGCCCGCTTAGCGGAGTCGAATCGGCGTTGGCAGCCGTTTCCGAATTGCCTGAATCCGAGGCCGCTTTTGTCGTGCCTGTGATGGGGCAGTTGTTGCGTGGTCAAACGACCAAAGCGACGACACCCGAAAGCGTGGCACAGCAAAAGAAATTTCGGCAGTCGATGGACCGAATGATTGTTGGCCTGATCGCCAAAGCAAGTGATCCGCAGACGCCGCTTAAGGAACGAGTGGCAGCGATCGACGCCTGTCGCTACGGTGCTTTCGATTCGGTCGAAGATGGTTTTGTTGATTGGCTTGAAACGCAGCAGCCCGACGCGGTTCAACGTCAAGCGTTGACGGTCATGGGCCAGTTCAATAATTCGGAAGTTTCCGACATTGTCCTCGACGCCTGGCCTCAGTTAACACCAGGATTGCGAGGGGTTGCGAGTGAAATTTTGTTCGCTCGACCCGAACGGACGCTTGCCTTGTTGGACGCGATCGACGCAGGAGAAATCCAGCCGAGTGCGATCGGGAAATCTCGGTTTCAAGTAGCTGAGAAATCGAAGGACGCCAAGGTTCGCAGCCGAGTAACCGAGCTGCTAAAACAATTCGGAAGTCAAAAGCGTCAAGCCGTGATCGATCGCTATCAAGATGTTTTGAAGATGGCTGGCGATCCTCAGAAAGGCCGCGAAGCTTTCGCAAAGCACTGTGCAAGCTGCCACAAAATGGATGGCGTTGGTCATGAACTGGGGCCAAGCCTTGCGGCGATTCAAACGCGTGGCGCCGAAACGATTTTGGTCAACGTGTTGGACCCCAATCGTGAAGTGAATCCTCAGTTTCTGAACTACGTTGTGTTGACGCAGTCGGGGCAGGCGGTGACCGGAATGATTACGGCCGAAAGCGCCACTAGCGTGACGGTCAGTCGCGCCGCGGCCGCTGCGGATACCGTGCTTCGCAACGAGATCGATACGATGCAAAGCACCGGAATGTCACTAATGCCGGAAGGATTAGAGGAAACCATCGATCAGGATACGTTGGCAAATATCATTGCCTACCTGATGGAACCTCGAACCGTGACTCCGGCCAGCAAGTAGGCGTTTAGTCATCCGTGTGTAGTTTTTCGATGCAGGTCGCGATCAATGCGGTCCAGCCCGTTTGGTGGCTGGCCCCCAGGCCGCGTCCTGTATCGCCATGGAAGTATTCGTAAAACAGCACGTTCTGATGCCAGATCTTGTTCTCTGGTGATTCTCCTTCGCCAGCCAGACAGGCTCGTGGCGAGCTTGGAGTCGGTCTGCGAAACAGGTTGCCCAAGCGACCGTAGATCTCTTCAGCAGCTTGCTGCAGGTTCACTAGATTGCCTGAACCTTTGGGGCACTCCACCTGCAGATCATCCCCATAGAAATCGTGGTAGCGTTCCAAAGCCTCGCATAGCAGGAAGTTGATCGGAAACCAGATCGGCCCGCGCCAATTTGAATTTCCTCCAAACATCCAGCTGTCCGATTCGCCGGGAACGTAGGCGACGCGTAGTTTTTCCCCGCGAAACTGGATTTCGAAAGGTTCGGTTGCATGCCGCTTCGACATCGACCGAATTCCAAAATCGGATAGGAATTCGCTTTCGTCCAAAATCGTCGCAATGACTTCTTTTAATCGCTCTTTCGAAGGAATCGACAGCAGCAGACTGGTCTTACGGTTGTCTTGTTCAGCAAAGCTGATGTGCCGTACCAAGTCGTGGCGATACTTCAGGAACCATGCCAATTTTTCCTTGAATGCCGGCAGTTGATCGATCAGTTCGCGGTCTAATATTTCGACCGCAATCAAAGGCAGCAGCCCCACCAACGAACGCACCTTTAGTGGCAGGCTTTGCCCGTCGACTTGCAGATGGTCATAGTAGAACTGGTCGTCCTCGTTCCATAGTCCCGTTCCGTCAATCGTATTCATCGCATCGGTGATGCGAATAAAGTGGTCCAAGAATTTAGATGCCATTTCTGCATAGGCTTCGTCTTCGCGGGCCAATTCCAGGCTGATCGACAACATTGTTGCACAGTAGAACGCCATCCAGGCGGTTCCGTCAGCCTGTTCCAGTTGAGTGTTCTCGGGCAGACCAGCGGAACGGTCGAAGACGCCGATGTTGTCCAGCCCAAGGAATCCTCCAGCGAAGACATTGTCTCCGTTGCCATCCACTTGGTTAACCCACCAAGTGAAATTCATCAACAACCGTTGGAAGGCGGTGGCCAAGAACCGACGATCCGGTTTTCCTTGTTTGGCGGTGATTTGATAGACCCGTAAACAGGCCCATGCATGAACCGGTGGGTTGACGTCTCCGAAATCAAATTCATACGCTGGCATCTGCCCGTTCGGATGCATATACCATTCACGCAGCAGGACCGTCAGTTGCCGTTTGGCGAATTCAGGATCGATCTTTGCCATCGGAATCATATGGAACGCTAAATCCCAAGCAGCGAACCAGGGGTATTCCCATTTGTCTGGCATGGAGAGGATGTCTCTGGCATACATATGTTGCCAATGGTGATTCCGCCCTTGTTTGCGTGCTTCCGGTGGGTGGTCGATGTCGTCATCACCGTGAAGCCAGTCTTCGACGATGTAGTGGTAGAACTGTTTGGTCCACAGCAGCCCTGCATATGCCTGACGCGAAATTAACCGTTCGTCATCGCTGACGGTTTTAGGGATGACGGTGGCATAGAACTGGTCCGCTTCCGCGATCCTGTCTGTGAAAATCTGCTGGAAATCTTCGTCAAACGGAGTCTGTGATTCGTGGTCGGTCCGCTGCCAGCGGATTCGAATTTCACGGCTCTCTCCCGCCGGGATGTTCAAGCGATACAGCCCCGCAACTTTGGTCCCGCGGCGTTTGGGGTTCACCGCTGCCAGTTCGCCATCGACCACGTATCGGTGGAATGCGTCTTTGGTGTAGGGACTGAAATTCGGAGTATCAAAAAGTTGTTCTTGATTCGTTTCATTTTCGGTGAACAACATTTCGACGGTGTCGCCATCGGGATGCGGTCCAAATTCGCCAGTGAATGGCTCGAGGGTTTCATGTTCCGTCTGAAACTGAAGGTCTCCGCTCGCTTCAATGCGTGGTTTCAGGGAACACCCTTCGTGTCGGCATCCCCATACCCAGGTGTTACGAAACCACAACTGAGGCAACACGCAAAGCGAATGCGCGTCGGGACCGTGATTGGTAATGGTCAGGCGAACAAGAATGTCGTCCGCCGATTTTTTCGCCGTTTCCATCTGAACATCAAAGAAGCGGTTCTCCGCAAAGATCCCCGTATCATTAATCTCGTACTCCAGTTCACTCAGCCCACGATCCGCATTCACACGCTTGAGTTCCCCGTACGGGTATTCGGCGTGCGGGTAGCGGTAAAGCCCTTTGCAGTAGCTATGTGTCGGAGTCGAATCGAGGTAGTAGTAGCATTCTTTGACGTCTTCGCCATGGTTCCCCTCGGGGCCTGTCAATCCGAACAGTCGTTCTTTAAGAATCGGGTCATTTCCATTCCAGAGAGCGATCGAAAAACAGAATCGACACTCTCGATCGGTCAGCCCTAACAGCCCGTCCTCTCCCCAGCGATAGGCGCGGCTGCGGGACTGTTCGTGCGAGAAATCTCGCCAGGAATTGCCGCCCTCCGAATAGTCCTCTCGTACCGTCCCCCACTGTCGCTCCGATAGATACGGCCCCCAACGTTTCCAGTTGACCTCGCGCGCTTCGTTTTCTTGTAGTCGTCGGTGCTCAGGTGTCATGCGAGATCCAGATCAGATGGCAAGCGGTCGTTCCAAGGCATCTTAGCCGATTGCGTCGAATTCTTTCGACGTTCCGGATCAATGCATGTCGTTTAAGATCAACCGGGGGGGCTGGCGTCGGCTTTTACTCGATCCGAAACCGGTTGTAGTGATTGCAAGAATCCGCACGTGGGAATCGTCAATCTACTATGTAATCGGCATTTTTTTCGCCGCCCTCCAAGAGAACGCAATCCATATAGAGATGGTGCATCCGCGTTTTTGTGTGCCAATCAGTTCAAAACCTTTGGGGGACACAGAGCGATGATCAGCAATCAAGAGCGACCAACGACCGGGCGGAAAGCACTTGCCGTTAATCTTGATCCACGTCGATATGGATCGTTTGCGGAAATCGGAGCCGGGCAAGAGGTTGTTCGCTGGTTTTTCCGCGTTGGCGGTGCGGCCGGGACGATTGCGAAAAGTATGTCGGCGTACGATATGG
This sequence comes from Roseimaritima multifibrata, assembly GCF_007741495.1. Lineage (NCBI taxonomy): Bacteria > Pseudomonadati > Planctomycetota > Planctomycetia > Pirellulales > Pirellulaceae > Roseimaritima > Roseimaritima multifibrata. The sequence continues at coordinate 2,007,977 of NZ_CP036262.1, forward strand.
CCGTCAGCGACGCCATTTATGGGCCCTGCGATCGATATGTCTGCCGCCAACGGCTAGAAGACATGTTGGATCATGAGCATTCACTCAATCTAGAACGCTTACGTGAAAGTCGCGGCGATACGACCGCCTTCTTTTCGTTTGCCGATACTGTTTCCGCTCGGAATTTCCGCGGAACAAACGATTGCCATGGCTGGATCGGGATTCGATTCCAGGCCCACCCCCGCGATCAAGATAGCCAAATTATTTTGCACGTCCGGTTGCTGGACAACGAAAACGCTCTGCAACAGGAGGCACTGGGAATCGTTGGCGTGAATCTTCTGTACGGGGCATTCTTTTTGCATCATGAACCCGATCAATTGATCGAATCGTTGCTGGATGGGTTGAGTACTCGGCGAATCGAAATCGACATGATCGAATTTTCCGGGATCGCTTTCCGGCATGTTGATAATCGCGTGATGAGCCTCCGTTTGGTCCAGTTGGGGCTTAGCAGCGCTGCAATGTTCTCGGCAACTGGCGAAGTCCTGCAGCCATCGGAAGTTTTGTACAAAAAGCCTATCCTGGTCGAGCGAGGTAGTTTTCGCCCGTTGACGGATGTCAATTTGGACATGCTGCGAGCCGCTTCGGAAAAATTTGAAGACGAAGCCGACGTCGATGCCAGCGAAGTGGTGACGCTGGCCGAAATCACGATGCGGAACCTAAGAGCGAACGGAGAAATCGACTTGAGTGATTTCCTTGCTCGTGTTGACATCATGGCAGCAAGCGGAATGACCGTCCTGATCTCGGACTATTTCGAATACTATCGCTTGGCTGCCTACCTGGCGCGTCACACAAAAAAGAAAATCGGGATCACGATGGGGGCGGGAAGCCTTGTCGAATTGTTCACCGAAAAGTACTACACCGAATTGGAAGGTGGGATTCTAGAATCGTTCGGTCGACTGTTTAAGAACGACCTGAAACTGTACATCTATCCGCTTCTCGATCCTGATTCGGGAGATTTGACGACTGTCGGTAACCTTGAAGTTGCACCCGAGCTTCGCAAGCTGTATCGCTACTTGGTCGACAAAGGCTGCATCGAACAACTGGATAATCACAATCCGGAATGCTTGAGCACGTTTTCTCGCCAGGTGTTAGCGATGATTGAAGCCGGCGACGATGGCTGGCTGAAGCATGTTCCAGCGGAAGTCGCAAAAGTTATCCAAGACCGTGGGTTCTTCGGATACCGCAGGCCTCTGGAAGCAAAGCTAACCAAGAAAAGCAAAGCACCTGCAACCGTCATCGCCCCGCTCGATTCGCCAACGGGATCCGCCATCATGTCGTACAACGGCGCCTCACAGTAAGGCCGGTTCTTAGCGAGAGCTATCGGCAAGTTTTGCAGACGGCTAAAAGAGTTTCGTTTCCGACCTGGACGATCCCAGCGGAAACGAATCGCGACACAGCGGTTGCCGGATTATTGATTGTCGCCTTTCGCTCCAAACGTCAAATCGAATCTTGACGTATCAACGATCGTCGAAGCGGTTTGTATTGCTTCTGCCCCGCACATAATGCGGCCGACTCTCCGGGCCCGCAGGCCATCGAAATCCCAACCCGCTGCGTCAGCGAGGGATCGCAGACCAAGTCTCCGGTATCGAAATCGCAGCCCGCTGCGTTAGTTTTAATGTTGCGTATTTGGGAGTTGACTACTTTGCTTCCGCCGGGGCAAGCCCGGAAACGGAACTCTCGATACTCGGAGGCAAAAAGGTGCTGGAATAGCCGAATGATTTGAGGCATCCGCAAGAGTACGGAAATCAGCACGATTGACCACAGCAATCAAAGCGGATCGCAACTGCGACAAGAGCAGGGGGCGGTTGAAAGAAGGCACCCTTGCTCTGCAATGCTTACTGCAACACCTATCGCAATCGCTGCAGCACGACTTCTAGGGTCTTGCGCAGGTTCGTTCCGCTATTGCGGATCCCTTGAACCTCTTTGGGCCACAGGTCGATTTCTAGGCGATCGACGACACCTTGGCGTCCGACGATGGTCGGTACGGAAAGGGCTACGTCCCGAATGCCATAACATCCGCGTTGAATCGAGCTAACCGGCAGCAGACAACGGCGGTCCAAAGCGATCGCTTCGATGACGTCGCGAATCGCGATGCCCACGGCGAAGCCAGCGCCCCCTTTGCCCTTGATCACTTCCGCTCCGCTTCCCTTCGTACGCGTGAACAGTTCGTTCGCTAGTCCGGGATTCCAGCCTGGGAATTGGTCCAACGGCAGCCCACCGATCGTTGCACTGCTCCAGATAGGGACCATGGAATCACCATGCTCACCTAGGATCAAAGCTTTGGTTTGCGTCGGGGATGCTTTTAACTGCTGAGCGATCAGGCTGCAAAAGCGGATCGTATCCAGCTGAGTCCCCAAGCCGAGGACTTGTTCTTCCGGCAACCCCAGTCGATGAGCGGCGACGTAGGTCAGAATGTCAACCGGATTCGAAACGACCAACACAATCGCGGTCGATTTCGTCCCAACCTTCTTGATTTCGTCCAGGATCGAGACAAACAGATCGGTGTTTCGATTGATCAGGTCCAAACGCGATTCATCCGGCTTACGCCGAAGTCCCGCCGTGATGCAGATCACATCGGAATCGGGAATGTGTTCGTACCCACCACCGCTAATGCATTGGTCGGCGACACTTGGCGAACCGTGCATCAAGTCAAGGGCTTGGCCTTTTGCCATGTCCTGATTGACGTCCAGCATCGCAATTTGACGAACGATTCCGCCACACTGCAATGCATAACCGGCACAGGAGCCAACCAATCCGCCGCCACCAATAATCGAAACTTTCATCGGAAACCTATCGTGTTGTCTAATCGAGTGAAGGAATTTGTTGCAAATGAAGTGGAGCTTAAGACTTCATCTGACGCATTACTTCGGCGGTGATCAATTTCACCAGTTGTTCTTCATCCATGCCATTGGCACCGGCAGCTTTGGCAGCGGCGGCCTTTAGTGGAGGCGGTGCGTCAAACGCACGGCGTTGGACTCCGGCACCTTCCCAGCTGTCGCGGAAGATATCGTTGGCACAGATGTCGCAGTTCTCAAATTCCTTCGTGTTACGAGGGTCCTTGTATCCCCACTGATCTTTCAGGTCCAGCAACTCTCTTGATTTCTCTTCATTCAGGTAAGCGACGTTTCCTAGCTGGCGAGCCAGCATCAGCATCCGGCAGTAGGAATCGAGGATTTCCGTCCACCAGTAAGCTTGTTCAACCGATTCGCCGTAGCTGACCGTACCGTGGTTTGCCAGAATCATAACATTCGTTTTTTCGACAAATGGGATGATCGTGTCGGCAAACGCCTGCCCACCGGGAGTTTCGTACTTGGTGATCGGAACATCGCCCAAGAAGACTTCAACTTCGGGCAAGACACACTGTGGAATTGGCTCGCGTGCGATCGCAAACGCGGTCGCGTGAGGTGGATGGCAGTGGACAACGCTCTTGACGTCTTCACGCTGCTTGTAGATTTCCAAGTGGAGCAACGCTTCGCTGGAGCGTTTTTTGCGGCCACTGATCTGTTTGCCCGTGCCATCGATCGTTGCGATGTCGTCTGGCTTTAGGAATCCCTTGCAGTGCAAGGTGGGAGTGCAAAGGAATTCGTTTTCACTGATCTTTACAGTGATGTTGCCGTCATTTGCTGCAGCGAACTGCCGGCTGTAAATCCGACGCCCGATGTCGCAGATGTCTTGTTTGATTTGATGGATATTTTGCATGGTGATACTCGTCTTCGGGTCGTAGTGAAAAGGCAAAATGGAAGAATTGAATTTTTGAAAACACTAAAAAGAGACATGCTCTCGTTAGTCGATGTCGTCCAGCACGGCGACGATCGCGGCGTCGACGGGGACGACGGTCGGTAGTTTGGGCGCGGCCGCTTCGGGGCCTTCGGCTAGGGCAACGCGATCCCCGATGCCGGAACCGCAGTAATCCCAGGCGACGATGGTTTCGCCGCCGTAGATCGGTTTATCAACATCGTCGATCGTGGCGAGTTCCTCGACACAACGTAGCGATGCTCCCTTTAAGGATGGATGCATTCTTGCGAGCGTCACCGTACCGATGGTTCGTGCGATCTTCATCGAACGTCTCCTGGTGAAGGTAAGGAATCAGGGGCCTGCATTCGCAGACACCGTCCAGCAAGGAAGACCGCTAGGGGCAGCGTCACCTGGTTCATGTCGATGACCCACAGGTTGGGCTGTAACCCTCTTTCGATCCGTTGTAATTCTGCCAGGGAGCGAACGGCGGCCGCGCAGATTCGGCGGTGTTGGCACGCTTGGTAAACCACCTTCGCCGGCAATTCCGCAAGCACAACAGCACGTTGCAAAGGATGTTTGTCCAGATGCTGGAAGAGGACGGGTAGGCCGATGTTGGCAACCTTAAGCCCGCTTGCCGCTAATTGCTTTTGGACGGAATCGGCTCGGAGGGAATCGTCTGCATCGCTGAACAGTCGGCCCGTGGGGTCGATGACCGAATCGATAGCGATCGCGGCGTCGGGTGACGTTTCGGCGCGGGTTAAGCGGAGGCCACGTTCCTTCAGTAAATCAAAAGCAGCGGGGGTGACCACCGTACCTGGACGCACCACGATCTCTTGCACACCCGCTGGCAACGAGCGAAAGGAATCGCAGGTCACCAGGGTTTCTGCGATCGAAATAACCGAATGATTTGACGCCTTTGCCGCTGGAGCCGCGGCGGAAGTGCCCGCGGATGGATTCTGCAGTCGCGCAATCACTTCACGCACAACCGCTTGAATGCGGTGAGAATCGATCGTGGAAGTGGGCTGAGACATGAAGGCGTTTGGTTCTTTACGAACCGCTGTGATTGGAAATTTCGGAAATCAAAACAGGAAAATAGTGGCGGGTTCGCTAATTGCTGGGATCGACCAGCCCCATCACGGTCCAGCGGGCCGGCGTGTTCTTGTGCCCCAAAAAATCTTGAGCATACGAGCCGTCGCTGGTGATGATGACATGGTCCCCTTTGCGGGCTCCCATCGGATCGATTGCCAACAGCGGAGGTCCGTCGGCCGTGTCATTAACGCCTATTGGCTGCAACACCACTAAACGTTGCCCGGTCAGACTGATGTCTTTGACCGTGGCTCGAGCCTTACCGAGGATGATCGCTGTCTGCATAATTCTTGCGTTGGGTTTATAGGACGTCGGGGCTGCCGACCACGTTAAGTGCATCGATCATGCTGCAGCGTCGTTCGCGGGTAAACGTAACCGGGGTGGTGACCCCTTCGCCCGTTGGCCCTGCGATCGAAAAGGAGAGGTATCCTTCGCCACCAAGACCTAGACCAGCCATCGACGGACCATTTTTGATAAACAAAGTGGTGTCCAACGCGCGTCCCATTTTGGTCATGTTACGAACGTTGCGAGAGTGCAGGATCGCGGTGTGGCGGAAGCCGTGTTCGTACGTCTTGGCCAACGAAATTGCATGGTCCACATCGCGGGCGCGAACAAACGGGAGGAAGGGCATCATCTGTTCGACGGTCACAAACGGATGGTGTTCGTCGGTTTCTCCAAAGACCAGTTCAACGGAATCGGGAACCTGGACTCCGGCTGCAGCGGCAAGTACCGAAGCGTTTTGTCCGATGAAGTCTTTGCAGGCCGCGTCATGATTGTCGTCGCCGACTTGCACGATCGCTTGCTTGGTCAGTTTGGCGATTTGAGCCGCATCCAGTTTGACGGCACCGGCCCGTTGCATTGCAGCCATCATCGCATCGAAGACGCTGTCGACAACAAAGACCTCTTTCTCTGCGATGCAGAGTAGGTTGTTGTCGTATGCGGCACCCTGGATGATCGAGCGAGCTGCCAAATCCAGATCGGCTGTTTCATCGACGACGACAGGAGGATTGCCTGGCCCGGCAACGATCGCTCGTTTACCGCTTCGCAACGCGGCACGTCCGACAGCGGGGCCGCCGGTGACGCAGATCAACGCGATATCGCGATGGGCGAACAGGGCGTTTGCCGATTCCAGGGTTGGTTCGGCAATCACACAGATCAGATTGTCGATTCCTAGTTCGCGTTCGATCGCTTCGTTGTAGCGACGGACCCCTTCGACAGCGACGCGTTTCCCCGAAGGGTGTGGGTTGACCACGACCGTGTTGCCACCTGCCAGCATGCTGACAGAGTTTCCTGTGATCGTTGGAAGACTGTGAGTGACGGGGGTGATCGCCCCGATTACACCAAACGGCGCCCGTTCGATGATCGCTAGACCACGGTCTCCGGAAAAGGCAATTGACTGAAAGAATTCGGTCCCGGGGCTTAATTCACCCAGCGTCTTTAGTTTTTCAATCTTATGTTCCGGGCGTCCGATCTTGGTTTCGTCCATCTCCATCAAGCCCAGTTCTTCGCACTGGCTGATGGCGATTTCTCGAATGATTTCGATCACGCGGCGACGTTGTTCGATTGTGAAACGCGTGAATTGTTCAAACGCGTAACGGGCGGCAGCCACAGCTTCGTTGACATCGGTAAAGATCCCATGCTGTCCGCCACGAGAGCGATGAGGATGGGCGTTGTTGCCGTTGGCCGAAGGCATTGGGCCCACTTCGGACAAAACCTGGGCGACTACATTGCGGATTAGATTCTCGTCGTATTGCATGGTTTTACTCAATTGTGTTCTTAGCGGATTTATTTTCGATGTTTGGTCGGGGATCTTACGCGGCGAAATACAAAGTCCGTTAAAGTCGCTTAGGTGCGATCGTATACGCTTAGTTTGTCGATTCGAACGTTGTCGACGATTCCGATCACGACGGCGTCAATTGGCAGTTTGCTGGTCTCGGGGGTCAAGCGAGCACTGCTGCCCTGGACAACCAGCACATAATCACCTTCCCCTGCGCCAAGCGTATCAACCGCCACAAAAGTGCGACCAGTCGTCACCAAGGCATCACGCGACTGTTCGTCCAACCGATAAGGTTCAACGATCAGCAATTTATGGCCGGTCATCGACGCAACTTTTTGCGTACTGACAACCGATCCGGTCACGCGGGCGATAAACATAAGTTTTCGATCATTACGACAGGGGGAGTTTCGTTTTGAGGCTGCTGATCTACTGATTCTGGTCTTGCAGCAATTGGCAACATTGCCGAGCCACAATCAATTCTTCGTTCGTCGGAACAATCCAGACCGAAGTTCGACTGGAATCGCTGTGAATGGTCGCTTCACCGAGTGCATTGGTATCAGGTTGCGCGTTTTTAACGGTATCGATTTCGATTCCCAGGTCGCTCAACCCTTCACACACTGCGGCCCGAATGGCGTCTCCGTTTTCTCCGATTCCAGCGGTAAAGCAAATCGCATCGGCGCCACCCAGTGCGACAAGCATCCCACCTAAATGCCGACGAATCTCAGCAACGTATACATCCAGGGCTGCCTGGCAATCGGCATCCCCTTCCGCAGCAGCCTGTTCAATATCGCGGATGTCGGCGCTCTTTCCACTTAAACCCAGCAGCCCACATTCATTGGCTAGTCGGCTGAGCGTTTGCTCAAGCGTTTCGCCGGTATGTTGCATGATGATGGGAAGGGCAAATGGATCAAAATCTCCGACACGATTGTTCTGAGGAAGTCCCGTTTGGGGAGTCATGCCCATGGTGGTGGCCATGCTTTCTCCATTTTGGATCGCACATAAGCTGCTGCTGCCACCTAGGTGACAAGAGATCACTCGTGCGTCCGGTTTCCCCAACAGTTCACTCATTCGAGTGGCGATGTAACGATGGCTTGCGCCATGAAATCCCCACTTCTGGATCTTCCAACCATCTGTCCATTCTCGTGGGATCGCGTACGTGCGTCGCGATGCGGGAATCGTCAGATGAAATCCTGTTTCAAAAGCGGCTACTAAAGGAATCCCAGCAACCTTTTCTGCCAGGGTACGCATCGCTGCAATGTAGGGAGGGTTGTGTGCTGGGGCGGCCGAATTCATTTCAGACATCGCGTCTAAAACGTCGTCGTTTACCAGTTGAACACCCGAAACCCGGCCTCCGTGTACGGCTTTGAAACCGATGGCGGATACTTCCGACGGATCCTTCAAACAACCATGTTCGGGATCGGTCAGTTGTCGTAAACAGGCCTCCACTGCAACGCCATGATCGGGGACCGGCATTGTTTGTTCGTCGGACCAATCTCCAATCGCCACGCGGCAGTGACTACTCGCTTCTCCGATTCGATCCACAGCACCTTTCGCTAAACATGACTCATCGGTCATGTCGAGGACTTGGTACTTGAAACTGGTCGATCCGAGATTTGCAACTAAAACTTTCATGGCTTCCTTTCTCGTGAAAAATTCCTATCACAGTGGGCCTGGTTGGCAGACACTTCGTCCGCGCTGCAGGCATCCGGTTTTGAAACAGTTAGGACTACGCCAAAAATGCTTCTGCCAAACCTTCGGCTGGGCGGGCGATCACGTGGCTACTGATCAGGCTACCGACCTGAGCTGCAGCAGCACTGCCTGCTTCGACAGCGGCACGGACACTGCCAACGTCACCGCTGACGACGGTGGTTACCAAGCCACCACCGATATCGATTCGTTTGACAATTTCGACGTTGGCTGCTTTGGCCATGGCGTCGGTGGCTTCGATCAGTGGGAGCAATCCATTGGTTTCGATCAACCCAATTGCTTGATTCATCTTGGTTTCTCTTTTGGTTTCAGTATTGATTTTTGAAGCGGATTTCTGAGCTGTAGCTTTCTTTGCCATGAGAGGTCTCTGGGGCGAAGGCGGCGGACTAAGCGGTTGGCATTTTGGTCTTCAGAACCTTGCCGATGTCATCATGAGGCCGAGCGATCACTTGGACGCTGACGACTTCACCAATTCGACCAGCTGCCGAAGCTCCGGCGTCCGTTGCTGCTTTGACGGCAGCGACATCGCCCGAGACAAACGCGCTGACCAAACCACTGCCAACTTTGTCCCAGCCCAAAAATTTCACATTTGCTGATTTCATCATTGCATCGACCGCTTCGATCAATGTGACGAAACCTTTGGTCTCGATCATGCCGAGAGCCTCGTTGTTGTTAGCCATCAAAAAACCTTTCAAAGGGGAGGGTTAACGGGAAAAATAAAACGTAGTGAGTAAAACTTGAATTCGATTCAAAAAGATGCCGATCAAGGTGTCCGTTACCGGGCAAAGGTGTCCGTTACCAGGATTGGCTTGGGCATCTGCGGGCCACGATAATGAATTAGCCGTGGCACTTGCAGCCGCCATCCTGCGGTTTTAATTCAATCGACTCCGCGGCATCCAGGTGACAGGCATTGCCTTCGTCGGTGTCGATGTGGACTTCTAGTTTGGCCGCTTTGTCGGCCCGCACCAAAAGGTCGTCAAAGGTGACGCTGCAGGAAGGGCTTTTGATCGCCAGTTGCATCATGTCACCGTTCTTGACGCCGTAGTATTCGCAGTCATCAAAGTTCATATGGACGTGGCGAGCGGCGCGGATGACACCTTTCTCTAATTGCACCGTTCCTGCCGGACCGACCAAGACGCAGCCGGGCGTCCCCTCAATGTCGCCACTGTGGCGAGTCGGAGCATCGATCCCGAGGGAGATCGAATCGGTCAAGGCAAGTTCGACCTGGCTGTGATTGCGAGTGGGGCCGAGGACGCGAACGCTGGGAAGCATCCGGCGACGTGGGCCCACCACCATCACGGTTTGCGCCGCGGCGAAAAAGCCGTCTTGATACAAAGGTTTTTCAGGCGTTAGCGTCGCCCCTTTGCCAAACAAGATTTCGACATGCTCGTCGGTAAGATGGCAGTGCCGGGCCGAAATGCTGACACGCAGGTTGGGGCGTCCATCTACCCAGCCCAACGGGGAGGGAGAACTGGACGTATCGCCTGCACCCGAATGCATCGCGGCTTTGACAGCGCGGCGGACAAGTGATTCTATGACGGCTGGATCGGTCATCATGCGGTTACCGTTGCTTACGGTTAGGACGGAAGGATGGGAAATGTTTGGATCGTTGGATCGAAGGAGGGGCGATGGTTTACACCGATTCGTCGCCCCATACTAATTGCGGACCTGCTGTTTGAAGTCTCTCGGCCCACTCAGGTGCTAATTTCTTGTCGGTAACAATGCAGGAGACTTCTCCTAAACCGCACAACCGTGACAAACTGGCTCGACCAAATTTGCTGCTGTCGGCGACGACAATCGATCGGTCTGCCGATGCGATCATCGCTTGCTCGGTTTCGACTAGCAGTAAGTTGCTGTTGTAAAAGCCCCTTGGATCGATCCCCGCGACCGACAAAAAGGCTTGGCTGACATTTAGTTTGCCCAACATCTGATTCGCAAACGGACCGATCGCAACACCCGTTCGGTGATCCACGCAGCCGCCGATCAAAACCAAATCGGAAGCCTCGCTGGCCGCGAACAAGTTGGCGACCGGCAGACTATTTGTCACAACCTGCAAAGGCCGACCCACCAGTTGTCTAGCCAATTCATAGGTCGTGCTGCCGCCGTCCAGCAAAATGGTTTCGTGGTCCGAAACCAGTTTTGCCGCCGCTGCGGCGATCACACGCTTTCGCTGCCAATGGGAATCCTCACGGGTTTCGAATAACCGCATGCTGGTCGGGGATCCGGTCCAGAAAACGCCCCCATGCGTTCGCTTGGCGTCTCCCTGCTCTTCCAAGTAATCCAGATCACGACGGACCGTCGATTCGCTGACGCCCATTCGCTCGGCTAGGTCGCCCAATGCGACAAATCCGTGCGCCTGCAGCGTCCGCCGAAGCTCCTGGCGGCGCGTTTCCAATCGACTCAGATCGTTGCCGTTGACGCTGACCATAAAACTCAAAAGAGACCGTGTATGTTTCGTAGATGTCGTAGCTTACCAGACTCAATCACCAGATTATGGCAGAGAAATGAAAGAAAACAATCGATAAGTGAAAGAATTCTTCCATAACGATGTTCCCTAGGATGCCTACACCGACTATTTGTACAGATGTGGCGCCCAGTGAATGACCAAGAGAGGGGGGCGGGCTGTTTCTGTGAGAGGCCGGAGATGAGGCCCATCCTGTCTGGCGATGGACTCGGTAGGCGCCATACTTTCCCGTTCCGATTCCCGCTAAGAAGCCGCGGGATCGCTTTGGGCGGAAGAGGGGGGAGATGCGATCTGAACGCCCAGTATCAGGGCGATCGGCTGGCCCGTTTGCCATCCATTGGAGCGCCGTTCACCATTGCGTCGAAGATACCGAAGCAAGGCGTGCGTGGCACACGATCTAATTATCGATCGAGCAAAACTGTGGATAGGATTTACACGTTATTGGAATCATCGCTGCCGTCCGCTTTGGATGGCTGTTTAACGTCACTGGAAAGCTAAAAGTAAAAGGTGCTTCCTGCCTCAATGCCTGCTCTCTAAATGGATTTCAATCTCGGAGCCTGGATTTCTCCACTCACGATCAATATCCTTGGACGACTCCTGGTTTTCGCGGAAGTTCTTTTCTTGGTTCCCGCTGAAGTTCTCTCATTGGTTCCCACAGAAGTGCTTGCCGGATCGCTGCCTGTTCCGCTTGGATGGCACGTTCGTGAGGATTGATCCGAGCACAGGTATCGATGTCGTTTAGTGCCCTCTGCAAGGTCGTTTTGTACAGTCTTAGTTTGGTCGGGTCGGCTTGGACTTGGTTTTGGGTTGGTGTGAGTGCTACGAAACATTTGGATCGATTTTGAATCGCGATGATATCGCTGGAATCGATTCGGATCGCCGTGGACAAGACTTCGATGGCATCTGGGTATTGTTTGCGGTGCATGAGGCCCAACGCCAGCATGCGGTAACCGGGGCCGAAATCTGCATTGCTATGAATCGCTTGATCGGCATCTTCCATGCACCGATCGACTTGTCCCGATCGATAGTACGATTCGGCTCGCTTTGAGAGAGCTTCCGCTCTGAAATCTCGATTCGAGTTGCCAACTATACGGAGAGAGATTGAGAAGTCGGCGATGGCTTTTTCGAACGCCTCCGACTGCAACCAGCAATTGCCTCGGTCGAAGTATGGATCTGGATCTTCCGGCCGAATCTCGATCGCTTTGGATAGATAAGTAATCGCAGCAAGTTTTTTTCCCGCGTTGTAGGCTAGGTGACCGCGGAGTGCCCAGGCGCCAAAGTGGTTTGGGTTCAAGGCATTCGTTTCTGCGAAGAGTTTGTTTGCCCCCGCATTATCGCCTTGATCAAACTTCTGTCTCCCCAGTCGAAATTTTTCTTCAGCGAGTTGCGAATTGTCGGGGGGTGGAGGTTTGGGGTTCGGGGCCGCACTGAGGGCTGGTTTCGGGGCCGGATTCTTGGGGCCGACCGGTGGATCCATGGATAGCGGTTGGGGGCGCGGCGTTGTCTCTGGGGTATTGCCCGAATACGAAATGAAGTCGAGAAGCTCCTGTCGGTGTTGGTCCAATGGGAACGGCAGTAGAGATCTGGACGGAGAGCCTGGAGGTTCCGTCGTCCCCTTTTCTTCCATTCTGTTCGCTTTGTTGTTTTTTTCCTCTTCCAAATCCTCAATCTGGGTTTGGAGGTTTTGTTTTTGAGGGTCGTTCGTTTTCGTCAGAGTGCGGATCTGGGTTTCCAGCACCGTCTTCGCTTTTTCGAGCTGAGTGATCCGGACTCCTTTTTCGATGATTTCATGCGACAGGTCGATCGCTTGCTTTGATTTACTTTGCCCATCGCGGCGCAGCGATTCTAATCGAGCTGTTTGTTGCTTGCGTTCCTCGGTCAAGCGGTCGAGTTCTTCTTGTTTGGGATTGAATTCAACCCGCTGGTTTTGAATCGCAGATTTTTCCGTTTGGAGGATGCTCGCCAAAGCGGCTTTTAGCCTCTTCAGTTCGGAATCAATTTCGGTGGCTCGTCGTTGCCAGGCTTGGGCGTCTGGTTCCGAATCCGTTTCGGAATTGGCATTCATCGTTTGGTCCAGCCCGCGATTGAAGGCTACTAGATGTTCTTTCGATAGTTTCCCGCTAATTTGTTTGCGGAGATCGGCAGGTGGGCCGCCCATCAAAAGTCCGACAATGTTTCCCATCCGTTTGGCTGTATCTAGGCTGGCGTGAGTTGGCGTTCGATTGCCATAAAGGCCTGCCAGCCCAACCATGTCCTTAACGGCTTGTGTTGTGTTGTCGGTTTTGACATTGCCCCACAACCGGCCCTCGGCGGCTCGATCCCATACAAATGAGCCATCACGATTACGGAGCGAAGATCCAAAGTGTTGCAAACTCGCTTGCAATTGGGCTTGGTTGGCGAGGACGATTCCCATTGCGTAATCGACAAGCGGTCCTTTGGGGTTCGCTTGTTTAGCTGCTTGGAAATAGGTTTGGGCCGCCTTTGGATCATCCCAGCCTTTTGTCAAAAGCATGTGTAGAGCATTTTCAAAAGCGGCGTTTCGTTTCGTCAACGCTACCTCTAACGGTGGGACACCGGGGATGACTTCGATCGAAAGCATGCTGGAGGCAAACCCTTCGGCCGTCACTTTGACTTTGTAGCGACCGGTGGGTACTTCATTTTGCCGGAATTCTCCTTGATCATTAGTGACCACATTCGGCATCGGGTTGTTCGCGTCATTTTCCAGCGGTGTCAGTGAAATGGTTGCACCGGTAATGGATCGATCACGGTTGCTTGACTCGACGACTTTGCCACTCAGGAAGGTCGCACCCATTGTCTTTGAGCTTAATGGAATCGTTTTGTCGACGTTCGATGCGTTAAACATAACGACGTCACTGTACGGTTCGAATTCGGATGCATTTGCGAGGATCTTGTATTCGCCCGATTGCGGAAGTTCTAACGCGGCTTTGCCTTCCTGGTCGGTTTGGACCGTCATGGCGTCGGAAAAGGATTGCCCTCGTTCAGAACTCCAAACCGAGACACGAACGTTGCTGATCGGTTGTTGGGTTTGACTATCTTCCGCCAGGAAGTTCAGTTGGGGACGAACAGGCTGCATTGTCGCATCCAACACGGTTTTGGAGTCGAGCAAGACGGATCCAGTGGGAACGCGATCTACCGAATACCCGAGCAATTCGATTCGTGCCGATACGGTCGAACCAATCAATGGCTGTCCCTGTCCCAAATTGCCTAGAACGCTTTGCAGTTCGTCTGCGGTCGCTTTGCCAAGGAACCATGTCCATTCATTGGCTGGATAGTTTGCCAATGGAATTCCCATGCCTTTCAGATGGGTTGGCGAAACCGTCGCGATGTTTTCAATCGGAAGTTCCGCTGTCAGCTTGGCATGTTTCTTTCGTTCTCGCATGGTCGACACGGTATACACTTCCCCTTCTGAATTGATCTTTTCGATCGATTCTGGAACCTGTTCTGTAACTTCGAAGGTATTTTCGAATTGGGCGACAATGGTAGGGGATCCAGAGATCGGTGTTTGTGAATGACGGACAGCGACCAACACGTCCAGTGCTCCAAACGGAGTTTTGTCCGGTGCAAGTTTTTGAAGACGAGCGGTGCACGTTTCGCTATGCCCCGCGCGAAGCTGGATACGGCGAGCGTGTTGGTAGGGTTCAAAGCCCTCTTTTTGGACGGAGACTTCCCATCGACCCGGCAGTACATCGAATTCAGCCGGTTGTCCGTAGGTTGTTACGCTTTGTTCGACGCGGCCGGATTCGATACTACGGATGCTTACCGAAGCGTCCGTCACCATTTCTTCGCCAGGCTCGGCCAAGACATTAACGAATAGCTTGCCCGGACCCGTCGATGGTCGGTTGCTGAGTTTGAGTTCGAATGTTGGGGACGTCGCTGCGGTCACGATTTGGGGAGCGGTTTCGTCCCCGCTATATTCGGCTAATGACGCCGTAGCAAAAAAGGTTCCTTCCGTTACCGATGTCTTTGAGCGAGCCCAGTACCATTTGGTTCCCGAGGTATCATCTATGCCCAGACGCTTTGCGGCATCCGAATCAAGTGGATTGACGATTGCATCGATCGGTTCAGGCGAATCGCCAGGGGCTCGACTTTCCTGATGGAATGAAACTTTCGGAAGGTTGTCTGCTGCGGGATAGGTCAATAGCCCCATTAGAGAGTGTCGTGGGCTGAGCAGCAGAGAATAGACAGGACGCGGTGACACGGGCGCGGTATCGTAGACGGTGGAATCGACGCGAACCAACGCCTGGAGGGTGGTCTTTGTGGTATCGCTTTCAGGGGCTAGCGGGAT
Source organism: Roseimaritima multifibrata (assembly GCF_007741495.1). Classification (NCBI taxonomy): domain Bacteria; kingdom Pseudomonadati; phylum Planctomycetota; class Planctomycetia; order Pirellulales; family Pirellulaceae; genus Roseimaritima; species Roseimaritima multifibrata. The sequence continues at coordinate 2,023,091 of NZ_CP036262.1, forward strand.
GTCTAGTTGGATTTGGCCATCGCACCCGACGACAAGGCGGATCGGTTGATTCGTTTGATAGCCTGGCGCCGCCGCCGTTACCCAGTACCAGCCAGGATTGATTGCTTGGTCTTCAAAGGATTTCAGGGAGATGGGACTTGCCAGCGGATCTTGGCTAACAAGTTTCACCGTCGCGTCGAGCATGTCACTGGAGCGTAACGCTGCCAGCTGTTGTTCCAGACTTTGGTAAGCCTTGGTGTTGTCTTCCGACCATTGTCGTGTTTCGTAGAATGTATCCTTTGCCAGTTTGATCTGTCTGTACTGTTTGATCTTTGCAGGGCTGGTGGATTGAGCCCATACGCCAATCGATCCCCGGGCAACGGTCCGAGGAAATTCGAAGACCAGTGAAAAAACATTTGGCGTCTGTTCGCTTAGTTGTTTTGGTTGCGACTGTTGCTCCTTTTCGCCAATCGTGGCAACCACCTTCCAGTTTCCCCCGCCCAAAGGAGTGCTGGGGGTTGCTTGAAAGACCTGTTTTTCGTCCGATTCGGATAACTTCTTGATGTTTCCAGGAACCTTTGCGGAATGATCAAGCGATACGAACTGAACAGCCGGCGCCGGCGGCGAGCTGCACATCGGGCCATTGTCATAGACGTCAAGCAATGCAAAAGCGGTAGCCGCGGGCGACTGTTTTTCCAACGGTTTCAGGGCGACTTCGGCAACCGCTTGTTTTCCGGATATTAATTGCACTGCTTGAGGCGCACTGTTGTGAAAACCCTTGGCTTGGGCAATCAGCCAAGCTTCCCCAGGAGGAACCTTTTCGGGACCGGCAATGCCGCCAAAGACATGAATATCTTGACGTTCATAGCGACGGATCAACTGAACGCTGGCGGTTTTAAGAAGCGACTTGCTGCGAGCGTCGACGATTCTTACCAGCAAGCTTGAATCGCTTTTTTGTTCTGGGTGTAGCGTCAGCAAATATCGGGTGGTCCGGCCTGGTGTGACCGCTTGGGCTGCGGTTTTCACCGTTTCAAAACCTGCAAGGTTTGCAGAGGCGGATACCAAGCCCGGCGGCAGAGTGATCTTGGCCGTGTACCACTGATAACCGGTCATCTCGTGGACGCCTAATCGCTCCAGGTCCGCTGCTTGAATTTGCATTGCCGGTCGGGAATAGATCAAGCCATTCTGAGCGGTAAAGGATACGCTTGGCGATGGACTGTCGGTTGACGCAAGAGGGACAGCAACGATTGCAACCAATTCCGGTTTCAGCGGTTTTGTTTCAGCGGAATGAGTAAAGACAAAGTTGTGGGTGAGGTTGGCAGATTTCGGAACGGATATTCGTTTCGGAGTCGCGGAGGTTAGCTGAGCCTTTTCTGCAGGTGGAGTCGCGCGCGCCCACCAGTCACCGGGACCAAGCACAACGGAGTAACGCCCATTGGAATCGGTTGAGACCGATTTTCTTTCCTGATTTTGGATGCTCTCAAATTGAACCTGCGAGTTTGGTAGTAACTGTTTTTCGCCCGATTCGGTCGCCGTCCCCGCTACATAAAATGTCTGGTCCTGTGGTGTCAGGGACAGATGAAAAATTGTCGTTCCGCCGGATGAAATGGTTTGGGTTGAACTGGACGCAAGGGGATAGTTTGCCAGTTTTCCTTCCGCGTGGTAGTCGCCTGGAAGGACCGCGTTTTCCGTCTGTGCCCAATACCAATCGATTGGTGTCCCTGTGTCCAATGTCAGTGCAGCGATGTCCGCTTTGTCGACGGGGGACAGTTTTGTCGAAATGGAAGCCGCATGTTTCCCGTTGGGCACAAGAGCGACACTCGGCTGAGTCGCTGACTTGTCGTCGGTATCTCGTGCCACGCTGACCAGGACACGTGCATCGCTGACCATCGGTTGCAAAATAATTTTTAGCGTGGTCTGATCGCCTTTCCGCAAAGTGATTTGCTGGGCCACGCTGTCTACGAATCCTGGAGCGGACGCTGAGATCGAGAGAACTTCCGGTTTGGCTTCAAACCGATAATCTTGGTGAGGTTTCAGTGAAACGACCTGACGATTGTTGAAGCCTTCGCCGTGCTCAATGACGACAGTGGCGTTTTCGACGCGGGTCGATTCGCCTGATGGACTTTCTTGCCAAACTCCGATCGCTAACTGAGTACGTGTGTCGGTTGGATCCTGTTTGGTCATCATGAAGTCGAGGACTTGAGGTTCCTCCGTCGACTTTAGCTCAAAACCTCGGTCACTATTTTCGCTGGTGTAATTCTTCGCATGCAATCGAAATTTTAGTTTCGCTGAAGGAAGATGGTTGAATTGGTAGTAGCCGTTGGCATCGCTGACCGTCGTAGCCAGGATCACTCCGGTTTCAAATTGCATCAGCTCGATGGTTGCGTTGGCGACCAATCCTAAATATTCCCCCTCAGCGTTAACTCCTTCAACTCTTCCGTGCAGCGATCCGCTATTGGCGGCCAGCGGTGCTGGTACCTTTTTCAGTTGCAGCTGGAAAATCGTTGACGATCCATATTGGACTTGCTGGGATTCACTTTGGACAGGTTGTGAACCGTCGGACGTCCCACGTACCAGAATACGGGTTGCATCGAGTGGTTCGGGGGGCGTTGCCATGAAGTACGTCCATCCGTCGCGATAATCACTTGCCAAACGGGTTGCATTCTCCGCAGATAACGGGTTTAGGTTTGCCTCGGTCCCCTGCTCGTGCTCCGGAGAATGAAAGGTAATCACGGGAAGAGCCGAGCCAAGATTTTCGACGCCAACGATGGCGAACGCATCGGTGGTCAGAGGCTTTTGAGGCATAAGTTCCAGATGGAACGTCGTCGGTTTACCGGCCGTTACATCGATCAGTTTTGCTATGGAAGGGGAATACCCGTCCGCCGTCGCTGTGATCATCCAACGCCCTTCACTGATTTCGGGAAGCGAGAAATTGCCATCTTTTTCTTGGGTAATTTCCTCAGCGGTTTTAGTCAGTGCGAGATGAATTTTTGAATTTGGGATTGGCTGATTCGTCGTGGCATCGACGACCTTGCCAAGGAGAGAGCCACTCGATTTTTGGGGAGCCATTTGCAGGTGGAAGAATACTTGGCCATCACTGGTTTCTTTGCTGCTGGATCGTTGGTCATGATACTTTTCCAGCGTGGCAGCGACGTGGTAGGTGCCTAGACCGAGCGGCTGGACCGGTTCCGTCAAAAACCATGCTTGGCCTCCTGACATGGTGGCTGGAATTCCCAGTTCTTCCAATTGCGCGCTGGTCAACAGCTTTGTGCTCCCATCGATGCGAAGCAGAGACTTCACGTCATCTTCGGGAACCGATTGGTTTGTCGGTTTGGTTGCCGACGGCACCGAGGCGGGCTGGCGAGGCGTGGAGTCGGCGACGAAGGTGACCGTTGGTGGGATCGAAGTGGGGTCTTCGCTATTGCCGTCTTTGGCCGGTAAGCGTTCGACTCCGACAATTGCATAGTGGCCGGATGGAACGATCGATTCGATCGATTGGGAAAGATGGATGTCGTGTGTTGCGTCGCTTCCTTTGCTGGCAAGGATCGGGACGGGAGGTGAGGAAACCAGTTCCCTCGCACTGACAGGCTCGACAGCCTGAACCCACCACAGGCCCGGCGACAACAGCAATTCGTAATCTCCATCTAAATTGCTGGTCGTTTTCCGCGTTGTTTTCTTTTCCGAATGAATGGCAACGATATCCCAGCCAGCCAAGGCTTTCTGCGGGGGCGTCGCGTCACCTTCGCTTTGGGGTTCGGTTTCTGGTGATGGTTCTTCCTCAGAGTCTTCAGGGAGAGCTTCGATATCTTTGGTCAGTCGCCCGCTTAACTTGCCAAGTTCCGATCGTGACTGAAGGGACAGATGAAAAATCGTCAGATCGGAGTAGGAAAGGGATTCGGTTCCACTGGTGGCCGTGGGCATTCCTGCGAGTCTCGCTTCTGCGAAAAAATCGCCCGGCGTAAATCCTTTTCCCTCCGCCCAGTACCACTTCAAACCGTCGACATTGCCGCTGTCAGTGATTTGAGCCAGTTCCGATTGGTCGACGGCGGTGACGGTGGCATCAATGCGAGTCGACCGGTCTTTCGAAAAGAACGTCACTTCGGGGAGTGTCTGTTCGGCTGCGGCCAGATTTTCCGAGTCAAAGTGTTGTACCGAAACAAGCGCGGACGCCAGCGACCCAGGAGTTACGGCAACATGCTGGAACCTCAGTTCGATTTCCTTCAAGTCGCCGGATTTGATTTCAATAGGATTGGGATACTGGCTGACATTGCCATTCCAGGATGCCGAGACATTCCAGGTCCCGGGGACGAGCATCAGGTCCTGCTCGCTTTCCTGTTGAGAATAGGGCGACAGGCCTTGGACCATTTGGCCCGTCGTAACCTCTCGGGCGATCACCACCCCGGAGACCTCTCTGTCGACTGCAGCAAACCGATGGAATAGTTTTACCTTTAAGACAGCGGACGGTTGAATTTTGTCGGCAGGCTTTTTGAGGACAAAGTTGGTTGTCTCGTTGCGAATCGAACGCGTCAGTTGAATGGCTCGTCCGTCTTTCTGTGATTCATACCCCTCCGCCGATATTTCAAATATCACTTTTTCCAGGGGCAGGCCGGAGATGCTATAGAAACCATTGCCGTCGGTTGTCGTCGTCGCAAGCGGCACCGGCTTTTCTGCAACCCGGCCAGCGTTGGAGTTATCAGAAAATAACCGAATGCTTGCTCCCGCAATCGGGATTTGATGTTTGCTATTGGTATTCAGTTCGGTAACACGACCACGGAGCGCGGTTTGCCCGTCGGCTTGTTCGGGTAAAGCGTTGAGTAAAAACGAAACGAAGAGCAGCAAAATGGTTGTGCGAAACATATCAACGCGTCAGGTTGAAGGATTGAAGAAGGAACTGTCAATTTGCTGGAAACTACGGTTTCGGTTCCACGATTTTCCATTGAGAATTGTTGTAGCCGATGTAGTCGTCTTCAATTGGTCCAACTTGTTCTTCTTTCCATAGGGCAATAATCGTTATATAGTCACCAAAACGAATCGCGCTCCCTGGACTTAATGAGCTACCTCGTTTGGTGATTTGGTATCTATAGTCACTTTTACTTTCATCACCTGGGGCATATTGAATGATCGAACGTTTTTGGTACCAAGATCCGTAGGTGCCCCGTGCGCCGCCGTATTTGATTGTAAGTTTGTCGTTTGAATTTAAGTCGCTGCCGTCGCCAAAGAATCGAAGGTTGTCTGCTGCAGACTCGCTTCTGCTCATCTTGGGATACGTGGTCCCCTCGTCCGACGCATAGATCCATCCGCCATTGGAATTTTGGAGTCGAAACTTCCCGTTTCGTTTGACAACTTCACCGTATTCGCTTTCCTTGTGTACGACGCTCTTCGCGATTTCTTGCTTAATTAGTTGTTCAAGTTCGGCTTGCCGAGCGGTTGTTAAACCTGGGAACTTCCACAATGGGATCAGCCCGTTACTGGAGTTTCCAAAATCGACCAATGCTTGTTGATGATCTTTAGCGACTTTATCTTTCCAGTCGCGATAAGACTCTACGTCAATGCTCGATTGTTGGTTAAGTGTGCCTCCGCCTCCATAATTACTGAAGGTCTGGTTCTCTGAAATCGTCTTGGTCAATGTCGAGGACTTTGCCGTAACGTTGGCAGCTGCATTGAAAATTTTGTATGCCGCTTTAACTCCGGTTTCGATGCTTGATGTCGTCGCTGTTTCTGTTTCGTCGATGTAGGATTCAAAGGAAATTCGCCCGCCAAAATCTGCTTCGTTGATGTAATGAGTGCCGTATAAATCGATAATGTTACGCACATCACCTTCTTCGATTTTCTTCAATGCTGCTTTTAAAGGTGTTTTGGTTTTGAGCGTTGCAGCGTAGATTTTTAAGACATCGTTTAACATCACAAAAGAGGTTTTCGTGGATCCCGAATTTGAACTGTTTACGCCAACAGAAACGGATGCGGAAAAAAGACCTAAACCGACGCCTGCTTCTACGTTGGATGCTAATGAATTCGAATATGAAGATGCGTCGGTTCCACTCCGCACGTTGATTTCAGTTGCTCCGCCAGCATACGGTCGGTAGAAGTAATCTTCCCGACTTTTGAGATCAAAAAGCGGGTTTTTAACTGCGGTTGGATCCGCATACTTTTTTGTTGCGTCGTAGCCACGCCCCAAGACCATTTGGATGGTTTCGTCGTGGGCCGTGAGAGGCGGTGTTGGAGCTGGTGTCGGAGCGGTTGGAGTTACAACGGCCGAGATGTCGGGCTGTTCGGAATCATCGACTATTTTCAACCCGAACAAACCGAGAGCTTCCTCTCCTTCGTTTGTTTTTAGTTTCAATGTGAGGCTGACCAATGCTTGCTTCATCGGCTTCAGCGGCAATGTCGATTTGGGATCGATCTGCCAATTGTTCAGCAGCGAATCGACGCCTAGTTCTGTAAGCTTCTTTTCATAGTCTTCTTGCAAAAGCTCCAGTGAAATCGGGATGTCGATCAGCATCATTGGGGTTTGTTCATTCACCTTGGTGTAAGTGATCGGTGCGGACGTTTCTAGCCGTAGTTCTTTCGTCGCAGAATTCGCTTCCGGCGAAATCTCCGTATTCGATCCGTCGGATTCTCGGACGATTAGGCGAACTTCGATGGTGGCTTTGCTTGTGGAGGGCTTGGGGGGCGTTGGCGAGGGCGCAACGCCAACAGGTTTGGCGGCGGTCGCTGACGTCGATGCGTCATTTGCACTTTTTTGCTTGGCATCAACGAACCCCAGATGGCCGATAACACGCAAGTTCTTCGATAGGGAACGCTGCGAATCAAATCGGATGGTTAGATGTTTGATATTGGAAGCGTGACTACTAATCCCTATGGAGTTTGATAAATGGTCAAAAACGCGCGCGATATGGGTTCCCGTTGGTTCATCGAAATACCCGACGTCGGCGCCGTTGCTTTGGAGGATTGGCGAAAGCTTTTGCCACGATTTTTTGGACAGGCTTTCCAGTCCATCGCTGTCACTTTGGAACGCGATTAAGTCGAAGATGGAAGGAGCCAGGTCCGTTACAGACCGCTTGGGGAATAGCGGTACCAGGGGACCCTTGGCCGCGATTCCAGTGCTGATCACCTGGTCGTTGAGATCAAAGGTCATCAGTTCCGGCTGCACGAAGTACTTAGCGTGTTCGGATGCCGGAATATTGACGTCTGCCAAATTGATTGACGGCAGTTCGAGCGATTTCGCCGACGCTTTTTTACCGGATTCAGCAAGTAGGATGGGCTGCGATTTTGTGTCATGAGGCTTGATCCCCCACAGTCGACCTTGAAAGTTCTTTACCTTGTCATCGTTCTTCGCCTGCCACTCCACGACAGGTTGCATCCCGACTCGGAGGCTTGCTGGCGCCCGTTGCAGGCGGGTAAGGGCGGTCTGGCTGACCTCGAGAACATCGGTTGGAGTGATTTGAGGCGGTGTGCCAGTGGCAGCGTTAGTCGTCGAAACGGCTCCGGATCCAGGGCCTGTCGCTGGCTGGTTTGGCTGGCTGCCAGGCCCTTGATTCCCCAGGGACGTGGAGGAATTGCCGTTCAATTTGGCAAGTAACGCAGCGAGGATTTGCTCCACGATGGGATGCGACGCTCTGGACTTCGGTGTATTGGCTAGGGAAGTACCAGACGGAACGTTTCCGCCGCCACTCGGCGTTCCTCCACCGCTCTGCGGGCCACCTGCACCTGGCGGTCTACCGCGAATGGGGATTGGAAAGAATGAAGGCTGATTTCCCTTTGGAGTCGTATTATTGACCAAGGTGGTTGGATCGACGCCTGGACTGCCGTCGTCATCGTCTTCCTTTGGAGGATTCGCTGGCGCTGGGGCGGGTGGTTCGGGGAGTATTGTTTCGGGCTCGGGAGTCGCTGGCGTCGGAGGTACGGTAGGATCGCTGTTTGTAGCTGGCAGTTCCAGGCCTGGGTGCCATTGAAATCGCTGCAATGCCGACGGGGCATTGACCACCACTTTTCCGGTTTCGTCGCGGTGTGCGGGAGGAATCAGACGGATTTCGTTCAGCGAAGTACGGTCCAGTTGGCTGTCGATACTGTCGTAGACGACCACGTCATCGACCTCCAATGTGACTCGCTGCAATGCGGTTCGGTCGGGGATAGCGTTGAATGGTTCATTGCTACCGATCACACCAATTTGAAACGCGTTAAGCTGTCCATCGGCAAGCCCGATTTCCACCGGATCGTTTAGCAGGTCGGCTTCGCTTAATTCAAACGTCTGCATATTGCTTGAATCTTCGAGGACCGAATTTTCTGAAGAGAGCAGAAGTTTGCTTCCACCAAGATCAAGAAACAACGGATTTTTGGTTCCTGCACGGTCGCTTGTTGCCGCAACCAAATGGACTCGCACACGTTTAGCGCGTTTGTCAGCCTGGCGTTGCGTTAACGGGGCGAGCCCTTTGTGGTATTCAACCAGACTTGGGTAAATTCCAATGAATTTGCCACCAATGCTTTGTATCCGGTCGCTTAGAGAAAGGAGAGCTTGCTGTTTGTCATCTAGTTCCCTGGTTTCATCTGGACTGGCTAGTCCCGTCTGAATGAGCGCTTGCAATTGGTCGACTTCATCTGCCAATACATCTCTGGAAGGGAGAAGACTTGTCAGTATTTCTTGGTTGTTCGTGTTTTCCAATTGAGCGCTCTTGTTGAACTGAGCATTCGATGCGAGCAATTGGTCATTGACGTCGATCTTATATCCAGCAATTTCCCAGTCGGATTCTCCTTTGGCGGCAAACCCGATTTGTCGAATGTCACCGACTTTTAATCCCGTTAATAAAGTGGACGAAGTCTTGAGGAGGTCGGAGGAATCAGCCGGGGCCGTTGCTGAAAATTCAAAGATTCGGCTTTCCCCAGCGGGGATGCCCCGTTCCGCCGAGCTTGAAGACGTGTTGGGAAGTGCGGCATAAAAAGGAATTCCAGCGGGGATTTCGCTTTGCAGTCGCAGCGGAAACCCCAGTCCCAGATGCAGATCGACCAGTTCGTCAATCGGTGCATCGGGACCTGCGGTGATAGTCACCCGGATGTTCTCAATAGGTTGATCAAAGGGAACATTGCCAAGAACGAATCCCTGCTTATCCGCTTCGGTTGCTTCGGAACCGCCTGTGGGGACCGAACTGGACAAGCCGTTTCCGGCAATCTGCGAAGGCTGATTCGTTTTGTCAGCGTTCAGTTGTTGCCAGCCAAAGTAACCGCCCGCCCCGATGGCTCCTGCCAATACCGCAGCGCCGCACCACTTCAGCAGTCCACTACCCGATGCTGGGGCAGTGGAGGCAATCGGAGCGGCGGCCTTTGGGGCTCCAGTCGGTCCTTCAATTGGTGGCTGCTGCGGCGATTCCAATCCTCGCGCAAGCTGACTGACAACCATGCTGCAGTCGTCGCAAACGGCGACATGAGCTGCAACTTGAGCATGAGCGGAGGCGTTTAGCTTCTTTGCGACAAATGCCTGCAAGTACTTAGGTTTCGGGCAACGTGGCATTTTTTCAGTCATAGAGAACGCTCTGCAGTCGGATGGGATCCGTTTGGATTTTGTCGGGGCAGTTCTTTCTTGGAGTGTCCTTTGGCCGCAAATCTTTAGCGGCGAAGGGCAGTCCGTCTGAGCTCTACGTGTTTACCATCCGAGGGATGCGAATCGTCGCCCAAGAAATTGGAAAAAAGAATAAAGAATGTGAAAAAATGTTTTCACGTTAAACGCAGAGGCTGATAGTCTCGGTTTGTGAATTTTTCCTCCGGTCGTCGACAGTGAGCCCTGTTTGGTCGTTAAGCTACCAACATGCCAGAGCACAGCCCCACCGCAGAGAGACTACTTCAGCAGGCGCAAGCCGGAGACGATTGTGCACTTGCATGTCTGTTCAATCAGCACCGCGGGCGGCTGCGGAATCTGCTTGCCTTTCGGATGGACAAACATTTGCATGCTCGTTTGGATCCCTCCGATATTTTGCAGGAATCGTTTCTGACGGTCGCCCGGCGGATAGGCGAATACGACCAGGAGACGAAGGTCAGTTTTTTTGTTTGGGTGCGAGCGATTACGATGGATCGGTTGCTATATGCCTATCGCCAGCACATCACCACGCAGAAGCGAGACGCACGCCGCGATCTCTCTCTTGAGTGTCAGGTTGGCGAAAACGCGACGAGCATGTCGATCGCCGTTGCTTTGCTTGCCAATGGGACGTCTCAACTTGGCCAGCTGATCCGGAAAGAGCAGACGGCAAAGCTGCTAGAGCGGTTGTCCGAAATGGACGCGGTGGATCAGGAGATTATTGCGATGCGAGTTTTTGAGGGGCTGACCAACGGCGAAGCGGCCGAGGCGCTTGATATAACCAAGCGAGCGGCCAGCAAAAGATTTGTTCGTGCGATTCGCCGTCTCCGTATTGTGATTTCGGATATTCCCGGAATGAAAAAGGTGCTTTGAGATGTCCACCGCCGGGGATGATTCGGATTTAGAGAACGAAATTGAAGTTCTGGTGGAACATTACTTGGAGATGGCGAGAAACGGCGTTGCGCCTTCGATCACAGAATTCGTCAATAGTCATGCTGAGTGTCAGCCCGAATTGCAGGAGATCTTAGAAACCGTCCATGCTGTTGGTCAGTTGCGGCCAGCCCTCTCCGCTCCGCCACCGTTGCCAATCCCCAAGGCTCCATCACCCGAAGTCGTTCCCGAAATCGATGGATATCGGATTTTGCGCACCGCAGGTCATGGTGGCATGGGAGTGGTATACGAAGCGATTCAGGTCTCCCTTGACCGTCGTGTTGCCTTGAAAATTCTGCCCAGCCGGCTGTTCCAGAACCATCACGCACGGGAACGGTTCCAAGTGGAAGCGAAAGCGGCGGCAGGTCTTCACCATAACCATATCGTCCCGGTTTTCGAAGTTCGCACACAAGGAAGTCATGCCTTTTACACGATGCAGTTCATCGAAGGCGAATCCCTGGACGAAGTGATCGTGCAACTGCGAAATCTACGGGCTGGTGCTGAAGGAAAGCCCAGCCGTGTCGATCGGCGCGAGCCTGCAGGAGCCGTCGATCTGGAGCCCTTAAACGCCGCCGTTACGCTGCGATCGGAAACGTTGGCCAGGACGTTGTTTGCCAAGCCTTTTTCCTCGAATGGGGATGACGCAGAAGTTGCACGTTCAAGTGATCGGAACCGCAAAACGACCGTTTCCCATATCGGCGCGACGACGAAGATCGATCGCCCACCCAGCAGTTCTGGATTGGTTGAACCGAGTAACAATCGCCTTTTCTTTCTAAACGTCGCTCGAATCGGAGTTCAGGTGGCTCAGGCGATTCACCATGCGCATCGACATGGCGTCATCCATCGTGATATCAAGCCATCGAACATCATGGTCGATTTGGATGGGAATGCATGGGTTACCGATTTTGGTTTGGCAAAGGTGGATGAACATGACTTGACCGGCGAAGGGGATATTGTAGGTACCCTGCGGTACATCGCTCCTGAACGATTTGCTGGAGTGTGCGATGAACGGAGTGACGTCTATTCCCTTGGGTTAACGTTATATGAGCTGATTTGCCAGCAGCCTGCCTTTGTGCAGAGTGATCGAATGGAGCTGGTTAAAAAAATCCAAGAAGGGAAATCGGACTCGCTGAAAATACTGAATAGCAAAGTCCCGCGGGACCTGCAGACGATCATCGAAAAATCGATCCATTCTGTACCTTCGCGCCGGTATCGATCGGCTGACGTTTTTGCAGAGGACTTGCAGCGTTTCTGCGAGGGGCGGCCGATCAACGCTCGACGTGTTGGTTCGATCGAAAAGTCTTGGCTGTGGTCTAAAAAGAATAGCGGTTTGGCCGCTGCGATTGTCATCGTCAGTATGTTGCTGGTCGTGGGGACCGTCGCATCGACCATGGCGGCCTTTCACTTTCATCGTCAGGAAGAAATTCAAAGCAATCTGGTCACCGTGACTCAAAAATTGGTTGCGGAAAAGCAATTGCTGGTGGACGCAAAACAACAGGAAGCGAATAAGGCGAGGAAGCTCCGCAATGAAGCACTCCACGATGCTTACATAGCCGATATTCGCCAGGCAAGCGTCGACACGCAAACCGGTCAAATTTACCGCCTGTTGACTTCGCTCAAGGGATACCTTCCCTCTGAATCCCAGCCCGATATCCGTGGATGGGAATGGCATCATCTGATGTCACTTGCCAATCAGGCGGACGCGACTCTTTTCGATTTCGAAGGGGCGGTCACGCAGATTAAATGGTCCGCCGATGGAACAGAGTTTTACAGTTGCGGAACCGATGGCAAATTGAGGACATGGGATCGGAATGGAAAACCGGTAAGGCATATTTCCATACCGGGGTTGAAACAATTCTCCGTCAACGCAGAGAACACTCAGTTTGCGACCGTGAGCGATGATCCTGTCGTACGTTTTTGGGACGTCGAAAGTGGCGAACTAAAACAAACGATTCGCGTCGGCGACCGACCATTGACCAGCGTGGCTTGGAAATATGGCTCCTTGGTTGCGGTGGCAAGTCCTCCGGGAAGCAACCGATCCGCGTCTGAAGTGATTCTGCTTGAACGTCACACCGAAGCGATTCTATTCCGGCACGCAGGGAATGAAACGGAGGTCGATTGGCTGGAAATCAGTCCGCAGGGGACCGGTTTGGCGATCGCCGGACACGGGATGGGCGTCGCCATTTCGTTTCTTGGCCAGAAAACCCCCGTCGTTATCAACGGACCATTTGTCAAACACTGGAACGATACGACCAGCATCGCCTGGCATCCCGACGGACGCCGGTTTGCCGTCGGGTTCGATACGCGCGGAGTCGTCGTTTATGAGATTGATCGTTCTGCGTACCATCCGACGCAGCTGTTTCAGTTGGATGAAGACTCGACGCCCGATGCGTTGGAATTCACTCCTGACGGGAAATCACTAATCGTTGGAACCCGCAGCCAACGGATCGATATCTATGATCTGGAATCAAAACAAAGGACGCGGTCGTTTCCCGGCCATTTGCGCAGTATCTCGGATTTGGCGGTGCATCCAACCGATCCGTTGGTCGTTTCCGCCTCTGGCGATGGAACGATTCGATTTTGGAACCTGGATAACGAACCGGAACGCAACATCGTTGCGGATGATCCAATCGAATATCACAACCAAGGAGAAAGTCCCGACAAGCAATGGACCTGGAAAATCGAAAAGGATGTTCTCTCGGTGTACGAAGCAGGGTCGGATCAACCGGCGTCGCAAATGTTTGTAAGAGCCGATGCCGCGAGGGCGATGTTCTTGCCCGATATCAATCAGGCAGTGTTCTGGGCCGACGGTGGAAGTTCTGGGCCACGATATACCTCGGTGGTCGATTTTAAGAATGATTCCGTCTGGTCGTTGAGTGGGTTCGGCGGAGCAAGGCCGTATGCGGATATCAAAGGTGGTTTTATGGTCGTCGCCATGCATGCAGACATTTATCTTTTTAACCTGCTTGATGGAACGATGAATCAATTCTCTGCGGCAACGACACAGGATGGTGCGGTGTTTACAGACGTGGGGGTCGCATTGAGTCCCCTGGGGAAAATGTTGGTGACCGGTTCGGATGGAGAGGTCAAAATCTGGGACACGGAGGAACGTCGCGTATTGGCTAGCTTGTACGGCCATCAACCCGGAACGCCTATGTCGATCATTGTCTGGAGCCATGGCAGCCCCTTGTTTGCAACGGGTAGTCGGGATCAGACCATTTGTATTTGGGATTCCATGGAGCGGCGGTTGGTGCGAACCTTGCATGGCCTGCAGGGGCCACCCTCCATGGACCTGTTCGGTTTTGATGCCAGCAATACACGTTTTGCTTCGGCGGATGGGACGCATTTGAAAATCTGGGAAATCGCTTCGGGCCGCGAACTTCTTTCGTTGCCGCTGGACGAAGATGCCTCGAGTGTTTTTCATGCCTTTCAGACGCAGCCCGCAGCGGATGCGAAATCGGTCTCCAATGAAAAATTGCAGTTTGCTGTACTCGATAAGTGCGATTCGATCTCGGCCGCTGTCAGTGAACGGGAGGAGTTTGAGTTTCGATCCGCCTATCGGCTGGCAATCAACTTGCTCGCCAAGTCTAGGCTGCCGACCTATGATCCGGTGCGTGGCTTGACGCTTGCAGAACGGGCTTCGGAGCTTCGTCCGCTGCTGTGGCAAACGTGGTTTCTTCGCGGGGTGGCAAATTATCGTTTGGGGCGTTGGGAAGAAGCACGCCGCGTTCTAAAAATGGCAATCGATTCAGATGGCGAACATGACCAGGTCGGATTTTTGTTGGATCAATTGTGTGCAAGTGAACTTCGTAAATCAGAAACCCCGGTCGACGCTGTGGAGATTGCAAGTCGGATGTGGAGCAAGGCGTCAGCCGCAGGCGACGAACTGCGTCCCTTGGTGCAGCACCTTGCACGTGAAATCATTGCAGAGGAGGCGGAGCCCGCCAAGCATTCTGAACAAGTTGTGACCACATTGACGGATGAGCTTGATTTTACGAATGACGATCTGTCGATGCGCGAGGCGTTCTTTTTGACGCCAGAAAATGGGGTCATTACCTTCGGTGTCGAAGGGACCATCGAACTGACGTTGGGAACCATCAAAATGGATCGTTCGGTCGACCTTCTAGGTCCCGGTAAAGATCGCTTGCACATTAGTGGAGCGGGACGCACGACTCTCTTCGAACTGAATAATTTCGACCCTGATGAACTTGCTGAAGTGCGAATGGCTGATCTGCATTTGACAAGGGGCTATTCCGGCGATGCGGTTGCCGGAGAAGAAAAAAACAATATTGGCCGTGGTGTGATTCATGTGCATGAGTCTCTGCAGTTAGAGAATTGCTTGTTGGATGACCATCGAACACCACGCGGTTTGGGAGGAGCGGTTTACGTTTGTAAAGATGCAAAACTAGAAGTGAGCGGATGCTCGTTTCGTAATAATATGGCGACCGCTGGAGGCGCGATTTTCTCATCGACTCAGAGCTCGATAAAAGTGCAGGACTGCACTTTTATCGGCAACAAGGAAGTTCTGAAGCGCGCCGAAGCGGGGAGCGCGATTCGAGGGGGGGGCGACGTCCATCTGGTTAACTGCACCTTTGCACGCAACCATGCTGGAAATGGCGGGGCGGTTAGTTTGACGACGCGGGAAAGTACCGTGCTTATCGAAAATTGCACGTTTTCAGAAAACGTTGGTGGGGGAATTTTTTCGTACCGGTATCCGACTCCGCCTCAGACTTGGGATTTGTCGGCGACAAACTGCATCTTCTATGGGAATGTTTCCGAAGAGGGCGAACCCCTGGATATCTGGTCAAACGATCAAGTGCATGTCAAGGTTTCTTATTCGATTGTTGGTGCAGACCGCGGTGGATTTATCGATGCCGGCGGCAACGTGCGGGATGCCGATCCGCTTTTGCAAGCGTTGGGGGACAACGGAGGATCGACGTTGACCTACGGGTTGGGCAAGGGAAGCCCCGCTATTGATGCGGGAAGCGAGATCCAGCAGAAGTATGATCAACGTGGCTCCGCTTATGCACGCCGGGTCGATGGGGATTTGGATGGTGTTGAAACGACGGATATCGGAGCGTTCGAATATCAACCCGTTGAAGAATCGTCCGACAGGGCGGAAGCGGACGCCCCGTAAAATATCCTGCAACGGCCGATTGCGAGAAGACTGGTTTTGCCACCGAAACGTGCCGCTGGCGATTCCGCTCAGTTGGCAGGCTGCTTAGTGTGCCCCAAGCAGAACCACCCGAATTAAACGCTCGCCCAAACACAAAGCCATTGCGAAACCAATGACCGTGAAACCGGGACGGTCACTGCGTTAACTCGCCTGGGGGGATGGCGTTTGAGAGTCGCTCTTGGAGGAGCCGCAGATCGCGGCCGCTAAATCATCGTCCTGGTTGACGTCGACCCAGCGAAGATCGACCACGATCGAATCGCCATCGGCTTCGGTCAGCAACGCGGGGGACTGCGACATCAGTTGCTTTTGCCATTCCAACGCCGACAGCTGCGAATGTTTCAACCGGAGTTGATAGGAGGGGAGCTGATAAGGTTGTCCGGCAACCAAGCTGGCTGAATCGTTGGTTATCTTGCACTCGCCAATCTTCCCCCCCTCTTGTTCGGTCGACGCGGCAAACCGGATCGCCAAGTTTTGAGCTCGATGGTTAAGGTTTTCCTGGGACACTTCCAACATGTCCGACAATGGAGTTGGCTGTTGCAGCGCCGTTAGCATCATCGCCCACGTCGAGTGGGAGCCACAGACGGCGGGCCACAACGGGGAGGCCGCGAGGTCCTGGATCGCCTGTGCCGAACCGCAGATGAGGCCGCATTCGGGGCCGGAAATCAGGCCGTTTCCTGAAACGATCACCACGTCGGATTCGCCCGCAAGGGTTTGTGCGATCGTGGGTGGGGTTGGCGAAACCGATTCCGGCAGGGGATGCACTGTGGCGTCGGCCAAGATTCGGACGACCAAGCACTTCCGTTCTTTTGCGGGCAGTTCCATTTTGTCCATGTCACCGGCGACGATGATGATGTCCCCTTCTTTGGGGGCGGCTCGCTGCCAGTCCGCTGTTGTCGTTCCTTCGCTGGACCCTAGTTCGCGGACTTGTGTTTTCGAAGCTGCCAGCAGGTCGGGCAGAACAATTCCGCTGGGCATCTGCAGTGCACAGCATCGCGGAATGAAGATCGTCGCACCGGATAAGGAGGCTAGGTTTGCGATCGCTAGGACCGCTCCTTCCACACTGCCCGCTACGAGTAGGTCTTCGGATTTGATTTGTTCGCATGCGCGCTGTGCCTGCATTTTCCAATACTCATGCGCATTGGTCCGAGCCGCCCGGAAAGCTGCCAGCGGTTCCGTTCCAGCAGCGATGACCGCTGGAAGCAAAGGAGGCCCTTCGACATTGCCCCCCTGAGCGATCCCGGATGCATTGATTAAGGTTCCGTCCCCCAGCGAAAACCGCCGTCCCCATTGTTGTTGGACCTCCGATTTCGCTTGGTCCCAGACACGCGTAGCCGCTTGCGGCAGTTCCTGCAGCAGTGAATTCGCACGGGTACGGAATTGCCGGACGGTGTCAGGGTTCGTTAACTGTTCCGCGACGTCGCTGAGTTGGCGTTTCAGTAAATCGACAGTCCAGTGCGGGATCGCCATCGGATTGTGCTCGTCTTTCATGGAGGCCGGAAATAATTCAGTTGCCCGTAAAGGGACTGTGGGGACATCCCATTGTAACTGAAACGGTAAAAAAGACTTCTCCCCCCGTGAAGCGGACGGAGGTAACCGTTGTTCCGGTTGTGAAGTCTTGGTTCTCCCACGGGAGGGGAAGGAGTAAGTGATGGTTGCCGCAGACACCGTTCGTGTGCGGCAAGGCGTCAGAAGAATGATCTGAAATTAGAAGTGCCCACCCTCAGCGTGTTGCCTCCGGTTCGCCCCCCCCCCCGTCTCAAGCCAGCGGAACAATTGGGCCGATTGTTCGAGACTGCTCGTTGCCCGAGCTTTTTGGCTGGCGCATTACGTCGATTCCATTGCGGAAGCTCTCTGTTTTGCCGGAAGCAAGTGACAGGTCGGAAGTGTCCGCCGGAGCGGCATCGCTGTCGCTCTTTGATCCGGCCTACTTTTATGCTTGAGGGAGGGCCAGCCCGCCGGAGCGGCATCGCTGTCGCTCTTTGATCCGGCCTACTTTTATGCTTGAGGGAGGGCCAGCCCGCCGGAGCGGCATCGCTGTCGCTCTTTGATCCGGCCTACTTTTATGCTTGAGGGAGGGCCAGCCCGCCGGAGCGGCATCGCTGTCGCTCTTTGATCCGGCCTACTTTTATGCTTGAGGGAGAGCCAGCCCGCCGGAGCGGCATCGCTGTCGCTCTTTGATCCGGCCTACTTTTATGCTTGAGGGAGAGCCAGTCCGCCGGAGCGGCATCGCTGTCGCTCTTTGATTCGGCCTACTTTTATGCTTTGAGGGAGAGCCAGCCCGCCGGAGCGGCATCGCTGTCGCTCTTTGATCCGGCCTACTTTTATGCTTGAGGGAGAGCCAGCCCGCCGGAGCGGCATCGCTGTCGCTCTTTGATCCGGCCTACTTTTATGCTTTGAGGGAGAGCTAGTCCGCCGGAGCGGCATCGCTGTCGCTCTTTGATCCGGCCTACTTTTATGCTTGAGGAGGGCAATTGGGGCCTTACTCATTTGCTGCCATGGCACTTCAGTTTCCAGCAGCGGTGAATCCGGCGGTTTCGGTAGTCTTCGGGGACTGTCTGTTGACTGATTTCGTGTTCGCTGGCCAGCTGAAACGGAGTGGGATCCCACTTAAAGCCGCGGAAGTTGTTGCTGAAATAGATCGTGCCGCCAGGACGCATCCAGGTGATCAGTTGCTGCAGCAATTGCACATGGTCGCGTTGTACATCCCAGTGTCCTTCGATCCGTTTGCTGTTGCTGAAGGTTGGCGGGTCAACCACTGCGATGTCGTAGCCGTCAACGACCGCTGGATTTTGTTTCATCTGTTTTCGGTCGGCGAGGAATTCAGGGACGCCGATTCGGTGGAACGTGTGATGAGGTTGCTGGAATCCGTTCAACGCCATATTTCTCTTAGCCCAGTCCAGATAGGTCCTGGACCAATCGACCGTGGTTGTTGAAGCGGCTGCCCCGTCGGCGGCGTAGACCGAAAAGGCACCCGTGTAGGCAAACAGGTTGAGGACGTGTTTCCCCTTCGATTCATCGCGGACCATCCCACGGGTGATCCGGTGATCGAGAAACAGCCCGGTGTCAACGTAATCCGAAAGATTAACGATAAACTTCAATCCCGCCTCGCCGACGATTTGTTCGTAGCGTTGGCCGTCGATCACTTCGTGCTGAGTGGTCCCTTCCTGACGCGAACGTTGTTTCAGGAAAGCATGTTCGGGGGCGACGCTCAAGCATTCCGCTGCGGCTAAACGGAGCTGTTCCAGCCAGTGGGCATGCTGAAACGGGGTGCGGGTATGAGGCCGCTCGTACTCGGTGATGTGCAAATGGTCGTCGTAACGGTCGACTACCAACGGAATTTCTGGAATATCTTTTTCGTATAAGCGAAAGCAATGGATGTCGCGGCGGGCTGGCCACCGCCTGAAGTGTCTTGCTCGTTTCACCAAGCGATTCTGGAAAGTCTCAATTTGAGAGGCTGTTTTTGCTTGTAGTTCTGCATTCTCCGAAGCCTCCGCAGAATCTTCGGGCTGGGAGCTGGCGGGTAAATTGGGTGGGTTGTTCGGGTCGTGCACTGAAAAAATCCTAAGAAGCCGAGGAAGCGACGTTATACCCTGCCGCGGCGCCATTGTGTTTCGCATTGTTTTTGTTACCATCCGAGACTCGCCGCGTGGCAGTTCCACGCGATTGCTAGCCAATTTTCCCGGAGACAGATGCTGGTGGGTACAAAACGAACAGGTAAGGGTCGCCGCAAAGTGGGTCGTAAGAAACGTCGTATGCGTGCAAAGATTCGTCATCGCAAGAAATAAGATATTTGTTGGTTAAGGGCTGCCCTGCGGTGGCCCGCTGTCTTTCCGATCGCTTTTGCTTAACGCATTCTGCGTCGACAGTTACTCGCCGCCCTTGTTCTGTTATTTCTGGTGCCTCATTTTATATGGGGTGCCAGCGAATTGCAGGGTGTGCGATTTGGCTGCGCGCTGGCAGGTGTGGTGTTGGCGTCGAGAGCATGTAACTGTTGCGGATTTTTTTGCTGATTTTTCTTTGATGTATGTGAGGGCGCTGTCTCTATCGGCGTCCCTTCCGCCCACTTGATATGTAAGGTGCTGCCCCAGTGAGTTCAGATCCATTTGGTGCCCGCGATACGTTTGAAACTGGTAGCGGACCTGCTGCTATTTACCGTCTTAGTCGCTTGCAGGACGCTGGCCTTGGCGAGATCGATCGCCTTCCTTTCTCGATCCGAATTCTGCTGGAAGCGGTCCTTCGCAATTGCGATGGATTTGCGATCACGGAAGAGGACGTGAAGAATTTGGCGGGCTGGAATGCCGCTTCGCCTGCCAAGCAAGAGATCCCTTTCAAGCCGTCGCGGGTCGTTTTGCAGGACTTCACTGGCGTTCCTGCCGTTGTTGACTTGGCTGCGATGCGGAGTGCCATGCAGCGATTGGGAGGCGATCCTGAAAAGATCAACCCTCTGATCCCCGTCGATTTGGTGATCGACCATAGCGTCCAAGTCGATTTCTTTGGCTCCGACGGAGCCCTTAAGAAGAACGTCGACATCGAATTTCAGCGGAACCGTGAACGTTACGAGTTCCTGAAATGGGGCCAGCACGCTTTTGCGAACTTCCGTGTGGTCCCTCCGAATGTCGGGATCGTTCACCAGGTCAACCTTGAATACTTGGCCAGCGTGGTTTCGCTGCGAGAAACCGGTGATGGATTGGTCGCGATGCCCGATTCGTTGGTCGGAACCGACAGTCACACCACCATGATCAACGGCCTGGGCGTTTTGGGCTGGGGAGTTGGCGGGATCGAAGCCGAAGCAAACATGCTTGGCCAACCGCTGTACATGCTGATGCCCGAAGTGGTCGGTTTTGAATTGACGGGATCGATGCCTCCGGGAACGACCGCAACCGATCTGGTTCTGCAAGTGACTGAAGTCCTTCGCAACGAAGGCGTCGTCGGTAAATTTGTCGAATTCTATGGTCCTGGCGTCTCTCACATGAGCTTGGCCGACCGGGCAACCCTGGCCAATATGGCTCCTGAGTATGGGGCCACGATGGGGTTCTTCCCTGTCGATGACGTCACACTTGACTACCTGCGGATGACAGGACGTGACGAAAAGCAGATCGAACTGGTTGAACGTTACACCAAAGAACAGGGACTGTTCCGTCGGGATTCGGACAAACCACTGACCTATACAAAAACTTTGGGACTGGACCTGGCGTCGGTCGAGCCAAGTTTGGCTGGCCCGAAACGGCCGCAAGATCGTATTGCCCTAAGCAATATGAAGAAAGACTTCAACGATTCGCTGACCGCACCTGTTGGGGCGAAAGGCTTCGGACTGAAAACCGAAGAATTGGAGCGGACCGGAACGCTGGAACAAAGCGGTACGAAGAGCGAATTGCATCATGGAGCGGTTGTCATCGCTGCAATCACCTCCTGCACCAACACCAGTAATCCTTCGGTCATGATCGGAGCGGGAATGGTCGCCAAGCGGGCGGCTGAAAAAGGCCTTCGGGTTCCTGCACATGTAAAGACAAGTTTGGCTCCGGGATCGCGAGTCGTCACCGATTACCTGGATCGTGCCGGGCTGACCGAATCGCTTCAGGCATTGGGTTTCCACACCGTCGGTTACGGATGTACCACCTGCATCGGTAACAGTGGGCCTCTGCCAGAACCTGTTGCAAACGCGATCACGTCGGGAGACTTGGTCGCTTCGGCCGTCCTCAGTGGCAACCGCAACTTTGAAGGTCGCGTCAATCCTCTGACTCGAGCTAACTACTTGGCAAGTCCTCCATTGGTCGTCGCGTATGCTTTGGCCGGCACAACCGATATCGATCTGACCACCGATCCAATCGGGCAGGATCAAGACGGAAAGGATGTCTTCTTGAAAGATATCTGGCCGACCAACGAAGAAGTGACCGAGGCCGTCCGGGCGTCGGTTTTGCCCGAAATGTTCGTCGATGAATATTCCAAGGCCGTTGCCGGCGACGCACACTGGAACGCAATCGAAGTCGAGCAATCGGCTTTGTTCGAGTGGAAAGATTCCAGCACCTACATCCAAGAACCTCCATTCTTGGCGGAATTGACCGACACCGTTCCAGACATTGCTCCGATCCGTAAAGCTCGAGTTTTGGCATTGCTAAATGATTCGGTCACCACCGATCACATTTCGCCTGCCGGAGCAATCGCACAAGATGGACCCGCAGGTCGTTACCTACAAGAAAAAGGTATCGAACCACGTGAATTCAACAGTTTCGGTAGCCGCCGTGGGAATGACCGCGTTATGGTTCGCGGAACTTTTGCAAACATCCGGATTCGAAATCAATTGGCACCAGGCACCGAAGGTGGAGTGACCCGCAAGTTGCCCGGTGAAGAAGTGATGAGCATCTACGATGCGGCACAGAAGTACGCAGAAGAGGGAACTCCGCTGATCGTCCTGGCTGGCAAAGAGTACGGTACCGGCAGTAGCCGTGACTGGGCGGCCAAGGGGACTTTCTTGCTGGGGGTTAAAGCGGTCATCACGGCAAGTTATGAACGTATCCATCGCAGCAACTTGGTCGGCATGGGGGTCCTCCCATTGCAATTTGCCGATGGTCAAACCTGGGAGTCTCTCGGGTTGACCGGGGAAGAAACCTACGACATTCCAGACCTTTCGAATGACCTGGAACCACGTAGTCAGGTCACCGTTACGGCAACCGCTGCGGATGGATCGAGCAAGGCATTCCAGTGTGATGTCCGTATCGATACTCCCGTCGAAATGCAGTACTACCGCAACGGTGGTATCCTGCACACGGTTCTGCGAAGCCTAGCAAAAGAAGCTTAATCAAGCCGCTTTAGCGGTCTGGTTAGAATCTTGCATATCGATTTAAAAACAAATGCCGTCGCATCGCGACGGCATTTGTCGTAGATAGCCTTCCCTGGTCCGCACTGTGAACATTTCTGCCATTCGTCATGTGGTCACCGGACGTTCAGGATTGCCGGCGGAAGAGCCCTGCAGGTTCGCTCTACTCACTCCGGTTGTTCACTGCCCTGCATTCGCGGTCAGTGGTCCTTGATTGGCATTTGCGGCAGTGAAGAACGCTGTCGGGCCCTGTGCAATTGCTGTCGGTGGGGACGTGAATCAATAAGTGACGGTTTCCGAGGGGAATTGCTGCTGTGCGGCAATGCCATCAGAAATCCCAACCCGCTGCGTCAGCGAGGGACCGGGAACACGGTCTGCCCTCGCTCGCTGACGGACTCGTTGATTTGATCGAAAGCGGAATAGTTTGTCGCCTTTCGGTCCGCGAAAGTAGCTTTAAGGGAGCGTTCTTTCACGTCTCTGTTCGTTGAAGTGGTGGGTGCTGGAAGCACTTTCCGTATCATCCATGTAGTTGATAGAAACCGACTAATGTGACTTCACGCCCTGAGATGTGAACACGTTTTGCGTGTTGAATCGCAATGCCCCAGTTAAGGACGTCTGGTTGAACCGGAACCTAGGGCGGTTGATTTGTATATTGGGTTCAAACCTTCTTTTTCGAACATGCGGAGAAGATCAAGTTTTCATTTTGGCAAGGCCTTACTGATAAGAGCGTGCTATTTTTGATGACCGGATAAGACCGATCATGTTATTGGTAGCCCACTTGTTGGTAAGTCATGAATTTTTTGCGTCAACGTTTATCGATTCTTCCATTTGTAGCAGCGACCCTCTTGGGGGCTTTTCTTGTTTTTCAAGTTCAGCCCGTGATCAGTAAGGCGGTGCTCCCATGGTTTGGTGGTTCGCCGGCAGTCTGGACCACCTGCATGCTGTTTTTTCAGGTGGTATTATTCGCGGGCTATCTGTATGCGCATTGGCTGGTCACCTACGTGCCGCGTCGCTATCAAGGAATCTTGCACGTTGGCGTGTTGATGGCCGCGGTCGCTTGTCTGCCGATCCAGCCCAGCGATGCTTGGAAGCCAAGCGGAGACGCTTCGCCGGTTCTTTACCTGCTGGCTCTGTTGGCCGTGCATGTCGGTTTGCCCTATTTCATCCTGGCAAGCACCGGTCCGTTGGTGCAGGCTTGGTGGGCTCGCCGTAGTTCCAGTCAGCGCGTTTACCGTCTGTATGCGTTTAGCAATATTGGATCTCTGGCAGCACTGGTTAGTTATCCGTTCTTGGTCGAACCGCGATTGTCGGTCGATCATCAATCAACAACTTGGTCGCTGCTGTTCTGCACCTTTGCCTTGTTTCAAGGTGGGTTGGCGATTTGGCTAGGGAGCCAAGCCCCAGCCGATTCGACATCAAACGCCGGGGATGTACCGCGGACGTTGGCGTCCGTCGCGCCATCATGGCGTCGCATTCGATTATGGATTTTACTTCCCGCCCTGGCGTCGGCAACTTTGTTGTCGATCACAAATCATGTCTGCCAAGATGTGGCCGTGATTCCATTCTTGTGGGTGCTGCCACTTAGTTTGTACTTACTTAGTTTTATCATTTGCTTTGATCGTCCCGCTTGGTACCGTCCTCGAATGATTGCAAGTTCGGTCCTGGTGATCACTGGTCTGTTGTTTGTTCTGTATCGAACTCCCTACTGGGGTTGGGGCGTTACCGAAGTGGTTCTGCAACTGGCGTTGTTGATGGCGGTTTGTATGCTTTGCCACGGCGAAGTGGCTCGCCTGAAACCGAATCCTGCTCGCTTGACTCAGTACTACTTGTGTCTGTCCGCTGGTGGTGCCGTGGGTGGACTGGCCGTTGGTTTGCTTTGTCCGCTTATTTTTAACGGGTATTTCGAGCATGCGATCTGTCTTGGAATCGCCGCAACGGTGGCCATGGCCGTATGGATCGGGTACCGCGCTTCGCCAACGGGAACAACTTTTTCACTTCGTCGAGTCAAAAGTTTGCGTTTCGGCTTGGTCTGTTTCGCCGCGTTGGTTATGTGGTTGTCGCACGACCATGGGCCTGCGGATGTCAAAGTCGCAGTGCGAAACTTTTTTGGAGTCCTCCGAGTCGCTCACCTTGGTGAGAATGTCGTCATGCTGCATGGCCGAATCATGCATGGAGCTCAGCGTCTTGATGGAGATATGGAACCGACCACGTATTATGGCCGGCAAAGTGGGATTGGATGTGTCTTGACCGCTTTGGGACGTGACGATGAATCGTTAAACGTTACCGGAGTTGGACTGGGGTGCGGGACATTAGCCACCTATGGCCGTCCCGGTGATCAATATGAATTTGTTGAAATCAATTCTGAAGTGATCCGGTTGGCACAAAAGTATTTTGGCTTTATCGGCGACTCGAAGGCGGACGTCCAACTGACACAAGGTGATGGTCGGCTGGTTTTAGAAAACCGTGCGGACGGGCAGGTTGATGTGCTTGCTTTGGATGCCTTTAGCAGCGACAGTGTTCCCGCACACCTGCTAACACTGGAGGCTTTCCAGTTATACAAAAGCTGTCTGAAGCCTTCTGGCGTTCTTGTGGTTCACGTCTCCAACCGCTACCTGGACTTGCCGCCGGTCGTCCACCGTTTGGCGATTGAACAAGGTTGGAAGAGTGCTGGCGTCTACTCCAAAGCGGGTGAGGATACCGATACGATCGCAGCCAAGTGGATTGTGATCGCTGCATCCGATCACGCGATTTGGGAAGCTCCGGAATTGAGTGATGCGTTGATCCCGACGGATGCCGAACGAAAAGCCGGACTGCTCTGGACCGACCGCTACCATGATCTGCTAAGCCTAGTGCGATTCAACGCACCGTAATCGCTTCGTGTACAGCCGGTGGATCGCCGGGCATTGCCACGGCACAGGGGGTGCCGTGCGGCGAAGGCGGGCGAGCCACTGACGTCGCTGCGGCCAAGCGTTAAGACTTTGCATGCTTAATACTCCCGCGACCTCGCCAACCTTGCACTAGCAACAGGCCGTTCAAGCGATCTTATTCGTTACGGTTGCTTTTGCCAGGGAACCGCACCGCCTGCTTGAATGCGGAGCCGCAATCGTGCGGCAAGTCGATGGTAGTCGCTGCGATCTTGATTCTTGCGATCGACTTGTTCTTCGGGATCTTCGTCCAGATTAAATAGTTGCATGGGTTCAAACGGCGTGTTTTGCACCAGTTTCCATGGGCCCGATCGCAATCCTTGGATGGTCAATCCGCCAAATGCCAGTCCCCCTTCGCGGCGGACGTAATAGACTTCTCGCTGGGGCCAATCCGCATTGGGGTCACTTAGTAGGGGGAGTAAAGAGACTCCATCGATATCGTCGGGGATCGTGGTTTGGGTTGCCTCGCAAAGGGTTGGCAGAAGGTCAATGGTGGAACCGATACGAGTGGTTGTCGTGCCCGGTTGCGTATGCCCGGGCCAACGGATTGCTGCGGCGACTCGTAACCCTCCTTCGTACATCATCCCTTTGCCACCACGCAGCGGGCCGTTGTTGGCTCCCACCGAAACCTGGCCTCCGTTGTCACTGGTGAAAACGACAATCGTGTTATCGGCTTGCCCCGAATCTTCCAGAGCTTGCAGGACTTTTCCGATTCCATCATCCATGTGTTCGATTAAGGCAACCAACGCTGCTCGATCGTCGGTGATCCCCGGTTGGCGTTTCTTTACTTTTGCCAGCCAGTCCGCAGGTGGTTGGATCGGAGTATGAGGAGCGTTGTAGGCGAGGTAGAGCATCCACGGTTTGTCGGAGGACGATTGTTCACGAATAAAAGTCGATCCCCATTGCGAAAACAGATCGGTCGCATGTCCTTCTGGATCGATTTCCGTGCGTCCGTTTCGCATGTAGTTGATCCCGTGACGACGATGGTTGAAATAGTCGTCCATCATGTCTCCCAAGAATCCGTGGAAAGACTGGAAACCACGTGAGAGTGGATGGTTCTCCGGTTCAAGTCCAAGGTGCCATTTTCCAACAATCGCCGTATGGTATCCGTTGGCAGCAAGGGATTGAGGCAACGTTTCTCGGTCCTGCTGTAGATAGCCCCAGTTATTGTCTGTTATTGTGCGGATGACTCCGGGCACGCCGACGCGGTCGGGAGAGCAACCGGTCAGCAACGCGGCTCGCGTCGGCGAACAGACGCAGCAATCTGCGTAGAATTGCTGTAGGGCTAGCCCCTCGTCAAATAGTTGGTCGATATGTGGCGTCTGTAAATCGCGGGCGCCATCCGCATGGACGCCTTGGTATCCAAGATCGCCATAACCCAGGTCATCGGCCAGGATCAAGAGGATGTTTGGCCGTTCACCTGAGTCCGCCTTGAGTGATGGTGGATACAGGGTTTGTGTGAAGAGGACCGTGCAAAATGCGAAGGCGAGTACCGTTGTTCGGTGTTGTAAATGACGCGAGAAAGCTCGGCGGCAGCCGAATGTTGCTTTACCAATTGCCAGCGATTTGGCAAAGATTTTGGACACGTTGAATCCCCTTCTTTGAATGGTAGATGCGGTTGCGCATTGAGTAAGTCGTTTCGCCAGCGTAACTGTGGGCCAGCACGAATCAATGCGAAGCAAAAAAATTAGGGACCAGAGCCTACACATGGCGCCCGCCGTGATCGAGAAACGTGAAAAAATGCGTGAGGAATTTTTGCATGCGTTGATTTAGATCGATCGATTTCGCCTTGCCTTTTCTCAAGCCGCGATTTGAAGAGGATAGGTCGATTGGCGAACGTGATTTTTTACCAATTGATTTCGTTACCCACATGTCGGCGAAACGTAGGGGATACCTGGCCGTCGCCGATATTCCGATTTTCGGGGTCGTGAACGATCAATTCGATTGTTGGCGAATCACTGGCCAATACAGCTGTCACGATGGAAAGAGTCGACTGCATGTCGAGCGGTTTTGCAATCAATGCGTTGCCACCAAACTGCTGGATCGTTTCTGCTAGTTGACCATCATGCAAGCTGGTGATGACCAAAACGGGGATTGTCTTTATTTCACTCGAATCGCTTTGACGAACTCTCTTCAGTAGTTCCAAACCGCAACAGTTCGGCATCGAAATATCCGTGAGGATCAAGTGAGGGGGATTGCTCTGGATTTGTCGCCAAGCTTCGTTGCCGTCGGCAGCAATCACGCATTCAAAACCTTGTCGCGTCAACCATGTTGAAACTTTTTCGCGTGATGCGCGGACATCGTCGACGATTACGCATCGTTTGCACATGTTTATTTTGCCCATCGAATTAGCTTTCCATTGAACAGGAACGAAGCGGCCGCCATGCTGATTTCTTTGGTGATCGCAAAGTTTAAAAATTAAACAGCGGCATCAAGACGGACGATTCGCAAGTAGTCGGTTTCTAAAAAGGTCGGTCAGTTTTAACGCTTCGTTGAATCTGTGTCCTATCGCCAAAATACTGAAAAACTTGACGACTTACGGACTGCCGCTCGAAGGCTTTACCCGCTTGAATTCTCGCGTGAAATCAATCTGTGGTAACGGATAAAACCTCTTGGGCCTCGTGGTCGTCGTAGCCGGGGGGACGTGAAATCAACTGATGACGGTTTCCGAGGCAGTCACGTGGCTACGCTCGCCAGAGCGTGGACAGACAGAAAAGTACGTCGCCTATAAATTTCACGTCCCGTCAACGCTACCAGGGAATTTTCTCCAGAAGTCTCTTTCGTGTAAGTTTTACAGGACCGTTCCAGGCAATTTCTATTCGGTAACCTGCGTTCCCGGAGGATCCGCTCGTGTGCCAATGCTGTGATAGTTTCGTAGACGCATTGAGTCGCTCAGGCGTACGCACTTCGCAGGCTCGGAGCCGTGGCCGAACAGCAATGCATCCGTTGATTATGACGTGGTCGTTTGCAACCAAATGATTTCGGAATGAATCACGCATCGTATTGTTTGCTTGGTTTCGAATCATGGTTCTTCCTTTATTGCGACGATGGTTGAAATTGTCCCTCGCGGCAGATCTTTCCGAGCCTTCCGTTCCTTCAACAAATCGCAGTTCTTAGGTCTTTCTGCCTCTTGCTTCCTACTCGATTCGTCCTTGCAATCCTTCCTTCCCGTTTTCCCTTTCCCGTTTTCCCTTTCCTTCCTTGCAATCCCCATGCCGGCGCGGTTTGGATTTTCAAATAGTCGGTATGATTGCGAAAAGTGACGGGGCTCTTGGAATTGCGTCCCCATCAACGTTCAAATCCTTGCTTGGGGGCTATGGATGCTACCTTGGGGTACGGTTGGATGGCGGCCGGTGATTCAAGGCCATCAACTTCGGAATTGCAGGCAATCTTTTCTGGTCGATCGGCGTGAGACGTCGGGTTTATAAGTGAAGTAAATCTGGCTCCCCTCGCCCTCAAAACAAGCTCGCCTAAAACGGGTTTGATACCGGATCAACGGTTCGCCAGCTAATTCAATCGAGTACGATTCAAAGGCTTGTTTTGGGGGAGAGGGGCTGGGGGAGAGGGGCCGACAGCGTTGGGAACGGCGTGGCATAATCCCTTGGAATCCGAGGCTTTAACCGCCTCTTCGCTGTAAAATCGCCGCCTGGAAATCTCCCCCTCTCCTCCAGCCCCTCTCCCCCAAGCAAGCTCCACGAAATCAAGCAAAGAGGCAGAGATCACGCAACGAGCCAGCAATGATTTCTTCCGCAACAAAGAGCTCGCTTAGGGGCGAGGGGAGCCAGACTTTCTTCATTTACAACTCGCAAGTCTCTAAGCCGATCAGCAAATTCTGTGTGTCTTCAATACGCTTGCTCGATGTTTTGCTTCGTTCCGCCTTTTGCGTCGTTCTGTTAAGAAAGTAGAACGCATTTGGTGGGGCCTTTGCATCCACGACTTGAGGTGACGAAGTCCGTCGTTTCGCGGCGTCATCGCGGCGGCCAGACGGGCAAATTGATATTCATTGGAAGTAAATACGATTGCGGTCGCCAAGGTACTGTCCATCGAGGTCACTTCTAATCCGCTGGGCACTCCCTTGCTGCGCCGTGTGAACCGTCCGGAAATGTAGGCTTGTAGGAAATTGTGGAAGGAATTGAACCAAGCAATCAATAATGGGCGACTATCTCTAAGCGTGTCTCCACTGCTTCTGCAAACGCCACAGCCACCAAGTGAACATTCCTAGAATGACCGCTGTGCTTACCCAGCTGAGCGGGCCAGAAAGCTGGGCGTAGTTGTCGCCCAGCCAGTAGCCGATTCCTGCCAATAGCGTTGTCCAGAGAACGGTTCCAATCGCGGTGAAGAAACTGAATCGCCCCAATTGCATTTCAGCGAATCCGGCCGGGACACTGATTAACGTTCTTAGCCCAGGGATCATCCGACAGACAAGCACGGTGACTGCTCCCCATTTATTGAACCAATCATCGACACGATCTAGGTCACGTGGAGCGATCGTCAGCCAACCGCCATGTTTTTCGATCCAGCCTGACAATTTTTCTTTTCCGATCCATCGACCGACGTAGTACCAAAACATGGCTCCAGCAAAGGAACCGGCACTACCCGACGCGACGACCGCCAAGAAGGACGTACCCCCTTGGCTGACCGAATAGCCCGCCCAGGGCATGACGATCTCGGATGGAATCGGAGGAAAGACGTTTTCCACCAGCATCAATGCACCAACACCGGCTGCCCCGAACTGTTCAAGAAAATTTTTGATCCATTCGTCCATCATGTTTTTCTTTTAAAAGAATTTTTTGCGGGCTTGAGTAGGGGGACGCTGCAACCCGCGTTCCACCCTCGCAATTGATGGACGAAGCGAAATCAATAATGCCAAGCGGCATATGATTTGCATCTTGCTTTTAGCTAGAAAGCGGATGGAAGCAATTTTGTCCCTAGGACGCGCCGGTCGGTCCGTATGCTTTAAGCCTGTAGATGGAGAGAGAAAGATGAACGACACAAATCCAGAAATTGAAGAGCAGCTTTCCGCGCTCGCGGAGATTTGTTGTGAGACTCTCAAAGGTGACGATACTGGGTTGGCTGGTCGCAGCGATGCCTTGCTTAAGGCGTTGCTGATGAGCGGCTATGTACGAAAGCATGGTAAGAACATTACTGCCGAATTGGAGGCGCGAGTCAAAAAAAGGTGCCCCGAGCCTGCGATGCATCGTGGCGGCGCGTTATCCGGAATCACTGAAAATTTGCAACAGAAGCTGAACAAACTCGCCCAGTGGGAATCGGAGCTTCCGCAGGAGCGGACGCCGCCCAAAGCAGCAAATATCAGTTCCACAAGCAAAGCCTAGCATGGCGTAATTCCTCCTCCTTGCGATTGCAGGTTAGGCGAGTGAGGGAGTCGCGCGAAATTGGAGCAAAATCATGTCAAACTGTGTGATCGCAGAATACGAAAATACTGCCGCTGCAAAATTTGGTCTGGAGGTTCTCCGGAAGAGCGGGTTTGCCTTGGACCAGGTATCCGTTGTCGCTAGTGCTGACGACCCCGCCGCCAAGCACGTGAGGAATTTGCACGCGGACCCCCAAAGTCAAACGGCTTCCGCAGTCGAAGGGCGTGGTGCCTCGCTGGGGATGCTGATTGGCGGGACGGTCGCCGCGCCGATCGCAGCAGGGACGCTGATCGGTCCGTTCATCATCGCGGGGCCGCTGGCTGGAATTGCGATTGGGGCTGCGGTAGGCAGCCTAGTGGGAATGGAAAGTTGGGGCGTTGCCCACGATGTCAGCGCGGACTACGAGGCCCGCGTTAAGTCGGGATCCGTGTTGGTGATCGTTCACGATGCCGACAAGCTTGAACTTATCCATGCGGAATCGTCGCTGGAAACGACTAATCCAAAATCACTTAAAAGCATACGTCGATAGAATTTTCCGAAAGGCGGAGGCAATTAAAATGGTTTCAGCGCACGAAGTCCGTGGCACGGTATATGTCGAAAAACTTGCACGTTACGAGCAGCGTTTGGAGATCCCGGTGGTTCCGGGCGAATTGATCGATTGGCTTGACGCGGTAAGTCGGGTGGCGACCGATGTTGCAGTCGACTTTCGGCAACGCTTGCGAAAAGCTCATGCAGAACTCTTTGCGGTCATTCTGGAACGTGATCTTGCACTTGCCGCTCGTGTTGAGGAAATGAAACACGAAGGCGTCAGGCTGGCTCAGCAGGCCCGGAGAATTGCCAATGCATTTGAGCGACTTGCCAAAGACTGCAGGGCTGAGGAACCTGATGAAGCGAATTTACTTGAAGAAGTGCAACGCTATTCCGCTGAAGCGTTATCAATGATTATCGGCGTTCGAAAACTCGATTCCGCTGTTACGACTTGGTACATGGAAGCGTTTGACCGTGACCGAGGAATCGTCGACTAGACGCTACGCAAGTCTACACATGAGGAGATCAGTATGAACTTTATCCGGCTTTTAATCGTATTCATTCTACCGCCCGTTTCTGTCTGGATGCAGTTTGGAATCAGTAAGTACTTTTGGATCAATTGCCTGTTGACGTTGCTAGGGTTCGTGCCAGGGGTATTGCATGCGGCCTATATAATGGCTTCTCGCCCGCCAGGGTTAACGAGATTGAACTGATGTTTTTGGCAAGTCAGGTCGGTTCTCCGGCAGCCCTCCCTTTTTTGATACACCACGTCCAATCTCGATCCGCCGTTGGACACGTTGGTTTTCCAATGGTTAAGTACTGGAATGTGGCATCGCGGTTTCTTGATTTGATTTTCGCGAGAACCATTGTGCCTGAAATCCGTGCCACGGCCGTTCCGTGCCACGGCCGTTCCGTGCTACGGTTGAACGGACGACATCGATGCTTGGAGAGTTGTTTGCCGTTCAGCAAGCGGACATCTAATGGCCGTTCCTTTCCACTGTACTGACCGAAGTGAAAGAATCCCCGTTTCATCTGCTCCGGGCCTACATCGCGGCTCAGGCAAGTACGAAACTAAAATGACTCGGTCGACCGGCAAGGAAATCGAAATCGCTAGACTTCCTCGTCCACAAAAATGATGTGGCGGAAGTAGTGTTGTGACTCGAAACTGGCCCCGAGTGCCCCGATCAGTAGCCCCAGCGAACTGCTTAAGATACACATTCGCAGCTTTAACACGAATCCGACTTCGCCTGCGCTTAATTCCGAAGAAGCTGCCCAGGATTTGATTAACGTTGCCCCGAATAGAGAGCTGCTGATCGTCGTACCAATTAGCAGTAGGCACAGCCACATCACAATCATACCGATTAGGACAATACCGTTTGCGGAGGCCATGGTAACGATTGTTTGCTCGCTGGGCCGATGCCCGTGGTTCAGCAGCAACTGTTGTCGAATGATTACGTAGCCTGTCGTTAGTAACCAAGCCGCAGCGGTCAGCAACGCAAGACTGGACCAGGTTTGCGCTAATGCCAAATCCCACGCTTCGGCGGTCATCAGTAGGACAACGACGGTTGATACCGATGCGAGCGTCAACCCGCTCAGTCGACGCGGAAATTGCCAAGGGCGTGCGGCGGCAATCGCTTCGATGATCTCGCGGCGGTTGATCCATCCGGCTCGCATCGCAAAGGCTGGCACACCCATCCGAAGACCGTCCGCATTTGTTTCTTCCAGCCTTTGGTCGGCGACTTCACTGAGTGAAATTCGTTGCTGTTCGATCTGCTTTTCAGTGAGTGAATCCATCGCATCGAGCCTGTCGGCATCGTCAGGGTGTGACATCAGGTTCGTCAGGTCATCGCTGCTGTTGAGACCCGACAAATGCGAGAGCGAGTGCAGCATCAACCGGCTGAGCCGATGAGCCACGCGACGCACCCGCGTTGCTTCATCGGTTGTCTCGCCAAACGCGACCGGATCAATCAACGAGAAAGAAAGCACCGCCGCATCGAGTGGTCGACTGAGTGCAGCCAAACAATGGGGCGTGTAGTAACTTGCAAGGTCAGCGGCTGTCAGCACAAGGGAGTAGTCCCAATGTCGTGAATCGCGTTCTTTGACGGCTTGTTGCAGCAGGACGCTTGGCTGCACGACACTTGCATCAACCAATTCAGGTCTCCGGACAATGAACAAGTTGAAATCGAAGTCAGGAAAGTGTTCTTGCAGATACTCTTTTGAAGTCTTCGTAGCGAAATGGGTTGCCCGCTCGTCGACTTCGTCTAGCAAGCCGGCGATGATGATTCCGATTTCGATTAGCGGCTTGGATTTCGTCATGCTGTTTGGTGGCCATGATTGTCCCGGTCACGAGCGTGTGGAGGGAGCGGGTTTGGTGACAACCTTCCTACACTCGCTCACGCCAAGCGATAGGCGGAGTCGATGCTTCATTCGGAATCAGTGCGATCATTAATAGAAACAGTCCGACGACGATGTGATTTTGATGCTCAAACGGCGGAGGCGTTCCCGCGAATCGTCCCCAAATGATTAAGCCAACGGCGACCAACAAGGTCAATAAATGAGCGTTTCGAGTGGGATGCCAGTAGGATAATCCGGCAAGGAGGGCGATCAGGAACGCGACACCCAGATCGGCAGCCATCAGTAACTGGTCTGAAGATGCGTGAAAAATCCAAGGGCTCATCGCGAGCCAAACCGCTGTCATGATTTCGACCACTCGTCCCCACATCACGCCTCCTCCCTCGCCAACAGCGTTTCCGCTGCTCGCTCAAACGCTTCGTCGCGATATCCCCAAAAAGCGCGCCATAGTAGTCGCCTGTCGTGATTCTGTGTCCAAACGAGCTTCAGATACATTAAAGATGCTCGGACCTCATCCCAAGCCCAATAGACCAGGATCAGCGAGATAAGAGCAGTGACCAAGCAAAGAAAGCACCAATCGCCAACGATGAACGCTTGGCATAACACCAAGATTACGCTGACGATGCCCAGGGGAATCACATCGATACCAAACAAAATTACCAGCCACGGTCGGTATTGCCATCGCCGGGGCGACCCGGCGAAACCAAGGATCGCGTCGCCGAGGTAGGCGATCACGCCGAGCGCCGCATCATGAATTCCCAAAATTCCGTACATCTTTTTCGCTGTATCGGATTTCAGCACGTGATTGCTACCCTCGCCGAAGACCGGGTCCCATGAACTTTCGATTAGGCCCCACTGATACATTGACAGATGTGTCGAAATCGCCGCCGCGACGAATGCAAGCAGGCAAATCGGAATCCGCTGACTCCAAGCCGATGGATTGTGTTTGTAAGGTGGGACGTGTGCGTTAAGGTCGGTCATTTTTCCAGCCCGTTCATCTGGTACCAATGATCGGGGGCATCCATCAGTGATTCGGTGATCTTCGGCAATGTCGTGGCGAGGGCATGCTTTGGTTCCCAGCCGAGCAACTCTTTCGCCCGCGAGATATTGAGAGCGTAGTGGTCATCGGCCATGTCGACCATGAACGGTTTGATAAATGCTTCGCCACCGGACAGCGTGTCGGTGACCGCCGCCCCCGCTTTGGCAACGGGTTTGGGGACATGCAACGTCGTCCACTCGTGTGCGTGTAGCTGTTTCCCGATCAGGTTTTGCAACGTTTGATAGGCGATCGGCTCGGCTTCGCCAATTAGAATGGCGGTCTTCGGGGCGATGGCATCACGTCGCTCGACTGTACGGCCGATAGCGTCCACCACATCGTCAAGGTGGACGACCGACTGTCCCGCGTCGGTATTGCCGGGAAAGAAGTGCCCTTGAAAATCGTTTTCGTAAATCCGTTTGACTTGCTGGACAAGCGTTGGTTGACAGCCGAAGTCCGTATAGATCCCAGCGATCCGCAGAAATACAGAACGGACATTGGGGTGGCCGTCTCGAATCAATCGCTCGGTTTCGATCTTGCTTTGGGGATAGGGCCATTTAGCCTCTTGTGGATCGTCTTCACGGATATGATCGCCGATTGCACAGGGGGCATGTACCAGCATGGTGCTGGTGAAGACAAACTGATCGAATTCAAAATCTTCCAGTTCATTGAGTAACCGGTCGGTTCCATTGATTGTGACTTTTTCGTACAGGTCGCTATCCTCGCCCGAGAAATCATAATAAGCCGCCATATGCACGACGCTTGCCAGTTTGCCTCCCGTCAACCGTCGAACCTTTTCCATTGCCGCTCGAACGGAAACCGAATTGGTGACATCACATTCGATGTCGCGAACATGTTCTTGGGCCTTCGGAGGCTCTGGCCAGCCGACGCGATCGAATCCGAAAACTCGGTACCCCAGTTCGGTCAAGCGAGTGCAGACAGGACGACCAAGCAGACCGGAGCTGCCGGTAACAATTACGGCGGGGCGAGTTTCAGACATCGTTTCCTTCCACGTTTTAAAGAATGAACGTATCCGGTGATTTCGCAAGTTTTATGCCATGTCGTTTCGCTTGCTTCCAGCTTTCGAAACCAGGATTTTCTCAGTCCCGTGCGTTCCGCGTAGATGTCGACGTAGCGACTTAGTTTCGTTCCCGCGAACCAAATAGCGGTGGCTGCGATTGCAAAGACGATCGCATTGGTCGCTAACGATTGCTCGGAAAAGTGCATGGCATTCAACGGTTTAATCGTCTTTCGATCCTTTGGTTCCCGGCTGTCGCTACCGCGTCCCTCCCGGCGTCCGTTCCGGTGTCGCCGCAATCCGTTATCGCCGCAATCAGCGTGCCACACGGCATAGCATTTGCGATGCAGCGATGGCGGTTGCGGTGAAGAACGCCGAAGCGAAGGTTTGCTCTTTGGATATTGAATATTTGCCCTCTGAATAATGAGATGATGATGATGACGACACTACATCATGTTGCTGTTGCTTCGCTCTGTATTGCGATTGCGACGATAGTCGGCTGCGATGGTTCGGCTGATTTGACTGAAGACTCGACTCGGTTGGAGGTCGAGGTGCCCAAGGTTGAAATCGGTGAGGAACCGGTCGACATGGATCTTGGTACTGACGACGACGTAGATATCGATACGCCCGTCAGTGGCGACTCATAGACGCTGGCATGCTTGCAGCGGCCTCGCGGAAAATTTCAATCTTGCGGAAATCGATGTTTCGAGCCCTCTTGTTGGCGCGACGATTGACCGCTTACGCACCACGCCGAACGAAAATCAAACAGCGACATGAATGGTTCGGCGTCTCAGTCAGCACTTGATACTGCGGGGAAGGGTGCGGAGAAAATTTCCGAACTGTTTTACTGGATGGCCGGTGGCGCGTCGGTGATTTGGATCGTCGTGATCGGATTAGTGATTTACGCGATTTATTCGCGACGCGAACATCCCCTGCGGATGACTCGCTGGTTGGTAATCGGCGGCGGTGCTGTCGTGCCGGTAATCGTCTTGACATTGCTGCTGAGTTACGGGCTTGCGCTGCTGCCAGATCTACAGCGCCCCGCACCGGCAGGAAGTCCAGTCATCGAGGTGGTGGGCGTGCGCTGGTGGTGGCGGGTCATTTACCGTGACGCGGCTGGCGATCGTATCGAAACCGCGAATGAAATCTACTTGCCGGTCGATCAACCAGTCGAGTTTCAATTGACCAGTGAGGACGTGATTCATTCGTTTTGGATTCCGACGCTTGGCGGGAAGGTGGATATGATGCCAGGACGCACCACTCGCTTGAAACTCCATCCAACGCAAGAGGGAGTTTTTAGTGGAGTGTGTGCTGAGTACTGCGGTACGGCCCATTCGCAAATGCGTTTCCGAGTTGTCGTCACCGATCAGGCAAGTTTCGAAGAGTGGCTCGTTAAGCAAGGAAATGATCTCGCGGTGCCCCGCGACCGGTCCGGTGGTTCCGGACCAGAGCGTTTGTTGCCTGACGCTACAAGTGCGCCGACGGCCCAGGGCGAGCAAGTTTTCCTGTCGCGGGGCTGTTCCGCCTGTCATGCCATCCGGGGCACATCCGCCGACGGGAGCGTCGGCCCCGATTTGACCCACTTTGGTTCACGGCTATCTATCGCTGCTGGTGTGCTGGATAACACGCCGGAGAATCTTGCCTTGTGGCTTGAGGATACACATGGAGTGAAGCCTGGTGTGGAGATGCCTGAGTTCGAAGCCCTTTGCGACACTGAGATTGATTTTTTAGTTCAATTCTTAGGATCATTGCAATGAACGGACAGGCCCAGCGGTTACTGAATGCGTGGCGTAAACCGAAGGGGTGGCGGTACTGGTCTGCCGTAAATAATTCCGAAGTCGGACTTTGGTACACGATTACCGCGTTTGCCTTTTTTCTGTTCGGCGGTCTGCTCGCGCTAGCCATGCGAATTCAACTTGCGGTTCCCGGCAACGATTTTCTCACGGCGGAGCAATACAACCAAGTTTTTACGATGCATGGCAGCGTCATGATGTTCCTGTTCGCCGTGCCGATTCTTGAAGCGATCTCGATCCTATTGCTTCCCCAGATGATGGGAGCAAGAGACCTTCCGTTTCCTCGTTTGTCAGCGTATGGGTTCTGGTCGTTCTTGATCGGCGGTGTCTTCGTTTGCGGTTCGTTGTTCTTTGGTGCCGGACCACGCGGCGGATGGTTCATGTATCCGCCAATGACGACTCAATATCAAACCGACGTAGGAGCCGATATCTGGTTGCTGGGATTGTCGTTCATCGAAATTGCGTCCATTGCGGCGGCAGTCGAACTGATCGTCGGCGTCCTGAAATGTCGCCCACCTGGAATGCGATTGAACCTGATTCCACTTTATGCTTGGTACATTCTGGTGGTCGCGGGAATGATTCTGTTCGCCTTTCCTCCGTTGATTGCCGGGGACCTCTTGATGGAGTTGGAACGGGCACTCGATTGGCCGTTCTTTGACGCATCCCGCGGCGGTGATCCAATGTTGTGGCAGCATCTGTTTTGGATTTTCGGACATCCTGAAGTCTATATCGTGTTCCTGCCATCGATCGCATTGGTGGCGATGATCGTGCCGACGTTTGCTCGGACACCGATGGTCGGGTACAGCTGGATTGTGCTGGCGGCGGTCGGCACGGGGTTCCTGAGTTTTGGGTTGTGGGTTCATCATATGTTCACAACCGGTTTACCGGGGATCACAATCGGGATCTTCTCTGCCGCATCCGAAGCGGTAGCAATTCCAACCGGGGTGCAAATATTTTGCTTCATCGCTACGCTGCTGGTTGGTCGAGTGACAAAGTCAGTCTGTTTGCTATTCGTATTGGCGGGACTTGCGACGTTCATTATCGGCGGTCTGACGGGAGTGATGGTCGCGGTCGCACCGTTTGACTACCAAGCGCATGACACCTATTTCATCGTTGGACATTTACACTACGTCTTAGTTGGCGGCACGATCTTTCCGATTGTTGCAGGCTTCTACTACTTTTATCCCCTGATCACAGGGAAGCTGCTTTCTGAGCGACTTGGCACGATTGCGTTTTGGCTAATGATGATCGGCTTCAACGTTAGTTTTTTTCCGATGCATCTAACTGGATTGATCGGGATGCCGCGGCGAGTCTATACGTATCCCGCAGAGATGGGATTCGATAACTTGAATTTGCTCTCGTCAATTGGAGCTTTTGTATTGGCGGGCGGTTTTCTGGTTTTCTTGTGGGACCTCCTGCGGCCCAAGCGTAAACAACCTGCCGCGCCCAGGAACGTGTGGAATGCCGGAACGCTCGAATGGTTGGCTGAGGTTCCCGACCAACCGTGGGGCGTCCGCAGCATTCCTGTCATCAAGTCCCGATATCCGCTCTGGGATCAAGAGAACTTCGTTCGTGATGTCGACGAGGGAAAATTCTACCTTCCGGACGCTGAGGAAGGTCTGCGAGAGACGCTTGTGACCTCAACGGTTGAGGCGACGCCAATCCTGTGCCTACGAGTTCCCGGCCCAACGTTTCTGAGTTTTTGGGCGGCAGTCTTCACCGCAGGAGTGTTCGTCTTCAGCACGTTTCATTGGTACGTCGCCGCGGGTGTCAGCGGGGTTTTCGCACTCTTTACCATCCTGCGATGGCTTTGGACCGGCACCGCGATCATTCCCAAAAAGACCGAGAAGGATGTTGGCTTGGGGCTGACACTGCCGACTTACGTTTCGGGACCCGATGCGGTCGGCTGGTGGGCCATGTTCATTACGATGCTTGGCGACATGACCGCGTTTATGTCGCTGGTATTTGGCTATTTTTTCTACTGGACCGTTCACGAAGATTTTCCACCCAAAGGTGTTCAAGGTCCTGGAATTTTCTGGCCGATGATTTCGCTGGCTGCTGCCTTGGCGGCCTGGGGGCTGATGCTGCTCTCGCGAAAACTTAATCGTCGGAAACAAGCTGGCGGATTTTACATCAGTACATTGGCGTCCGTTGCTTTGGCATTTGTGGTTGCCGGTACGCTGGTCGCCGGACCTAGGCTGCACAACATGGACCCCACGCAGCACGTTTATCAAGCCTCCGTTTGCGTCTTGGTTTTATGGACGGTGGTGCATCTTGCGGTCGGGATTGTGATGCAACTGTACTGCATCGCAAGGCGGGCGGCAGGGAAGATGACGGACCGATTTGATGCCGACATTGTCAACGTGACACTGTATTGGCATTTCATGATGTTGACCGTAGGTATCACGGGACTGACGATTGCCTTGTTTCCGCTGGTGGCGTGAGGAGTATGAATATCAAAGATTCGGCTGCAGCAGAACGCAAACACTCCGATCGCACGGAGCGGTACGGTTTGCGCTATACCCCAAATCTATGGTGGCTTACGTACTCGCCACTCTGTTGGGCAGCCCATTTTCTGGCCAGCTATTTGACCGCCGCGATTTACTGCGCCAAGGGTGGTTCGGCGGATGGCGACGCATTGCCGGTCCGGATCGCC
This sequence comes from Roseimaritima multifibrata, assembly GCF_007741495.1. Lineage (NCBI taxonomy): Bacteria > Pseudomonadati > Planctomycetota > Planctomycetia > Pirellulales > Pirellulaceae > Roseimaritima > Roseimaritima multifibrata. The sequence continues at coordinate 2,063,231 of NZ_CP036262.1, forward strand.
GTTGCAATCTTCACCATCATTGCACTGTCGTTGATCGCGTCGGTAGGCAGAAGAAGTTTGCGAGTGCATTGTGTGGGACAGGCGACGCTGCCACATGATGATGACACGCTGCTCGATGAGCAGCGTTTCCTCGGATTTGCTGCGTTGCTGTTGTCGTTGCTGAGCGGTATCGCAACGCTCTACACAGCACTCGTCTTCGTTTTTATGGAGACTTGTCACTGATGCGATTGGCGACTTGGAATCTTGGCTGGATTTTGCTCGCGTTGGCGTGGATGGGGCCACTTCCGCGATGGGCCGAAAGTTCGTTTGCCGCGCACATGACGCTGCATATGTTGATCGTCGCTGTAGTGGCACCGCTCCTCTCCATCGCGATGGCGGGGCTGCGTTTTGATCCTGTACGCAAAGCTCCTGCCTTGTTTTCGCCAATCCCTGCTTCTGTGGGCGAGTTACTGATCGTGTGGGCGTGGCACGCTCCGGGATTACATCACTGGGCACGCCATGACCTGTTCGGACTGATCATCGAGCAGGGAATGTTTCTGGCTTCTGGAATGTGGGTGTGGCTGTCCGCATTCGGTGGTAGTCAGCCACGCAGCCGCGCGCGAGCGGCTGCCGGAGTCATTGGCCTATTGCTGACTTCGATGCACATGACTTTCCTGGGGGCGTTGCTTGCGCTGTCGCCACGTCTGTTGTATCAACACCATCATGCGGCATCAGGACTGACGCCGTTGGTGGATCAACATCTCGGTGGCGCGGTGATGCTGGTGGTCGGTGGGATTGCCTACCTGGCTGGCGGACTTTGGTTGACGAGAGACTTGGTCCGTGAGGTAAATTTCCAGCCAGCTGCCAGGTCCAAAGTGCCCTCAACACAAGCTGGAAGCTTACGCCAGGAGGTGGTTCAATGAAACGACGACTAGGAGAGCTGACAATCTTGCTTGCCTCGCTGGGGATACTTGGCGTGATGGTACTGGTGTCGGGAATCGTGCCGATCAAGGCCAGCAGCGGGCATTGGCCGATGACACGGTTGATATTGGATTTCGCAAGCGATCGATCGGTGGGGTTGCACAGTGCTGGTATCGAGGTTCCGCCGCTGGATGAACCAGGAATGGTCCAGCTCGGTGCGGCAATCTTCGACAACAATTGTCGTTGGTGTCACGGCGCACCAGGTTTCCCGTCGCCGCCCGTCGCCGCACAGATGACTCCTCATCCGCCCAAGTTGGCGGAAGCGGTCGAGACCTGGGACGATGCCGAGTTGTTTTACATTCTGAAACACGGAATCAAGTTTACTGGGATGCCTGCATGGCCGACACAATCGCATGGTGAAGAAATTTGGCCTGTCGTCGCTTTTTTAAGGGAGTTGCCTGATACCGACGCCGACACCTACCTTGACTTGATTCAATCCGAGGTTGCCAAAACCGATGCGATCGAAACGCCGATCGCCTATGAAGTTGCAACGTTGTGTGCTGCGTGCCATGGGATGGCGGACAGCCGACCAACAAGTGATCGAGTTCCTGTTTTAGCCTCCCAAAACGGGGCGTACCTAAAAAACTCCTTGTTGGCCTATGAAGCTGGCGAGCGAGGCAGCGGTGCGATGATGCCGATTGCACATCGCTTAACGGACGACCAAATCAGTGAACTTTCTAGCTACTACGCCGAGCAAATTCGCGAACCGGCGGTGATGAAAGACTCATCTGACGAAGAACTGATTGAAGCAGGTCGTCTACTTGCTGCTAACGGTGATCGGTCCGGCAAAATCCCTTCGTGCGTCGACTGTCACGGGCCAGGTGAAATAATGCGCAGCAGGGATTACCCAAGACTAGCTGGTCAGCCCGCTCGTTATCTGCAACAACAACTTGTGTTATTCGCCGAAGTGAAACGTGGCGGCAGTGACAACGCCTCGTTGATGGACTCCATCGCCGACAAACTAAGCGATGCGCAACGGCTTGCACTTTCTGCGTACTACGCTTCGCTAAACGTCGACCGAAAGGAATAAGCATGCTTTCGTTCACCAAGCCCAACGCTGACAGCATTGCTCGATTCCTGGATCAGCAAGCAAAGCTGGATTTCAACTATCCCGATGTCGGCGCGACTGACGGTGAATTGCCAAGTCACTACGACCACAACTCCATTGAAGAAGAAGTCGGACGTCGCGCGACGGATTTTCAAGAAGCAAAAGCAGCTATGTTGGCGTGGAAACACTTCAACGTTGGATGGGCGGCAGCCTGCCCGACGACCACGCCAATTCGCGAGGGCGAAAATGTTGCAATCCTCGCTCGCATCTCGGGTTTATGGGCGCTGGCAGCCTGCCGAATCATCGAAGTCTTGCATGAAGAATCGCCAACAAGCAAACGCTTCGGATATTCATTCGGCACACTCCCCGGACACCCCGAACAGGGAGAAGAACGATTTGAGGTTCGATGCAGCGCTAACGGTATCGTCACGTACCGCATCACCGCCTTTTTTCGGCCCAATTGCCTGTCCGCGGAAATTGCCTGGCCTTACTTCCGGTACCGTTTCAATCAGTTTCGACGTCAGTCAGTGGACAGGCTACGCCGTCATGTCCAGGATTCATCCTAAGCGGAGTTGAGGCAGCGTGATCACGATTTTGATGCATCGACAACCGTCTTGAATCGACGATGAGGTTCCTCTGCAGCGTGGATCTGATTCGGAGGCCGGAAATCAATGAACCAAATCGAATTGATTGAAGCGCTGCGCCAACACTGATCTGTTGTTTGCATTGCAACGGCACCTTCCTCTTCACATTAACGTCTATGAATTTAATCCGATGAACGGAAATTTGAATCTGAGCTCACACGTCACGTCGCGGTCACCGCTTCTAAAAGGAGAACGATAGATGGAAATCACGCTTGAAGGTAAAGTGGTTTGGGTCACGGGAGGTAGCGAGGGAATTGGTCGTGCGATTGCCGTGAAGGCCGCCGATTGTGGCGCTCGCGTCGTCGTGACTGCAAGAGATGCTGACTCGGTTAACGCAGTTGTGTCTCAAATTGAAGCGAAGGGCCGCACTGCATTGGCGGTGACTGCGGATGTAAGCGTCCCAGACGAGATGGAAAAGGCCGTCAACCAAATCATTGCCGAGTACGGTCGGCTGGATGTCGTTGTGGCGAATGCCGGGACGAACGGAACTTGGGCACCGATTCATGAACTCTCACACGATGAGTGGACGAAGACGATTTCGGTCAACCTGACCGGTACCTACTTGGCGATCCATCATGCCGTCCCACATCTGAAAAACGCCGGGGGAGGAAGTATCGTCATTATGTCTTCGGTCAACGGCACAAGAATGTTCAGCAATGAAGGAGCGTCGGCTTACGCCGCGAGCAAGGCGGGGCAATTCGCTCTTGGACAAATGTTGGCTCTGGAATTGGCGCCGTCAAACATTCGAGTGAATGTGATTTGTCCGGGGGCTATCGAAAGTAATATTCACGGGAAAACGGAGAAGCAGGACTTAGCGACCATCGAAACTCCTGTTGAATTTCCCGCAGGCAAGATTCCCCTGACCGCTGGGAAAAAGGGGAAAGCCGAGGACGTTGCAAAACTAACCATTTTCCTTGCGAGTGACGCTGCATCGCATATCACTGGGACTCCAGTCTGGATCGATGGGGCTCAGTCACTTTTGCAAGGATGAGGCGGTACGAGGATCGGGGAACTGTCGATCCCAAGCGGTTTGCTGGGATGGCATGGATGGGATTTTTTAAAGCGGGAGGCAAGTTGCTGGTAGCGGACTAGGTTCCTTGGTTCACCGAGTCTAGCCAAGACGCCACTTCGCTCGCTTCGGGTCGTTCGCAGAGACGGAATTTTTTTAGGCTCCCGTCGGCATCGTCGTACATCAGCATGGTGGCTGCGGTTAGGTCGGAGGCGATCGGCGTGTCGATCAAATTGGCCGAGTCCGCTGAACTCATCCGTCCAAGCAACCGAATTTCAAGATCATGGTGCACCGAACGTGGCAACCACCGCGTCAGCGTTTCGGCGGTCTGGCAACAGAGGATCGTATAGACCCCTGCTTGCGGACCATCTTTTAGAATGCTTTGGAGGGCATCGGACCCGCTGAGGGTTTGTTGTTCGTTTAGAGAGAACTGATAGGAATCGGATTGTCGTAGTTCACGGAACCGTTCCAGCGGGGTGATGACGATCACCGTAGGTGGTTGATCTTTGATCGCTTCGTCTCCCTCGGCCAAGCGTTTCGCGACCAAGGCGTTCAAGCGATTTAATTCGCTTTCGCAATCCCGCGGCGACACCGATTCGATGGTTAATCCGGTTGCCTGCAACCAATCGCTTGGGCGTTCTCCTCCTTCTTCGGAGATTCGATTTCCGTCCAATAAAACGATTTCAGGGGATTGAGAGTAGCGGTCTTGCCAGTCCGCAAACATCGAAGAGAGGGCTACTGTTAGAACCGACAGCGTTGGTTCCGCGGTCGCGACAACAAGTGCGTTGCGACCGGTTTGAGGCTGAAAACGAAGAAGCGTTGGCGGCCCGATTTCGATCGATTCTCCCAGCAGTCCTCGTAGTTGACGGGCCCCTTCCGGTTTGGATTGGAAAGCGGCCTGAAGCAATCGCGGAGTCCACTTGGTTGGTCGATTCCCCTCAAAAATGACCACAGGTTCGTGATCTTGCTCCGCTTCCCATTTGGAATCCCTGGCGGTGATTTCCGCCAACATTCGTTGTTGCTCGTCGCCCGAAAGCCAAGCGATTTGGAAAGGTTGATTGCCTTCGGTTAACCCTCCGGCATCGTTGTAAATCGCTTCTCCGGGGCGGTTGATCACGCGGGCCGCTGGATTGTCGTCGGCCAGGATTAATGCTGCATCGGCTTCGCTGGACTGCAGGGCAATTCGGACAGCCATTTGTCCCAGCGTTGCCCGTGGCAACGCGTAGGAGCCTGCCAGTGATTGGCTACTGAGGATGACGTGCATGCCAAACGAACGCCCTTGCCGCACCAAGCGGTCGAGGTACATCGCGCAGTCGGCAGCAATTCGATCGTCATGAAGGAAGATTTCTTGAAATTCATCGATTACCAACAGGATTCGCGGTAGCGACTGATGGGTGGCTTTGCGGTAACCGCCAAGATCCTGAACGCGAGCTTCCCGGAATTGTTCGCCGCGTTGTTGTAGTTCGGCGTCCAAACGTTGGAGGACACTGCGTCCGAACTCCCTTTCGCTTTCGATCCCGATAACGCGAGCATGGGGAAGAGGCCCATCCGCGTAGGCTTTGAATTCAACCCCTTTCTTAAAATCCAGTAAGTACATCTGTAGTTCCGCGGGCGTGTAAAGCATCGCTCCCGCGGTGATGATCGTATGCAGCAGCGTGCTTTTTCCCGACCCCGTTTTACCGGCGATCAAAACATGTTGGCGAACGCCTTCCCCTAGTTTCAGTGCAAGGCTGCGGTAGGCGCCTTGGCTGCCGATCGGGATTTCCAAAGTATCGGACGACTCGGACGTTCCCATCGAACCGGCGGGAAGGATTTTTTGCAGAGGGATTTCGACGCGATTGGCTGCGACCGCCGCTTGCCCGATAACCTCGGTCCAGCCCAGTTGATCGGGAATTGGAGGGGGAGCACAGGGGAGGAACGCGTGTTTTGAGAACGAATGGTCTAGGTAGCTCCACTCGTTTTCGGAATCGATCCGCATGCGCATCAGGCGGGGGTCCTCCAACGAGGGGAATTCCTTCGGCCACGGCAGCGTTTCGTCTCGGACAAGAATCAGGAACGTGCCACATCGGCGTGCACTGTCGACCATCGCCCGCAGATGATTCGCCGATTCGGGGGTGATTCCGCCGGGCAGTCCAACCCCGGCGACGATTCGATAAGGTTCGGCGAGGGATCCCGCGATTTGGTTATAATCTTCGATCGTATCGAATTGGTCGCGTAAGCAGGATTGCAACACGTCTTCATTGTGCTGCGTCCATTCGGCTAACCGAGTTTCAATCTGTGCGGGAGCCGTCCAGACGCGGTTGTTTACCAATGTTCCGTCATGATCGGACAGCGCGATCAAACCCGCAAAATGCTGGCCGCGTCCGATGGGGTCAAGCAATGTCGCTTGGCAACGTCCGGGAGTGACGCCTCGGAAGGCATTCCACAGCAGGGAATGAACCAGTTCGACCGCCTTCTCTGTTTTCTCTGGCGGGCAGTCGATCACGATTCCTGCATGCAGTCTGCGATGGAGGGCAACGGGTAACCACTGGGGCAGCGCTTCGGATGCGGAATCGGGTGAACCTTGGACCCCGGCGTAGGTTGCCGACTGCCCCATCACTTGGCGAAGCGGATCGTGGATATCGATCCGTCCGACAGGAAGGTAATCAAGCGTACTGGAACCGGAGCATTGCGGCGGTGTCTGCCAAACGGGAAAACGTTCTTGCCAAATGCGTTGATAGTCGCGGATGCGTTGTAGCCCGCGTTCGACGGTGACCGTGAATCGCTGATTGAAATGTTCTATTTCGCTTTGGTTCTTTTCGAGTAGCCGTTCTTGGCGAACGCTAAAATCTTCTTCAACGCGCTGCAGGCGGGTTTGGATCTGGGCTGTCAGTTCTTCTGCCTGGGTGTGCATCTTTTGATCGACAGCATCCATGTTCCGTTGGAATTCCATCCCGATTTCGATCTGTTTTCCTTGCAGTTGCTCCCGTTCGGTCTTCTCATGTGCTGCTAATTTTTCATTGGTTTCGGCAATGTGTTCACGCTGCCACCGTTCGGCTGCCTTCAGGTGGAAGTCGCGGGTCTTGAGCAGGTCCTGAGCAAAAGCTTGGGCCTTTTTCTTCGCAATCGCTCGCCCTGTTTTTGCCGCGCGTTCTCCCATCGCAGCGAAGTGTTCGGCCGCCGGGTAGTCGCGACGCGTCTGTCGCCGCAGTGGAAACTGCAGGATCGCAAGGACGCTGAAGAACAGAAACAAAGCGGTTCCCAGTCCTGAAAGTAGTGCGATCAGCAGGTGTTCTTCGACAAACAGGAAACAACCGATTGACCAGCAGAGTACAAAAATGGCCGCTCCTAATGGCAGGATCCAAAAAGTATCGACCAGTTTTGAGGGAGTACTGCTGTAGAGTTTGCGAAGGTTTTCGCGGATCATTCGGTTGGCGGTTTCGATCGCATCGACCGCTTCTTGAACCGATTCCGGTGCTGCTTCTTGATCGGATTCCGGGATTGGGGGGACCGTCGGCAAACCGCTTAAACGCCTAGCCGTCACATCGCGGACCTCGTCCAGCGATTCCACTAAGGGGAGCATCGCTTGATCCAGCCGCGATTCATGCTTTAAGCGTTTCTCGGTGGGTAGCGGTTTTTGCGTTTCGTATTGATGTTGTACCGCAGCACACCGAGCACGCACTTTATTGGCGATCGCTTGATGTTCTTCTTTCCGCTTCTGTTCGAAACGGACGGCCAAGCGTTTTAATTCGGTTCGCAGTTCAACGGTTTCTGTTTCGTATTTTGAAATCAACCGTTCGTTTGCGTCGTCCCACGTGCGTAGAAAGTTGTTTCGTTGTTGACGGCAATCTTGAAGCGTTTGTTGTCGCAGTTGTGCCGCTTGCTCTTGCTCATTTTTCAATTCTGCTGCGTGATCTTCTGCTAGTTTCTCGCGTAGCTTGTCTGCATTGGCCGCGCGGTCCATCAGACCGCGCAGCAGTCGCTCCTGGCGCTGAGGGGAAAGCAATCCTGTGGGGGCCGGAAGCGTTTTCGGCATGTTGTTATTCCTGGTTGCGGTCGCGTAGATCTTGTTCGGCCGTCTGCAGTACATCACGCAATTCTGTTAGTACCGCTGACAGCCGATTCAGCGAAACAGGAATGGGAGCTAGGTGTTCGTCTTCAAAGCGAGTGCGTCGCTGGTCCTGCCAGTCTTCTTTGATTTCGCTCCATAGGCGGGCGAAATCGCGCCAGTCGCGGCGACTTCGGTTTTCGCAGTCGGTCAATTGTCCGAGAGTGGTTTGGATGCGGGCGCTCATGGCTCTGGATCGACTGGAGGAAGTTTGGTTTGACTGTATTGCTGGAGGACGGAGAGCATTTGTTGCAAATCGGAACGGGCTCTTGGAATCCCCGTATCAAGCGTCTGTTGCATGTTGCCGATGGGGCCGGTCGCCGCATTGAGTGCCGATTCAATTTGCAGGCGATGGTGGCGGCAGCGAAGCTGTTTTTCGCGACAAAACGCCATCCGATTTTTTGCCGTCGCAACCCGCTTTTTGGCTTCGGTTGCGGGGGCACGATCCCCAGGGCGGGTGGTCGATTGTTTTTGCTGAAGGTCATCGAGCGCGGCGTTTAAGTCCCGCTCGGCTAATGTGGTTTGTTGTTTCCAGTACGCAGGCTGATCGCTGGTGATCCATTCTTGGGCATGCTGTAGGGCGTGGCGAATTTCCTGGACCGATACATCCATGGCGTGAGCCCATTTCAGCAGTCCCCCATCAAGACGCTGTAGAACTTCTAAGTCACGGACATTGCTTTGCATAAGGATCTCAACCGCGCAAATAGGATTCGATCTGATCGGCTTTCCGTACCAGATAGGGAAGGTGTTGCTCGGTGGCCGCAAGCAAACGGTTCATCTGCCGAAGTTGCTGTTCAAATTCAGAGGCAAATTTTCGTTGCTGTTCGTCACGCCAAGTCTGCTCTAATTCGTGCATGTGACTGGCCAAGGCAGCGTGGCGTTGCTTCATATCTTCCGCATAATCGCGCAGATGGCTGGCGAAACGACGCAGTTCGTCGGGGTCGGCAATGGCTTGGTTCATGAACGTGCTGGGGAGTTGGAGTTGGCTGCAAGGTCTCGTTCGGCGAGCGCCATTTTGAGAAAACGTTCGTATCGCTTCAATGAGGCTGGCAGACCGACATGGGACGCTAGGTCGACTGCCGCCTGAAGGGCGGTGATCCGCGTAGGAAGGTCCGCCGGAACCGCACGTCGCATCGCTGCCGCCCGGTATTCGGGGAGGGCTTTCATCGGCTTGCCAAGGGCTTGGTAACATTGTCCCCGCAGCAAATAAGCAGCCGGGGCAAGGGCATCGATTCGGGTAGCCGTTGCCACTGCATCGATCGCTTCTTTGAATTTTTCCAGATCGCGGAGGGCTTCGCCTAGCACAACCCGCAATGCCGTATCTTCTGGCGATCTTGCCAGTCTTCCGCGGCAGACCTCGACCCGTCGCGCCGCCCAATTGACTTTGGCTCGTTCCAGTTCCAGTTCCGAATCGACCGTCTGGTACCGGATCGCAAGTTCACGTGCGGAGCGGAGGTGTTGTAGCGATTGTGCTAATTTGGCTTCTTCGAATTCCCACAATAGCCTGCGATCGTCGGGCTGGACCTGCAGGCCTCGCTGAAGCGTTTTGCGAGCCTCGATGGGGCGATTTTCGGTTCGATAGATTTGTGCCAATTCTAAATAGGCGTCGACGTCCGCAGGATTGGGCTGTAGGAAGCGTTCTAGTTCTTGCCGACGTTGAAGCTGGACCGCTGAATCGACAGGTTGAGGAGATTCATCACTGGGATCCTCGGCAACGACGCCACGGCGGAGCAATTCTTCCGGTTGAACGGGTCGCCACGGTCCACCCTCCAATGGGCTTAATTGGATGGAAGGATTGTTATCAGGGGCGTCTTCAGACATGGCACGCCTCGATTCTGCTAATAAGACTGAAAGAAAAGAGTCAATAATTAAGTGTAACTCGTTTTCCCCAACGGTGTCGAAACAACGTTCGGGAAAACGTCAGGTACCGGTGCCAAATAAAGCCCGCTGCGGATGGCGTCTTGGGGGGCGTTTCACATTGATGGAACTGACGCTGGTCCTGATGATTCCGCCGGTTTGCTGGTTGGAATGCAACAGGGTCGCTGAATGCGAGCAACGCAAAACGGGTTGAAAACCGTTCGCTAACCAGCTGTTTGGGCTATGCCGTTTATAGCGGCATAACGGCAGCGCTGTTTGGTTCGCGTTGCGTGCGTGAAACGGAACCCTCTCGCCGCGTGAATCTTTATTTCGTCTGTTGACTCGTCTCGACGCCCAGAATGCCATCGTCGCCATTTACTGCCGCCCATCGGTTGCTGGGCGGGAGAGTGATCGCGGGGCATTCGAATCAGAGAAACCGACCGGTTACTGTTGTGGGCGGATGACCACTTTCATCTGGCCGGGGTCTCCTGCGTACAGTCGTTCAAACCACTGCGGCCCGTCGGCAAGAGAGATTTGCTGGGTGATCAGGGGGGCAACCTGGATCGCTCCGCTGCTCATCAATGCGATGCAGGCTGGGTATTCGCCGTTGCAGCCACACGTTCCTTTTATCGTTAGTTCGCGCGTGACCACGGACTGGAGAGGCAGATCGATGGTGGGGCTGACATTCCCAACCAAAGTGACATGCCCTCCTTTGCGGACCGATGCGATTGCGGACTGCACGGTGGCGGTGGTCCCCACGACTTCCAAAGCGATATCCGCACCACGGCCGTTGGTTAGTTCTGCGACTCGGTTTGCCACATCTTCATCGTTGGCGTTGATGGTGTATGTGGCTCCCAGTTGTTTGGCGACGGCCAATCGTTTGTCGTTGACGTCAACGGCAATCACGCAGCTCGCGCCCGCCGCTTTAATCGCTTGCACGGTAAGCAGTCCGATCATTCCGGTGCCGACGACAACCGCGGTGTCGCCCAGTTCCACATCCGTCACATTGGCGGCATGGACGGCGACCGATACCGCTTCGACCAAGGCTGCGTGTTCGAAAGGGAGGTCATCAGGAAGGGAGTAAACGATATGCTGAGGAACCGCAATCCGTTCGGCGAATGCCCCGTGCTGCCGGTATTCGCCACAAGAGACGCCAAGGACGCGTCGGTTATCGCAAAGGTTCGCATGACCCTTCCGGCAAAAGTGGCAATTGCCGCAGGAGACCATCGAATCAAACGTGACCCGGTCCCCGATGGCAACTCCGGAATCGACTTGGTCGCCGATCGCAACCACGATCCCCGCCGCCTCGTGTCCCATGACCAGGGGGGGGATGCGGCGGCCGGTACTGCCATCGTATCCATGGATGTCACTGCCACAGATCCCGCATGCTTCGACCTGGATAAGGACATCGTGAGACCCGACTTCTGGCTCTGGAACTTCCGACAATTCCATCTTCTTGTATTCAGTTAGCAGTAACGCTTTCATAGTGTTTTGGTTGGGGCAAGGAGGTGAGGAAGAGGAAGTGTCCTGCAGGTGCCGATCGGTGGCAAAATATATTTGCGACATTCTAGCACTGCGATCACGCGTCTGACGATCCCCGCGTTGCCCGATCGGCTTTGCAGGTTCCGCCAATTTCTGCCGCATTTTGCGTGAGAGTGAATTCCATTTGCCGCTGCTAAGGGCCTAGAATAGAACCCGAAAGTAAAAACCCACCCTTCCGGAGATCCTCTGCATGTCGAAGTATCGTAGTTTTGGCCTCACCATCCTCCTTGCCTTGGCAGCGACCAGCGGGTTTTCAGCGGAGCCGCTAAAAGTGTTGCTGGTCGACGGACAAAATAATCACAACTGGAAGGAAACAAGCCCTCTTATTGTCCAGGTTCTTGAAGGAACGGGACAATTTGCTGTGGATGTTGCGACCAGCCCAGCGAAAGGAGGGGACATGACTTCCTTCCAGCCAGCTTTTAGTGACTACGACGTTGTGGTCTCTAACTACAACGGACAGCCATGGAGCGAGGCGACTCGTAAAGCCTTTGAGGAATATGTCTCCGGCGGCGGCGGGTTCGTTTCCGTTCATGCCGCGGATAACGCCTTCCCGGGATGGGAAGCTTACAACCGGATGATCGGCCTAGGCGGCTGGGGCGGACGAAATGAAGAGAGTGGTCCCTACGTGCGTTGGCAAAATGGAAAAATTGTCCGCCAAGCTGACAAAGGCCGAGGCGGTAGCCACGGACGCCGGCATCCGTTCTTGGTTGTCGTCCGTGACACCAACCATCCAATTACTAAGGGGCTGCCCTCTTCTTGGATGCAGGCGGCTGATGAACTGTACGCGGAACTTCGCGGACCTGCTGAAAATATGCATGTTCTGGCAACCGCTTTCAGCAGTCCCGACACGGGCGGGACCGATAAGCATGAACCGATTCTAATGAGTGTCGCTTATGGCGATGGCCGCGTGTTCCACACAACGCTGGGACACGACAACGAAGCGATGAAAGGGGTTGCGTTTCAGGTCACGTTGCAGCGAGGTACCGAATGGGCCGCCACAGGAAAAGTCACCACGCCACCTGTTAGTGAACAGACTCTCACCAGCGAAAAAGCTGCGTTGCGGGATCCTGCTGAAATCGGGGGCAAAGACACCGCGGCGATCGATTTTGATGCGCCTCCCGCCTTGGATGCCCCGGGCTGGGTAAAAATCTTTAACGGTAAGGACCTGACCGGTTGGTCACAAAAGAATGGCACGGCAACCTATCGCGTTACAGACGGTATGATCATCGGCAAAACCGCTGTCGGTAGTCCGAACTCGTTTATGTGTACCGACAAAGAATACGAGGACTTTGAATTGACGTTCGAAGTCAACGTGGACCACGGCCTAAACTCGGGCGTCCAGATCCGCTCACGCAGTTTGCCTGATTATAAGTCGGGCCGAGTTCATGGGCCTCAGGTCGAAATCGAATCAAGTCCCGGTGAATCCGCTTACATTTACAGCGAAGGAACCGGTCGTGGTTGGATCAGTCCCGAACAACCGATCAAGAACTCTTACAACAAAGACAAGTGGAATCGCTTTCGCGTAAGGGCCGTCGGGGACCGGATTCAGACCTGGGTCAACGACAAGAAAATCGAAGACCTTGAGGATGAGAAATCGTCTCACAAAGGTTTCTTCGGGCTTCAAGTTCACGGTATCGGAAAGGAGCAGGGGCCTTACGAAGTTCGCTGGCGTGACGTCCAGGTTCGTGAACTGAAGTAACGAACGCTTGCTGTCGGGCCTCCGGTCCTATCGCCCCCATTTAACCGTTCCGAGTCCTCTGCCTTATTCAGGCGGATGCTCGGAACGGATTGCGAATTGGGGAGCCTCTTTTTTACGCTGACGCATCCAGGTCGAGCAACGATTTGGCGATCGGTTGCAGGATCTGCTCCTGTTCGGGCGTCAATTCGCTCAGCAGCGGCAGCATCGGGCCCGTTTCTGCGATTCCTGCTAAATCGAGAGCTCGGTGTAGGACGCGAATCGGATGGATCGAATTGCGTTGGTCTTCCAAGCCCTCGAATTCTTGGCGAATCGACTCCGCAGTGTCGTAATCCTTCGCTTGGATCGCCCGGAGCATCGCCATGCTCTTCTTGGGGGCGACGCAAACGCAACCGCTGGTAAAGCTGCCGACTCCGAAGTCACGCATGTGGATGATCGCTGGTTGTTCGCCAATCCCGCTAACCACACGATCGCCGGGAACCGCGTCCAGCAATTCCTGCAAGTATTCGTCTTCGGACGGATCGTCGCGGACGACCGCATATTTGATCCAGGAAACCAAACCGTCGTCCAGCAGGGAGGCGACGGTTTGTGGAGCCAACCAGCGGTCAAATTTCAGGTAGACGACAACCGGTTTGCCCAACGCCTCGGCAGCTTTACGAATTCCTGTTGCGATCCCTTCGGCGTCCGCGACATCGCGGGAGGGAAGGACCATCACGGTTGGAAAATCGAAATCTTTAAGGACTTCGACTTGGTCCATCATGGTTCCGAAGGCTGGTCCGATCGAAGGGACCACGCCGGTTTGAGGACCGGCGATGTCGGTCAGCATTGCCAACGTCTGAGCATATTCCTGCATCCGGATATGGTAGAAAACCGCATTTCCACCATAAAGCAACAGGTTAACCCCACCTGCTTCCAAGTGTGAGACGATCTTCTGATTCTGCGTAGGGCATACCTGAAGCTCGGAATTTCGAGCCATCGGAGGGACGGCAAAGACACTGGCAGCAAGTCGTTCGGGGGTCTGAGGCGAGGTATCCATCAAGCGAATCCGGCGGGAGTAAAAGAGTGCGAAAAAGGACCGTCCACAAATAAGTTATCCATATTCAATTGTAGCGGAAGGGCGTAGGCACGCTGGTGGTTGGTTTGCGGTTTTGTCGATGAGCTGGGGAGGCTGGATGCGGGCTCGAGATTGTACTAGCTGTGTGAGAAGTGAGAAGTGAGAAGTGAGAAGTGAGAAGTGAGAAGTGAGAAGTGAGAAGTGCTTAGCAGGGACAGCCATTTTGTATTTTGCAATTTTCGCTTCTCATTTTGCATTCCCCCCCACACACCCGCCAGCCATCTTCGTGGCGGGCACCTCGTCGTCGCCTGCTCAGCTAGTCAAGGTGGAGTGGTTCTCGCCAGGCCAAGTTGGCGACGGGACCTCTCAGCAGGACTTGTTCGGGTGCCTTTGCTGTTTCGGAGGCTCGGGCGCCAGCGCCCTTTTACGCTAGATCGTGTTAAGGGAGCGTACTTTCTCGCACCGGAGGACGAGGGCATTTACTCGAATACGTTTGCATCGATCATTGCTACAATGGCAGTCGCATGTTTGTTCTTTTTCACTGAGCATTATCGACGCTGAACTGTTCTACTTATGCGATTAATCGACTGCGTTGATACCCATACCGGAGGCGAACCGACTCGCGTCGTCTTTTCCGGGGGCCCCGATTTAGGGACAGGGACCATGGCGGAACGGGTGGTGCGATTTCGCCAGGATTTCGACCATCTGCGCACCGCCTTAATCCATGAACCGCGAGGCTGCGACTGGGTCGTTGGCGCTTTGTTGGTCCCTCCGCGAGAACCCGAATCGGCGACAGGCGTTCTCTTTTTTAATAACCGCGGCTACTTGGGAATGTGCGGCCATGGACTGATTGGCGTGGTTCGTGCGTTGGCCCACCGCGGTTCGCTTGTCGCGGGAAAACATGTCTTTGAAACTCCTGCAGGTATGGTTTCCGCAACCTTGCATGATGACGGTGCGATTTCTATCGAGAACGTGATTAGTTATCGGTCAGCGAAGCAGGTTCTTGTGTCGCTTCCTTCCGGAGAAACCGTCCTCGGAGATATCGCTTATGGGGGAAACTGGTTTTTTCTCGTCTCGTCGCCGCCACTCGACTACGCGACTCGCGATGTTCATCTCGCCCGCTGCAAGGAAATCAAACAAGCTTTGCAGCAGCACGGGGTGACCGGCGATGAGGGGGCTGAAATTGACCATGTTGAACTGTGTGCCCCCTGGCCTGGTTCCCAAGGTCCCGGCAGTCCGCACAGCCAGAATTTTGTGTTGTGCCCCGGCGGAGAGTATGACCGCTCGCCATGCGGTACCGGTACGAGTGCGAAATTGGCATGCTTGGCTGCCGACGGCCATTTGCTGCCTGGAGAAATTTGGCGACAGGCTTCCATCGTGGGAAGTCTGTTTGAGGGGACCTATCGACCGGCAGAGAATGGGATTCGCCCCACGATCACAGGGCGGGCCTACGTGACCGCAGAGATTCGGTTTGTCCTTGGCGAGGACGACCCGTTTCGGCATGGCATTGTTTCGCAGTCTGGCATGCCAGCCAGCCTGCCTGCCGATAACTCCTCAAGAATGCCATGAATTTGGATCGATCCGCGAATCTTGAAAACGCTACGGCTTCCCGCCGAACGGCCATTGTCGTTGGCGGAGGCTTGGTTGGCGGTTGGAGTGCCTTTTACCTGCAGCAGGCAGGCTGGCAGGTTCGCGTCTTCGAGCGTGATACGTTTGGCAGTGGAGCCTCTCATGGAAATTGCGGCTACATCTGCCCCAGCCATGTGCTGCCACTTTCGGGACCTGGAGTGATCGCAAAAACGCTCCCTGCGTTGTTGACCCCGGGGGGCGCATTGTCGATTCCCCCGCGGCTGGATCCCACTTTGTGGAAGTGGCTATATCGGTTTGCCAGAGAATGCACCGAAGCGAAACAAAGCATCGCGGCGGCTGGCCGGCATGCTCTTCTGGTTTCGTCCGGCGATCTTTACAGGCAGTTCCTTGCCGCGACCGACTGCGATTGTGAGTGGCAAGAGAACGGGCTGATGCTGGTCTATAAATCATCGCACGAATTTCAAGCGTACACCACGACGGCTGATTTGCTGCGGGAGAAATTTGGCTTGCGGATCGACGCTTATCCAGCAGAGGCTTTGTCGGAATTGGAGCCCGCTCTGAAAAAAGGGTTGGGAGGAGGTTGGCACTTTCCTGATGATGCCCACGTTCGACCCGACAAATTGCTGAAGGGCCTGCGGCAACAAATCGAAAACGCTGGGGGGCATATTCATGAACACTGCACGGTTCAGTCGTTGCGGATTGAGAACGGAAAACTGCTGGCGATACAGACCAATCAAGGTACGTTCGATTCCGAGGTGATGGTATTGGCGACCGGTGCAGAGGCTCCGGAGTTTGCGAAACCGCTCGGGTGTCAGATCCCGATCCAGCCTGGCAAAGGGTATTCGTTTACGATGCCCGCGTTTGCAGAACAGCCAAGAATACCGATGATTTTTGAAGAAAGCCACGTCGCCGTTACTCCGATGCAGTCCGGATTTCGGGTTGGTTCGACGATGCAGTTCACCGGTTACGATCGGTCCTTAA
Organism: Roseimaritima multifibrata; assembly: GCF_007741495.1. Classification (NCBI taxonomy): domain Bacteria; kingdom Pseudomonadati; phylum Planctomycetota; class Planctomycetia; order Pirellulales; family Pirellulaceae; genus Roseimaritima; species Roseimaritima multifibrata. The sequence goes on from NZ_CP036262.1 coordinate 2,079,699, forward strand.
ATCGCAAGCGATTACAACTGCTGCGACGATCGGCTGAAAGCCATTTGGCCAAGCCGCTGCCGACCGAAGTGAGTGAAGAGTGGAGTGGGTGGCGGCCAATGGTTTACGATGGCCTCCCCTGTATTGACCGTGCTCCGGCTGCTTCTAATGTGATTGTCGCCGCTGGCAACGGGATGATCGGTTTAGCCAGTTCGCCAGCGACGGGAAAACTGGTCGCTGAAATCGCTTCGGAAGTGACGCCACACATTGACCCCTATCCTTATTCTCTTTCGCGATTTAATGGCTAGCAATCCATAAGTTGCGTGTTCCTGTTTCTACTCTTTTATTGGTTGTCGCTGATGGATACCACGATCTTTCAAGGCTGTATTCCAGCCATCATGACCCCTTGCCACGAAGATCGTTCGCTGAATTTCCCGGCGATGATTGCGACTGCCCAACGTCTGATGGCGACTGGAATGCAGGCGGTAATCTATTGTGGATCGATGGGGGATTGGCCGTTGTTGACCGATGCGCAGCGACAGCAAGGTGTGCAGGAATTGGCGTCGGCGGGAATTCCCGTGATCGTGGGAACGGGGGCTCAGAACACTGCATTAGCAGCTGCCCACGCTGCCCACGCGCAGCAGGTTGGAGCAAGAGGGTTGATGGTCATTCCGCGTGTTCTGTCTCGCGGTACTTCACCCGCCGCCCAACGAAACCATTTTGCCGAGGTTCTGGGCGCAGCCCCCCGGCTTCCTGCGGTGATCTACAACAGCCCCTATTACGGGTTTGAAACCAAAGCGGATCTATTCTTCGACCTTCGTGCTGAATTTCCAAATCTGGTTGGATTTAAAGAATTTGGTGGGGCACAATCGCTCAGTTATGCCGCGGAACACATCACTAGCGGGGATGATGATCTGTTGCTGATGGTTGGGGTCGATACGCAGGTCTATCATGGCTTCCTTCACTGCGGAGCAAAGGGAGCGATTACGGGAATTGGGAATTGTCTGCCCAACGAAGTTTTGCAGTTTGTCAGACTGTGCCAAGCGGCCGCCGCAGGGGACGCTCAAGCCAAACAATACGCCCAAGAACTGAGCGAGGCTTTAACCGTTCTGTCCAAGTTTGATGATGGCCCTGATTTGGTCCTCTACTACAAACGCTTGATGGTCTTGGAAGGAGATTCCGCGTACGAACGGAATTTGAATCCCACGGACGCCCTCAGTCCAAGCCAACTTGGTTTTGTGATGGCCCAGTACCAGCAATTTAAAACATGGTGGAGCCACTGGGCGGGAAAAGCGTATCGTTCAAGTACAATGGGCTAACGAAGATCGCAAGCAACCGTTCGCGAGGCAGAAGTCCAAGACACTCAACCCTTAAATCCTTTTTTTGCTCGTCGTCCCTCCTTAACCATTGGAAACTTGATGGATTCTCGAATCAGGCGTACCACTTTGATTGATCTCGCGAGCAGCCGAAAAGGGCTTTCCCTTCACTTCTTGTTGGTACCGATAGCGATCGTAGCGAGCGTCTGTTTGCCAGGAGGGCTCCATGCTGAAGAGAGCGAGGCTGCTGCGGTGCCCGTTTTCAAAGATGGCGAAGCTCAAGTCGTCCCAGCGTTCGAGGATCCTGATCGCTGGATCCGCCACGATCTTTGGGTGGAAACCGAGTTCGATTCCGACAAGGACGGGAAACTGGACCGAGTTCACGTCGCTGTCACACGCCCTCAAGAAACCGAAATCGACGGTCTGAAATTGCCCGTTGTCTATGTCACCAGCCCCTACTTTGCGGGTACCGCTGGCAATGACCTTGAGTATTTCTGGGACCCCAAGCATGAGCTGGGCGAAACGCCACCGGAGCATAAAAAGGGGCCTCGATTTGAACGCAAAGGGCTCCGCCCGATCATCGCGAAAACGCACTTGAAAGAATGGGTTCCACGCGGCTATATCGTGGTCCATTCGTCTTCTCCTGGAACGGGGCTATCGCAGGGGTGTCCCACTGTAGGTGGTTCGAATGAATCGCTGGCGCCTAAGGCCGTGATCGATTGGCTGAATGGTCGCGCTAAAGGATTTACGGCTCCTGACGGGGGCGAGCCGGTACTTGCCTACTGGACGACCGGCAAAGTTGGGATGACAGGCACGTCGTATAACGGAACGCTACCCTTGGCGGCTGCCACAACGGGAGTGGAAGGACTGGAAGCAATTATCCCGATCGCTCCCAATACGTCGTACTATCACTACTATCGCTCGAATGGATTGGTGCGCCATCCCGGTGGATATTTGGGAGAAGATATCGATGTCCTGTATGACTTCATTCACAGCGGCAACCCGGAGTTCTGGGAAGCCTGTAACTGCGATGTTCGGGACGAAGAAATGGGCCCTGGGATGGACCGCGAAACCGGAGACTACAACGATTTTTGGGCCGGTCGCGATTACCTGAACCAGTTGGAAAAACTGCGTGCCCCCGTCTTAATGGCTCACGGGTTTAATGACTGGAACGTGGTTCCCGAGCACAGTTACCGGATCACCGCTGCGTTGAAGAAGAAGGGGAATGTTCCCGTGCAGATTTATTATCATCAGGGCGGCCACGGAGGCCCTCCACCAATGAAGATGATGAACCGCTGGTTCACGCGGTACCTACACGGAATCGAAAACAAAGTGGAAGAGGATGCCAAGGCATGGATCGTTCGTGAGGCTGATGAAAAAGGGGAACCGACCGCTTATCCCGATTATCCACATCCCGATGCGCAACCTGTCGAGCTGAAGTTGCAGGGGAATGCACCGGAACAAGGGGCTTTGACGCTTGGATCGGTTTCACCCTCTAGTCCGGCGACGGAAATGTTGGTCGACAATGTTTCATTCGATGGAAAGACGCTTGCCAAGGCTGAATCGACGAACCATCGCTTGATTTACGTCACACCGAAACTAGCAGAGCCTGTTCATCTGTCAGGCGTTGCCCGTATCTCGGTCCGCGTGGCGAGCAGTAAACCGGCAGCCAATCTATCGGTCTGGCTGGTTTCGCTTCCCTGGAACGATGATCCCCAAGCAAAGATCACCGACAACATCATCACCCGTGGTTGGGCCGATCCTCAAAACCAAGAATCGATGCGGAGCAGCCAGCCTCTGCAGCCAGGTCAGTTCTATGACGTCTCCTTTGATCTGCAGCCCGACGATCAAATCATTCCTGCCGGTCAACAGATCGGATTGCTGATTATGTCCAGCGACCGGGAATTTACGCTTTGGCCTAAGCCGGGCACGGAGCTAACGTTTGACCTGCGAGCAACAAAACTGATGCTCCCAGTCGTCGGAGGCGAAGCCGCGATCAAATTCGAGAGCGCCGCCGCGACCGAGTAAAGGCGACAATCACTAAATCAACAAGCCGTCACGCAGCGGGTTGTGAACCTGCCAGGGCCAGCCCGGAAACGGACCTTTTGCTGCGGGCTTGTGCGCTTGGAGTGTCGACGCAACGAGTGTTGTCGTGGCGGTCATGCAGTCGGGCCCACCGGCTGGCGACGGTAGCTACGGCAATGACGGAGCTACGCTCGGCAGAGCGTGGGCAGACCGGCAATGCGTCCCTTATGAACTTACCACTCCAGTCAGTTTTCTATCGGTTCCAGCATTTCGGCCGAGTCTTCCGTGGGGGCGAGCGGACCGATTTCCTCCAGCAGCACTTCCTCCTCTTCAAATTGGTGGACCGGTGGAGGGAGATCAATGATGCGGCCGTCGTCCATCACCAGCTGCACGTTCTCCGTGCCGTCTTCGTCGGTGCCAATGATCAGGGTCCCCTTTCCTTTGGTCCCGATAACCCTGACTTCAAGCGAAGCGTTCTCCTCGTCCGAGGACATCGAATCGAAGTCGATTTCGGTCGATACGACTTCGCCAAGTGCTTCTCGCGATTCGGCGTTTTCGAGATAGCGATCGGCAAGCGAGCCCGACATTGCTTCGGAAATGGTCTCCGATGCCTTCTGAAAGACAAAGTACCCTGCTGTCATGATTCCGCCACATACCAGCATTACCATCAGCAGCAGACCCCCGACAATGATCAGTACGATCTTAAGCGTGTTGTCCGGGCGAGGGGGGGCCGGGGGAATGGAGCCCGGTTCGGAATAAGGGGAATTGGACATAGCGATTGATATTGAAAAGCGGTACAGGTGGGCGACGTACAAGCGAATGGTCAGTCCACAGTCTACCGCTGTCGGTGGGCTAAATCGACCAGATGCAAGTGGAGGGTTCTATCCAGTTTTCGTGATTGAAGCGGACAAAAATCGATTTCCAGCAGAGCCCGAGCGCGGTTGGACCATTAAAAAAACGCCACGCGAAGGTTCGCGTGGCGTTTTTGTTCAGCTTTGAAGGATTCCCCAAAGGGTTCTTTGGGCATCCTATTTTGATTCTAGGAATCGCAACGCTTGTTCAGCGTTTTTTACATGTTGCCGAATTTGGAGACCAAGTCGGCGGTGCGGCTGCTGTAGCCCCACTCGTTGTCGTACCAGCTGACAACTTTGACCAAGCGTCCGGAATCACCCAAAACTTGGGTGAAGTCCGAAGCGAAGATGCTGCTGTGTGGGTCGTGAACGATGTCACTGCTGACGATTGGGTCAACGGCGTAGAAGAGAATTCCCTTCATTGGACCTTCAGCAGCTGCTTTGATCGCGGCGTTGATCGACTCTTTGGTCGCGTCTTTGCCGAGGTTGCAGGTCAGGTCGACAACGCTTCCCGTAGGAACAGGAACTCGCATGGCGATACCGGTCAGTTTGCCTTGCAGTTCTGGGATCACCAACCCGACAGCCTTTGCAGCTCCGGTCGAGGTTGGGATGATGTTCAGGGCTGCGGCACGTGCACGATAGAGGTCGCTGTGCGGTTGGTCCTGGACGTTCTGGTCATTGGTGTAAGCATGAACGGTTGTCATCAGGCCCGATTCGATACCAAACGTATCGTTCAGAACTTTTGCGACAGGAGCCAAGCAGTTGGTCGTGCAGCTTGCGTTGCTGACGCACTTCATGTCGGCGGTCAGTTGGTCGTCGTTGACGCCCAGAACGCAGGTCAGGTCGGCACCGTCTTTGGCTGGAGCGCTAAGGATGACCTTTTTAGCTCCGGCAACCAAGTGACTGTCGTAGCCTGGTTTTTCGCCAGCGGCACGAGCGGTGAAGAAACCGGTCGATTCGATCACGACGTCGATTTTGTGATCGCCCCAAGGAAGATTGCGTGGGTCACGCTCTGCCAAGGCATGGATTTTTTTGCCGTTAACGATCAAGTGCTGGTCGTCGTAGTCGACGGTTCCATCGAAACGGCCGTGGATGCTGTCGTACTTCAGCAAGGTTGCCAAAGTCTTGTTGTCGGTCAGGTCGTTCACTGCGACAACTTCGAATTCGCTTCCGCGTTCTACCAGATTCCGAAACGTCAAACGTCCAATACGTCCAAAACCGTTAATGGCAACTCGAATGGTCAATTTAGTTCTCCCAAGAAAGTATCGCTAAAAAATGTCTTGGCGCCGGTGCGCCGACTGGATTGGCAGAGATTAGGCTGTGGACGGATCGACCGCAGCGGTCTGAATGCGGAGCAGATTATAGCGGCCCGTTTTCCCGCCTAGCCAGCCCCCGACTTTTTGAACTCGAGTTTCCCCTTTGTCGCGTCCACCCCTTTGGCAATTGCCCCCCGGTGTTTCCCCTGGTATCTGGGATTACACCCATAGCGAATCGATCGCGGATAACTATCAACAATTCCTCGCGGAAACTCCGCTGGTTCGCTTAGATTTGGAATTGCTCCCATCGGTCCTGCCGGCTCCAGTGCCGGGTAAGAGGACCTCTGTGGTCGATCTAGGGTGTGGAAATGGCCGTACGGCGATCCCGTTGGCTGGCTTGGGATATCAGGTTTTGGGAGTCGATCTCAGTCAACCGATGTTGGAAAACCTGGCGGCTGAGGCTGCCAAAGCGGCCCTTTCCGTGGCTGCCGTCCGTGCCAATCTGGTCCAACTGGACTGTTTCGCGGACGAGTCTGTGGACCATGCGATCTGCCTTTTCAGCACTCTCGGGATGGTCCAAGGGAAAAAGTATCGTAAAAAATTCTTGACGCATGTCTGCCGAATCCTTCGACCAGGGGGGATTTTTCTGGTCCATGCGCACAATCGGGGGGCTTGGCTGCGACATCCCGGTGGCTGGCGAAGGCTGATGCGGAGCCGTTGGCTTGGCTGGACGACCGCCGATCATGATTTCGGAGACCATGTCTACGGGTACCGAAACCTAGCCGACATGTTCCTGCACTCTTTCTCGCGGCGAGAATTGTTGTCGGCCCTTCGCGGCGCGGGATTCAAGATTGAACAGGTCGAGCGAATCGACATTCGAGGCACACGTTTGTTGTCGCCGTTCGTTCCGACCATCCCCGGTGGCTTCTTCGTGATCGCAAAGAAGGGGTAACGCATGGGCGATTTCCGCGAGACGATTTTGCAGCGCAGATGCGGTGAACGCCCCGTATTTTAAGCGGTTATGTCACGCCTTGCTTGCCTCTGTCAGCCCCCTCTCCCCCAGCCCCTCTCCCCCAAAACAAGCCTTTGAGTCACGGTCAATTGAACTAGCTGGCGAACCGTTGATTCAATATCCAACCTGTTTTAAGAAAGCTTGTTTTGAGGGCGAGGGGAGCGAGATTTTGTTTGCTGACGCAAGTCTGGCTCCCCTCGCCCCTAAGCAAGCTCTTTGTTGCGGAAGAAATCTGAGCTAGCTCATTCCGGGATCTCTGCCTTTCTGCTTGGTTTGGCGGAGCTTGCTTGGGGGAGAGGGGGTATTTCCAGGCGGCGATTTTGCAGCGCAAGCCCAGTGAACGCCCCGTATTTCAAGCGGTTATGTCACGCCTTGCTTGCCTCTGTCGGCCCCCTCTCCCCCAGCCCCTCTCCCCCAAAACAAGCCTTTGATTCACGGTCAATTGAACTAGCTAGCGAACCGTTGATTCAATATCCAACCTGTTTTAATCAAGCTTGTTTTGAGGGCGAGGGGAGCGAGATTTTGTTTGCTGACGCAAGTCTGGCTCCCCTCGCCCCTAAGCAAGCTCTTTGTTGCGGAAGAAATCTGAGCTAGCTCATTCCGTGATCTCTGCCTTTCTGTTTGGTTTGGCGGAGCTTGCTTGGGGGAGAGGGGCTGGGGGAGAGGGGGTATTTCCAGGCGGCGATTTTGCAGCGCAAGCCCAGTGAACGCCCCGTATTTCAAGCGGTTATGTCACGCCTTGCTTGCCTCTGTCGGCCCCCTCTCCCCCAGCCCCTCTCCCCCCAAAACAAGCCTTTGAGTCTCGGTCAATTGAACTAGCTAGCGAACCGTTGATTCAATATCCAACCTGTTTTAATCAAGCTTGTTTTGAGGGCGAGGGGAGCGAGATTTTGTTTGCTGACGCAAGTCTGGCTCCCCTCGCCCCTAAGCAAGCTCTTTGTTGCGGAAGAAATCTGAGCTAGCTCATTCCGGGATCTCTGCCTTTCTGTTTGGTTTGGCGGAGCTTGCTTGGGGGAGAGGGGCTGGGGGAGAGGGGATATTTCCAGGCGGCGATTTTGCAGCGCAAGCCCAGTGAACGCCCCGTATTTCAAGCGGTTATGTCACGCCTTGCTTGCCTCTGTCAGCCCCCTCTCCCCCAGCCCCTCTCCCCCAAAACAAGCCTTTGAGTCTCGGTCAATTGAACTAGCTGGCGAACCGTTGATTCAATATCCAACCTGTTTTAAGAAAGCTTGTTTTGAGGGCGAGGGGAGCCAGGTTTTCGCCCCGCCCCGCCCCAACCTCGCATCCCAACTCCAACTCCAACTCCAACTCCAACTCCAACTCCAACTCCAACTCCAACTCCCACTCCCACTCCCACTCCCACTCCCACTCCCACTCCCACTCCCACTCCCACTCCCACTCCCCACTCCCCACTCCCCACTCCCCACTCCCCACTCCCCACTCCCCACTCCCCACTCCCCACTCCCCACTCCCCACTCCCCACTCCCAACTCCCAACTCCCCACTCCCCACTCCCAACTCCCAACTCCCAACTTCACGTCCCAAATCTCTGTCGTCGCGGCGTCGCTGGATGCGCAATAAAAAACTGCACGGTCTCTTCGCAAGAAGAGTTTCGTGCAGTCTTTCCATTGGGGGAATCACTGGCAAAGAATTCCTCACGCATCGATCGTGATTAGTTCGCGACCAGTTGGCTTCCCATGGTGATTCCAGGGGCTGGCAGGCTGCTGTGCCCACGCAGGTAGATATCGATTGCCCTGGCGGCACCACGACCTTCGTTGATCGCCCAGACAACCAAGCTTTGCCCTCGACGGCAGTCACCTGCTGCGAAGATTCCTGGAATGCTGGTAGTGAATTCGCCGTGTTTGGCTTCGAAATTACTTCGTGGGTCGGTGGAGATACCAAGCGCTTCGGCGATCGGTTGCTCAGGACCTAAGAAGCCCATCGCCAGGAGGATGACTTGGGCTGGCCATTCCTTCTCGCTTCCTTCGACTTCCTTCATGTTCCAGCCGCCTTCTTCCGTTTTGGTCCACTCGACCTGGACGGTTCGGATCCCTGTTAGGTTTCCGTTTTCGTCACCGAGGAACTCTTTGGAGAGAATTTGGTAGGTGCGAGGGTCCGAACCGAATTTGGCTTCGGCTTCTTCGTGACCGTAATCGACTCGGAAGGTACGCGGCCATTCGGGCCACGGATTGTCGCCGGCTCGTTCGGCCGGTGGCTGTGGCAGCAATTCAAAGTTGACCATGCTTCGGCAACCGTGGCGGATGCTTGTTCCGATGCAGTCGGTACCGGTGTCACCGCCACCGATGACGATCACATCTTTGCCTTCGGCGCTGATGAACTGATCGGTCAGGGCGTCGCCGTGGACTTTGTGCTTGGTATTCGCGGTGAGGAAATCCATCGCATAAGAAACCCCTTTGAGGTCTCTGCCGGGGATCGGCAAATCGCGAGGTTTTGTAGCTCCGCAAGCCAGCAATACAGCGTCGTTCGCTTCGACCAATTCTTTTGCATCGACATCTTGGCCGACGTTTGCGTTGGTGACAAAGCGAATCCCTTCGGCGGTCATTTTGTCCAGCCGCCGCTGCAGGACATCCTTATCCAATTTCATGTTGGGGATGCCGTACTGCAGGAGGCCGCCGATGCGGTCGGCCCGTTCGTACACGGTGACCTCGTGGCCGACTTTGTTCAGCTGGTCCGCGGCCGCTAGGCCGGCAGGTCCGCTACCAATAATCGCGACCTTTTTCCCGGTCCGTTCTTTGGGGGCCGAGGGGACGATCCAGCCTTCTTTCCAGGCCCGGTCGACGATCGCGTTTTCGATGTTCTTGATCGTAACCGGTGGGTTGGTGATTCCCAACACGCAAGAACCTTCACACGGAGCCGGACAGACTCGACCGGTGAATTCCGGGAAGTTGTTGGTTTTGTGCAATCGTTCAATCGCTTCTTTCCAGCGATTGTTGTAGACCAGATCGTTCCATTCGGGGATCAGGTTGTCGATTGGGCAACCGGTTCCGGACTGGCAGAACGGGACGCCACAGTCCATGCACCGTGCGCCCTGCTCACGCAGTTGGTCATTTTCTGGTTCGGTATAAATTTCGCCGTAATCTTCCATGCGAACGACGGGCAATCGCCAAGCGACCTTCTTGCGATCAAATTCTTTGAATCCTGTGGGCTTTCCCATGTCAGGGGCTCCGGGCTGTAAGTAAATGTGGGAATGAAATGGCGGGAGCGAGTTAAACCGAAGCGGTTTCACCTGCAGCTTCTTCAGCCATTTGTTCTAGGACTCGTTTGTAGTCGGTCGGCATAACTTTGACGCATTGCTTGAGGAACGTGTCCCAGTTCCCCAGCGCTTCGGCAGCAACCGTACTGTTGGTCAGAGTTTGGTGTTTCTGGATCAGTTCCTTGACTTCGTTTTCTTCTTCGGGGGTACTGATCGATTCCAGGATGACCGTTGCCAGATTGCAATTCAGGTTGAAGTCCCCGTCGCGATCCCAAACGTATGCGATCCCCCCCGACATCCCGGCAGCAAAGTTGCGTCCGGTTCGTCCCAGGATGACCACGCGGCCACCGGTCATGTATTCACAGCCATGCTGCCCGACACCTTCGATAACGGTCCGTGCACCACTGTTACGAACGCAGAATCGTTCGGCCGCCATTCCTCGCAGGAAGGCTTCACCGCCGGTCGCTCCGTACAAACAGACGTTTCCGACCAGGATGTTGTCTTCCGCGGCGTAGGTCGCTTCGGTTGGTGGATAGATCACAATGCGACCACCGGAAAGGCCTTTTCCGACGTAATCGTTTGCGTCGCCTTCCAGTTCGATCGTGACACCATGAGCCAGGAAGGCACCGATGCTTTGTCCGGCTGAACCCGAAAATTTCAGACGAATCGTATCGTCCGGAAGGCCTGCCTGACCGTGACGTTTGGCGATTTCGTGACTGAGGATCGTCCCGACGGTACGGTTGATATTGACGATCGGGGATTCGATGGTGATCGGCGTCTTGTTCTCGATCGCCTCTTTTGCCTGTGGCACCAAGACGGTGACGTCCAGCGATTTTTCCAGTCCGTGATCCTGAGCCTGGGTGCAGCGGATGCCAACGTTGTCGTGAGCTCGTCGCGCCGGTGCAAGGATTGCGGACAGGTCCAGCCCGTCTTTTTTCCAGTGCTTCTCAGCCGCTTCGGTTCGCAGCACATCGGTCCGTCCGACCATTTCGTCGATCGTGCGGAAACCCAGTTTGGCCATGATATGCCGTGCTTCCTCGGCGACCATGAACAGGTAGTTCACAACATGTTCCGGTTTCCCCGAAAACTTCTTGCGAAGTTCAGGGTCCTGGGTCGCGATTCCGACAGGGCAGGTGTTCAGATGACACTTCCGCATCATGATGCACCCCATGGTGATCAGCGGTGCGGTTGCAAACCCAAATTCTTCAGCGCCCAGCAAGGCGGCGATGACGACGTCGCGGCCTGTTTTCAGACCGCCGTCGGTCTGCAGGACCACGCGGCTGCGGAGGTCATTCAGTACCAAGACCTGGTGGGCTTCAGCGATCCCAAGTTCCCAAGGCAGGCCAGCATGTTTGATGCTGGTCAGCGGTGAGGCACCCGTTCCGCCAGTGTCCCCTGCGATCAGGATGTGATCGGCGTGGGCTTTGGCAACCCCGGAGGCAACAACCCCGACGCCAACTTCACTCACCAATTTGACACTGATCCGAGCTGCTGGATTGGCGTTTTTAAGGTCGTGGATTAATTGGGCAAGGTCTTCGATCGAATAGATGTCGTGATGCGGCGGAGGGCTGATCAAGCCGACGCCCGGGGTGCTGTAGCGGATTCGAGCGATCGTCTGGTCGACTTTGCGTCCAGGCAGTTCGCCCCCTTCACCCGGTTTCGCACCTTGCGAAATCTTGATTTGGATTTCGTCGGCGTTGGAAAGGTACTCGATCGTCACACCAAAACGTCCACTAGCGACCTGCTTGATAGCCGATCGTTTGCTGTCGCCGTTGGGCATGGTCTTGAAGCGTTCGGGATCTTCGCCACCTTCACCCGTATTGCTTTTTCCACCTAGGCGGTTCATTGCAATCGCGAGTGCTTCATGCGATTCCGCACTGATGCTGCCGAAGCTCATCGCTCCGGTGCAAAAGCGTTTCACGATCTCTTCACGCGGTTGAACTTCTGATAGTGGGATCGCAGGTCCTGCAACACCTTCGTTGAATTCAAGCAGTCCTCGCAGAGTGCAGCGAACCTGATTGTCATGATTCATCGTCTGGGCGAACTTCCAGTACGCATCCTCATCATTGGTCCGAGCGGCGATCTGCAGGCTGGAGATCGCTTGGGGGCTCCAGGTGTGGTTTTCGCCTTCGGCACGCCAGTGGTACTCGCCCATGTTGGGCAATTCGGCAAGCTTTTCGTCTTGGCGATCGGGGTACCCAAGGGAGTGACGACGCAGTGCTTCTTCGGCCAGGATGTCGAAGTCGACACCGGCGATTCGGCTTGCCGTCCCTACAAAGCACTTGTCAATGACATCACTCTTCAAGCCCAAGGCTTCGAAGATCTGAGCACCTTTGTAGCTTTGCAGGGTGCTGATGCCCATCTTGGCCATGACTTTCAGCATTCCCTTGGCAACGCCCTTGCGATAGGCGGAGACGACTTTGTCGTCCGTCATGGTGTCAGGCAGTAGGCCGTCTTCATGAGCTTGCCAAAGGGCTTCGAAAGCCAGATACGGATTGATCGCATCGGCTCCATAACCAATCAGCAGGCAGTGGTGATGGACTTCGCGTGCTTCGCCCGTTTCGATCACCAAGCCAACTCGCGTTCGTTTGGCTTGCTTCACCAGGTGATGGTGCACGGCGCCAACGGCCAACAAAGCGCTAACGGGAACACGTTCGGCAGAGCATTTGCGATCCGATAGAACGATGATTTGAATCCCGTCGTCCGCTGCCGCTTCGGCTTCGGCTGCAATGCGGTCCAAAGTCTTTTGTAGGCCAGCTTTGCCTTCGCTGCGATCGAACGTGATGTCGATCACACGGCTTTGCCAACCCTGGTAGTTGATGTGTTCTAGAGCGGCCACTTCTTCGTTGGTTAGGATCGGATGTTCGAGCAATAGTCGATGGCAATGCTCCGGAGTCGCTTCCAGAAGGTTTTGCTCTGGGCCGATGTAACACTCCAGCGACATGATCACTTCTTCCCGAATCGAATCGATTGCGGGGTTCGTCACCTGGGCGAACAGTTGCTTGAAGTAGTCATAGATCATCCGTGGTTTGTCGCTCAGGCAAGCCAAGGCACTGTCGTTGCCCATCGAACCGACGGGGTCACGTCCCTGTTCGACCAAGGGGCGAAGCATGAAGGACATCGTTTCCAGTGAATATCCGAACGCCTGCATCCGCTCGATCAATGAATCCGGATCAAAACCGTGCGGTTCTCCATCCGGGTTTAGATCGGAAAGTCGAATGCGTTGATCGCGAAGCCACTGGCCGTACGGTTTGCGTTTGGCAAAGCCCAGTTTCAGTTCATCATCGGGGATTAAGCGACCTTGCGCAAAATCGACCAAGAACATACGACCTGGTTCCAGGCGTCCTTTTTCTTTCACGAGGCCTGGGTCAACAGGCAAGACGCCAACTTCACTGGCCATGATCACGCGGTCATCATGGGTGATGTAATAACGACTGGGGCGAAGACCGTTGCGGTCAAGCGTTGCACCGATGCAGTGACCGTCGGTAAAGGCGATCGAAGCGGGCCCGTCCCACGGTTCCATCAGGGACGAGAAGTACTCGTAGAAGGCTCGCTTCTCTTCCGGCATGGTTTCATGTTTTTGCCATGCTTCGGGAACCATCATCATCATCGCCTCTTGCAATGTCCGACCGTTCATCAGAAGGAATTCCAGGACGTTGTCAAACGTTCCGGAATCGCTCAAGGCAGGTTCGACGACGGGGAACAGCTTTTTCAGGTCTTCACCGTAAAGCTCGCTGGCGGCGGACCCTTCACGAGCCTGCATCCAGTTCTTGTTGCCGCGGAGTGTATTGATTTCTCCGTTGTGGCTCATGAAGCGGAGCGGTTGTGCACGGTCCCAGGAAGGGAAGGTGTTCGTGGAAAACCGGCTGTGGACCATCGCCAGGTGGGTTTTAAAGTCCTCGTCCCGCAGGTCGGGATAGTAGGGAAGGACCTGAGCTGGGGTGAGCATCCCCTTGTAGATGATCACTCGTGTGCTGAGCGAACAGACATAGAACATCAGCGCTTGCTTCAGCGAATCCGAACCACGCAGTTGGTGGCTTGCCTGCTTGCGAATCAAGTACAGCTTGCGTTCGAATTCGGCAGAATCGATCCCGTCAGCGGCAGCGACAAACAGCTGCTCGACGAAAGGTTCGCTGCGTCGAGCTGTCGGACCGATGTCGGCTAGGTCGGTCTCTTGAGGGACGTCTCGCCAGCCCAGCAGAGTCTGTCCTGTTTCGACGATCAGTTTTTCGACCGCTTCTTTACAGATCGCGCGTTCTTTGACATCGGTCGGCAGGAAAACCAGACCGGCAGCGTAGCGATTCTCTTCGGGCAGTTCGATTCCTAGATCACTTTTGGCGACCTTGCGAAGGAAAGGATGTGGCAAACCACACATGATCCCCGATCCGTCGCCCGTATTCGCTTCACAGCCACAGGCACCGCGGTGATCCATGTTCTGCAGGATGACGTCTGCATCCAGGACGATTTGATGGCTCGGTTTCCCTTTGATGTGGGCAATAAATCCAACGCCACAGGCATCTTTTTCGTGCTCAGGGTCATACAAACCGTAAGCCTCTGGAAAGTGGTGGTTCAACACCCTTGGGTCTGGTTGGTTCATCGACATTGCCTCTTCTGAAGTCGCTTGTGGTAGTGATTTCGTTGTGTTCGTTTTGGAATCGGATTCGATTCCTATGGAAGTCGGCAGCGGTGGCGCTGACTTTTTTGCGGTGGAAACCGCAGTACCTGTTGATGGATAAGCCTGCCCGGAGGGACGGCTAAGTCACCGATTTGGGAGGTTCTAGCGGTTTGCCGAGCAGCATTTCTGCAAACTCCGCTGCCGCCAAACTGACCTTCCCGGATCGTCGCCAGACGATCCCTAAAGGTCGCTGTAAAGATAATTCGCTACACGGTACCACTTTTAAGGTACCGCTAGCGGTCTCGCGACGCACCGAGGCTTCCGGGAGGATCCCGATTCCGGCGTTTGCCTGGATCGCACGAATAATGGAATCAAGGTTGTCGTATTCAAGACAGTATCGAGCTCGGACATCCTGTCGCGACAGAAATAGATCGATTTCCCTGCGTACCTTCAAAGTCGTTTCGAAGCCGATCATTGCTAAATTGTGCAAATCGGTTAAATCCACTTCGCCTTTGCCAGCGAGCGGATGTTCGGGGGCAGCAATCAGGCACATCGGCTCTTTCTGCCAGTGGGCACTCCGGATCGATCGAGTCCCTTTGCAGTAACTCATCAAACCGAGGTCGGCTTCCCCTGAGGCGGCCAGTTCTAAGACTCGAGTTGGCGAAGCCGGTTCGATCCGGACTTCGACGTCTGGGTGCAGTTGTTGGAAGGCGGCGGTTGCTTCGGGCATGTAACTTGCCCCGACCGAGTAAATCGCGGCAATTCGCACGATGCCTTGCAATCGACTGGCTAGATACCGAACCTCTTGCTCAAGGGCTCGGTAATCCCCCAGTACTTTACGCAAACCGGTGTGGTAGACGGTGCCGGCGTCGGTAAGACGCAGTGGGCGTTTGCTGCGGTCGACAAGGCGGACACCCAGGTTCTGTTCAAGCTGCAGGACGGCTTGGCTGGCGGCACTTTGCGTCACGGCATGCGCGTCCGCTGCCCGCGAAAATGAGCGGAGCTGAGCGACTGAACAGAAAAGTTCGAGGGAGCGCAGGTGCATGCAAAACCATAAAGAAAACTAATCCTGGGGCGGCCATAAATCGCCGTTCTTGAGAGCTGAGAATAGAAGGCGATCAGCCTCCCGTCAATAAGCAGGATTACGATTCCAATTGAGAGTTATATTTTCGTGTCGGGACGGGTGGAAACAACGCTTTCACCATTGTTGGCCCAGGTTCACTGAGGGTGATTGCAGAAATGCCGTGTTTTGCAGGGTTTCTTGGGTCGTCATTTTCGCGGTAAGCGGTGTTGCGGTGTGTTGTTGTCCCTTGGTGGTGTCTTTGTGTCCGCGAGGCGGCGTTGGTGGCATTAAGATTCCTAATACCAAAACTGTTTTAAAATTTGATGAAGAGTGGGGTGCAGCGGCCGTTTTTAGAGGTGGCTGGGAGCCGCTTTGAATCGCTTACTCAGCCGGGCTCTGGCCCCAGCGCTTCGGCAGGTTGACCGCATACAGGACGACGACGGTTCCGCCGCTAAGCAATCCCCAGGGAAGCCACTCGGCAGGTTGCCAGATTTTGATTTGAGCGGCCTGCGGCATCGTCGAGTCAGCAAACGCGGCCGAGGAGGCCTTGCCCGCTTTGTAAACGGCGGCACTGTCGATTAATAGGCATTCGACCCCCAGGATGATCATCATGATCCCGACAGCCAAGAAAAGTGAACGCCACATGATCGGTTTCCTTTAAGGTCGAATAGCAGACAAGAAGAGCCGCTTCCCTTGCTAGGCTCCTTCTTCATCTTGTATCGACCAGCCCCTGGGATGAACTTCAAAACCGCTGGTCGCCCTATCGTAAACCGCACGCTAAGCACATCCGGAACCAGCAGCGAGGCAAGGATTGGGGGATTGTCGCCTTTCGCTCCACGAAAGAACGCTCCCTCAAAGCTCCTTTCGCGGAGTGAAAGGCTGAAATCTCTCTCCGCTTCCGATTAAAATGGCCAGCCCGATAAGCGGCAAAAGTTTGAGTTTCAAAAGGGATTTTGGTAAGCTTTTCTCTTCCTGCTTCTCTCTCTAGAAGCCTCTGTTGTCTCTTCGAAAGCCATATGCAATGACCGGAAGTCCTACTCCAGAAAATACGAACGTTAACGTGACCTCCGGTCCAACTGGCTCGGGGCCTAGGAGGGAGTTCTTGAAGACATCGGCAACGGTGGCGACCGGGGCCGCGATCACGGGGCTTTCGGCTCGCCAAGCCGCTGCGGCCGAGGGGAGTAATTCCCGGTTGCGAATCGGATTTATCGGGCCTGGGGGCCGTGGTTTTGGGGCTCATGTGAAATCGTTGGCAAACCTTCACAAGGCGGGCCGGAAGATCGATTTGGTCGCCGTCGCTGAAGTTTACGAATTGCGGCGTGACCAGGTCGCGGAATACATCGAAAAAGAAACGGGGACGAAGCCGGCCAAGTACGTCGATTATCGTGACATGCTGGAAAAGGAAAATTTGGACGCCGTATGCATCGGGACGCCCGATCATTGGCATCACAAGCAAACCGTCGATGCGCTGAATGCAGGGCTGGCGGTCTACTGCGAAAAACCGATGTGTAAAACGGTTGAAGAAGCCTTCGATGTTGAAGCGACATGGAAGAAGACCGGGATGGTCATGCAGGTCGGTGTGCAGTCGACCAGTTTGCCGGTTTGGGATCAGGTCCGCGAGATGTTGCAGGAGGGCAAGATCGGCAAGGTCCTCGGGTACCAAACCGAATACTTCCGCAATTCATCGATGGGGCAGTGGCGCTATTACAAGATTGAAAAAGAGATGACCCCCAAGACGATCGATTGGGATCGCTGGTTGGGTGTGGAGGAAGGTTTAGCCGAATCGGTTCCGTTTGACCGTGAAGTCTATCGGCAATGGCGTCGTTTCTGGCCCTTTGGTTCAGGGATGTATACCGACCTGTTTGTCCATCGGACTACCGCCATGTTGAAGGCAACGGGGCTTCGCTTGCCAGGACGCGTGGTTGGGGCTGGCGGTCTGTATATGGAATACGACGGGCGCGATGTGCCGGACGTCGCAACCGTCGCAGCCGATTTTTATGAAGGGGCACAGGGGTTGGTAACCGCGACGATGTGCAATGAAGAGTCCCGGATTCAGCAGCTGATCCGCGGACACAACGGGACCATTGTGTTCGGCAATAACGAGAACTTTGATGGGTTTGATTTCATCCCCGAACGCCCGCAGGTGACTCGGATCCGCGATCAAAAAGAAGAGCGGATCGCCGTTGGAAAAGTCGGAAACACAACGCTGGCTCACTTTGAAAATTGGTTAGACGCGATCGAAGCCGATGACCCCATGATGTGTAACAATCCGCCCGACTTGGGAGCCGCAGCGATCGCCATCGTGAACCTGGGAGCCAAAAGTTATCGGGACGGAGTCGTCTACTTCATCGACAAAAATACTCGCGAGATTAGCACGACCGATCCAGGTTGGGCCAAGCATTGGGAAAAACGAAGCCATGAGCGAGGCGAAGTCTCTCATATTCCGGGCTGGAAAGCTGGGGATACGGGAAGTGTCTTGGAAGAGCCTGAGTACATGAGCCTCGGTGGCCCGTGGATCGATGGCAAGGATCCGGCAAACGGATAGGGAAAGAAGCGGCCGCCAGCGTTACTTCGCCCCAGCAAAAGTAGGCCGGACCAAAGAGCGATAGCGATGCCGTTCCGGCGAACTCGGTGGCCATTGGATCGATGGCAAGGATCCGGCAAACGGATAGGGAAAGAAGCGGCTGCCAGCGTTACTTCGCCTCAGCAAAAGTAGGCCGGACCAAAGAGCGATAGCGATGCCGTTCCGGCGAACTCGGTGGCCCATGGATCGATGGCAAGGATCCGGCAAACGGATAGGGAAAGGAGCGGCTGCCAGCGTTACTTCGCCTCAGCAAAAGTAGGCCGGACCAAAGAGCGATAGCGATGCCGTTCCGGCGAACTCGGTGGCCCGTGGATCGATGGCAAGGATCCGGCAAACGGATAGGGAAAGGAGCGGCTGCCAGCGTTACTTCGCCCCAGCAGAAGTAGGCCGGACCAAAGAGCGATAGCGATGCCGTTCCGGCGAACGCTTCAGTATGTTCATTTCACGTCGCGAAGCGACAGCTTCGCGATAGCCTAGGTAACGATCTCCATATCAAAAACATATCGCGGATCATATTCGATTTCGTGTTTCTTTAAACATTCGAGATATTCTGTCTCGAATGTTTGCTGTTGGTGATGTTCTTTCTGATTGGCAATATATTTCCGGACGGTATCCGCCATTGACTGGCTAACGGAGAACGCGCCGTACCCGCGTTGCCAATGGAATTTTCCCCGAATCTTCCGTTGTTCGTTGATCCATTTGGAGGAATTCGTTTTGATCAGCTGCAGGGTTTTGGAAATCGCAAATTCGGGGTGAATCCGCAGCAGCAAATGAACGTGGTCTTCAATTCCGCCCGCTTTCAACAGGGATCCTTTGTGATCCTTAACGGCTCCACCGATGTAGCCGAACAGTTCGTCTTGCCAGTGTTCTGCAAGGTAGCGTTTGCGATATTTCGTCGAAAAAATAACATGCAGTAATATGCCATGATGGGTAGACATCGGGCAATCTCCTGTTGTCGCTTTGCGACTCTGGTGGAACGGGTAAATCCAGCAACCGCACAGAAGCTCCCCGGCTTTGCGGTTACCTTCATTGTATGCCCTGGCCGGGTGGTATGGTCCTACCGGTCGAGCCCTGCCCATTTCAATCGCGAAGCGACGACATGCGATAGCCTGGGACGCAAGTCCCAGGTCAAGCGGACCGTTTTAGTCGCGAAGCGACGGCATGCGATAGCCTGGGACGCAAGTCCCAGGTCAAGCAAAGAAGTTCCCCGTTCAGTCGCGAAGCGACGACATGAATGGAACGCGCGGGCAATCGATCACGCGGGTTCCGGTTTGACGGTTTGACGGTTTGACGGTTTGACGGTTTGACGGTTTGACGGTTTGACGGTTTGACGGTTTGATTGCGGTTTGATTGCGGTTTGATTGCGGTTTCACGGTTTGATTGCGGTTTTGCGTTCGTCGAATGTCATGCCGTCGCTTCGCGACTTTGCGGTTGTGTGGTGCATGTACCTGGGACTTGCGTCCCAGGCTATCGCATGCCGTCGCTTCGCGACTGTTGTGTCGGTACCTTTTGTGTTTGCTTCCAACCGTCTGCGATGGCCGGATGGTTCGGTCCTTCCGGCCGAGCGCTGTCCGTTTTAATCGCGAAGCGATGGCATGTGAAAGCCTGGGACGCGAGTCCCAGGTCAAGCAAAGAAGTTCCCCGTTCAGTCGCGAAGCGACGACATGAATGGATCACGCGGGCGGTCACGCAGTTTTCCGGTTTGATTGCGGTTTGCGTTCGTCGAATGGCATGCCGTCGCTTCGCGACTTTGCGGTTGTGTGGTGCATGTACCTGGGACTTGCGTCCCAGGCTATCGCATGCCGTCGCTTCGCGACTGTTGTGGTCGGTACCTTTCGCGTTTGCTTCCAACCGTATGCGATGGCCGGATGGTTCGGTCCTTCCGGTCGAGCCCTGTCCGTTTTAATCGCGAAGCGATGGCATGTGAAAGCCTGGGACGCGAGTCCCAGGTCAAGCAGAGGAATTCGCCGTTCAGTCGCGAAGCGACGACATGAATGGAGCGCGCGGGCAATCGATCACCCGGTTTTCGTTTATCGGTTTGATTGCGGTTTGGGTTCGTCGAATGTCATGCCGTCGCTTCGCGACTTTACGGTTGTGTGGGGGATGTACCTGGGACTTGCGTCCCAGGCTATCACATGCCGTCGCTTCGCGACTGTTGTGAACGGTACCTTTTGCGTTTGCCTCCAACCGTATGCGATGGCCGGGTGGTTTGGTCCTACCGGTCGAACGCTGTCCGTTTTAATCGCGAAGCGATGGCATGTGAAAGCCTGGGACGCGAGTCCCAGGTCAAGCAAAGAAGTTCGCCGTTCAGTCGCGAAGCGACGACATGAATGGAACGCGGGCAATCGATCACCCGGTTTTCGTTTTCCGGTTTGCGTTTGTCGAATGTCATGCCGTCGCTTCGCGACTTTGCGGTTGTGTGGTGCATGTACCTGGGACTTGCGTCCCAGGCTATCGCATGCCGTCGCTTCGCGACTGTTGTGGTCGGTACCTTTTGTGTTTGCGTCCAACCGTATGCGATGGCCGGGTGGTTTGGGCCTTCCGGTCGAGCCCTGTCCGTTTTAATCGCGAAGTCGAATGTCATGTGAAAGCCTGGGACGCGAGTCCCAGGTCAAGCAGAGAAGTTCCCCGTTCAGTCGCGAAGCGACGACATGAATGGAGCGCGCGGGCGGTCACGCAGTTTTCCGGTTTGATTGCGGTTTGCGTTCGTCGAATGTCATGCCGTCGCTTCGCGACTTTGCGGTTGTGTGGGGCATGCACCTGGGACTTGCGTCCCAGGCTATCACATGCCGTCGCTTCGCGACTTTGCGGTTGTGTGGGGCATGCACCTGGGACTTGCGTCCCGGGCTTTCGCATGCCGTCGCTTCGCGACTGTTGTGTTGTGGGGGAACGATATCTGGGTTTTGCGTCCTGGGTTATCGTCTGTCGTTGCTTCGCGATTTTTTGTCTTTGTCTTTCAAGTGCTGTTCTAGGAAGCGGGTGACCATTTGCATCATGTGGTGCTCTTGATGCCGTTCGCGAATGGCGTGGGCGGCGCCGGGGTAGATCATTAGGTCAAATGTTTTGCCTGCCATTTGCAGGGCTTTGCTCAGCTGCAATGTGTTGGCGGGGTGGACGTTGTCGTCTAGTTCGCCGTGAATCAATAACAGCTTTCCCTTCAGGTGTTGGGCTGCTGCATTGACCGACGTTGCTTCGTATCCTTCCCGATTCTCGTCAGGTAAGTCCATGTATCGCTCGGTATAGATCGCGTCGTAATTGCGCCAGTCGGTCGGGGAGCCGCCTGCGACTCCGGCTGCGAACGCGTCGCTATGCGTCATCGCGTAGGCGGTCAGGAATCCTCCGAATGACCAGCCTCGGAGCCCGATTCGTTCTTTTTCAACCCAGTCTTGTTTCCGAAGCCAATCGACAGCCGCAAGCGTGTCTTCAAGTTCGATCTCCCCTACCCTGCGATAGATCTGCCATGTGTCGGCAATCCCTTGGCCGGCGCTGGAGCGATTGTCGACGACCAGCACCGCGATCCCGCGGTGCGCAAGCATCTGACGGAATAGGTAGCGTGACCCCTGCCAGCGGTCGACCGCTGCTGGTGCTTGAGGTCCCCCGTAGGTTTCAACCAGGACTGGCAGTCCGGTTGCAGGAGTCTTCGTTGGTCGGATCAGGTAGGCGGGCAGAGGCTGTCCCGCCGCCGACGGTATTGTCAGCCATTTCACGGGAATCTGGGAAGCCGTAAGTTCGTATCCTTTCTGGAGGGTGCGGGGCGAAGGGTTGGGGTTTGCGGCAACGTCAAGGGAAACCAAGTCCAGTCGTGGTGGCTGCGAGACGGTGCTGAATCGATCGACCATCCACAATCCATCGGGTGAAATTTCCGCGTCGTGCCAGCCCTTTTCAGTCGTGATCGGTTCCATCAGGCTGCTTGGCGGTTCGCCCGCTAGATCGTCAAATTTCAATTGGATTCGATAGATCTGTTGACCGACGGAGCCCCTCTCGGCATCTCCGTTTACGTACACCGTTTTTCCGTCGGAGGTCATTCCGATGATGTCGCGAACGTCCATGTCGGCGGGGCTGACGGCGCTGCGCAGGTCACCATTCGCCGAGACCCACCAGACTCGACGACGCCCGACCGGTTGATCGCTCAGCCATAAGAAACTGCCGTCGGGTAGCCAGCGTGGTTCGCCAAGGACTTCGACCCATGCCGCCGATTCGTCACGCAACAAATCTTTGCTGGTTGTGCCGACGGATGATGTTGGGTCGGTCAGGTCGCTGCTTTGACGCAGTTCGATCCAGTTCTGGATTCGGTTGGTTACTTGGTAGACGACATGTCGGCTGTCGGGGTGCCAGCCGACGCGGACAATCAAAGGTTCCTGCTGCTCGATATCCTCCAGTTCAGCGGCGGGATCTGCGATCAGGGTGCGATTTCCAGTCAGGTCGGTTACCCACAACTGTGCGAGAGGAACCGGGTCACCGACTTTGGGGTACCGAGCGGTTAGGACTTTGCCTCGTGGGGTGTCGCTGTCGGCCAAGGTGTAGGTGTGAAGCCGCGAAATGTCCAATCGCAAGAAAGCAACCCGTTGGCTATCGGGGCTCCACCAAAGCGACCGGAAGTTACCGCGGCCGTAGATCTCTTCTTGGTAGGACCAGTCCAGGATTCCATTCAGGGTGGTCGCGGAGCCGTCATCGGTGATCCGTCTTCGCTGTCCGGTTTGAACTTCAAAAAGGTATAGGTCGTTTCCTTCGACGAATGCAATTTTCTGGCCGTCAGGGCTGAGGGTCGGATGGTTCCACTGGGAAGCATCACGAGTGATCCACTTCGCTTCGGCATCGGGGTGAAAAAGGACCAGACCCTTGTCGACCCGTTGCAAACCGTTCGGAATCGATGCTTCACCGCTCCAAAGGGTTTCTTTGCCTGATGCTGGGTTTAGCAGTTGCCAGCCAGTTGGTCGTTGGATCGCTAGTTTGGTCTGGCCGTCGATTTTCACCCACTTGGTTGCCGCAAGGTCGGGCCCGTCGTAATCAAATCGATCGGTCGGGTGGAAGAGGGAGCGCACTGTCAGCGGAGGGGCGGTTGCTGATTGGCGGTTCGGGGGGGGAGCCGGATTGGCATCTTGCGCCACGATCATCGAACAGCAGACTGAGCAGGCAAACGCTCCGATCGCGATGCGCAGTTGGTTCGATTTCATCGGTTTCCGCCTTGGTTGAGAATGGTAGCGCGTCGAACGGCAGTCCGGCGACAAAAAAAAGCCAGCAACGAATCATCGTTGCTGGCTAATCTATTTGGAGCAATGCCGTTAGGCAAATCTGTGTTCCGCAGTAGGCGAACCTAGTTGCCTCGCATCATTTCTTTTTCGCCTGCAACATACTCAGGTTCTTCCAGGGCGGCAGGGTCGTCGTTGCTTTCAACCCCAAGTGGTTCGGTCTCAACGCCACATCCGGCGAATGGCAGAACCAGCAGGCATGCGACAAATGGAGCGGCAATCAAACGGGCAAATTTCGAAATGGACATGTCACACAAGTAAAATCAAGGAAGGCCACTCGCGGAGGCAAGTGGCTGAAACACAATTTTCTAAAACGTATTCGCGACCGGGGATGTCAGGCAAGTTTGCTTGCTTGCCTGACTTTAATCGCAGGCTGTAGAGGCTTACTCGAACTGAGCAGGCACTCCGTCGAAGCTACCACCAAGGGCACGGTAAGTGTCCAGGTTGACGGTTTCCGACATGAAGCGAACGCCACCGTCGCCGACACCGATCAGGACACCACTTGGGTGCTGCGAACGAGCTGCGTACATGGCCCAGCCGGTGTTGCTATGGCAATCCCATTGCTTGGAGTTTGGAGCCATCAGGGTGGTGAATGACATGTCCGATGGGTCATAGCCTTTCATCCAGCTGTTCCCGCGACCGCGTCCGGTGCTGCTGCTTTGGGACCCGGCACAGGTGTTGTCAGTACCAGTGTAGGCAGCCAATTGGGCTGCGTAGGTTCCGGTCCCTGATCCGGTTGGGTTCGCATCGATCCGAGGGAAACCAATCACACCTTCGGAAAGGGCGATCGTGTTGGATAGGCCGTCGGTGATGTTGGCGAAGGAGCCAGTCGAACCGCGGTCGCTGAGGCTTCCTGCACTCATGCCATTGAAGAACCCGAGGCTAGCGCCGTTCCAGCGAGTCTGCGAATCGGGGCCGGTCGAGGCAAAGTAGTTGGTCGCTGCATAGCCAGCATCGGTTGGACGACCTGTGTACCGGGTGCCTGTCGAATCCGTCCAGTTTACGTTCCCGTTGCCACCGTCGCTGGGGCAGCGGAAAGCTGCTAGGACGACGCGAGCTGCGGTACGGTTGGGGGTTTCGCTGTTCCACCAGAGGTAGTTGGAGTAATCGATCTGGTCGTGCAGCGCGTTCTGTTCAATGTAAGGAAGCAATCGTGGACGCCAGCTGAGGGACTGGGTGTTCCAGGATGCTGACGGGTTGGCTGGAACAGTCCGGTCGCGCAGTGGCGGTAGGGCATTCATCGTGTCGTGGTAGTTGTGAATGGCAAGCCCCAATTGTTTGAGGTTGTTGCTGCACTGCATACGGCGAGCGGCTTCACGTGCTGCTTGGACGGCTGGCAAAAGCAGCCCGACAAGAACTCCGATGATGGCGATTACCACCAATAATTCCACCAATGTGAAGCCTCCGCGGCTTCGAAGTGACGAGTTTTTCATGGAACATCCTGGGCGATATGAAAAGAAAGAGAACACTGCAATACATTAGACCATCCGATGCCACCATTCGTTCCAGTCAATCCCCTCAAGGCAAACGAGGTATTGGCGGTTAGGTGTTAAGGACGGCCCCTTATCCGGCTCACAAGGATAGATGTGGCCTACCTTAAGTCAATATCCTAAACACCGTTTCATCCGTCGCGGTTTCGATGATTGGGAAGTGCTGTGCTCTGTTTTCTTGCTTTCTCTCTGCAATCGATGGTGGTTTGAATCGCCTTTGGTTAAGGTGACGTTAAGGCTTGGTTAACGGCGCAATGTGCCCCTCAGTTGGTGATTGAGGCTTGGTGAACGCCCTTTGGTGGCCCAGGTTGGTGGTGGTCATGGCTTAGAGGAGGGGGCTTTTTTGTGCGGCCATGGTGGGGGACGTAAGAGGTTCAGATGCAATGGGTTAGGCCTGTTTTGCTGGCTTGGCGAAGACATCCGCCGTTGAAGCTTGGGTTGTTTGGCCCTGTGGGACGCAAGCGAATGCTAGGCCGTCGGTTTGCAAGACTTTTGCCGGCTGTGCAACCTTAGGACGCTATGAACCGGTCGGCAGTTGAGGCGGTTTACGGTGCCTTATCCACCATCACGCTAGCACGAAAAAACCTCCTGTTCTCCGTGGAGGGAGGCAGGAGGTTCGCAAAATTATTTTCGTGGCAGTTTAGGAAACTGGGTTAGATTCCCTCTTCACCTTCAATGTACTCGGGGTCTTCAAGCATCTCCTCGTCATTGCTCTCGATGCCTATTGGCTCGGATTCAACGCCGCAGCCAACAAAAGGAATTGTCAAAAAGGTGGCCAAAAGAGCAAACATTAACGTCTGGGGTAAATTCGTAAGTTTCATTGCCTGGGAATCTTAAAAGGAAACGAGCTAAAAGCCTCGTGCTCTTCACAAAGACGGTCCCGCCGAAAAGAGTCGGCGGAACGTCGAACTGGTTTTGGACGTTCGATCAATCGAACTGAGCTGGTATACCGTCAAAGCTACCACCAAGGGCTCGGTATGTGTCGTAGTTGACCGTTTCCGACATAAACCGGACTCCGCCATCGCCAACTCCGATTAAAACTCCACTTGGATGCTGCGATCGAGCAGCGTACATGGCTCTGTCGCTGTTTGCGTGACAATCCCAAAGTTTGGAGTTGGGGGACATGTGCGTTGAGAACGAAAGGTCGTTCGAACTATATCCTCGCAACCAGCTATTTCCCCGAGCGTTGCCCGTGCTTGTGCTTGAGCTCGTGCCGGAGCCGGGATTGGGGTCAACGCACAGGTTATCTGTTGATGAAAACAATGCAAGTTGAGCTGTATAGTTCCCGCTGCCGCTGGAGGTAGCATTCACGTTCAGGCGAGGGTGACCGATCACACCTTCGGAAAGGGCGATTGTATTTGACAAACCGTCAGTGATCGCTCCGAAGTCTCTGGTTGCTCCCCTGATCGTTGCACTCTGGCGACGGATCGAATCAAAGAAACCTAGTCCTGTACCGTTCCATCGCAATACGGAGTCAGGTCCAATGCAAGCAAAGTAATTGGTTGTTGCATAGCTTGAACTTGTTGGGTGCCCGGTATTTCTTGCTCCCGAAATATCTGTCCAATTCACGTTTCCGTTTCCGCCATCGCTAGGGCAGCGGAAAGAAGAAATGACAATGGGGGCGATGTCCCAGTTTGAATTAGGGCGGTTACCCGACGACCACCAATTTGGGATCGAATAGTTGACCTGGTCGTAAATCGCCTGCTGTTCCATGTACGGCAGAATTCGGGCACGCCAGCTAATGATTTGCGAGTTCCAAGAATCACCTGGAATCGTGTCATCACGGTCTCGCAGCGGCGGGATCGCATTCATCGTGTCGTGGTAGTTGTGGACCGCAAGTCCCAACTGTTTGATGTTGTTGCTGCACTGCATGCGGCGAGCTGCTTCGCGGGCTGCTTGGACAGCGGGAAGCAAAAGTCCAACTAGGACTCCGATGATGGCAATCACCACCAATAATTCAACCAGGGTGAAGCCTTCGTGGCTCCGTCGTTTCATGACTTTCATATAAAGCCTCCGACAAAAAGAAAATAAGAATAGAAAAGCGGCATCTGCGTTAAGCAGGTGCTTGGGCGGCGGAGTTTTTTGATGTCCGCCATCGACCACTAATTGGCCAAATCCTCTGATAAGGTTTAACGCCTATGGGTACGCCATCAGTCGTTAAGTCCCGGTCATGGTAGGGGAGTCAGGCTTTAAGTCAACAGAAATTTGTTTTGTTAAGTTCTTGTTTAGTTGCTCGGTCAGGAATTTGGCAAACAAGGGCGTCGTGCCCGTTTTGTGTTTTTCCCTTGTTTTTGCAGGGTTTTAGGGCCCGGGGGGTGGCTCCTCCACAGTGCGGTAAGCCGGTGGTGCGCGGGGGGGATTTTTTTGCTGATCTAGCAAAAAAAAGCCAAATCTTGGCAAAGATTTGGCTTTTTGCGAAACTTTTCGGCGGCGTTGAGGTTTGCCGTCCCGCAATTGCAAATGGAGGCGGTCTGCTTTCAAGCTGAGGAACTGCGAAAGCAAATGATTCGCAACGACGGCCAGCTATTCGTGGGACCGTCGGATCCAGTGGTCGGTGAATTCCAGCCCTTCACCGGCTGCTTTTTTCGGCATGTGGCAGTCGATGCATGACGACGAAAGAGGTTGTTCGGAGCAAGGAATCCGCGGGCTTAGCGAATCTTCATCCTGTCCCAGCTGGGGTTCGTGGGGCGTGTGGCATTCACGGCACGTGACGTTGAAGGATTCGGGATCGGAGCGAGTCGGTAAATGAGGATCGTGGCAGGAAATGCAATCGAATCGCGGGTAGTGTTTCTGTCCCTCGGCTGAATTGGATTCAAGGAAACATGGACTGAGGGCCAGACCAACGGGCGCAAAGCGGACGAGGTGGGAATGCTGTGGAGTCAATTCTTCTTCGGTCATCTCGTCGGCTCGGCGGTGGCATTCTCCGCAGCGATTGATCGATTCGAGTGCGGTCAGATCTGCCCAGGAAAAATCGAGCGGTTCGGATCCATCCGATGCGGCGTGCGCCGCCGCTCCGCTGTGGCACCGCGAGCAATCAAGGTTGGGGACCATGTTTTCAAAATCAATCCCACCATGGCCAAAACCATCAGGGCCTGTCACTTCTCGCTGAGGCAGCCAGCTGACGTGGCATCCGAAGCAGCGTTCGGTTTCGTCGGCGTTCTCCGTTCTTCCCAGTCGTAGTGGGGTGGTTCGGATGCGATCGCTGCCGGGCGTCAGATGGATCTGGTTATCGGAATACCAGGAAAGATGCAGTTGGGTTAAGCGGTCGATCCCGTCGGGATCTTTGTCAAGCGAAACCGGAGTCATGGCGTGTTCACCAGAGCCGAACACCCAGTCAACGCGACGGGCGTAGTCCAGGTCGTCTGCTGCGAACCAAAGTTCCTTATCCCGTTGGAAGAAACGGAAGGTCCTCCCGTCAATTTCGGTTTCAGTGTCGACGAACCGGGATTGGACCGTGGGGTCGGTCCCCGGTCGAAGCGTCCTTGAATGGGGGGCGGATTGGAATTTTTCGGCGATTTCCGAGTGGCATTCGTTGCAGGTTTGGGTTTGAACTCGCAGCGTGCCAGCGGTGACGACCGATTCGGCGGGGTAATTCTTTGCGGTGATTGCATACAAAACAGCGCAGACAAGGATCAAACAGACGCAGGCAAAGAGCGATTTCTTCATGCTACTTTTCTCCTTCTTTACCTGAGGTATCGACCGCTGGGGATTCGTTAAATCTTTCCGGTCGGTATTCAATCTCTCTAGCAAGTACCAGTTCCCGGATCGGACTGGCGAGCGGTTGCTGTTTCAGTTGGAGCACCAATTGATCGGCTAGGTCGTATGCCCCGCTTTCTAAGGCGGCACACAAGCAGCCGTAGAGAAACTGCGGTGATGCTTCATTGTAGGCTTCTTCGGCATAGTCGCTCAGCATCGCGGTCGCCCCCGATTGGATGTAGGTGTCGACCAAGATTTGCAGTGGTTCTGCCGCTGCTGGGATGTCATCCGACGTGATTGGTGGATCCGATCCTTCCATGAGTAAAAACGACGAATCGTCCGATGTGGAATTAGGCTGGTCGGTGGTGTCTGCCGCCAGGGACCGAAACCAACTGGCGGATCCGGCATCGATTCTTTCTTGGTCTGCCAGTTCCCGTTGACAGCGAAAGAAAGAAGCTAACAAGAATGGATCGCCAGGAAAACGTGCGCGGCCAACGGTCAGGACTCGGAGGGCCGCATAGTGCAAATCCATTGCCCGGAAGACTTCGGCCTGTTCAAAAATCGCTTGCGGCGAAATGGAATCGAGGGCCCCTCCAAATCGATCCCGGTCGAAAGCGGAGCCGGTCGAAGTCGGCGGTTCATACTGCCAGTACCGGTGTTCAATCGTTTCTCGATTCTGAAGGATTTGGATCATACGGCGGACGTAGCCTTCGTCGCCAGCAAACGCAAAAGGAAGTGTTGCCGAGTCGAGCGAGAGCGGTTTCCAGGGGGTTTCCTCTAGGCCTCGGATCAGATCTAGGTTGTGGTTGGATATGCAGAGAAGCGAGGTGTCTCTTTCGGCAAACGTCAGCCAGTACCCGCCCGCCGATCCGTCGGTGCGCCAGTATCGCATCAGTCGATTGCGTTTCAGATCGCTCAGCAAACGAATGTGTTGCTCAAGGCGTCCTCGGCGGACGGCTCGCAGCGGTATGTCTTGCAGTTGCAGTTTCTCTTGGCCTGCTAGAGGTGATGGAAGTTCGGGAAGGACCCACGCCAACATTGCCGCACTGCGGGTGGTGTCCGCAAACGCAGTCCCATGCGGATGCGTCTCCTGCAGGCTGTTGCGCAGGAGGCGGTAGTCCTGACGTTGATCGACACCCCAGCCAAACGTCGCAAAAAGCCCGCTGCTCCAGGCTGCAGCGAACAGGAGGAGTATCGGGATTCCCATACGCTTTATCACAGACCCGTCCGGCGATAAGTCGCCTGTGCATTGCACGTCCCCAGGCGACGCAGCGACCGTCTCGATCCCGGCGATTGGGCGACGCCAGCGGAAAGCCAGGTTCCCCGTCATCCAGAGAATGGCCAAAGGGAGGTTTTGTAGCGAGGCCCAGGCAAACCACTGGGCGACTGCAAACGAGAGCAGGTCGAAGCGGTTCGTCCGCCGATTATCTGTTGTGTTGATGAAGAGGTCGACGATCCAGGTTGCGGTCAGCGCCAAGAAGTAAAATTCTTGCCATCCCCAAGCGTTTTGCAGCATCGATCCCCACTCAGTGCCCGCAAGGACATACGTTGGGTTTGGGATGAACGGAAGCAGGGCCTGCAGTGAGTCGTTCCAGGCGAAAATTCCGCGAGGATTACAGCAGCCCCCGATGGTGATCGCGGCTAAACACGCGACGAACCATTTGCTGGAGATCACTGTCTGCTTCCATGCATCGAACAACGCCAAAACGCAGAGGATTCCACCGAACGCGATGCCCGCTGCGAGGTTGCTCCAGACCGCGAATGCCAGCAGTAATCCCACAAACAAACTTTGTGGTGGAACATCGGCCGCTGGTTCGTCCGCGGAATCTTTTGGGGCCGTTGTGCGAAATCGATAGAGGATCCAGAGCGGTAAACCTGCGATTCCGATTAAGTCATAAACCACCGGCTGAAGGCTTAGCGATTCGGAGAGCGTGATCGTCGTCAGTCCCAGCAGGACCAAAAGTCTTGGCGTTAGACCTTCCTTCGATCGCTGTTTCTTCCAAAGAAAACCCCCAACGATGGCAAGAAACGCCAAGCGGAATAGCATCCAACCGTTGAATCCTAAGGTTTGTTGGACGGCATAAAGAGGCAGTCCACCCAGCCAGTCAGCTTCGGATCCGGATTCCAGCGAAAGAAGTGAAGCACTGGGCTGGGGCTGCCCCTCCCAAGCCGCACGCCCACGACTCATTTCCCACCAAAGTCCATCGCCACTGATCGGTTGGCAGACGATCAAAAGCAGCAGTGCGACGAGGCATACAAAAGGAAGCCACGCCAAGCGATCGCGAGCCGTCTTGGACGCAAGTGGATTTGCGGACGATGAGGCTTGTTCAGCAGACGGGCCCGAGTGAGCGGAACTTCGAGGCCGTGAAACGCGACGTTTCGACAAAAGAAACCTCCGGCAAAATTCGCAAAGGAAGACAAGAACAAGAGGTTTTAAGAATGCGACGTCAACGGCGCGGACGCGACCATCCATCATCGCACAGATTCTCAGCTGGTTCGAGTCCGCCGCAGAATCTTTTCTGCGCACTCCGTTGAGCGGGAAAGATGCGGTGGTGAATTTAGGAAAAGTAGAAAGTAGGCCGGACCAAAGAGCGATAGCGATGCCGTTCCGGCGAATGATCGCTCCTCGTAGCTCCGCCTCTCCGAGGCGGAGAGATCCGTAAGCACGAGTCTCGGAGAGACTCTACTACGTGCCTGACGTGTAAACCGATGAGGGGATTCCGTGCGATGCCGTTCCGGCGAATGATCGCTCCTCGTAGCTCCGCCACTCCGGACGTGCGATTTATTAGTTGCGGTTTCCTTGCGGAATGCAGCGGAAGCGAGAAACGTCGGCCCTCACGTCCCCTCGTCGGCTTGTCCGACAGGGACGCAAGATTTGAAATTAGAGCTGGTCGCCCCCAGGTTATCGCAATCCGAGCTGGATGCGTTTTTTTAGCCATTCAAACTAATTTCAAATCTTTGCTTCATGCCAGGCAAGCTGGCATGGGGCTGATAAATCGCACTCTCCGAGGCGGAAAGATTCGCAAGCACGAGTCTCGGAGAGACTCTACTACGTGCCTGACGTGTAAACCGATAAGGGGATTCCGTGCGATGCTGTTCCGGCGAATGATCGCTCCCCGTAGCTCCGCCACTCGGGACGTGCGATTTATTAGTTGCGGTTTCCTTGCGGAATGCAGTGGAAGCGAGAAACGTCGGCCCTCACGTCCCCTCGTCGGCTTGTCCGACAGGGACGCAAGATTTGAAATTAGAGATGGTCGCCCCCAGGTTATCGCATCCAGTTCGGATTGCCGCTTTCAGCGGCAATCCGAACTGGATGCGTTTTTTTAGCCATTCAAACTAACTTCAAATCTTTGCTTCATGCCAGGCAAGCTGGCATGGGGCTGATAAATCGCACGCTCCGAGGCGGAGAGATCCGTAAGCACGAGTCTCGGAGAGACTCTACTACGTGCACCCATAAATTTTACGTCCTGAGCGAAAGGTTACACTCTCCGCTGCCGTATTCGATCGACAGCCCGGTTACTCAACGGCTGCGTATTTTCGTTTTCTGTGAAATCTGCCGCAGGCAAATCCTGCGGCTCGCAATTGATCTACAATAGGCAAAACAGCCGCACTAAGATTCCCTCCTTATTATTGACATGGCTCTTACATCATGTTCCTATCTTGTTTACGGTTCGTCAGCGTCACCTGTTTGCTTGTGGTTTTCTGGGGGCAACATGCCCGCGGCGAAGATGCGCTAACGGAAGCCGTCGGAACCGAAACCCCCGAAGTTGGGGTGTCCGCTGCAATCGCTCAGGAAGCTCTGGTCACGCCGTCTGAAGTGAAGGTCGAATTGGCCGCTTCGGAACCGGACGTGGTCGATCCCGTGGCAATTCGCTTTGATGAACAGGGGCGGATGTGGGTCATCGAAATGCGAGACTACCCGCTGCCGATTCCGGGCAAACCACCTACGGGCCGGATTAAGGTTTTGCAGGATTCGGATCATGATGGAATCTATGAAACAGCGACGACCTTCGCGAAGGACTTGGTTTTTCCAACGGGACTGCAGCCTTGGCAGGATGGGGTTATTGTCACCGTTGCCGGGCAGATTCTTTTCCTTGCGGACGAGGATGGCGATCTGAAAGCGGATCGAACCGAAGTCTGGTTTGAAGGCTTTGCTCAAGAAAACGAACAGCTTCGAGCTAATCACCCGGTGGTCGGCCCCGATGGACTGGTCTATGTCGCCAGTGGTCTGCGTGGCGGCTCGGTGGTTAGCAAAAACGAAAAATGGGAATCCGATGCCCCGGTTGATTTGCGTGGCGTCGATTTCGCTTTTGATCCACAGGGTGGATTCTTTGGCCCGGTTTCTGGGAACAGCCAGTACGGACTGACGATCGATGACTTCGGGGTTCGCATCGGCTGCAGTAACCGTCGTCCTGCGATTCAGGCGGTCCTTCCGCTGGACGCGATCCGATCCCGTTCGGGAATGGCTCCGGCCGATGCCCTGCATGACGCCGGATTGTCAGGGGGCGATTCCGAAGTCCGCCCGATCGCTAAGGCTTGGACGACCAGCAACTTGCACGCCGGTCAATTCAGTGCCGCCTGTGGTGTCTTGCGAGGTTGTGGTCCGGGAATGCCAGCGGAGTGGCGTGATTCCTTGTTCGTCTGTGAGCCGACATCCTACTTGGTCCAGCGGCAACAACCGGTGGGAGATCGAGCCGTTTTGCAGTTCGAACGGAGCCCCGGGATCGAATGTCTGGCGAGTAAAAATTCGTGGTTCCGCCCTGTCGATTTAGCTTATGGCCCTGATGGCTGTCTGTACGTTGTCGACATGATGCGTGCAGTGATCGAACATCCGCAGTGGATGCCCGAAGAATTAAAGACACGTGCCGATATGCGATGGGGAGACACCCAAGGACGGATTTGGCGATTAAGTGCCGCCGATTTCGACGGGGCCTCAGCTGGCCGTTTGTTAGGCAATACGAAAGACGTTGAAAGTTTGAAAACGGGGGCGTCCGGTCGATCTGCAAGTGCTGACGGTGAAGCGATGGGTGCGATTGCCAACTTGGGTTCCAATGACCCGTGGCGAAGAGAGTTGGCATCGCGCAAGTTGTGGGAAGCAGCAGCGTCCGCGGATGGGAATTCCCTTGAAGTTCTGATCAGCCATTTGAATCAGTGGATGCTTAGTGAAGCCAACGCTCCGGAAGGGCTGGCCCGTGCGATTCAGTTTATGGATCGGCAAGACCAATTCACGGCCGATTTGCAGCAGCGGTTTTTGAAGCACGATGATCCTCGCATCCGAGCGCTGGTTGTTCGCTTGCTGGAATCCAAACAGGCTTTGCCAGAGGAAATGGCGTTGGCTCTGGCCAGCGACGTGAGTCCGTTGGTTCGGTATCAGGTTGCGATCGCGTTGACAAACCATCAGCCGATGGCTCCAGCGCAAATCGCTGCCTTTTCGGCGATCGCAGCGGAGGACGCCGGCGACGTCTGGTTTGACAAGCTTTGTTTCGCGTTGCCGGCTGAATCGGCTGCGAAAGTTTTGGAAAATCTATTGGCCAATTCCGAGGTCGATCTTCCGTTATCGTTTTGGCAGGGGCTTGCCAAACCAGCCGGTAAGGCTGATCCAAAGTCCTTGGTTTCACTGTTGGAAATCGACGACTCGTCCGCTCCAAAAGGATTGGCTGTCTTTGCTGGGTTGGCGTTGCCCGCCAACTGGAACGCAGACTCTGCCGATGCAAAAAAGAAGATCGAAGGCATTCAGCAATTGGCCGAAGAGCGAGCCTTGGATGCGGAAGCGGACGCCGCGGTCCGCCAGCTGGGGATTACGATTCTGGGACGGGCCGCGGACAAAACGGCAAAGCTTCGTCCGCTGCTAGACGAAAGCACGCCGCCTGCACTGCGGGCATTGGCGCTGGGGCACTTGATGCGTAACGATCAAGCCTGGACGTTGGAATGGCTGGGGGAGAATTTTACTTCGCTTGTACCTGTTGTCCGTTCGGCAGGCATTCAAGGATTGATGCGTAGCTCCGCTGGAATTCAGTGGTTGCTTGACCGAGTCGAAGAGGGAGAGATTCGCGGCAGCTTGATCGGAATCAGCAATATCCAGCGTTTGCAGGCTTCCAAGGATAAGGCGATTTCAAAACGCGCCAAAGAACTGTTCGCGGCCAGCAATGCCAACCGAACGCAAACGATTAAAGAGTATGCGGCATCGCTGATCGGCGACGGGCATGCGTTGAACGGCCGAAAGCTGTTTGTGCAGCACTGTGCCAATTGCCACAAAATCGACGACATCGGGATCGATGTTGGTCCCGATATCTCCGACAGCCGCACCAAGACGGCTCCTTATCTGCTGACAGCCGTGCTGGATCCCAATGCGGCGATCGACGCGGCCTACAGCCGGTACACGCTGTTGACCGTTGATGGCACGGTTCATGATGGACTGCTTTTGTCCGATACGGGGGAGGCTGTTATTTTGCAAATCCCGGGTGGTGAGCGGGTGGAAGTTGCACGCGATGAGATCGAATCGATGACGACCAGCGGCGTTTCTCTGATGCCCGAAGGGTTTGAGCAACTGGTGAATGTCGATCAAATGCGCGACCTGATCAGCTTTTTGAAGAACTGGCGATACCTGGACGGAGCGATTCCGATTTCCGACCGTCGCTGACAGGCATGCTTCCGTGCGATACGATTGATGGAGTCTTGGCAACGGTCTGGCGGACCATGCGGTGCAACCGTTGTCGTCGGGCGAACGATCGGCATGGCAGATGACATCAGTAGTTGACGGTTACGCAGAAATCGACGGAATTCGGCTGAAGCTATCGCATCCGCATACCTCCCCAGCACAGTGGATCGGGCAGCGCGAGATTCTGACCCAGTTATTGGCATGCTGGGTGATGTTGGACGATAGCGATCTGCCATTGACGCCACGTTTGATCGGTTCGCCAGGAATCGGGAAAACGCAGCTGGCGATCGCTGCGGCGCAGACCAGCCAACGGCCTCTGTATATTTATCAGTGCACCGCGGATACCCGCCCCGAAGATCTATTGATCACGCCCGTCTTGGCTCAAGACGGAAAGATCGCCTACCACGCATCGCCGTTGGTCACCGCGATGCTTTGTGGCGGGGTCTGTGTGCTGGATGAAGGGAACCGCATGAATGAAAAGTCGTGGGCCAGTTTGGCTCCGCTTTTCGATCAGCGTCGCTATGTCGAATCGATCGTGGCGGGGATTTCGATTCCGGCGCACCGTGAATTCCGCGCCGCGGTCACGATGAATCAAGACGAATCGACGTTCGAAATTCCCGATTACATCCTCAGTCGTCTGCAGCCAACATTGCCGGTTGGGTTTCCGAATAAGCAAGACGAAATGTCGATCCTGCAGTACCACCTGCCATTTGCCGAACCTGAGATGTTGGCAATGACGGTTGAATTTCTGCAGAACGCTCATGAGCTGAAACTTGATTTTTCACCTCGCGACGGGATCAACCTGCTCCGGTTTGCTTTGAAGCGGATGGCTCAGGATTCCGATCATCCGTTGTCGCGTGATGTCGCCTGGCGTGAGGCTTTGGAGCGTTGTTTGGGAGAAGACGCCGTCGATCTAGAAGCGTTGGCAGAGCGGCAGCGAAGAACTTTGGGAGGCGACAACGTTCCCTTGGGGCTGGGAGACTTCTTTTTTGATGCGGGGGACCCGCTGCACCCCGACTGCGATGACGATGAAGAAGATGACCAGTTAGAGTAGCTTCCTCCGGCTTTTTGCAGCGGCCCTTTCAGGTCGCTATGATAGTCCCTTCCACTGTCCCACCTTTCAAAGTTCCCGCCATGCTAAACCTTTCGTTTTCTGTCACCCGTCGCAAGTCGATCCTGACTTTTCTTGCCGTGGGGTGTGTTTGTGCTGTTGGGCTGGCGCTGAAGCCTGCCGATTCGCCCGCGACGAACATGCAGACCTTTGCCGTTTCTTGGCTTGATTCCCTTTCCAAGGAACAGCAAGCAATCGCTCAGATTCCTTACGATTCTCCAGAACGTCTGGGCTGGCACTTCATTCCAAAACCGGAACGCAAAGGGGTCCCCTTGCGGGACATGAATGACGCGCAACAAGCCTCTGCACTGCGATTGGTTCGCGCTGCATTAAGCGAAATGGGCTACAACAAAGCGCAGCAGATCATGTCTCTGGAAGGCGTCCTGCGTCAGTTGGAAGGTCCCGGCAGCGAGCAACGCCGCGACCCGCGGAAGTATTACGTGACGATTTCCGGCGATCCTCGCAAAACCGATGCCGATACCCCTTGGGGCCTCAGCTTTGAAGGCCACCACTTGTCATTGAATTTTGTCTGCCGAGGCGACCAGATCGTCGACAGCACCCCGCAGTTTTTCGCCACCAATCCTGCCGAATTGAAGACCGAAGTCAAAGGACCGATCCGCAAAGGAACACGTGTGCTGGCCGCGGAAGAGGAACTTGCTTTTCAGCTTTACTTATCCCTTGATGAAGCTCAGCAAAAGTCCGCTTTGATCGCTGAAGAGGCGTTGAAAGAGATTCGTTTCGCCGGCGAACCGCAGGCGGAAGTGTCGGCTCCCGAAGGGATCGCATTTGGCAAACTGAATCCGGATCAAGCGAAGCTGTTGGTAAACTTGGTTGACGTCTATCGGAACGCCGTTCCAGCCCCCGTCGCCGAGAAGCGGCAAGCTTTGATCAACCAGTCGGGTTGGGACAAAGTTCACTTCGCATGGGCCGGAGCAAGTAAGCCAGGAATCGGGCATTACTACCGCATCACCGGTCCGACTTTCTTGATCGAATTTGTCAATACACAGCCCGACGCATCCGGAAATCCCGCGAACCATATCCACTGCGTATGGAGAGATTTGACCGGCGATTTCGACCTGCCGATCAAGTAGAAGCTGTCGCAACGTTTTGAAGTCGCCGAGATTGTCGGGGACTGTTCGGGGCAAGTTCTCTTGCTTGCCCGTACGCTCGAAAGAGATCGCCTGGGGGAGCAGACGCTGCGGATCTTTCGGATCCCAGCCCGCCGCGTCAGCGAGGGATCGCGTCTCGTTCTTAATATTGCTGGCTTACGCGTTTTGATGCTGCGTTATTTGGATGCATTCCCCTCTGTCTTTGTGTCGGCCCTTCGGGCCTTTTCGCTGGCACTTTTTCTCATTCCGGGGGCTTCACCCCCGGCAGTGACTGTGTCGACCCTTCGGGCCTAGAAAGTATGGGAGCCTTTGAGGCTTTGCCGCACGACAGTAATTGCCATTTATAAATTGCACGTCCCGAGCGAAAGGCGACAATTCCTAGCTCAATAAGCCGTGACGCAGCGAGGTGGGATTTCGGCAGACTTCGGGGGCTCCCCTCTCTTTTTGCTAGCAATTATAGGAGTTGTGCTCAGCTTGCCGGTGAGTCTTGGGCGAGCTCGCTTCTTGCGGCGCGTTTTGCTAACGTTCCCTTCGCCGATGCACGATTGGTTGATGATGGGTTGGCAGAATTGGGGTGAACGCATACTAGAGGCTTAATACGTTGGAACCACAAAAATCGGTCATCGCTAAGGGGCCGGGAAAACGGTCCGGTTCGGTTTTGGTTTATGATCCGAACCCACTTTCCCTGATCGCAATGGCCGGAGTGTTAGACTCCGAGGGGCTTGCCTGCCATTGTGCACGATCTGCGGATGCGGCACTCAAAGGAGTCCAGCCTCCTGCTGCGATCGATTTATTGGTCGTGGACGTCGCCGACGACGCTCCTGCGGCGCTGGAGCTGGTCAAGCAGATCCGCGAGAATCCGGCGACCGAGAGCCTGCCTGTGGTTTTGATCGCCGATGCCCAGTGGGCGGGTCTTGAGAAGAAGACGGCCCAGCAGACCGCGGTCCACTGTTTGTTTAAGCCGATCGACCCGACCGCCTTGATGGCGGTCGTGGATCAGGCGATGTGGATGCCTCATTTGGTCAACCAGCATCGCCGCCGGGGAAGTCGTCCTTCGCGTCCCGGTTGGGTTACGCTTTAACGCGTAAACGAACGACATTACCGCAGACTTCTGGCAGCCCTTCAATGGCTGTCGCCGCACGGCCAGCGGCCCCTTCGGGGGCCTCGTGGGTCATCACCACAAGGGGAACCGTCGTTCCATCGCCGCGGCCATCGGGTTCATGCTGGATCACCGAGGCGATCGAGATGCCCTGTTCTCCAAGGGCTCCCGTGATTTTCGCAAGAACGCCTGGTGAATCGGCGACATGCAGGCGGAAGTAGTATCGGCCAGGCAATTCGTCAAAGGCACGCAAGCGAACTCGTGGAGGCCCTGCGGAGGAGAACAGTTCCAGGGTCTGGAATGTCAGTTTGGTCCGTCCGACGGCCGTGTCGATGATGTCTGCAACCACGGCGGAGGCGGTCGGCATTTGGCCTGCTCCCAGTCCGTGGTAGAAAACGGGACCGACGGCGTCCCCAACAACCGCGATCGCATTGAACGCGTCTTGGACTTCGGCCAGAGGCAGCCCTGCGCGAACGAGCGTCGGGGCGACGTGCAGTTCCAGACCCGCTTGATCTAAGTGGGCGGTCGCCAGCAGTTTGATGCGGTAGCCAAGTTCGCGAGCGTACTGCAGGTCGGCGGGGTCCAGTTGGTCAATTCCGACGCGTGGGATGTCTCGCCAACTAACATGAGCTCCGAACGCTAGGTGGGCCAAAATGGCCAGTTTCTGAGCGGCGTCGGTGCCGTCAACGTCCATGGTCGGGTCGGCTTCCGCATACCCTTTTTCCTGAGCGATTTTGACAGCCTGATCGTAGGGCATGCCCAGCCGGTCCATCTGAGTCACGATGAAGTTGCTGGTTCCATTCAGGATGCCTTCCAGAGAGGACAGCTGATTGGCCGACAGGCATTGGCTGATATTTGTGATGATCGGAATCCCGCCAGCGACCGAGGCCTCAAAGGCGATACTGCGGCCAAGCTGTCGAGCTTTTTCGAAAAGCTCGGGGCCATGTTCGGCGAGCAGGGCTTTGTTGGCGGTGACAATATCTTTGCCCGCTTCCAGCAATTGCAGCATGATCGAGCGAGCCGGTTCCAGGCCGCCGATCAATTGGGCGACGACCGTGATGTCCGGATCGTCCAAGACATCTTGAAGATTGTCCGTTAGGACGTCCTCTGGCAGGTCGGCTAGGCGAGCTTTGGATTTGTCGCGTACGACAACTTTTTCCAGCCATAACACGCGGCCGGCGTGACGTGCCGTGCGGTCTCCGTGGTCAAGAAGCAGTTGGGCGACTCCACTACCGACGGTTCCCATTCCGACGATGGCGACTTTGGTTTTTTGCATAGCTTTGACGCGTTCCGAAAATCGAAGCGAGGTGGGCTGAAAAGGAAAGATCTGAGCGAATGCCTGCAATCGTAACGCCTGACCGGTACCTGCGGCACCTCCCATCCGTTCAACCCTTTTTCACTCTTTCGTTCTCCGCTACATTTTGCTCCGCTACTCTTTTCCCTCTCTGGCGGAATGAATTCGATGGACAATCTGGCACATCATCTCTTTACCCTGCTAATGCTGACCCTTTTGCAGGCCGTATTAGGGTTCGATAACCTGCTTTATATCTCGATAGAATCGAAGCGTGTGCAGCCCGATAAGCAGTCCTTTGTGCGGAAATGGGGGATTGGCTTAGCCATTTTGCTAAGAATTGTGCTGCTCTTCATCGTCGTCGGAGCGATCGAGAAATTCCAGGCTCCTTTTTTCTCACTAGCGTACGAAGGGATTGTTGAAGCGGCCTTTAACGTCCACAGCTTTATCGTGCTGATGGGGGGGGCCTTTGTGATCTATACGGCGATCAAAGAAATTTCGCATATGTTGGCGGTCGACGAAATTGAACACGACGACCAGAAAAAGAATTCGGTCGGCAAGGCGATGTTTTGGATTGTCGTCATGAACTTGGTCTTTTCGTTCGATTCGATCCTAAGTGCCATCGCGTTGGCAGGACGCAAAGACGAAGTGACCGGAGCTCCGATCATCGATACCGCGGCCATGGTCGTGATGTCGTTGGCAATTGTGTTTAGCGGATTGATGATGATCCTGATGGCCGACCGAGTCGCAGAATTTCTCAAACGGAATCGACTGTTTGAAGTTCTCGGTTTGTTCATCCTCTTCATCGTGGGGATCATGTTGGTATCGGAAGGAGGCCATCTGGCTCACCTTTCCTTCTTCGGGCATCCTGTCGAAGCAATGGAAAAAAGTACTTTCTACTTCGTGATCGCAGTGCTGGTCGTCGTCGATCTAGCCCAGGGCCGGTTCCAAAAGAAGTTGTTAGCACAAAAGCAACGAGAGATCGCCACAAAGCACTAAACACGAACGCAACAAAGCAAGTACGGCCGGTTCCCACCGGCCGGGTCAACCATCCGACCGGTGCCCCACAAGGAACAGGCGGCGAGGCCGGTGCTTACTGCTTTCTTAGCGGAACGGCGCGAGCCGTCCGGCAATCGCGTTGAATACACAATGAATTTTCCGGTAGGCATGTGCCCGGTGCGATAGGAAAGCCGCTCGCAGATTCCAATGAGATGGTATTGGGCTCGCGCCGTTCCGCTAAGAAGGTTGGCCGTTGGCGGCGCAAGGCCAAGGCAGTCAGGTTCCCACCGGTCAAGTCAACCGCCTCGCAATCCGCGCGGAGCCCCACAAAGTACTAGGCAGCAAGGCCGGACGGCTCGCGCCGTTCCGCTAAGAAGGTTGGCCGTTGGCAACGCAAGGCCAGGGCAGTGGTCAAGTCAACCGCTTCGCACCTCGCTTGGAGCGCCACAGGGAACAGGCAGCGAGGCCGGACGGCTCGCGCCGTTCCGCTAAGAAGGTTCACAAGCATCGAGCCCAGCGGACGACCTAACTGCCCGCCCATTCCACTCAGACGCCCGCAGCCCACAAAGAACTCCTTCACTCCTTCACTCCTTCACTCCGTGTCTCCGTGTCTCCCTGTCTCCCCCTCTCCCCCTCTCCGTAAAATAAATCAGGGGAAAAGGTGAAACCGTTGCCCCGTGGCTTGAATGGGGGGCCGTGGTATGCGATTCTTAGGAACCTAATGTCGCGGGCTATGGCCTGCGGACTCCCGTTCCTGCCCGATCTGCGATCTTTCCAACCATGCGTTCTCTCCTCGCCATCCTGATCGCTCTAATCCCGATGGCCCTTTCGGCCGTTGCTCAAGAGGTGACCGAAGCGGTCGCCACTACGGATTCCAGCCAGTACCCATTGCTAATCTTGGTTGTCGGCATCGTTTCGGTGTTGGGGCTGATCATTGGCTTTCGCATGAACGCCTTCTTAGCGTTGATCATCGCTGCATTGATTATCAGCCTGATGATTGTCGGCGACGATGGGTTTGATATGGCGGAAGCGGGCGTTCGAATGCATGCCGTGGTGAGTGCCTTTGGCGATTCCGCCGGCGGGGTTGGGATCGTGATCGCGATGGCGGCGATCATCGGTAAGTGCATGCTGGATAGTGGGGCTGCCGACCGCGTTGTCCGGACCGCTGTCCGGATTACGGGGATTGAAAAGGCATCCGTCGGTTTGATGGTCAGCGGGTTTGTGCTGGCGGTCCCTGTTTTCTTCGATACGGTTTTCTATCTGTTGGTGCCGCTGGCACGCAGTTTATTTAAACGAACCAACCGCAACTATTTGCGATATCTGATGGCGATTGCGACCGGTGGAGCGATCACCCATACATTGGTTCCTCCCACGCCAGGGCCGCTGTTGGTCGGTGCGAACTTAGGGATCGACATTGGCACGATGATGTGGGTTGGAACTCTGGTGGCGATTCCGGCAGCCATCGTCGGGTTGTTGTTCTCGATTTTTGTCGATCGCTTTATGCCGGTTCCGATGCGGCCTCTGGGGCCCGGGGAAGAAAAGCACGAAACCCTCCGCGACGATCAACTCCCTTCGCTTGCGCTTTCATTGTTGCCGATCATCTTGCCGGTCGTTTTAATCGGAATGGGGACTTTGGCGACCACCCTTGCAGACAAGGAAGATCGTGGTCGACTGGTCGCATCCGATCTATTGGCGCCCGAGGAATTACGAACCGAACTGCGGGCGGATTACCAGTCAGATGCACCTTCCCCTGGCCGGCAATTGTTGGATTCGGCCGTTTTGTCGGAAGATCAACGATCTTTCCTGATGGCCGAGGGGCCGGTCAGTGAAGTCGACCGCCAGCGAATGGCGGACATTTTGAACGAGGTTTTCCTGGCGAAAGATTTCTATTCCGAAGGGGCCTACCTTGGAATTGCGATCTCCGATGTCGCCAAAAGCCAATTGTCTGCGGACCAGGTACGTCTGAAGCCCGTCCTGCGTCGCCGCATGAACCGAGCTCTCTTAGAGGACGCCTTTCCGACGCTGATTAAGCCCCATGAATGGAACTCGCCAAGTCGTTTGTGGGCTAATCGCTTGTCGTTGTGGAGCAATGCAAACTTCGCCCTATTGTTGGCCGCGTTGTGTGCGATTGCAACATTAAAGGTCGTGCGTAATCTGACGCTAAAAGACTTGGGCAGCGAAGTCGAAGAAGCTTTGATGAGCGGGGGAATGATTATTCTGATTACCGCTGCCGGAGGTGCGTTTGGGGCGATGCTAAAAGACGCTCAGGTCGGGACGGCGATTCAAGGCTTGTTCGCTGGATCAAGTGGCGGCGGTATCAATCTGCTGCTGCTGGCCTTTACAATTGCCGCTGTCCTGAAAGTGGCTCAAGGGAGTAGCACCGTTTCGATGATTGTTGCCTCGGGAATGGTCGCCGGAATCGTGACCGGACAGGACCTTGGCTACCATCCGGTTTATCTGGCTACGGCCGTTGGATCGGGGTCGTTGATGGGGAGCTGGATGAACGACAGCGGGTTCTGGGTATTTGCTAAGATGGGCGGATTAACCGAAGGTGAAGCACTACGAAGTTGGACCCTGTTGCTGGCGGTTCTCTCATTGACCGGGCTGGTTTCGACAATCGTGTTGTCAATAATCCTCCCTATGGCCAGTTGAGCAGATTCGCTTGGAACAATTCACAGACCCTCCAGAAGCAGGCCATTCGAATGGAACGCCTGCGAGGCTTGGCTGTTTTCCCGGTTGCCTACCGATTGCCGGGATTACGATCGCCGCTGCCTTGTTGCTGTATGTCAACGGAGG
Source organism: Roseimaritima multifibrata (assembly GCF_007741495.1). Classification (NCBI taxonomy): domain Bacteria; kingdom Pseudomonadati; phylum Planctomycetota; class Planctomycetia; order Pirellulales; family Pirellulaceae; genus Roseimaritima; species Roseimaritima multifibrata. Next base: position 2,123,111 of record NZ_CP036262.1, read on the forward strand.
CGTCGTCAAGGCCTGCTACGATGCACTTGCCGAGCAGTACCCAAGGACCTTTGGAAAAGAGGATGTCGCACAGATCGTGATGTTCGTCGCACCGGTCCTCCTGCTGATCGTCGAATGGACCACCTTGGATTTCTTGCGTCGAATGCTCTTTTCGCGAAGAGCATAATGCGTTGGCTTCCGCGGGCGTAAGACGTCCGGTAGCGACGTTTGCCAGGGTGTGGGGTAAACCGCTAGGTTCCACCGTCTGGCGATGGTCGATAGGTGTTGAATCGGGAGCTTTAATTTGCGAACAGCGTGCTGCGGACTTCCTGGTCCAGCGTCGCCCGTTCGCTCATCGCTTGTTGGAAGGATTTAGCGTCCAGCGTGTAAACGACCGCGTCGGTAAGTGCATCGACGTGAGCATTACGCGGTTCTCCTGTCAGCAAAGCGGTCTCGCCAAAGAAATCACCCGGGCCGATAGTCGCGACTGGTTGATTGCCTGGGTCGCGTCGTACTTGTAATTGACCGTCTCGAATCAGGTAAAACGTCTCTCCTGGAGCTCCTTGCTGAATGATTCGCGTTCCCTTCGCATGTTTTTCGACCTTCATCCGGTCTGCCAATTGAGTCATGGTCCGGATGGTGACCCCGGAGAAGATATCGCATCGTGAGAGCATTTCGCCGATTTTGGCAGCTTCGCTAACTCGGGTATCACGGGCGATATGTCCGAAATCCATTTTGACGATCCGGTCGGCAACATCCAGGATTCGATTGTCATGGGTGACAATCACGATCGCGGTCCCGCGTTCTCTAGCCTGTTGCTGGAACAGCGTCACCACTTGTCGCCCCGATTCCTCATCCAGAGCGGCGGTCGGTTCATCGGCCAGCAAAATATCGGGTTGATGAACCAAGCCGCGTGCCACGGCCACTCGCTGTTTTTGTCCACCGGACAGGCTGCCCGGTTTGTAATGAATCCGCTCCCCCAGGCCGACCGCTTCCAACATTTCCTGACACCGTTGGTTTTCGGTACGTCGCGGCGACCGATTCGGCTGCAGTTCCAGAGCCATCCGCACGTTCTGCAGTGCCGTCAAAGATGAAAACAGATTATGGGCTTGGAAGATAAACCCTAACCGCCTGCGTAGCCGATTGATTTCAAGGGTGGTCGAATCATGGAGGGGCTGCCCGAGGACAAACAGCTTGCCTTGCTGGACACGCCTGAGAGTTCCAATCAAGGTAAGGAGTGTCGTCTTACCCGATCCACTTTGCCCCGTCATGATGACAATTTCGCCTGGCCGAACGGTCAGGCGGTTATCGAAAAGCACCTGTTTCCTGGCATCTCCCATTCCGAAATGATGCTGCACGTCGCAGACTTCAATCGCTGGCTTTGTGCCGGCTTGGGCGTCGAACTGCGTGGCAGGAGCGTTTTCTGTCATACTATTTATTCATCATTTCAGTTGCTTACTTTTCCCATCTGCAGACTTATTATGGATCATTGTCCGCTATCGATCGGCAGTCGCTGTCGTACTGTTTATCGTAGCACACATCCAGTTGCGATCGGGGTGGTCCTCGCCATCGTATCGGCTGGTTGTCAACCGAAATCCAGTCCAACGCCCGCTCGCACCGAAGTCGTCCGCTTGTCCTCGTTATCGGCTTTAGGAGCGGCACCAGGAAAGGCAATTGTTTCTCAGGGACAATTGCTTCCAGAAAGTGGATTGATCGCTGTTGCCGCGGGTCCTGGGGATCGTTTGGCCGAACTATCGGTACGAGAGGGACAAGTGGTAAAGGCGGGGGAGTCGATTGGTCGGCTGGCCAGCCAGTCCGCTCGAGAGGGTGAATTGGCTGTCGCGGAAGCTCAATTGGCCGAAGCAGAGCAGCAGTTCGCCGCAGGTCAGGCGGTTGCTCAAGCCGAATTAAGCGTCGCTGAAATTGGTTTTCGACAAGCCCAACTGAAGGTTTCGCAGGCCGAGGAAGAATACGCGCGTGAACAGGCCGCCGGAGGACAGTTGCAAACCTTGACGCAGCAGATTGCTTTCGGCGAAGAAAAACTGAGCCAACTGCGGCGAGCGGCGAATGATCCGGATGCTGGAAATCTGGTGACCGCCAACTCGATCCAGCAACAGGAACTGACGGTCAATCAGGCTCGAGCCAATCTGCTGTCGGCCAAAGCGGAGGCGGAAGATCTGATCAAAGCGGGACGGCTGGCGGTTGAAGCGGCTCAGCAGCAGCTGGAAACGGCCAAGTTGAAAATCGAATCCGCCGAGGTTTCGTCCGCTTTTGAATCGCTTGCTGAGCAAATCAAACTTCTGAAATTGCAGGTCGAAGCCAGCCGACTGCTCAGCCCCATCGACGGGACGGTGGTGACGGTTCAGATGCAGGCAGGTGAACCGACGCGGGGGACGCCGATCGTACAAATCGCCAACCTGGACAAAATGATTTGCCGGGTCGAAGTGAACGTTGCCCAGTTGTCTGAAATTGAAGTCGGATCCCAGGCGGCGATCACCAGCCCCGCCTTGGCAACCGCACTCCGGGGGAAAGTGCAGTCCGTTAGCCGCGTCATCGGATCGCCTCGCTTGCCCGATCCCAACCCGCTTGCTCAGACCGATTTTCGTACTGCCGAAGTCGTGGTTGTGATCGATCCCGAGGACGTTCCTCACGCCGCCGATCGGATTCAATTGCAGGTGGATGTCGCTATTGAGAGTTCAGGTCAATGAGGCAGACGCCGATCGCCTGGAAAAATCTGACGCACCAACCGGCCAGGACGGTCGTATCGATTGGTGGAATTGCGTTTGCGATTCTGTTGATGTTCATGCAACTAGGATTCCTGGGCGCCGTCGGCGATACGGCGACAAAGGTCTACTCGCGGCTGCCTTATGATCTGATCGTTCGCTCTCCAGAATACCTGCACGTCTACGATCCAAGGTCGATTCCGATTGCGTTGGAAATGCAGCTTGCCAGCCTCCCAGCGGTCGCATCGGTGAAACCACTGAATCTGGGCGTGACTAGCTGGCAGAATCCGTTGAATAAGGAATTTCGAGTGGTGGCGGTCGTCGGAATCGATCCCAATGACAGTCCGCTACAGTTGCCGGAACTCAAGCAGCAACTTCATCTGCTGCAGCACCCGGAGCATGTCATCATGGATCGCACCAGTCGGTCCGATTTGGGGCCGCTGGATCAGCATCGTTTTTCCGACGCCGATATCGGCCGCAATCCAAGTATCAATGATCACGTGGCGACGATCGTTGGAACGGTCGAAATGGGGACCGGGTTAGCTGCCAACGGGCAGGTCATCACGTCGGCGGAAGGTTTTCAAGGTTATGTCCCCGGCAGTGATCCGGACCGCACTTCGATGCTGTTGGTGCATTTGCGCGATGGGGTCGAACCTGAGGCGGCTCAACAACAACTGCGTGACCACTTGCAGCGTTTAGGGGGCGAGAACGCTTTCATTCAAGTCCTTACCTGGGATCAGGCCGTGCAAGCGGAACGGACACGCTGGTACTGGGAAACGCCGATCGGAATCATTTTTGCGATGGGAGTCGCTTTGGCGGTCGTGGTCGGAGGCGTGATTTGTTACATGGTCTTGGCCGCCGACGTGTTGGCTCATCTGCCTGAATACGCCACGTTAAAAGCGATGGGCTACAGCAACCGGTTTCTCGGACGCGTCCTGTTGTCCCAGTCCGCACTACTGGCGGCGGCCGCCCTGCCCCCTGCCCTGCTGAGCGCACTTGCACTCTATGCGCTTACTTCGGCTTTGGCGGGTGTGTCGATTCAGATGACCGGGGAAAGGGTCGCTTTGGTCGCCCTGCTATCCCTTGTGATGTGTAGTGTTGCCGGGATTGTGGCGCTGCGAAAATTGGCGAATGCGGAACCTGTGAACCTGTTTTAGTTTCCTTCAACTGATTGTTCTGCAACAAGATGTCGCGCACACCCTTAGCATGGAAGAATTTGACCAGTGACTGGCGTCGGCTGTTTCTGGGCGCTGCCGGAGTCGGTTTCGCCGCCGTCCTGATGTTCATGCAGAATGGTTTTCGAAATGCACTGCTGGATAGCCCAGTGCAGATTTTGAAAGCGGTCGATTGCGATTTGGTCGCGACCAGCCGAGCTCGATTTTCGTTGACCAGTGAGCATCGGTTCTCTTACGACTTGCTGAACCAAGTCGCGGCCGATCCCGACGTGATTTCTGCGATTCCGATTTACATCGAACGGGCGCGTGCTCAAATCCGAGTCGTTGGCAATAAGCGTCGTCCGATTCGAGTGGTTGGGATTCCACTAGATTTAAATCGGTTCTCGCTTCCGGAAATCCATGATCAATTGTCGGCGTTGGAACCGCCCCGCTCTGCTCTGCTTGATCGGCGAACACGCAGCCAATACGGGTTTGCTGTCGATGATCTTGATAAGTTAGCAAGTCAATCGGTTGAACTGCTGAATAACGATATTCGGATGGTCGGAACGTTTGGGCTTGGGACGGACTTCGCCAATGATGGGACGGTCCTGCTTAGTCAGGATAACTTTGCCCACTACTTCCCGTTTCGAGGATCCGGAGATCCTTTGTCGGTCGTCGATCTTGGGCTGATCCATCTGAATCCGGACGCCGATCCGGTGATGGTTGCCAAACGCCTGCAGTCGCTTGCCCCGGATGTTTGGGTGGTCACGCCGCGAGAGGATTTGGTTCAACGAGAAATTCAGTTTTGGAATACGCAGACGCCCATCGGAATGATTTTCTTTATCGGTTCGATGATGGGATTCGCGGTGGGAGTCATTATCTGTTATCAAATTTTGTTCACCAGCATTCATGATGCGATGCCAGAATTTGCGACTCTGAAAGCGATGGGGTATCCCAATCGGTATTTTTTAGGATTGGTGGTCCGGCAATCGTTATACCTGTCATTGATCGGGTTTCTCCCTGCCCTGTTAGTCAGCTGGGGACTGTTCCAGGTGCTGCAAACGACGGTGGGATTACCGATGTTGATGGACCCTTGGCGGATCGGTTCGGTGCTGGGGCTGACCGTTTTGATGTGTTTGGTTAGCGGGATTTTGGCCCTGCGAAAATTGATCACTGCCGACCCTGCCAGCCTGTTTTAAAGGGGAAGATGGAAGCGCCAGAGACTGAGCAAGTAGACGATTGATTATCGCCTTTCGCTCGGGATGTGAAGTTTATAGGAGGCACGTAGCACGAGTCTCTCCGAGACTCGTGCTTGCGGATCTCGCCGCCTCGGGGGACGTGCGATTTATGAATGGTCGAACTTCAGGTATCCATACGGAGTCGGCCACATGCCAGCTTGCCTGGCATGAAGCAGAGATTTGAAGTTAGATCAAGTTCTGAATAGCTCGCGCCTCCGGTTCGGCTTGCCGCTGAAAGCGGCAAGCCGAACCGGAGGCAATGCGATGAGGGGGACCGCTGCTAATTTTAAATCTTTTGTTCCTGTCGGATAAACCGACCAGGGGACGCTGTTCCATCGCGTTTAGGCGGTCAACATTGGTTGCACCTTTTGGGGACAAGCCTGGAAGAAGCAGAATGACCAACTCTAATAATCGCAACTTCAAAACTTGCGTCGTGGAGTGGGATTCCATCGGCGCAGCGAATTTCAAACCTGTCATTTATAAATCGCACATCCCGAGAGGCGGAGCTACGAGGCCCGGTCATTCGCCGGAACGGCATCGCTATCGCTCTTTGGTCCGGCCTACTTTCTGGTTCCCCGCGAAAGGCTTTAATAAACGTCACCTATAAATTTCACGTCCCGAGTGAAAGGCGACAACTTATTAAAACGACAGCCCATTTAGACGCTTCGCACGACGACGCGTGTGCCGCTCTTTTTGATGATTTTCAGTGATTGGTCGGGATCGATAAAATCCCCTTCGGTAACGACGTCGACAAATTGTTCGCCGAATTGGGCTTTTCCTGATGGCCTGAGTGCGGAAACGCTTTGCCCTAGGTCTCCGACTTGCACGATCGACCAGCCGGGAGCCTCTGGGGTCGAAGCTGCGATCGATGCCACACTAAGGTCCTCCGCCGAGGGGGGCTTGAGCGCAAATCGACCGAGCGGCCCTGGCATGTTTTCCGAATACGTCAGCATGAAAATCCCCAGTACCGCACAGGCTAGTAAGGACATGACAACGGTCCCCACGCTGACCCCTAAGTGCTGCCAATCGAATGAATTTTCAGGGATGAAAAAATGCTGTGATGCCATCACCAGCGAAACGAGTAGCATGGCTATCCCTCCCACCCCAGCGATTCCGAACCCGGGAATGACGAAAAATTCTAGCCCGATGAAAGTCAACCCAAGGACAAACAGCAGGACTTCCAGCCAGCCGCTTGTCCCGCCCAAAAAGCGGCTCCAGAAAAAGGTTGTGAAACAAAGCGTTGATAGGAAAGCACCAATTCCAATCCCCGGAGCACTCAGTTCGAACAGCAGTGCACCGAAGCCGACGATCAGCAGCAACGCGGTGACAAGCGGATGGTTTAGTACGACCACCGCAGCATCCCAACGGTCGGGTCGGATGGTGGGGATCGGCGATTCGATATCCAGAAGCGTCGCCAATTCATCCAGGTCTTCTGCCGCGTCATTGGCGACGCCTAACTCCACGGCTCTTCTTCCGTTCAGAGTGAGGAACCTGTTCTCTTTTGCTTCAAAAACCGGTTTTCCTTTGGTCCATTCGTCGGAATCAGGAATCGATTCCCATTCATCCGTAGTGAAGAATGCACGTTTCCCATCGGTCTTGTGGGTCCCTTCGAAAACCGTAACGTCTTTGTCGACCATCGCCTCCGCAAGTGCCGGGGATCGTCCGGAAGCTTCCGCGATCGCGCGAACCTGCGCCACGAAGACGCTTCTTGCTTTGGCATCGACATACCGGAACGCCGAATCACTTCCGGCGACAATCGCTCCGGCATCACCAAAACGAGCCGAGGAAGCGATCACAATCCGATCGGTTGCCAAAGCCGTCAGCGCGGCTCCGCTGATCGCTTCGTTATCGATGTACGCGACCGTCTGGATGTCTTTGGTTTTTTGTAGGCGATCGATCAGTTCCATCGTCGTGCTTAGATAGCCGCCTGGACTGTCGATATGCAGGATGATCATGTCTGGATTTTTCGCGACGGCTTCGTCAAATTTCCGCAGCCAGATCGCACCGCTGAGTGGGGTGATCATCCCTTCGATGCGGATCATCTGTGCGGTCAGCAAAGGTCCCTGCGGTGACGGTGATTCCTCAGCCGCTGGTTCGGTCGCCGGTGTTACATCCGGTTCCGCTGCCCAGGAACCACTGGGCAGCACGATTGCCGAGCAAACAATCAAGACGCAGTAGGCGAACAAATAGTCGATCGAGAGCTTACGCAAACGAAAGCGAACCATGCGAATCTCCCTCTAATAAATGCCCTCGAACAGGACAGAAACAGTGAACAACGTATTTTAGCAGAATTGGCGTGGACGTTTTTTGATTCGGTTTGGCGGCGGAATCAAACTTCACCCTTCCCGTGGCGGCCTGCCGAGCTAATCGAAAGGCGACCATCACTAAATCGACAAGCCGTTGGGCATTGGTGTCGACGCAAATCTTGGGGCCTCGAATCACGCTGGCGGAGAGGGATCGAATGGGGGGAGGCATTCAGGTAGCTGCCAGTTGTTGTACCGACCGGGACGAGCCCGGCGGAAACAAACAAGAGCAGCCTGAACGGAAATCGTCAACTTATAAATCGCACGTCCCCAAAAAAACAGCATTCCACGAAATCAACGCGAGGCCGAGGGGAACGGTAAATTCTAAACATCGGCCGACCAAGCCGGTGCTAACGAACGGCTTCTTCGGAGTCTGTCGGTTCGCCCTTGGGTTCGGGAGCGGGCATCGCTAGTTCGTCCGCCTTTGTGGCTGCTTCGCCATGACGACGATCCGATGCATCTTCTTGTGCGGCGGGTAAGATGGCATCGATGTAATTGTGGATGCTATGATCGCTAAAGTGATCGATCTTCCAACGCCGCAGTCCTCTCGCGAATCCTCTGGCTCGATCCATAAACCGTCGCATTCCGGTTAGTTTTCGGATTATTCCATTGCGGTTCAGGTAGACTTCTTGGCCCGCGTGTCGGTATCCCAACCAGGCCGGTGGGACTCGCGTCACGATATCGTTGTTGTTGACCCAGCGGTAATGGTCCAGTTCGACGTAGTTGACGTAGGCGTTGTCACCGACTCGTGGGCTGCCGTAGGTAAACAGTGCCGAAGGATTGCAGGCGATATGTGAAAGAAAGCAACGGCCTGCCGAAATGGTTGCCATCGCTCCGCCCAACGAATGTCCGCAGAACCATAGTGGAAGATCATTGTCGGTTAAAGCGGTTTCCAGTTCCGGCCATAGATCGTCCACCTCTTTCTTAAAACCGCGATGGACCTTACCGACGGTTTCGGCCAAGACCGCCGTCGCGTCGACGTCGGCTTGGATGTCGTTCCATTCGTTTGGTTCGGTACCCCGGCATGCGATGATGCAATCGTTGTCGTTGCGGAATCGAAAGGCCTGTGAACCGTCATTGTCAAACAGAGTGACATCGGGGAAACCGATCGCGATTGCCGCGCGAGTCGCCTCCGCTTCGTCGTTGTAGGAAACCATTGAAAGTTCGGCGAACAGCAGTGATTTCTCGAGGAACGACAGGTTCTCCACCGGTCCGGTCACTTTGGAATGAACCACCAACGGGACTTCATCATGGTCCTTGATCAGGCTTGGCATGGAATCACCTCTATCGATCCAAAGTGGCTTTGTTGCGTAAAATATGATGGTAGTGCTGAGCGAAACGGTGGGATTCGTCTCGCACGTATTGTAGTAAACGGAGCGCGAAGGCGGACCTGCTAAGTCGTAGCGGTTCGCTTTCACCCGGACGGAAAATCTCTTCTTCCCGTTTCGCCAGGGAAATTAAAGTTGGCGGTTCGATCTGTTGGTCTCGAAAGGCCGCGATCGCCGCATTCAGTTGTCCCTTGCCACCGTCGATAAGGAGGATGTCTGGGAAAGATTCCTGTTCGTCCGCCAGTCGCCGAAACCTTCGCGAGACAACTTCGTGAATACTTCGGTAATCATCAATCCCTTTGACATCCTTAATTCGGTAGCGTCGATAGCCCGGTTTAAAGGGAAGCCCGTCGATGAATTGGACCAAACTGGCGACCGTTTCTCCGCCACCTAAGTGAGCGATGTCGACTCCTTCAATCACACGCGGTGTTTCTTTTAGGCCAAGCACTTTGCGGAGACCGTTCAGTCCCTTTTTCGGATCGATGTAGAAAACTTCGGGTTGGGCGTGTGTTTCCAGTTCGCCACGCTCATCCAGTTTTTCCAACATCTTTAATTCATCGCGCAGGACCGCGGCTCGCTCGAAATCGAGGGCTTTACTTGCGGTCAGCATTTCCGTTTTCATTTCATTCAGCAATTTTTGCTTGCCGCCATCCAGGAAAGTCTGTAAACGCCGGATGTCGCGGCGATAGGCTTCCTTGGTGATTCGCTGGTTGCAGGGGGCGGTGCACTGCTGGATGCTTGCCAATAAGCATGGCCGAAACCACTTCCAACGCTCGTCATCTTCGTGAATGTCGAGCGTGCAGGTGCGAAATTTGAAGATCCGTTGGAGGACTTGAATGGCACCTCGCAGGGAGCCCGCACTGGTGAACGGGCCGTAAAGTTTGACCCCTTTTTCTCTTGGTTGGCGGGTGACTTCGACACGAGGGAATTCTTCGTGCGTCGTGATCATTAGGTACGGGAAGGATTTGTCATCCTTCAAGTCTTTGTTGTGCTGCGGCTGAATGTCTTTGATCAGACGAGCTTCCGCCAGCAATGCGTCGACTTCGCTATCGCAAGGCATGAAGTCAATGTCAGCGATCTCGCCAACCCAGTCGGCGGTCCGTGAATCGGCGGCCGCTGCCTTCAGAAAATAGCTGCCGGCCCGGCTCCGCAGGTTTTTTGCTTTCCCTACGTAGATGACTCGCCCGGCGACATCTTTCATCAAATAGATCCCGGGCGTCTGTGGAAAAGACTTAACCTTTTCCGCTGCGCGTCGGTTGCCAATTCCAATTGGCGGTGTGGGATCCTGGGGTGTCATTCAAAAACCTTTTTTAGGGCTATTATCAGGCAGCGATCCCTAAAGGCAAGGTTTCCCGCTCAGAGAGAGAAGGAATCCGAACCGATTGGCGGGAAGTGACCAGCCCCCAGAAAACGATTTTCCAGCCGCACGGCAGAAGGGCCAAGCGGATTTTTTGACAGCCCCCCAATTCGGTTTAAGGGCTGTCCTGTTTTGCCTAGGTCAGATGGCTAGCAAGCGAATTGATTCCGCCGGCTAGCCACTTCTGTTGGCGTCCGAAGGGTTGGTAGGGGAATGTATTGATAGGAACACCCCCTACCGCTCTATCGTAGCGAACGCGGTCACCTGTCGGTTACTTCTCAGCCTGCGGTGCTTCTGCCGCTTTCTGGAAATCGCCCGCAACGGCGATCACCAATTTGTCGACGTCGATGAATTCGCGTAATGCGGCATTCACCTGGTCGACGGTCAGGGCTTCGATGCTCGCTTCATTTTCCTGGTAATAGTCCATCGTCCGCTGATTGAAGATCGTGGACATTAGGGTGGATGTCAACGATTTGTCGTTGGTGCGTTGGACTCGCTGGCCATCTAAGTAGGCTTTTTTGGCGCGAGCCAATTCATCCTCGGTGACACCTTCTTCCAGGACCTTGGCGATTTCTTCCCGGATGGCGACAAGCAGTTTGTCTTTGTTCTCCGGATTGGTGATCGCGTACAGCGTAAAGTCGGTGCGGTCATCCCGTTTGCGGCCCGAGACCATCGAGCGAATCGTGTAGGACAATCCATCTTGCTGGCGAACGCGGTCGGCCAAGCGGCTGCTTAGCGAACCCCCACCTAGGATGAAATTCCCCATCAACAGTGCAGGGTAGCGTTCGTCATCATCCATCAATTCATATTGTTGTTGAGCGAACAACATGGCATTCGATTTGTCCGGCGTTTCGATCTGAGTGACACTGCCGGGAACTTTAGGGTGGGCAGGTCGGCCGAATCGTTCATAGCGATTCGGGACCGCCCAGTCGTCAAGAACGCTGCTCCATTGCTCAGCGGCTTGTTCAGGATCAAAGTCGCCAACCATGACAATTTCGCCTGCGTGATTGCCGATGTAGCCTTCGTAAAGTTCCCGAATCTGTTTGATGGTGACATCTTTATACATCTGAATTTCTTCAGGGATGGTTCGTACGTAGCGGACGTTATCGCTTGAGTACGGAGACAGCTTTCTTCGGACTTCCGTCGGTGCCAGTGCCTGAGGTTCGTTTTGCGAAGCTTCTAGGCTGGTGACGATTTGTCGCCGGAGGACTTCCAGTTCGTCGGCACTCAGGCTGGGGCTTCGCAGTACCTTGCCAACCAAAGCGATGACTTCGGGCACAAATTCTTTTGTCGTGCTGACGTCAACGGTTAACAGCCCAGGGACCGAGTGAATGCTTAGGTCCGCACGTAGACTGGTCAGTTGGTCCTGCAGTTCGCTGTAGGTTAGGTCCGTGGTCCCACGGGCCATCAAAATTCCAAGCAGTTCCGAGGCGGCAATTTTATCGACCAACTTTGTTTCGTTTCCAAAACGCAAAGTTAGTTTCATGTTGACGCTGCCTCCACGAGTCTTTTTGGGGAGAAACGCGTATTGGATGTCTCCGCTTAAAGTGCCGCGTTCGGTTCGTTGTTCGATAACCGCTGGATCGGGATCAAAGGCTTCGCCTTGTTCGATCACTTCGCGACCTTTGTAATCCGCCAATTCGGCCGATAGATTCGGAGCCGCAGGGATATCGATTCGGTCACTTTTTTCACTTGGGATAAACAGACCCACGGTCCGGTTGTTGCGAGTGAAATATTTCTTGGCAGCCGCCTGAACTTCTTCGGTCGTCATGTTTTCAATGCGGTCGCGGAAGAGGAAGTAAAGCCGCCAGTCGCCCTGTGCTGCCCACTCCGAAAGGGAGACTGCGATTTTGTCGCTGTTGGTCGCTTGCAGTTCCCGGTTTTTTAGGATTTGTTGACGGGCGCGATCGACTTCTTTGTCGGTAATCGGGTTTTGCTGCAAATCGGTTTCGATGATTTCCAGCATCTCGGTGCGAACGGCTTCAATCGAAGCGTCGGCCGGAATCTGCACCAACGTCATGAACAAGCCAGGGTCATGAAACGCATTGGCCATTGCGTAAACGTTGCTGGCCATTCCGGTTTCAACCAGTTTGGTATACAGCCGACCGCTCGGTTTATCACCGAGGACATACGTCAGAATTTTCATCGCCGCGAAATCTTCGTGGGCGCTTCCTGGAATGTGGTAGGCAGCTCCAACCCACGGAACATCGCCAACGCGACGCAATACAACGGTTCGCTCGCCGTCCTGAGCCGGTTCCGTGGTGTAGGTTCCATCGATCGGCGTTTCGGGGCGAGTCAGCGACCCGAAATGTTCCTGAATCATTTCCAGGGTACGCTCCGTATCGAACTTGCCGGCAACCACCAGCATCACATTGTCGGGGCGGTAGTATTTTTTGTAGAAACGACGCAGGCGAACCACAGGTACACGTTCGATATCGCTGCGGTTGCCGATCGTCGATTGACCGTAATTGTGCCAGTCGTAGGCGGCCGATTGAATTCGCTGCATGAGTACGCCCGAAGGGGAGTTCTCGCCGCGTTCAAACTCGTTGCGAACGACCGTCATTTCACTTTCAAGGTCTTCACCTAGGATATTGCTGTTCAGCAGGCGGTCGGCTTCCAACGCGATCGCAAAATCAAGATTCTCTTCGGTGGCAGGAAGGGTTTCGTAGTAGTTGGTACGGTCCATCCAGGTGGTGCCATTGAACGTGGCCCCACGATCTTGCAGCAATTGTGGGATGTTGGGACGCGCGGGGGTCCCTTTGAACAACATATGTTCCAGCAGGTGAGCCATTCCGGCTTCCCCGTAACCCTCGTGACGTGAACCGACGAAGATCGTCATGTTGACGGTGACAAGTTCCTTGGAAGGATCAGGAAAGAGGAGGACTCGCACCCCGTTTTCCAGCTTGTATTCAGAAATTCCTTCTATCTGTGCGACTGGTTTCGGTGCCTGCATCGATGCCTCTTGCGCGCTCAAGCTAGTGGTGAATAAAATTGCTGCAAGCAATACCAACATCTTCCTTCCTACTCGATCTATAAAATAATTGGAGAGATCGATTACAAGATGGTTCATGGCAGCCTCCTGATTGGGTATTTTTCTACACTGGAACAATTTGAATTGTACCGCCCCCAGCACATCCTCAAACCCTACAGCATTCATGACGGCCCCCACCCAGACTCCCGTATGGCGTCGAGCATGCGAAGGTCACGAATTATTGGACTCCGCGGCGATCGAAGTGGTTGTGGAGGGGGCCGTACTGGCGATCTTCCGCGAGCAGCAGACGCTTTACGCTCTCGATGCGATGTGTGCCCACCAAGGAGGCCCAATCGCCAAAGGAGCCGTTCACAACGGTTGTGTGACCTGTCCCTGGCACGGGTGGCAGTATGAATTGGCAACCGGAAAGCAGACGATCCACAATCAGAAACTGCTGGAAACCTATCCGGTTAAAGAAGAAGCGGGGGCGATCTGGGTTCAAATATAAGTGAATCCAGTCGTCCAGCCGTTCGGTGATACCGCGACCGAACGACTTGCTTTTTTTATCGAATGGAAAGCAAGACGGGGCGATTGGCTATAAATCGTTGTTCCGCACGTCGGCCAACTTTTCTTTCATCCGTTTTTTCATCTCCGCGACCACGTCCGCGTGTTCTGGTGATTTCGCTAGATTCGTGAACTGCTTGGGATCATTGTCCATATCGAACAGCTCGATGCCTCCGGAAGCGTCTTCTTTGTACTGGATGTAGGACCAGCGGTCGGTCCGCAGCAAGAACCCTTTTCGCATCGGGGCGACGCTAAACGCTGCATCGCGAACTTGATATTCGGGATTGTCGAACATCGGTGAGATGTCCTTCCCTTGAACATGATTAGGGACCGGTAATCCACAGAGCGACGTGACGGTCGGATAGAGATCAAGCAATTCGACAAAGCTGTTGCAGACAGCCGGTTTTTTTCCGGGAACACGGATGATCATTGGGACCTGAGCCGATTCATCGCGAAGGGATACCTTTGCCCAGAAATCGTGCTCGCCAAGATGGTAACCATGGTCGCTGGTGAAGATCACGATCGTGTTGTCCAGTTCTCCCGATTCACGCAGTGCGGTCATTACTTTGCCGACTTGAGCGTCCATGAAAGCAACCGAAGCGTAGTAGCCCCCAATCGCTTTGCGCTGTCGTCGTTCGTCCATCTTCATGTTGACACTGGTCTTGTAATTGATTCCGGCTTTGGGGGTGTCGTCCCAGTCGCCGGCGACTCGTTCTGGTAATTCCAGTTTGCTGTACGGTTTGAAAGGAGGGAAGTAATTGGCCGGGGCGACAAACGGGACATGGGGGCGAACGAAGCCGACCCCTAGCCAAAACGGTTGGTCCCGTTTGGTTTCCAGTAGTTCCACCGCTTTGGCGGCCGTCATCCCATCGGAGTGGACCATGTCGTCCCCATCGGCTTCGACAACAACAAACGTGTTGCCGCCGACGACAGGTCTTTTGCCATCGGGATTTCCCTCCAAAGTTTCCCCGTCCCCTTTGGCTTTCCATTCGGGGCCCAAGCTATTGAATCGCTCGGTCCATGAATGCACGTCGTCGGCACCATTGCCCCCGTCGTGATCCCGTCCATCGCCCCCGATAAGAACTCCACCAGGAATCCCCATGTGAAAGATTTTGCTCACGCGAGCGGCGTAGTATCCGTTGTCTTTAAATACCTGTGACCAGGTTTGGCGATCGCCGATTTGCGGCCGAGGGTTGGTGTAGCCCAAGACTCCTGTGGCATGGGGATAGTATCCCGACATCAACGATGCGCGAGAGGGGCCGCAGTAGGTGCCCTGGCAGTAGGCCTGAGTAAAACGTGTCCCTTCCGCAGCCAATGCATCGATGTTTGGCGTTTCGCAGACCGTGTTGCCATAACAGGAAAGGGCCGTCGAGGTCAGGTCGTCTGAAATGATAAAGAGGACATTCATCGATTCCTTGGCGAGTGCCTGTCCGGCAAACAGGAGGCCAAAAACGCAACTAAACAACATCGTTCGCATGGTAAAACTCGGCAAGAGCAGCAGGCGTCAAAGGGGCTAACGGTCAAAAGCTGAAATAGAATTATAACGAGAGATGACGCTGGGATCGCGAAAGAAAAGTCTCGCGATATTTTCGCGCCTTTTCGGGGAGAAAACATGGCTACAAGAAAGCATGGCTACAAGAAAATATGGCAACCACCGCATCCCTTTATCGGCATCGTCCAGGGGGGAGCGTGGGACTGGACCGTCAAAAAGAAGGCCGTTTTGGTAAGCACGGTAAAAATTTGGATTGGAAGCTGCTACGAACTTTCGTATTGGTTGGTTACGAAATCTCCCAAAGCGAAGGAACGCAACAGCGATGGCATTATTCACAAATTCTCTCGGTCAGTACAGCTCATCTCTTTATGAAACCGCACGCACATTGCTGCGAAGTCGAAATAATCAGGCTGTCAGGGCTGAACGGATCAAACAAGAAAATCGCCAGTTACGAGCTTCTCTTGAGCAGCAGCAGCGATGCCTCGACCAAGCGAAGCACGATCTGCGAGAGGCTCACGCTGAGATCCAATCACTATGCGAGCAACAGCGGCAATGCCGCAACAGAGTTCCAACGCTTCGGGGCGATCTACCATTGCCAGGACATCAATACGGTGCTGCGACGATCGCCTTGTGCTTGAACCTTGCTCGTCGTATCGGCTTTCGACCAGCGGTGTCCGCTCTTCAAATCGTCTTTGAAGCCTTTGGGATCATCAGTAAAATCCCCACGGCAGAAACCATCCGTACATGGGCGTGCCGCGCCGGAGTGGCAGTTCTCGGGGAACCTCCGGAGGAGGCTGACGATTGGATCTGGATGGTCGATCACTCCAACCAAGTCGGACAAGAGAAGGTTTTACAGGTACTCGCCATCCGGGCCAAAGATTTACCGCCGCCGGGTCAAACACTCGCTCGTGAACAACTTCGACCACTGGCCGTTCGCCCGGGAATCCAGTGGAAACGCGACGACATGCGGCAAGTGTATCGCGAGCTTCAGGCGATCCACGGCACGCCAAAATTCTTGCTTAGCGACGGGGCGGTAGAACTACGTGAGAGTGCGGATGTACTGCAAAACGCAGAAAGATCAACCATCGTACTGGGTGATTTCAAGCACTTCGCCGCCAATGCATTGGAGCGAATTTTGAAAAGCAACGATCGCTTCCAAAGCTATCTGAGCTGGTTAGGCCGCAGTCGCTCTACGGTACAACAGACCGAGCTGTGTCACCTCACACCGCCAACGCTCAAGACCAAGGCTCGCTTCATGAATCTTGGACCAGTTCTGCGTTGGGGACAGATGTTGTCCTACCAAGCGTCGCATCCGCGGTCGAGGTCTCGGCAAGGTGTCACAGCAAAACGCTTCAATGAAAAATTCGGTTGGATTCGTGGCTATCGGGAGGACTTGTCGATTTGGAGTCGATGCCAAAGGGTTATTCAGATCGGCCTGCGATTGATCAACCGAGAAGGGCTCGCTCATGGAACAGCGAAGAAACTTCGCAAGGCGTTTGAAGACGAATGCCAAGATCAGCCAGCATGTGAAGTATGTGACAGATTAATCGAAACGCTCATCGAATTTGTGCTGGCTAACGAATCGAAGCTAGCCACGCGAGATCGCGCCTGGTTATCAACCGAAAACATGGAGTCAAGTTTCGGCGCATTTAAACAACTCGAAGGTCAGCAGAGCAAAGGCGGATTGACCAGTTTGGTATCGGCGATGCCGATGGTGCTTCGTCGCTGGGACGCTTCGTCAGTGCGTACGTGTCTGTCGTCTATTTCAACCAAGCAAATGCGTGCCTGGGTGGAGGATAATCTTGGTCAGACGCTTAATTCGAAACGACGGATCGCCTTTGCCGAAGCATCCCTGGAATCTCTCGGGTAGTGCAAAATGCAGCACCAAACCATTTTTGACAGTCCAGCGTGGGACACCCTAGGAAAGGAGCCCCGTCGATCGCATCCACTCGCACGCCGCTTCGGGGGAATTCAGTTCTTCGTCTAGCTGAGCTGCCCGCACCGCCTGCAAAATTTCGCGAAAACGGGGGCCTGGTCGCAAACCCAATTTCTTCAGCGTTTGCCCGTCGATCAAAGGTGGCGGGTCCAATTGTTCTTGCGGCCAGGAAAGTCGTTGTTCGACAAACCGTATTCCTTCTCCTTTGATGCCGGATAGTTCGTCCGTTGCCCGCAGGCTTGCCGCCGCCACTTCCAGGGCTGTCTTGCTGTCGCGATGAACCAGCAGCGGTTGGACGGTCGACCAGGGAAGTTTGTCGGCTTGCGCGAAGTGGGAATAGTTCGACGCAGCGAACAGGGCGGCGTCCCGTTCGTGAGTCGACAATTTCCAGGTATGAAACAACTGCTGGATGATGGAGGCTGTCTGGTTTTGGTCGTAGGCATGACGATCGGGGATCCCCAGCATTGCAATCGCCGTAGCGGTATCGGGATTGCGGCGGGCCTGTAACCAAGTCAGCCACTCCTGGGAAACTTGCCCGCTGCGTGCTGCCGTCGGAAGCAGATGGGGGGCGAGTTCCAATTCCTCCAACGCCTTGATCGCATGGTTCGCCCTTGGGCTGGCAAGCATGCGCCGCATTTCGGCTCCGATACGTTCCCCGCTGACTTGGTCAATTTGCGGCGCAAACTGTCGAACGGCTTGAGCGGTTGCCGGTTGCAAGCGGAATTGCAGCAACGACGCGAAGCGGACGGCTCGCAACATTCGTAGTTTGTCTTCTGCGAATCTTTGGTCGGCGTCGCCGATGGCGCGGATCACTTGTTCCTGTAAATCGGCTTGGCCGCCAACAAAATCGATTACCTTGTCGGCCAGCGGATCATAAAAGATTCCGTTGATCGTAAAGTCGCGGCGAAGGGCATCTTGTTCGGGATCGCCAAAGTGAACGGAATCTGGGCGTCGGCCATCCGAGTACGTACCGTCGCTGCGGAAGGTTGCGACTTCCACAGGCTGGCAAAGGCTCCCCTTGTCGGGAAGCACATTGATGACCCCAAAAGAAGCTCCGATCGCTAGGGTTCGTCCTTTACCGAAAATCTTCTGGACGCGAGTGGGCGTAGCATCGGTGGCAATATCAAAGTCTTTGGGATGTATCCCTAGAAGTGCGTCACGCACGCAGCCGCCAGCAAGGAACGCAGTGTGGCCAGCGGTTGCCAATTTTTCGAGAACTGCAAACGCGTGCGCCGAGGATTCGTCGCGACGAATAAGCATGGGTAAAACCGATCAACAATTAGCAGCGAAAGAGAAGGGCCGATTTTATCGTGTTTGCCAGTTTTGTTTACCGCAGAGAACCATTGAATCGGCAATAATCTTGAATTATCCCCGCCGCAGTCGGTCGATGAACTCCAGTTTTCGGGCGACCGGCGGGGTGAAAACTTCCGGGACCAAATCAAGCATCCCCATGTCCCGGTTCATTTCGTTTGCGGCGACGCCAACGCGTTGGTAAGCGGTAAGCATCGATTTGAAATCATGGGGGTCAAATTGACTCCAGCCAAAATGCTGCGTCGTGTTGAGGAGTGCGACAATGTCTAAGAAGGTTCCGAACGTTTCAGCGAAATCTTCCCAGGGATGCATGGTCGCATATTCCGACACAAATTCCTGCTGCCAGTGCTCGTTCGTATCGGAGGCATAATACGCATCTTTGGCAACCGAATAGCGGGGCTGTCTCTCGTCCCCAAAGGCTTTACGGAAATCCTCAAGGCAATTGGAGGCGACGACCACTTCCCAGTAGTAATGCCCCAGTTCGTGACGAAGGTGACCGACCAGAGTTCGATGGGGTTCGCGAAATTTCACGCGAATTTTTTCGCGGTGAACACTATCGGCTTCCGCTAGATCGACCGAAACACAGCCGTGCGCGTGGCTGGTCGCCCCCGATTTGAATTCAAAATACAGCTCCGGATTTTGCCCGTGGAGCGGGAACCCTAAACCTTCTAGGTCGTAGAGGACGCGATGCTTGGCCCGCTCAAGTTTACGCCACTTCTTCAGATTTCCTGTGACGGTCAGGTCGGGGAGCACCCGGTTCAGTTGACAGTAATTGCAGAGTTCATTTCCCGCTTGCACGACGCCGCGGTTGCAGAAGGAGTGTTTTAAATAGTTTTTGCATGCCCGCAGTTCGACGGCACAGCTTGGATTCCCGCAAGCCCACGGTCCGTCCGTCTTCCCCGCAGAGGTAATCTGTCGGCAGAGGGGGCACATGCGGACACGGTTCTGGCAGCGTACGCAGTGAGTACTTCCAAAGAAAAGCTTGTTGCCACACTGACAGGGGAACGTAATCATCTGCGAATCGGGTCTTTCAAAATGCGGTAACGGCAATTGCGGAGTGAGCAGCAGGGGGGCGTTCCCTCAGCGGGAATCACATCCCCCGACGGAATCGGCCCTGTCCCGCACGAGCCCGTCGTATACGATGTTGTAGGGGTAGCAGGTCATCTTATACAGCCTTTCTCTTCTTCGACGGTTCACTATGTCTCGACACTCACTTGCCGTGCTGATCGTGGTCGCTGGCGCCATGGTTTGGTCTCCGGTTCATGCTTTCGCTCAACGGGGACAACTTCTGGAAGGTTTGTTTCGCTCGGTCGTCGAAGCGGAGCTTGAACGAGCTCGCGAGCAAGAGGAAGCGGCCCGCAGGCGAGCCGCCGACGCGGCAAATCGTCCGCTTCCCAGCGGTCCGCCGCCCCACCGGCTTCCCGATGCGCCTCCTCCGCGTCCTCGCCCCAATTCTGCAAATTCAGGGCCAGATCGGAAGCGTCTTGAATCTTTGCGGGATTTGCTGGATCGTTTTTCGCATCATTCCAGCGATTTGGCTACCCAGCTTCGGCAGCCGTCGAACCGGATTCCTGGGGTTCGTGAATTGGTTGCCCCTGCCCTGCACCTGCAAGCTCATGCCGACGCGTTGGCCCGCCAAGCCGCTGCCGAAACCAATTATCGAAACCTGATCGGAAACTATGAGGAACTGGACGGCGATTGGCGACAGCTCTCGTTCTCATTGCGATCCTTGAGCGGGTTGTCGGCCCAGACGCGACGAGACGTCGATGCCTTGGATGACTATAGCAATCAAATTTGCCGGATTCTTGGGATCGAAACCCAGTTCAATCGTGAGCGAATGCAGGACTTATTGGTCGCTTGCACCACCTATATGGAGGTGCTGCTGGACGATTTAAGGTACATGCGTTCGGTGCCAGGGCAGGAACGTCTGATTCAGGACGGCCGTATTTTGGAAGAACGTTTACGGCGAGAAGCGACGTTCGTTTCCAAGGGAAGCTTGGGCGAAATCATGCCTCGGTTTCACCAGTTTGTCACCGAATGGCGAGTCTATTCGGCCCGTTTGTATGATTTGAATGACCCGTACATCGATCGTCGATTGGAACGGATCCGCCACTGTGGCAGCGAAGTCTTTGCACTGTTGTCGATGCCTGCCTCGCCTGACATGGGGTACTTCCAGCACATTGCCAATCGGCTTCACTCTGAAGTTTTGCAGCTGATGGATGGGCTTTCGATTCGAGCCCTCGCACGCTTGCCTCGCGAACAGCAGAACCGCATCCTGGCCGATACAAGGCAACTGTACCGAGCAAGTGATGATTTGAAAAAACATGCCGATGAAGGGGACGACGATTTGGCGCATCTTCGTGAAGTGGTTAACGATATCGATCGTCGCTGGCATGCCTTGGAATCTCAGATCAGCGGGCTACCAAGTGTTCAGCCGAACAATCTGGCTGCGATCAATCAGTACACCCATGAATTGTTGGATATTGTTGGAACGCACCAGGCATTGGATCGGGCCCAAGCCATTCAGTTGGCCGCTGCACTGGAAGGGGAAGCGGAGTATCTGTTTGCGGATATTCAGCGGTACCGTCGTTATTACACGCCGGCTAGTTTCGCGAGTAGCTTTTTGGGGAATTCAGACCAGTTTCTGCAGCTTTCCCGTCGCTTGCATTCCCAATTGGCCAACGATGCAAACCTAGGTGCCCTGCAAGAGACCGGGGGCTTGCTGCTAAAGACTTGGGATCAGCTATCGGGCGAAGCGAGCACGCTATCGCAGCATGGATTGGCCGGGTCACGTCCTGCCAGGATTCAGAACGGGATCCGGGAGACCGCAAAAACGATGGCTGATCTGGCGGCGATGTTGATGGAATAAAACCATAACCGGTTTTCGGTCGCCCTCTATGCGGCGACCGTTGCAGGTTTCGGTCCCCTTTTGGTCGCCCCCGCGAACATCTTTACAAAGCTGACGACAAACATCCAAGTGATTGCATAAAATAGAACCAAACCGGTCGTCGCCCACCAAACCGGTGAATCCTTCGGCACGATTTGCAGAACCATTTCCGCAACCGGGTGATGGATCGCATACGCGACTAACGCGTTTTGTCCAAACAGGGCAAACAAGCGGAATCTCATGCTGCCAATGTCGCAGGCCAACACAAACATCGCATAAACCAGACAGGTAAACCCTGTCGAGAACCAAATAAAGCTTTGTGTGACGACTCGTTTATCCATCATCCAGTAGTTCAGTTTTCGTTGCTCGGTTCCCGCCGGGACGGTAAACGGTGGTTCTGCCAGCAGGGAACGCCAGGAACGATCGGTGGCGTTTGCCCAGGGGGGGACGACTGGCGATTGGGCAAATTTGTCGTTCGCCTCATTCGCTACGGGAATCGAATTTTCTGGGCGGACATCGTAAAGCGTCGTGAGGCAGGATGCCGCATATCCCAAAGACATTAACCCGATCCCCCAAAGAACAAGGGTTGTTGCGGCACGTCGAATCGACGCAGCGCTTGTCATCAGGTCGTAGGTTAGCGTTCCCGCAAGCATCACCACGCACCAACTGATAAGCCCAAACAGTCCGCCATCCCAGGCACGGCGCCCCGTGGTCCCCAGCAGTTCGTCCAGCCAGTTTGGTTGCCCGTAGACAAACCAATAGTTGAACCAATCCGAAAGGAAGATGTGCAGCAAGGAAAGAGTGATCGCGATACCTAGCCGCACTTTCGGCGACGTTTCAATGATCGGTAACAGCAGTAACTGTGCGACGCCAATGATCGCCAGAACCTCCCACAGGTCTGCCTTGATCATTTCGGCAACAAATTTTTGCACCGCGGCGGTATCGATCGCTTGCCAGGAATCGAATTCATTGCCAAGTCCGTAAAGCACCAGTGACAGTAGCACCAAGCCTAGGGAGCGGCGGACGATCGCCGTCCAAACCGCGACGCGTCCCAGTTGAGGAAGTTTTCTCAGTACCGATAACCGGAACGAAAACCCACAGGCAAACAGGAAGCCCGGCATGATCGAATCGGCCCAGCTGAAGTGGGTGTTGTTGTGCTTGAGCACCTGATGGGTCACTGCCAACCCGCCCAGGAAGTTGACAATAAACATTCCCGCGACCGCATAGCCGCGAAACTGGTCCATTGACACGACGCGCGAAGGAGAGGCCTCCGCTGTGTTTGGTGTTGGCGGAACGTTTGGTGCTGACGATGTTTTCGACGAGTTTTTCGACGATGTTTTCGATGCTGCGGTCAAAATCGACATGTTGATTTCCGAAGTGGACAAATTCTTGCCGCGTTACAAGCGAAGGAAAATCTTCTGTTTCTCTAAGCTGCGAACAAATGTCCAAGTGATTAGAAAAAACAACAACAATCCCAACGTGACATACCAACCGGGGGAATCTTTGGGGATAAAAGGTTTCACCGCTTCACCGACCATTTCGTGCAAGACATAGGCAGCCAGCGCGTTGGTGCCAAATGTTTGCAGAAAGGAGGAATGGAATCCTCGTTGGTCGCAGGCCATGTAGAACAGCAGATAAGCCAGCACCGACACTCCTGCACTGAAGGTCATGTAGGAGAGCGTTCCTCCACGCTGGCTCATCATCCAGTAATTCCACTTGCGTTGTTCTTGGTCAGGTGGAGCCACAAAGGGGGGCTCTGCAAACCAGTCGCTCCAGTGCTTGGCAGATGCCCAACGCTGGAATTGTGCCTCTGTTGGCAGGACAGGGTCGCTGGCAAGTTTGGAATCGCTGAGGGACGACTGCAAGTTCGGAGGGACATCGTAGAAACGTGTCCCGCAAGAGATCAGATATCCGGCCGCCACCAAGCAAAGTCCCCAGCATGCCAGGCGTCTCCGTGGCACCTTGTTGATGTTGGCAATGATCAGGTCGCAGGTAAACGTTCCCATCATCGCTGGAATCGTCCAGGTTAGGAAAGCCAAGGGCCCGCCGTCGATTCCATTGGGACTGGTGTTTACCCATTCGAAGTTAAACCAGTAGGAAAGCAGCACGTGTAGTATTGCGCTACCGGTCATCCAGAGGATTCGGACCTTGGTTCCTGCCGCAATCACCGGTAGCAGCCACAGAGACGTGACCGCAATGTGCATCAGTGTTTGAAACCAGTTTCGTTTTACCAGTTCCGGAAGGATTCCCCCCGGCCCAAGCGCCACCAGTTCTTCCCAATTACTTGCTCGTGCTGAAACGTTATAAATCACCACGGATACCAGCATCAGGCCAAGCAGTCGCCGCACCATTCTTAGATTGGCGGCGGTCGCCCCGTCACGCTTGATTCGCCGTCCGAAAGTCAATCGAAAGGCAAAGCCAACCGCAAACAGGAACTGCGGCATGATCGTATCGGCATAACTGCAGTAGTCATGACTATGTTTTAGGACCGCTGGGGAAACGGCAAAACTGGCCAAAAAATTGACCAGCAACATGCCAGCGACCGTGTAGCCACGGAACTGGTCAAGCGACAAAATGCGTTTCCTACTGACGTCCTT
This sequence comes from Roseimaritima multifibrata, assembly GCF_007741495.1. Lineage (NCBI taxonomy): Bacteria > Pseudomonadati > Planctomycetota > Planctomycetia > Pirellulales > Pirellulaceae > Roseimaritima > Roseimaritima multifibrata. The sequence continues at coordinate 2,146,951 of NZ_CP036262.1, forward strand.
TTCGGCTTCCGCCGAAGGTTGGTCCTTCGCTGCCATCATTTCTGCGTTCCCTCTGCCCGTGGAAAAAATAGGTCCGCTGGGCGGTAAGGAACCTATCGCGACCAGGAAAGGTTGGTCGGACTTTTACGGCAACTAAGGTGCCGGCTTTGCAGCCGCTTGAATTGCTTTGATTGCGGCTTCGGAATCGGTACGTACTTTGTCATCCTTTGTTGTTTTGATGGCTTTCTGCAGTTCAGGGATCGCTGATTCAGCGGCTGCCCCCATGTTGCCCAGTGAGCGAGCTGCTTGCGCATTTTTCTTTAAGCTGTTCTTGCGATGTAACATTTCGATCAAATATTCGATTTTTTGATCGTCGGTTTTCGCCATCTGGGAAGGCGATTGAGGTTCCGTGGCGGTTGGTTCGGGATCGCCGCCACAGCCCATGATCGAAAGAGTGCTCACGAGAAGAAGTATTGAAAAAACAGATCGCAACATCCACGAATCTCCTGAATGTCAAAAGGTTAAAGACAGTGTCGAAAGAGTTTCGACACTGTTGTGAAAAGAGGTGCCGGTGATCGTTGCTATCGGAACCGGCTGGGATCGATGCCTGGGTTACAGGCCGTTGGTTTCGCCGCCACCGATGGTTGAGCTATTCCGATAGAGCACCATGTCGACGGTTTCGCTGACAAACCGTACGGCCCCGTCGGCGAACACGAACATCCCACCGCTAGGGTGTTGGCTGCGGAAATTGGAAGTACTGTTTAGGCCGCCGTTGGCGCTGCTGCGCGTATCCCGCTGTTGGGATGCGCGGTCGCCGCCAAGCGCCATGTAGCTGTCGGTGACTGGCCACTTGTTTAAACGTTCCATTGTGCAACCGAAGGCGTTGGTTCCCAGTACATCGGGTTGGTCTTCGTCGCCCGGTTGTCCAATCAACCAGCCGGTATTTGCTGGAAAGCGTTGCCCATTGAAAACAGGGTCGGTGCAGTTAACGCCTCGGCAAAGTGGCCAGGCATCGCCGCCTGCTGCTTCCCCAATCGCGAAAGTGTTGCTTGTCCCGTCGGTAATTTCGGCGAACCGAGTATTGGATGCTCGGTTGAACATTCCTTTTTCCGAAGCCGGGATCGGTCCGTTCAGGTAGCCTTTGCGAGCCCCTTTCCCGCGACGTCCGTCGGCGGCCAAAACGAATCCTGCAGCCTGTTGGTCGGCGCGATCCCAGTCGACAGCCCACGAGTCATTAATGCCTTTGCAGAACGCATAGTGCATGGCCCCAAATTGAGGCACACCAACGCCGGGGCTATGGATTTCATCGCCCGAAGGTCCCCATAAATCAACAGGGTTCCGTGGTCCGTTGGTTGCCGATGGGCAGACCGTCGATGGAACCACTGTTAGCTCTGCATCCGAACTTGCCGCTGCATCGTACCAGTCAGTGGAGACGTTTGGCGTGTCCTTGAGATTTGACTGTTCCATGTAGGGTAGCAGTGAGATCAACGCGTGCGATTGGACATACATGTAACCATCGCCTGCGGCACGCGGTGAATCGCCTCTGGGAAAGGCGTTAAACACATCGTGGAATGTATGCAACGTAAGACCTAGTTGCTTCATATTGTTGCTGCACTGCATTCGGCGAGCGGCTTCGCGAGCCGCCTGAACCGCAGGTAGTAGCAGACCGACCAAGACACCAATGATCGCAATCACGACCAACAATTCAACCAGTGTGAAGCCTCGTTTCAGATAACGAGAATCTGCAGCAAGCGCCATAGCATGGCTCCAATTAGAAAAGGACAAGCGCCAACTGAAAGTTAGCGAAAAGCAATCGCAAGCGACGAACGTCACTTCAAATGTGCTAATTCACGTTGTACGGTGCGGCGAACCGCAAGTCAACTTTTTTGTTGCCGTGGAAGTTAGTTATCTCGTTAAGATTTCTAACCGAGGGATAGAGACGTTTCGCGGGTTCGGTGGCGACTGTGCTCCGGTGCCTTCGCAAGGAGCATGCTCCGGTGCCTTTGCGAGGAGTGTCCCCCGGTGCCTTCATAAAGAGTGTGCTCCGGTGCACATCGGGCATCGCTTGTTGGCTGCTTGCCGCTGGCGAATTTGCCACGCTAAAACAAGAAACGATCCGAGAAAGGGCAAACGCATTCGTTTGCCTTGATCGTGGAAACAGCGGTATTCGCTGGAGATAAATCGCTAGGCGATTTTTAAGCGTCTGATGCGCTGGAGGTCATCGTGAACTGAGGTTCAAATGCGGTGGCAAAGTCGTACGCATCGTTAAAATCTTCGCGGCGGTCCGAATCACTTTTTTTCATCTGTTCGATGTCGATCAGGTTGTAGACCAGTTCACCGAAATCGCCGGTGCTGTGCAGGCCCCAGCGATTGAGGACTAGGCGAGCCATATACCCGTATTGGTCCAGGGCATAAATCCGGCAGGCTTCGCAGAGCTGTTGTCCGGAGATGTGTCGGGCTTCGTCTGAATCGGGAAGACCGGATTCGTGCATTCTCAGCACGTCATGAGCGTAGGCAAGGGCCTCGCGAATGAACTGGTACGCTTCAACCTTGTACCTTTGGTCCCGGTCTAACAACTCGGCAATTGCATGAATCGCGCTCATTTGTCTTTATCCTGCGGTTTCTTTTGTTTTGCAACTTTTGCTGGTTTTTTCGAGACGCTTAGGACATCTGCCAGCACTACTAGGACACGTCGATGGTCTTCTGTCTGCGCCAAAATCTGTTGAGAAAGAATCTCGTGCCCCAGAACTTTAGCCCGCCCTTCGGCCGTGACGATTTCACTTCCGATCGGCGGCAATTCTCGCTTCAATTCTTCGTATGTATCATACTCGTACCTCAAGCAACACTTCAGTCGGCCACATCTTCCCGAAATTTTCGACGGATCGAGCGTCGCCTTTTGCAATTTCGCCATTTTCATTGAAACGGGCGGCATTTTGGACAGATGAGTGTTGCAGCAAACCGGTTTCCCGCAGTCTCCGTAATCCGCTAGCAATCGAGCTTCATCACGGACGCCAATCTGTCGCATTTCGACGCGAGTCTGGAAGTCTGAAGCGAGGCGTTTTACCAGTTGGCGAAAATCGACCCGACGTTCGGCCAGGTAATAGACGACGATCAATTCTCCACCAAAGATGTGTTCGACATCGACCAACTGCATCTCCAGCTGGCACTCAGCGATCACTCTCTTGCAGGTCTGGAACTCTTGTTCGGCTTTGGTTTTTAAATGGGCCAGTTCGTTTTCGTCGACTGCGGAAACCTGCCGCATGACCTGCCCCTCGGGGGGGGATTCCAGCAGCGAAGTTGCCTGGGGCGTCGCTTCGCAGAGGACTTCTCCCATTTCCACCCCACGCGGTGTACGGCCGATGACTCGGGCTCCGTACCGCAGGTTCTGCTGGGATTTTAGGATGCAGAGGGTCCGCATCGCACCGCAACGGACGATATAACGCCCGCCTGCCGGTCGTTTTTCAGCCAACTCAGACGCTGCCGGTTCCTTCGAAGTCATCCATCCGTTCCGTGAAATAAGGCGGCGTAGGCGATACAAGAGATCACAGCCTTCATTATACGCTAGATCTCCCTTTCCCGGCGGTCATTGGCACCGAAGTTCGCGGGATAGACGCGTTATTTGGCCTTGGGAGTTGTCCAGTCCCAGGATTGTCGAATGGAGAGCAGTCCATTTTTTCGCGTTCCGACCAATAGTTCGGACCCGTTTTGCCAATGGAGGGACCAGATGCCACTTGGGGCGGCTTCGGGGGAAGCGACGATCGTTCCGTCGGCGGTCATGATGTGAATCTGTCCGTTCAGTTCCGCTGCGGCGACCAAGCCTGAGGAGGAGACCGCGATATCGGAAACCCAGTCTTTCATCTTGGCGATTTCGACCGAATCCCCTTCCCCGTCGGGGCAGCGGAAAACTCGATTGTCGGCGGTCCCTACAATCCATTGATCGCCACTGCGATCGACACACCAAAGGGCTGCTTCACAGACCGTCTGGACCGCGGTGCTTTCCAGGGAAGGAAATTTTAGCAGGTGTAATTTTCCACTGCCGTCGGCAACGGCAAGGTGGTCTCCCTGCGGAGCTAGTTTCAGGTCCATTACCGCTTGCGGGCCTAATTCCACGGAATGGCTTATTTTCTTTTGTTCCAGATCCCAGATCATGACTTTGCCAGCTTCGTTGCCAGCGATCAGTTGCTTGCCATCTGGCGAAAATGCCAAGGCTCGTGTCCAACGTTCAAAAGCTCCTTCGTGGACTTGATCCTTGCTGTCTTTCAAATTGCGGATGACCAGATTGCCACGGTAATCGGTGCTGGCCAGTTGGCTTCCGTCAGGGCTTGCTGCGACAGCCCATACGCTGGCGGGCTGATTGTAGGCAACCGCTCGATCGGACGCATCGGATTTGCCAAGGGCGACGGCACCCTCTCGCAGCAACAGTCCTTGGGCCGTAGCCACCGCGATATCGCCTGTTTTGCCAATGCTGGTGACCGAGGTGACCCACTGGCTGGTTTCGGCTTGTTCCGGAGCCGGATCGGCGGGAGCTTCTGTGGAGTCTTCTGCGATCAAGGCGGACGTGCTGGCTGTCGCTAGCCATCCACAAAGAAGAAAAACAGTAAGGCATTTGGAAAGGGAAGACTGAATCATGGTTTTTTTCTGAGGCATCTAAGGAGGGAAACCAAGTTGAATTGGAACGCTGATTTTTTAGGCGGGATTCAGCATTGACCGAAGAGGCTATTTTAAGCCCTGTTGAATCGCCGATCCAGTTCGAACCGCCCAACGGGTTAAATAGACTGGAATTTCGTCCACCGCTAGGCTTACATCGATGGCATTTCGTTCAACAGCCGCTCGAGGCATCCCGTAAATGATGCAGCTCTCTTCGTCTTGAGCGACCGTATGCCCACCAGCGGCGTGCATGGCAACAATCCCATCGACTCCATCTTGTCCCATTCCTGTCATGATGATTGCCAGGGAAGATTCAGGGCGGGACATCGCCAAGGTGTTAAAAAGGTGGTCTCCGGCTGGTCGGAAGCCACCGATTGCATCGCCGTCGGACAATTCGATACGTGAATGGGGATCGACTCCAACGTGTCGACCATGGGGGGCAATAAAAACGACACCCGGTTCAAGAGGTTCGCGGTCGATCGCCGTTTTGACCGTCAGCGGCGAAACGCTATTCAGCCAATGCACAAAACCGTCGGCAAATGCCCCCACGATGTGTTGGACGACCACGATACTTGCAGGGAAATCCGGCGTCAGCCCTCGCAGTAAAGTCGCTAATGCCGGTGGTCCTCCGGTCGACGCGACGATCCCAATGCAGGGGATTTCCGCCCCGGTTCGCTGTTCCGCAACCCGTTGCACTTCGGCTTCAATGGCCGGTACTGCCGCCGACGGGGTCTCACGCGTACGGTGGTGCCGGATCACAACGACATCGGCAAGGGCTTTCACGTGCTGAATGATTTCAGCCGCCTGGTGTTGAAAATCTGCGTGAAAGACGCCCGTTGGTTTGCTCAGGACCGTCAGGGCACCTGCCTGCAACGCTTGCATGCTGCATTTGATTTCCCTCGCTTTTAGGCTTGCCGAAATGATCACGATCGGGGTTGGACATTCGATCATGATTTCCTTGGTGGCTTGAAAACCATCCAGATCAGGCATGTTGATATCCATGGTGATCAAGTCCGGTTTTAGCCGCATTGTTTCGGAAATCGCCTGCCTACCGTTTGTTGCGAAGCCAACGACCTCAATGTCCGCGTCCGACTGCAAAATCGCAGCCAACATCTCTCGTGCGGTCGGAGAATCATCAGCAATTAGTATTCGAGGCATCTTTCAAAATCTCTAAAGCAACTGGTGAGCGGTCTTAAGTAAAATTTGCTGATCAAAACTTCCTTTTTCAATATAAGCGTTCGCCCCAACGTCGATGCCACGTTGCTTGTCGTGATCGCTTCCTCGGGCGGTTACCAAGATAACCGGAACCTCGGAATGCGAGGGCTGTTTCCGGACCCTATCGGTTAATGTGAACCCGTCCATTTTGGGCATGTCGACATCACTGACAATCAAGTCAAACGACTGTTCCTGAAGGATTTGAAGGGCGTTTTCACCATCGGTGGCTCCGGCAACATCGAAACCGGCTGTCTGGAAAATGTTGACCATCAATGTTCGCGTGGTGACTGAATCTTCGACAACCAGCACTCTTTTGGGCGGAGAGAGCTGCAGGCCGCTGGCAGAGTTTACCACGGAACGCGTTTTTATTCCCAATGCGGTTCGCGTGACATTGGTTGCATTGATGACCAAGGCAACCTGCCCAGAAGGGAGCAGTGTGCAGCCGGAAAAATGACGAAGACGCCGGACGCGAGCCCCCAGGTTTTTCACCAAGACCTCCTGTTCGCTATGGATTTCGTCAACGGCCAGGGCGACGCGATGTTCGCCGACGGCAAGGATTACGGCCAGACGCTTAGCATTTCCAGGGGGAGGCGGTGGCGTCAGTCCCAAAGCGGTTCTCAGGGCGACCAGACGTGTGGGTTTGCGATTTCGAATGAAGACTTCGTTGCCGCCGACCATTTTTAGGTCGCTGGCATCAAAGCGAATCACCTGTTCGATGACGGGCGTCGGGATCGCGAACTGTTGCTGATGCGTTTCCACCAACAACGCCCGGATGGTCGTCAGCGTAAGTGGAACCAGTAGCGTGAATTTCGTTCCTTGCCCCTCGGTGAATTGGACGTCGACAGACCCATGCAGTGATTCGATTTGGTTTTGTACGACATCCAGTCCGACCCCGCGGCCGGATAGGTCGGTCACCATCGGAGCGGTCGAAAAACCTGCTGCGAATACCAGCCGAGCTTGCTCGTGCGGGGCATCGGGGATATCGATCCCGTGCCGTGTTGCCGTTGCGCGGATCTTTTCGAGGTCAAAGCCACGCCCGTCGTCACGGACCACCACCTCCACCTGCCCGCCTCGCAGCGATGCCGAGATCACGATGTTTGCTTCGGGATTTTTACCCGCTGCGATCCGTTCAGGGCTGCTTTCGACTCCATGATCGGCCGCATTGCGAACCAGGTGAATCAACGGATCCTTCAGGCCTTCCAGGACGGAGCGATCGACTTCAACGCCGTCAAATTGCAGGTCCAGGTGGATTTGTTTATTGGAGGAACTGGCAATATCACGCACGACCCGTTCCAGGCCGCTACATGCTGCCGCAAAAGGGAGCATTCGGACATTGTAAATTTCGTCATCAAGGACTTGGCACGTTTGCTTCAGGTGCCGGACGTCGTTGTCAAATCCGCCCGCGAGCGATTCTAGTTTGGAAGTTAATGCTTGAATGCGGTCATGCGTTAATGACAAGGCTTGCAGCGGCTGGCGATTTTCATCGTCGGCGATCGGGTCTTCAAATCGATGGAGGGTTTCCCGTAACAATGCTTCGGATTCACGCCACTGTTTCCGCAGTTCATAGGCTGAATCACGCAATTCCGAAGCTTCCTCGACGCGGCAAGCAAATCGGCCTCGAGCGACCAACAGTTCTCCGCTATGGGCTAGCAGGGCATCCAGTTTTTGTGATGAAACCCGGATGGTTGCGGCAGTCATATCGCGCGACGGTCCCGCAGCGGGAGCGGAGACGTCGGCGGGGGAGGTGGCGGTTTGCTGTGCGGGGGCGAGTTCGGAGGCGGTCGGTTCGTTCGATGTCGCTGAGGGATTAGCGTTCGAATCGACGGACGGATTTTGCGAGAGCTCTGTTTGCTGCGAAGGGGTTTTCTCTGCAGGGGCTTTCTCTGCAGCTGGGGTTTCAGATGGGGCTGAGGTGGCACCTAGGTCAACGGCTTGTTCTTGCTCGATCGACAGTTCGGACAGATCGTTTAACAGTCCGTGAAGTGGGGCTTCTGTCAAACGATCGCCGGCCCGCATTCGTTTCGCGTAGTCTTCGATGGCGTCGACACTCGCCAGCAGAACCGACGTCTGTTGTTTGTTTAGATCGGTTTCCCCTTCACGCAGTTCGCTAAACAGATCTTCCATCGAGTGACAGGCGTCACGAATTGGATCGGCATGGACGACGGCGGCAGCCCCTTTCAGGCTATGGGCGGCGCGGAACAATCGAGCGATCGCTTCGGATCGTTCTTCAGGCGAGGGCTTTTTTTCTAGCGTCAATAGATCTTTGCTGAGGCCTCCAACATGTTCTTGGAGCTCATCTAAGAAGGTTCCCATCAGCAATCGTGCTAGTTCTTGCCTATCCATGGGCTAACGATCGCCCTCGGTCAAGGAAGCGAGTTCGGTGCTGACACCGTTCAGATTTTCTGCAGCAGCTTGGATTTGGCGGATCGATTCGACGCTGTGTTTGATCACCGTGTCGATGTTGCGGACACCGTCGGTCAGTTGTCGAACGCCTGCGGCCTGTTGATTGGCCGAAGCGGAAATCTGAGTCGCGGTACGGACCGATTCGGCAAGCGTGCCGGCGAGTGCATTGATGGTTTCGCCTGCTTGCGTGATAACTTCGTTGGCATCGGCTACCGTTCGCGTTCCATGTTCGGTGGAGAGCACCGCATCGTTGGTCGCTTTTTGGATTTCGTTCAGGATGGTTCGGACCTGAGCGGTCGCTTTCTTCGACTGGCCTGCCAGCGATTTCACTTCCGCAGCGACGACCGCGAACCCTTTGCCATGCTCACCGGCTCGAGCCGCTTCGACGGCAGCATTGAGGGCGAGGACGTTTGTTTGTTCAGCGATGTCGTTGACCGTCGCCGTTATTTCGCCGATCGCCTGAGCTCTTTCGGCCAGCATCAGCATGTTCTGGGCGATCGATTCGACTTGCTGTTTCACATTTTCCATCGAATTGACCGCTCCATCGATCGCGTTACGACCGGCGGTCCCGACTTCGTCGGTGTGGCGTGCGGACTGAGCGACCTCGTTGGCTCGCTGCGCAGCCTGCTGCGCACTTTGGGCGATCTGTTCGGTGGTCGCTACGACTTCGGCGACCGTCGCAGCTTGTTCCTGTGTGCCCGTGGCTTGATCGGAGGTCTGGGTGAGGATCTGTTGACTGGCATTGGCCAGTTTTTGCACCGCATTGCGGATCGATTTGAACAATTTTTCGCGTTGCTGTTCGTTTTCGACTCGGCGCGTAATATCCTGGGCCGTCACGATAAACAGCAGTTCCCCCTGGTAGTTCATCTCGGCGATTCGAACCGCAAGCGGGAAGTGGGAACCGTCACGTCGACGTCCTTCGACCTGCAATTCTTCACCAAGCAGACGGACCTCTCCCGGTTGCAGGATCACATCGTCTTTGCGGTCATCCGAATGTGCCAGGAATGCGGAGAGTCGACTGACGTTTTGACCAACGATTTCTTCTTTTAGATATCCGAAAATTCCGGCCGTCGCGGAGTTGCATGAGAGGATCGTGCCTTGCGGATCGAGCGTGAACAAAGCATCCGCAGCCGAATCGAGAATGGCTTGTGTCCGAGCTTCATCGGCACTCAGACGTGTGATGGTCGTCCGCAGATTATCGGTCATGCGGCCGAACGAGGAACTGAGAGTCGCGACTTCGCCCAGTCCTTTGTTGCTTGGCAGTTCGCACTGCAAGTCGCCTCCAGCAATGGCATCGGCGATCACCGACAGGTTGGTCAACGTGGAAGTGATTCGTCGCGAGAGGAAATAGGTCAGTGCAGCGGCCAAAGCCAAAACCGCCAATCCAATCCATAGGAACCCAGCCGCTAGTCGACGCAAGGATCCCAGCGCCGAAACCGCGTCCTCGCTAACGGCCACGACCCAGTAGCGACTGTAGTCTTCGGGGGCGTTGAAATAGATCCGCCGATGGGTGACGACCAACGGTTCCGACCGGGACAACTTGTTGGCAGGGATGTAGGCTTGGTGCGAGTCATGTTCACGGTTATACCGTCCCGACGAATCGGATTCTTTTAATAGGTTGCCGCGAAACTTTCGCCGAAGATCAAATCGATCGGCACTAAAAGGAGCGACATCACTATTGGGGTTCGCGTAAAGGAACCGCATTTTTTCGTCGGCGATTTCAATCACCAATTCTTGGTCTGCTGTGTCTTCCCCGTCGCTGGCACTGGTGGCGGCTCGCGTGAAGACCTCGGTGGCGTTCAAAACAATGCAGTACACTCCGCGAAATGCGGGTGCCGAAACGCTGGTTGGGGCGGAGAAATAGGGGGTGCAACACCGGATCAACGCGTTCCCCGTTTCCGGGTCTTGATAGGTCGGCGATAGGTAAACTTTTCCTGTCTGGAGACCCGAGGCGGCTACAAAAAAAGCTTCGTTCTGAACGTTGGTGCCGATGTTGGTCTGTTGCCGAGGACCTGCCGGTGTCCGGATCATTTGGAACACCTCGTCGCCATTCTGATCGTAGAGGATGCAGGCCGAACGTTCTTTGGCCAAGTTCATTTGGGCCGCCAAGACCTGTTTCAATTTGTCCAGCCAAAACGCGGTGTCGGTCCCTTCTGCAGTCGGATCGGCACCAGGGGTTTCCTGGTTATCGCGGGCTCGCACAATCCCGGCGATCACGGGAAAGCTGGCCATGTTCAACGCATCGGCTCGCGTCACATCCAGAGTGTGCTGCATGCTGCTGGCGATCTCGTTGGTTTGCGCCATCATGCGGCTGAGCGTCATCTCTGTGACGATCTTGCGGCTTTGCTGGAAAGCCAGGTAACCCATGAACGCAAGCGATGTCAAAATGATAATACAAGTTGCAATCGTGATCTGCAGACGGAGCGACAGCTGGCTGAGGCGATTCTTAATTCCCATGTCGGATTCTCGCGAGAGCACCTATTCGATTTCGTCGATTTGTAGTTTGTCCCACTGCAGTAATTTCATGCCATCCAGAACGATACGTCCGTCCGGAGTACAGCCTAGCGTCCGGTCTCGGAAAACCGATGGACTGCAGTGAAAGGGAAGTAGGTCGTGGCGGTGGAGGCTTTGAACTTCGTCGACCTCGTCTACTACGACCGCTAGCGAGGGCGATTCGGTTCCCAGGACAAGCAGTCTCCAGTCGGATTTGGGAGGCCACGGGACGCCAATTAATTTTGCCAGATCGACGACCAAAACCACGTTGCCACGCAGGTTGGTCAGTCCGGTGAAGTGGGCCGGGACCGCGGGGATAGGGGTGATCGAAGGCATTCGCATGACTTCGTTCACGAATTGAGTTGCGATGGCAAACCGTTGATCCGCGATTAAAAAATGGACAAATTCCAAAATGTCCTTTGGATTCGCCGCGGCTGCGGGAACCTGGGCAAGCCGGTCCGCTCGCGCCGCCAGGATCGCTTCTTCCCGGGATTGAATGTCGGGCTGACGAGGATCAAAAACCATCTAGCAGCCTTCCGGGGTCTCGGGGTCAAATGGGGTGTGTGACTTCGATCTGATCCATCTGACGCTGTGCCGTTTCCATCATTTCGGCAGCCGTTCCTTCGCTAAACGGTAGTATCGCGTCCTTGCCAAGTTCTCGAGATAAGTCTCGAGCATTACGGAACTGGCGCCATGCTGCCGCGTGGTTCCCTCGTCGCTGTTGAATCGTCCCGAGCAAAAATTGGGGATCGACTAACGATCGGTCCAAAAATACGGCCCGTTGCACCGAATAAAAGGCATCTTCGGTACGACCGGAATGAAACAACAAGAGGGCATATCGATAATGTAGCTCGGGGGACAACGCGTGCTCGGCAATTGCTTGGGGAAATTGCTTTAAAGCTTGAGCTACATCTTGAGTCGCCAGCAATTTTAAATCGCGAAGATAGCTGGCCAATGATTGCTTGTTAGAAGCGGCGGCAGAGGAGACGTTTGGATCCGGTGAGGGGGCGGATTGAGCAGGATTGATCGGATTTGCCGTAGGAACCGGAGGAACCGGATCGATTGGCGGCTGCGGATTCCAGAGCGGCGTGGTTTCGGGACTGAAGAAGCGGCTCGGTTTGGTAAGCGTGTTGTCATGCTTCACACCCAGGCTTCGATAGAAAAATCCTCTGTCGTTCGATATCAGTTCGACAGGAAGATCTCTGTCGAGTGGCGGATCGCCCGACGCGGTGATCAGGACCCCGCCGTCCGCTAGGCATTCGACCAATCGCCGGGTCACCATCTTGATCATCGATGGAGAGAAATAGATCAGGACGTTTCGGCATAAAATCAAATCCTGTTGTGCCGTCCCATTTCCGACATCGGGGTAGGGGCTGGTCGCCAGGTTGAGAAATTGGAAACGAATTTGTTTTGCAAGATTCGGGTCGACGACGTACTGGTCGCCCTCCTGGGAGAGAAACCGGCTGGTCCGTTTTTCGGCCTCGCCTCGCAAAGACCACTTTCGGTACCTACCAAGTCGAGCCCGCTGCAAGGCATCGTGGGAAATATCCGTGGCCAGGATTCGTGCCCGGTCCTCCAGTCCCTGCTGTGCCAGAAGCATCGCTAATGAATAGGCTTCCTCGCCGCTCGAGCAGGCAGCGGACCAGATCCGCATCGGACGGTGTACGCTCCTTTCGGGAATGATTTCAGCAAAAACCTCGTCGCGGATAAATTCAAAATGTTTGGGTTCGCGAAAGAAGAAGGTTTCGCCAATGGTTAGCTGTTCGATGAAAGCGGTCATCGAATCCTGGTCGGCAAGCAGGGCTGCGGGGAGGTGTTCGGCTTGTTCGATTCCCATTTGCTGCATGATTTTTACGGCGGCGGTGGTCACCGACGCCTGTTGTTCCGGACGGAATTCCAGCCCACTTTGATCATGGATCAAACGGAGAATGCGGCTGTAAGTTGAATCCGCCCAGGTTAGGTGCACTATCGGGGTTCCTGTGTCGCGGCACGATCGGCCAGTTTCTCATGCAGGCAAGCAAACTGCTCCGCCGATAAGATCGCCTCAGGGTCGGTCAGATAGACAAGTCCGTATTCGGTCTTGGCCACGCCGGTTATCCAGGAGGCATGTTCGCATGGAGTGCTAAAACCTGCCACTCTTTTGTCATCCGATTCCGGTTCCGGAGGCTCGGAATCGCGATTTAGAGCATCAAACCTTAAGGGAACCAAATCGATTGCTTTTGTCACTCGCAGGGCAAGCGACTGGTTCGATAATCTTACGACGACGAAATGTTCCTCCGCAGAAACCGGAGTGACGGTTTGGTCGATCAACTGATTCAACGATACGACGGGAACCAGTTCGCCTCGCAGATTCAGCAGCCCTTCGATAGGGTCGGGGGCTTCCGGGAAGGGAGTCAGTTTCACTGCCCGCAGTACTTCACCGACAATCGAAGCGGGGAAGCCAAAATACTGCTTACCCGCTTTGACAACCAATATCTCGATATCCACAAGCGATACTCCTGTCCCAAAAGAACTTTAGGCATCAGACAAGTTTCTCGCAGAATGCCCCTTCATTGATGGTTGGACGTTCTGGCCGCCCTTTATGAATATAGGTCAGTTCCATATTGCTCAACCCAAGCAAATGCAAGATGGAGGCGTGTAGGTCATGGATGTGCAACCGATCTTCGACAGCATGCAGCCCTAAATCGTCTGTCGCCCCGATCGTTTGACCTCCACGAACACCTCCTCCCGCCATCCACATTGTGTAGCCGGTTGGATTGTGATCCCGACCATTGCCCGCTTCGGACATTGGCGTACGACCAAATTCACCTCCCCAAACTACCAAGGTTTCGTCCAACAAGCCACGTTGTTTAAGATCTTTCAATAAAGCGGCGACTGGTTGGTCGGTCTGTTTGCACAGTTTCGAATGGTTGCGTTCGATGTTGGAGTGTGAATCCCACTTGCTGCCCGCTCCATGGTAAAGCTGGACGAACCGGACTCCACTTTCGGACAATCGCCGAGCCAGCAAGCACATTTTGCCGAATTTCGCCGTTTCTGGCTGATCCATCCCATACATTTTTTCGGTTTCTGCAGTCTCCTGAGACAGGTCGATCGCTTGAGGTGCTTCGGCCTGCATGCGGAATCCCATTTCATAGCTGGCGATTCTCGCTTCCAGTTCCGATTGCTCGGGGTGTCGGTCGGCGAACTGCTGATTGATTTGGTTTAAGAAATTAAGTTTCCCCATCTGTCTGCGGTCGGTGAACCCTTCGGGCGCCGTCAGGTTGGGGATCGGTTGACTTCCCTCGCTAAAGCGGACCCCTTGGTACAGGGCTGGCATGAAACCGGCGCCCCAGTTTCGTGGTCCATTGACGACGGAGGAACGCGTGTCCTGCATGACCACAAAATTGGGTAGGTCAGCATTCTCGCTCCCCAGGCCATAACTAACCCAGCTGCCCAGCGACGGCCGTCCACCGAGGATCGAGCAGGTATTCATTTGGCAGACACCCGAGGAATGGTTAATCCCTTCGGACCAGCAGGATCGGATCACCGCCATGTCATCGACACATTCGGCCGTATGGGGCAACCAGTCGGACACCCAAGTACCCGCCTGTCCGTGCTGCTTCCATTTTCGTTTGGATTCCAGCAAAGGAGAGCGGGATTCACCCATCGCCGTAATCACTTCGCCGAAACTATCGGGAAGCTGTTTCCCATGCAATTTGTTCAGTAGCGGCTTGGGGTCAAACATGTCGATATGGCTGGGGCCGCCTTCCATGAAAAGGAAGATGACCCGTTTCGCTCGAGGCGTAAAATGCGGGCTGCGAGCGGCTCGGTTCAGGTCGGCGACGTTGATCCCAGGTGCAGCCGCTTGAACCTTTGGTCCCGCCATCATGCCTGCCAATGCGACCGCTCCGAACCCCGCGCCGCTTTGAGTTAGGAAGGCCCGCCGAGACGTTGGGATTTCGATGATTGGTTTTGCCATGATGTTTCCTCGCTTTATGAATCGTTTGTTCTGAAAAGTGACCGGTTTCGCGTTCGATAGCGTGGCTAACGAACGTAGAGAAACTCATTGGAGTTCAGCAGCGAATGACAAAAGTCGATCAACGCGGCGTCGGCGGGGGTGCCTTGTCCTGAGTCACTGACGCTGGTTTCCAGGTCAAATTTATTATTAGTGCTGTCTTTCAGGACGCCGGGCTGGGCCTCGAATTTCCAGTAGGCAACCGTTGCAGGGAGTGGATTGGGGGCAAACAGCATGAGCTGCTCTTTGTTGAGGGTTGTGTCCGAAATCCGCACGTCGTCGATCAGGCCATCAAACCGGCCTCCTTTCCCGTTGGTCCGACCGCCGATCGTCAGTGGTTCCGAATTGCCCAGGCCGCCGACAATGTCGTGTTCGATCACGGCGATGTTCATAGGCTCTTCTTCGTTGGAAAGATCCTTCAGGTAGAAGGTCACGGTCCCTTTGGAGTCTTTGGTTGCTGGCTGAAACGCTGCGGCAACGAAGTAGGGTGTATCCAGTTTCACGTCTTGGTCCGAAAAGACCGCAGCCTCACCAAAATCGCCGGAAACTTTCTCGCCCCACATGTGCAGGATCAGTGTCCTTGGTTTTCGACGCGACCCTTCGCCAGAAACTCCAAACGACCATCCCGGCTGCTTACTGTTGGGACTCCATTTGGCCATCAGTGGACGAACCATTCCCGAGGTATAAACGCTGCGTATCTGGAAGAATGTTTCGATGGTCATGTTTTTCATGTCCAGTTCGGGATCGTTGCTGCGACGTGGCAGTAACAGATCCTTTTGGTCCATCAATGCAACCGCTTGACCATCGCGGTAAGGCAGGCGAGCGGCCACCAATGTCGACGTGGATTCCGTATCATCGGCTTCCAGTCGCTTTTGCTGTTCTTTGAGGAACGACAGGGACGCTTCCAGTTCGTCGGTGGTTGGTTCCCGGCCGCTGATCAATCGCCAGGCCAGCCGAACACGTTCGCTCGGGTTCTGCTCGGCTTTGCGGATGCGACTGGCAAACGCGGTCGCATGTTGCAGATAGATGGGGCTGTTGATTAACAACAAAGACTGGATGGGGGTGGTCGTCCGATTTCGTGAGGATTCACTACTGAAGAACTGCGGCAGGTCAAAGACATCCATCAGTGGATCGCGAGCGTTCCGCATCACGCGGGTGTAGATACTGCGTCGTGGGACATCGGAAAGCGTGCTGGGGCCGCCGGCTCGTTCATCCAAACGTCCACTGACCATCAAAACCGAATCGCGAATCTGCTCGGCGTCCAAGCGAAGAACGTTGCCTCGCCAGTACCGTTCATTATGCGGGTCGATTTCCTGAAACGCCTGCATCTGAGGATGTGAGGAGGATTGCCGATAGGTTTCCGACAGCACAATCTGACGGTGAAGCCACTTAAAGCTCCAACCGTTTGCGACGAACTGCGTCGTCAGCCAGTCGAGTAATTCGGGATGGCTGGGAGGACCGCCTAAGCGACCGAAATCACTTGAATTTGGAGCAAGTCCCCGGCTGAAGTGGTATTGCCAGATGCGATTGACGATGACGCGAGTCGATAGCGGGTTATCGGGTTGCGTTAGCCATTTTGCGAAGGCGGTCCGTCGACCTGTCGACTGAAGTTCTGTATTGGGGGTGTAATCGAGCGGCGAAGGATCAAGGATCGTCAGGACGCCCGGTTCAACCGGATCTTTGGAGCGTTTGGGAATCAAGACCGGCGGGGCTTCGGTCCCTAGATCCTCGATCGTCATCGCGGTCGGTAGTGGCTTCGGTTTCTCCGCCTTCATTTTGCCAAGTTGTTTCTTCAGTTCCAGAACTGCAGTCTTGTCTTCTTTCTTGAGGCGTGATTCCAAGCGGCTGTATTCAAACAAAACCTGGCGGTGCACCAGTTCATGGATCTGGTGTTCGTAGGGCGAGCGTTCTTCGCTTGTTTTGTCCATGATCAACTGAACGTCCGCGGGGAATTTGATGATCGCTCGTTTGGCCGCACTCACGCGGTAGGGGGCTTCGATTTTGTCGATTTTTGCTTGGATCGAGGCGGTTTTCTTTTCCCAAATGGCTTGTTGTTTTGCGTGTTCGGCAAGCTCTTCTGGGGAAGCAACCACGGTCCCATCTTTGGGAAGGACCGCGGCAAAGACCGCTCGCAAGCGAAAATAGTCACGCTGCAAAATCGGATCGAATTTGTGATCGTGGCACCGTGCACACTGCATGCCCATTCCTAGAAAAACATCCCCGGTGGTGTCGGTGATGTCGTTCATGATCAGGTCCCACTGACCACGAGCATCGCGGCTGTTGTATTCGTAAATCCAGTGCCGCAGGTATCCCGTTGCGATCAATGCGTCGGGATCGTCCGGGTACATTTCGTCTCCGGCGATCTGTTCGGTGACAAAACGGTCGTACGGTTTGTCTTCGTTCAGCGAGCGGATCACGTAGTCGCGATATTGCCACGCATCGGGACGGTAGAAATCGGCTCGGTAGCCATCGCTGTCGGCGTATCGGACCAGATCCAACCAGTGCCGTGCCCAACGTTCACCATACTGGGGCGAATCAAGCAGCCGCTCGACAAGTTTGGGGTATGCGTCCGGCGAACTGTCTTCGATGAATTCTTGGACCTGCTCGGGCGTGGGAGGAAGTCCGGTCAGATCATACGACAGCCGGCGAAGCAACGCCGCACGATCGGCCGGAGGCGCTGGCGATAGATTGGCGGCTTGCTGTTTTTGTAATATGAACGCGTCGATCGGATTTTTGCTCCAGTCCTCGATGCGATACGAAGCGGCCGCCTGGTCGCTCCCCTGAGTGGCGGGAGTGGGGATTTCGACAACTGTCGGGACCGGCGGGTTGGTCAGCGGCTGGAACGCCCACCACTGGCGATCTTCTTCGGTTAGTTTGGGTTTGTCTGTCCGAACGGGGGCCGACGGATCGGCGCCCGGCCAAGGGGCTCCAAGCGAAACCCAACGCTCAAGGATTTTAATTTGCTTGTCCGGCAATTTCCCGGAAGGTGGCATTTCGAAGCCTTCGTAGCGGACGGCTTCAATCAGCAGACTTTCGTCAATTTTCCCCGGGACCACGGCCGCTCCCGATTCGCCCCCCGCCAAATGGCCACCAAGCGTGTCCAGACGCAGGTCTCCACGCTGTTTCTCTTCGCCGTGGCAAGAAAAACACTTTTCGGCAAGCAAAGGGCGAACCTCCACTTCGAAGAATTTTGCCTCTTCGGGCGAAATGGGCGAAGGTGAGCCGGCGAATGCGGTTAGCCCCCCAAATATTACAAAACAAATAAGGAGGGCTAATAACATTGACAGGGTTTTAGGCGGGATATTCATGCCCTTAGTATGACTGATTTTGCTGGCAATTGCCAACAACGATTGCAGCTGTTTTTGGCTACAATGTTCAATACCTGACCGTAATGTCTCTCACCATGGTTACGAATCCACCGATGAAAAAACTGATATCACACAGTCGCGACCTAAAAGCCAGTCACGGCGCTGAAGTGAATTTCTGGAAGCAAAGGGTCTGTCGAATCGGACTGTGGGCGCTGGCCGTCGCATTTGTTTCCTCGCACGCGATGGCGGCCCCACCGGTTCGGAATTACGACGTTGTGGTTTACGGAGGAACTTCCGCGGGCGTCGCGGCGGCGATTCAAGCCAAGCGGATGGGCAAGACTTCGGTGATTGTCTGTCCCGATCTCCATTTGGGTGGATTGACCAGCAGTGGGCTGGGGTGGACGGACAGCGGGAAGAAATCGGCCGTTGGTGGGTTTGCACGCGAATTCTATCAAAAATTGAAGGCTCACTACGATCAGCCGTCGGCTTGGCGACAACAAAAAGCGAGCGAGTACAGCCGCTACAGTGCTGACCAGGATGCGATGTGGGTGTTCGAACCGCACGTCGCCGAAGCGGCTTACGAAGCGATGATCGCCGAAGCCCAGGTTCCCGTTTATCGTGATTCCTGGCTGGACCGTGAATCGGGCGTCAAAAAGGAAGGAACACAGATCGTTTCGATCCGGATGCTGGATGGGCAGGTCTATGCAGGGAAAATCTTCATTGACGCCACCTACGAGGGTGATCTGATGGCGGCTGCCGAAGTCGATTTCCATATCGGCCGCGAAGCCAATTCGGTTTATGGCGAAACCTTAAACGGCATTCAAAAGGTTCGTACGACAAAACATCAGTTCGATTATGCCGTCAGCCCCTACGTTGTCCCCGACGACCCTCAAAGTGGTTTGTTGCCACGGATCCACGACAAACCGATTGCCGCGGATGGTGAAGGCGACAATGGCGTGCAGGCTTATTGCTACCGCATGTGTTTGACGAATTTCGATGACAATCGTGTCCCTTTTCCGAAACCTGATAATTACGATCCAATGCAGTACGAACTGCTGGCACGCTACCTCGATGGCGGTTGGCGTCAGGTTTGGCGGAAATTCGATCCCGCACCAAATCACAAAACGGATACGAATAATCACGGAGCGTTTTCGACTGACAACATCGGGATGAATTACGACTACCCGGCTGCCAGTTACGAACGCCGCGAAGAAATTTTGCAGGAACACCGGGATTATCAGCAGGGACTGATGTGGTTTTTGGCCAACGACCCGCGGACCCCTGCGGACGTTCGAGAGCGGATGTCGAAGTGGGGATTGTGCAAGGACGAATTTCAGTCCAGTGGCCACTGGCCGCACCAGATTTACGTCCGTGAAGCTCGCCGGATGGTCAGCGATTTCGTGATGACCGAACTTCATTTAACCAAGAAAAAACCGACTCCTAAATCAATTGGTCTGGGATCCTACAATATGGATTCTCACAACATTCAGCGTTACGTCGACGCGAGTGGACACGCTCGGAATGAAGGGGATATCCAGGTCAGCCCCGGCGGACCGTATCAGATCAGCTATGAAGCGATCATTCCCAAGTCCGAACAATGCACCAACCTGTTAGTGCCGGTATGTCTTTCGTCATCGCACATCGCCTATGGATCGATCCGGATGGAACCGGTCTTCATGATCCTTGGTCAGTCGGCAGCGACCGCCGCGGCGCTTGCCATCGATAGCGAGCAAAGTGTTCAGGAAGTTCCCTACGAGCAATTGAAAAAACAGTTGCTAGAGGACAAGCAGGTGCTGGAATACGACATTAAGAACGAACCGCCTGCCGGGTTGCTTCCCAAGGCATTGCCGGGGTCGGTCGTGGACGATACGGCTGCGACCCTGTCGGTCGGTTGGCAGACGAGCGGTTCGGTGAAACCGTACGTGTTGTACGGGTACCTGCACGATGGCAATGAACGGAAAGGCGAATTGGAGGCGACCTATACCTCCGAATTGAAACCTGGACGCTATGAGGTTCGGGTTTCTTACACCGCCAATCCAAACCGTGCTTCCAACGTTCCCGTGGTCGTATCTCACGCCGACGGCGAAACCGAAAAGCAAGTCGATCAGCGGAAGTCGCCGGAATCCGAAAACGGATTTCACTCCGTCGGAACCTATCGGTTTGACAAGACCGGAAAAGTTCAGATCAGCAATTCCGGAACGACGGGACACGTGATCATCGACGCGGTACAGTTTCTGCCCCGCTAGAGGTCTTCGTAAGCCATATCAAAGGTGTCCGCCTGACTGAGGTCACCTGTTTTTAAACCAAGGCTAAACCAGCGAATCCGTTGTTCGCTGGTTCCGTGGGTGAAGAGGTGTGGTTTAACGGTCCCCGTCGCTTGCATTTGCAAACGGTCGTCACCGATCGCGTTGGCGGCGTTAAGGCCTTCGGCAATATCGCCTTTCTCAAGGCTGCCGAATCGCTTCTGTTCGTAATGAGCCCAAACGCCAGCGTAGTAGTCAGCCTGCAGTTCTAAGCGAACCGAAAGTTGGTTGTATTGCCGTTCGCTAAGGCGAGCGCGCTGCTGGTTCATCCAGTCGGTTCGCCCGAGAAGGTTTTGAACGTGGTGTCCGACTTCATGGGCAATCACGTAGGCTTGAGCAAAATCGCCTGACGCCCCTAGTTGTTGGCTCATCTGATCAAAGAACGAAGTGTCCAGGTAAACCTTGGAATCGGCCGGGCAGTAGAAGGGGCCCGTCGCTTTGGTCGCTTGGCCGCAGCCACTGTTGACCAGATCTTGAAAGAGGACCATTTCAGGGGGCTGGTATCGTTGGCCGCTGTCAGCAAATAGCGGAGTCCAGACATCTTCGGTGGATGCCAGGATCACGGTCGCGAAATTTCCGGCCGCCTTTTCTCGTTCGCTTAACGGGGCCGGTTCGGCGCCGGGGCCAACGGCGGCGCCTGGCGGCGGAATATTGTTTAGTAATTTTGCGGGATCCCCTCCCATCAACATGACGATGACCGCCACGACCAGAATTCCAATTCCACCGGTGGCGGCTACTTTGGGCGCTCGTTTTCCGCGGCGATCGTCCACGTTCGAACTTTGCCGTCTTCCGTCTAATCGCATCGCAGCTACCCTTCAAAAATATTTTGGAATTGAGACCGGCTTTGTGATTTCATTATTGTCCCCCACCGGCCGGTGGCACAGGCCCAGTACCTTGTCAAACACTTGGTTTTTGTCGCCAAACGGTGTGGCTGCACAAAAAGGTTTTTTTGTCTGGTGATTGGCCCGAGGCGGTGTTTGCAGCACCATACCCCCGCAAAATCGATTCCTGTTCGAAACGGTTTTCAGGAAAGTTTCCGATTTCTGCCATCGCTAATTGACCCCGAGGATCGGTTTGGCTAAATTCTGGGCTCCGATACGGTGGGTGTAGCTCAGTTGGTTAGAGCGTCGGATTGTGATTCCGAATGTCGGGGGTTCGAGTCCCCTCACTCACCCTTGCTTTCTACTATTTAGCAAGCCATCTAGCGGTGTAACGATGCTGGTGGTTTTTTAGTACGGAAGCGTTGGGTTGGCCGTGGTGGGGTTCGTTGGAATTCTCCCCCGTTTCAGCCGCTGCTCGAGTGGAGGATTCAATGCGAGTCGCAACCGCTAGACGGCACAGTGGTTTAGAGCTGCGGATGACGCCGATGATCGACGTCGTTTTTCTCTTGTTGGTCTTTTTTCTTTGGACCAGCAGCTTTAATGAGCCCGAATTTGATTTGCCCAGTTCGGTTGCTGCTGAACAAACGGCCGCTGCAGAAGCTCGAGGCCAACAAACCAACCAGCCGGAAGCCTTTGATGAAATAATCATCTTGGTCTCTCCGCCCGATTCCCCCAATCCGCTTCAATTGAACGGGCAACCGGTCCAGTCGTTACAGATTCTGCGAGATCAGCTGGCGGAAATCGCTGGTCTAAGTGCCGATCCTTCGGTGATTGTGGACCCCACCGAAACGACCGAGATCGGACGTGCCGTCGCGGTTTACGATATCGCGCGATCCGCCGGTTTTAAGAAGGTTCTGTTCGCTGCGAAGTAACGCCAATACTTGGCGGGTTCTGCCCGACTCGCTAGGTTGCTAGCTTCGCAAATGTCGTTTGCGGCTGCCTGCGGTGGCTTTGGCATTCGGTTATTGACTCCCCCCTTTTTCTGGAGCTCCCCTCGTGTCGGTTGAACTTCCTAACGTCCTTGCTTCTCGCTACGCCAGCGATGCGATGGTTCATCTCTGGTCGCCCGCCAATAAAGTTGTTCTCGAGCGGGAGCTGTGGGTCGCTGTCATGGAGGCGCAGTCCGATCTGGGAGTCCCTCTTTCCGATGACGTCGTTCCCGATTACTTGCGAGTTCTTTCGCAGGTCGATCTCGATTCGATCGACGCCCGCGAACGCGTCACCAAGCACGATGTCAAAGCGAGAATCGAAGAATTCAATGCATTGGCAGGGCACGAGCACATCCATAAAGGAATGACTTCTCGCGACCTGACCGAAAATGTCGAACAGCTGCAAATTCGTTCGGCGCTTTCGCTGGTCCGTGACCGTACGGTTGCTGCTTTGACTCTGATCGGCGAACGGGCGGCGGAGTACCGGGAATTGGCGATCGCTGGACGAAGCCATAATGTTCCGGCTCAGGTAACCACTGTCGGCAAACGTTTCGCTTCGATTGCCGAAGAATTGTTGATCGGTTTGGAGCGGATTGAACAATTGCTCGAACGCTATCCGCTTCGCGGAATCAAAGGACCTGTTGGGACTCAGCAGGACATGCTGGATCTGTTCCAAGGCGACCCTGCCAAGCTCGCCGCATTGGATCAGCGGATCGCTGAGAAACTTGGGTTCAGCAACTGTTTTACATCGGTCGGGCAGGTTTATCCACGGTCTCTGGATTTCGATGTGGTGTCGGCTTTGGTGCAGCTTTCCTCGGCGCCAGCTAATTTCGCTCGGACGTTGCGGCTGATGGCAGGCGCGGAACTGGCAACGGAAGGGTTCAAGCCCGGCCAGGTTGGATCGTCGGCAATGCCGCACAAAATGAACGCTCGGTCTGCGGAACGAATCGACGGTTTTAGCGTGATTCTAAGAGGCTATTTGAGTATGGTCGGTGGGCTGTTAGGCGACCAATGGAACGAAGGGGATGTCAGCTGTAGTGTCGTGCGCCGCGTTGCCCTTCCCGATGCGTTTCTCGCCATCGATGGTCAGTTGGAAACGTTTTTGACCGTTCTTTTGGATTTCGGGGCTTACCCTGCAGTCATCGAGCGTGAACTGCGCCGCTATCTCCCTTTCCTGGCGACGACGAAGATTTTGGTTGCCGCCGTCAAATCGGGCGTCGGACGCGAAACGGCTCACGAAGCGATTAAAGAACATGCCGTCGCTGCGGCACTCGCAATGCGGGATAGCGGGCGTGATGACAACGACGTTATCGAACGGCTGGCGGCCGATGATCGGATTCCAATGGACGCCGCAGCTCTGAGTGCGGCCATCGGTTCACCGGCGTTGTTCATCGGAAATGCGGCAAACCAAGTCGATCAGGTTTTGGGAAAAATCGAAAGTGTCGCGGCAAAGTATCCGGACGCTGCCAAGTATCGTCCCGGTTCGATTCTGTAAGTCGACGCGGCAAATTGTTGCGGTTATTTTCGTGACGGACGTCAAGTGGTTCGCGGTTTGTTGATTTAGGGATTGTCGCCTTTTGTTTCGCGAAAGCACGCTTCTTTTGAAGTTACTTTCGCGGGGGACGTGAAACTTATAGGTGACGATTTCAACCCTGCCCATCCGAGTCTGAGTGCAGTGCTTTCAGCCCAGCGGGCGGCAGATACTTGCCGTTGGCGTAAGCCAACGGAAACCTAGCGTGCGCATGAAAGCCCAGCGGGCGACAGACCAGGGTGGTTCTGTCGCCCGCTGGGCTTTCCTTTCGCGATACCCACTCCGGCGGCTGACGCCGCCGGCAAGTATCTGCCGCCCTCCGGGCTACCTGGTTACTCGATCCCATGTAGGCTCGTCAACGGCTGCAGACCCTTCGTTTATAGATTTCAGGTCCCGAGCGAAAGGCGACAATCTTTCTCCGCTTTCGCTTCAATCGACAATCCGCTCGCCCTGTTCCGTTACGAAGATTTTCCATGACCATGACCATGACTATTGGTCACAATCTTTTGCACTACGTTTCTCGAAACCAGTTTCCGTCATTCGTCGCTGGTTCGATGGTGCACTGCAGGGAAGCGAAGGCAGAGACCAGTTCCTGTACGGCCCAGTCTTCGTCGTCAATTTCCAGCCGATATTCCGGCCAGTCGCCGCCGGTTGGCCACATCTGATGGGGCGCTGGCCAGCGATGTGCCGCGGCGGTTTGCTGTAGACGGACGACCAATCTTGGCCAGTCGGGGCGCCAGGTTCGTTCGGGTTCGTCGGCAGGTAGTTCCTGCCGGGATGGAAGTTTCGGTAGGGAGGCTGCGATCCATGGTCGGTCGGATGGTGCGTTCCAACCTTCGTCTGCACGGTTGAGCCCCGCCGACGACCAGTCGGTTGTGTGAAGACTGTCCGGAGTCGGGGCGAAAACCGCGTTTGGTAAATCCTCTTCATCGGGTACCGATTCGGACAACGCCGAGGCTGGGAGCGACTGAATCTGAAGCTTTTTGGCAACCCTGTTGCAGATGCGATTGCGTGTTTCTAGGTCTCCACCGACAAGAGCCAACGACGGCGGGGCGGCCTGTAGGTGGTCGACCATGCGTTGAATCGACCAGCCGAATCGTGGGTCTTTCCATTCGGGAACAACGTCGCATGCAGGTTTCAAGACAAACATACGGGCGGTGTAGCGGGGATGGGGAACGATCAGGTCGGATCCGCCGCCCGTTAAATCACCGTACAGGACGACGTCCAAGTCGATCGATCGAGCATCCCAGCGGATCTTTCGCGTCCGCCCCAGTTCCGTTTCGATCTGCTGCAGCCAATTTAAAACTTCGCGTACCGAAGCGTCTGTCTGGAAAGCAGCCACCGCATTTAGAAACGGTTCTTGACCGCCTGGACCGCCGATCGGAGGCGTCGTAAATAATCGGCTGGCCCGGAAATTTTTGATTTCTGGATGCTGCGACAGTCGCAGTGCCCCCTCGGACAATAGCGTCAGACGATTGCCTAGATTGGATCCTAAACTGATTAAGCAGTAGGGCATTTCTTAGGATCTTTGCCAGTCATTGAGGAATGCGATTCTTGTCACTTGGCGTTATCGTTCTTTTCGATCGCATGCCAATATTGCATTCGCTGACGGATTTGATCCAGGGGGCGAGGCGGCAAAGAGGCGGCACTCGCTTCACGCACCCCGGGAAATCCATCTGCGATTTTATAAGCCGCTGATTTCAACCGGAGCGTGAGTTCGATTTCTCCACGCCACTCGAAGACCGCATGTTTGCGGCCGAGTGGCTTTTTCTAAGAGCCTTCCGGAAAGGATTTAGAAGGAGGTCGGAGGAGGCGCTTGCTGGCTATTTCCGAGGTATCGTGCATCGCCAAAGCCAAGGATCGGAAAGAAAATCGGCCCCAGGAAGGCAAGTCCCAGTCCAAAAGCCTGACTCTTGCCGAAGTATTTGGCGACATCCAGGCTGACCAAAATGGCGATGATGAAATTCACCAACGGGATGAAAAACAAAACAACCCACCACAGAGGTCGTTTGGCGATTTCAAGCAGGACAATGATGTTGTAGATCGGCACGATTGCTGCCCAGCCAGGTTTGCCAGCTTTGACAAAAACCTTCCACATGCCCGCGATCACCAAGATCAGCACAGCAATATAAATAACGAAGATAACTAGGCCGCAGATTGCGCCCACAATTCCTGCAGCTGCGTCACCGTTGTTTAGTTGTTGGTCCATAATGAAATTCCAGTCGAAAGACTTTAGCGATAAGAGAAGGAGAAGGGGGGTACGATCGCACCATGATAGCAATACGGGGTGCAGGTTTCTAGATCGATCTGAAAAGTCCAATCGAGCGTTCTATGGGCAATGGGCTTGTCGGCAGGTAAGCTTTGAACAGACAGCGAAGCGGTTTTTTAACCGTTGTTTAAGCCTTCCTTTTTTCTGTTGATTATGCGTAACCCCGATCGTTATGACCGCCAGCGGCGATTCGCTCTGGTGGGGGAAAGTGGTCAACGCCGACTGCTGGAATCCCATGTTGCGGTGCTGGGGTGTGGTGCCCTGGGAACGGTTGCGGCTGAAATATTGGCTCGAGCGGGCGTCGGCCGGCTTCATTTGATCGACCGCGACACGGTGGAGTTGACCAACCTGCAACGCCAGAGTTTGTTCAATGAAGCGGATGCCGAAGCGGGCCGTGCCAAGGTGGATGCGGCGACAGAACGCCTGCGAGCGATCAATTCTCAGATCGTCATCGAACCGCATCTGGTCGATGTCCGAGCCGACAATATTGCAGCGTTGCTTTCCGGTGCGGACCTTGTGATTGATGGCACCGACAACTTTGGAGTTCGGTTTCTGCTGAATGATTATTCGCTGGAAACAAAGACCCCTTGGGTTCACGGCGGGTGTGTGGGGGCCACCGGGCAAGTCGCATTTTTCACAGGCCGGGGATCGCCCTGTTTTCGTTGCTTGATCCCTTCGCCACCCGACCCTTCGACCGTTCAAACATGTGACACCGCCGGAGTGATTGGAGCCGCAACGCATACCATTGCCAGTTTGCAGGCGATGCGGGCAATCCGTTTTCTAAGTCACGATTCGGCCGTTGGTGAACAGGACGAAGCGACGTCGGCGGACGCATCGGAAGTCCTCTCGCTTGATATGTGGCGAAACCGCATTCGCACGCTAAATATTGCAGATGACAACTGCCCTGCTTGCAAACAGGGCAAGCGAGATTTCTTGCATGGGACGATGTCTGCGGTGGCGGATCAAAGTGCGGTCCTCTGTGGACGCAACGCGGTGCAGATCCATCCGCAGGGAAATTCGCCAAACCACCGCATCGATTTTGACCGTATGCAGAAGGCTTGGCTGAACATTGGCTCGCTGGACCGCAACGCGTTTTTTATCCGTTTGCACCTTCCGCAGGACCAATCTTTGACGCTCTTTCGCGACGGACGAGCGGTGGTCGGTGGTACGGAAGATCTAGCGATTGCCCGTTCAATCTACGCAAAATATGTGGGAGGCTAAGAAATATGGCAAGCAACCACTTCGGTCCCGATGGGCAGGCACGGATGGTCGATGTCAGCGAGAAAGCGGTGACCGTCCGAACCGCAACCGCCGAGACGATCGTCCTCATGCAACCGAAGACGATGGAAATGATTCAGGCCGGTACGCATCGCAAAGGAGACGTTTTGGCGGTCGCACGTTTGGCGGCGATCATGGGCTGCAAGCAGACCGCCAGTCTGATTCCGCTGTGCCATGCGATCCCGATCGAAGGGGTGGATGTCACCTTCGAACCCTTCGAGGAACCAACGGCCACCGAAGCGAGACTTCGCTGTCAGGTGACGGTCCGCACGACCGCGAAAACTGGGATTGAGATGGAAGCGATGACGGGAGCGTCGATCGCTGGTCTAACGCTGTACGACATGTGTAAATCGGTCGATCGCCGAATGGAGCTGGAATCGATCCGCGTCGTGGCTAAAGCGGGTGGCAAATCAGGCGACTGGTCCGTCGATTAGGTTAGTTTTGCCAATTCGTTTGCGACCAGGGTCGGGTCGTCTTTTTCTTGCAAATAGGCGACTCGGTCGGCTGGCAGCCCTGCTTTTTCCAGGTGTCCCGCAAGCCGTTTCCAGACCGATTCTCGTTTCTTGCCTTCGCTTAAAAATAATTCAGTCACCAATTCCTGCGATTTTTGCAATGCAATCGCATCGCGGTTCTTGTAGTAGTTCTTGATAATCTTCTCTTGGTGTCGAGAATGATTGGCCATGAAAGGGCTCTTCATGAAGGAGATTCGAAATGGGCAAGTTCCGCAGCCAAAACAGACGGTGCGGGGGGCTACGTCATGACGGGACGTGGCTTATAGTAGTCTATCGTCAAATGCCGCTCGGCAATCAAGTTCCTGTGGCCGATTTGCCAGTTCGGCCTTAAACGTACTGAATTTTCCTAAGAATGTCTGTTCAAAACGAACCCTCGCCGGAAAGGCGCTGGATGTGTCGCGGAGTCCGTGGCGCGACAACGGTTTCAGCCAACGATCGCGATGAGATTCTGACCGCGACGCGTCAACTGTTGGCTTTGGTGGTCCGCCGCAATTCGATCCAACCGCGTGATGTCGCCAGCGTCACGTTCACGGTCACGAAAGAACTGGATGCCGAATTTCCCGCGTTGGCAGCCCGCCAATTGGGTTGGAACGACGTCCCCCTGCTCTGCAGCTACGAAGTTGCGGTCCCAGGATCTTTGCCCAACTGTATTCGGGTCATGATCCTCTGGAATACCGATCGGGCGCAACAGGACATTCAACATGTTTACATCAAAGGGGCGAAAGCGCTGCGCCCTGATCTTTCCAAGCTGCCTCCGGTCGACTTTGATGAATTGGAAAGTTGGATCCAGCAGCATATGAACGACAATCAACCCAGCGCCTAAGCAGGCCTTTACACAAGCGTGACATGACGACGATCAAGTGGACCCATAGTGCCCCAGGCAGCGTGCTTTATGCCGCGGGTGCTGTTGCCCTGAACCGGCCGATCAGCGATCCGGAGGTCGATGCCCTTCTGATCGGGCCCGTTACCGATATCAACAGCCAAATCGGTTCGACGGACCTGGAACTGACGACGTTTTGGGAAGCTTTGATCGCGGCCGGATTTGAAGATTCCGACGACCCGAAGCGGTGCGAGCAAGCGCTGGCCGCCGCCGGTTGTTCCCCTCTGGCACTCGATACCTTGGCACGTGCGGTCGCCGGTAAACTGACCGAAATTCGACTTGCCTATAATGAACGGTTTCCGAAGTTAGCCGAACAGTTGCCTCTTCGCGGACGTCCCCTGCAAACGGCTTGGGATGAACGAGGACGTGGGATGTTAGTGCAAATCGGCCAACAAACGCATGCCGATCTGTTGCCTAAGAAGGTGGAGATTCGACTGGTGCAGCCGGTCAGTGGCGGAGGCGGTTATGTCGATTTTCAGCATCAAGCGATCTGGGTCGAAGCGATGCTGACCAACGTCGATCCTCAAGTCCCCGAACTGTTGCGAATCGCCTGGCTGGTCGCCCGTTTGGGGATTGGACAAGGGGGCGCGAACCGGATGGTCGAAGCGACACACCTGCCGGTTGTCGCCGCCCTCGGTCTGATTCCAATCGTGCTACAGGCGGGGCAGAATCTGGACCTTGTGCCGCCGGGAGAATTGCCGATCCAACGGACTTTGGACCTCTGGCAGCAGGGGGCCGCGCCCGCGACAACCCTCGTCCTGCAAGATTGGTGGCGTCAGGTGAACAGCGGTTCAACCCCCTTCCCCGTCGCTTTAAAAGCACTGGACCGGATGCTTGCGTCGGAGTAAATGTCTGCTCCATTGCTCGCCACATCCGATCGCCACATCCGATTGCCAAAAACGCTCGGACGGCCGGCTTTTAAACGCTTTTCTTTTTCATCATGTGGAACAACCATTCCGGTGAACCGTGTCGAAGTTGGTCGACGATCACGGCGATAATGATGATCCCACCGATGATGATATGGGTGTAGGTGTTGGGAATCGCCAGTTGGCTACAACCGCTCCGGATGACGGTAATGATCAATGCCCCGATCATCGATCCCCAGATCGACCCCCGTCCACCACTAAGGCTGCCTCCCCCTAGCACGACCGCCGCGATGATCTCCAGTTCCTTGCCGGTGCCATCGGTCGGGTTCCCGTTTTTGACATCCGCAAAATAGAGCAGTCCCCCAAGTGCCACAAACAAACCGGCCAAGGCGTAGACCGATACGGTCATTGCGGGAACATTGATTCCGCATAATCTGGCGGTTGATTCGCTTGATCCAATCGCAAAAATGTTTCGCCCGAACACCGAATACCGCATCATCAACCCCACCCCAAGCGCCAACAGCCCCGCGATAATCACACTGCTGGGAATTAGCAGTCCCGGAATCAGGTAGTGGCTGGGATCGGAACCGGTGTAGCAAAGGTATTTAAGCCATTCGGGAATGTTCTCCTTCGGCGCATAGACCGTCGAAGAATCGGACAAGATCTGCCCGATCCCCAAAAAGATGGTCATTGTTCCCAGGGTCACAATGAAGGGAACGACTCGGGTCAGGCTGATCAGAAGACCGTTGGCTAAACCACATAGGCATCCTGCAAAAATGGTCGCCGCCAGGGCGGTCCCCATGACCATCGCAAACCCTGGATCTGCAGCGGCCACTTCCGAATTCTTCAGTTGCAGGGCGAGGACCGTCCCGGACAACGTCAACGCGGTCCCTGCCGATAGATCGATTCCTCCTGCGATGATGATGATTGTCATTCCGCAAGCGGGGACGGCAATCAACGCGGCGCTGCTCATCATCACGCGCAGATTTCGCCAGGACAGAAAATAACCTTCACTCCACATCCGGTCCGCCAGAACGAACAGAACGTAAATGACGATCAGTGCCACAAAGGGGCCCATCGCGCCGCCCCATTTTTTTATCAGTCGAAACATAGTCTTCTTTGTCTAAATCGTATCGGTGCCAAGGGCAACGGCAGTGGTCATGATTTCGTCTGCCGTCCAGTCCGCGGCATCGCGAACCTCGCGGACTTCGCCACGTGCCATCACGCCAATCCTGTCGCAGACAGCAAGTAATTCCGGAAGATAGGAACTGACGAAGACGACGGTTTTTCCTTCCGCGGCAAGGTTGCCAATCATTCGGTAGATCTCGGCTTTTGTGCCAACATCGATCCCTTTGGTCGGTTCGTCTAGTAGTAGCAGCTCAGCTCCTTGGTGCAAGATTCTTGCCAGCGCAACCTTCTGTTGGTTTCCGCCGGATAGTTGGGAGACCGGCTGAGTGGCGGAAGCTGCTTTCACTTCCATCCGTTTCATCCACTCGGTCGCCGAGCGGTGTCGCTTTCGCAAATTCAGCCATCCCCAGCAGGAGTAGGGTTGCAGGGCACCCAGCGTAATGTTTTCAAGAATCGATAAATCTTGAGCCAGCCCTTCGCCTTTGCGATCTTCAGAGAGGAATCCGAATCCGG
Source organism: Roseimaritima multifibrata (assembly GCF_007741495.1). Lineage (NCBI taxonomy): Bacteria > Pseudomonadati > Planctomycetota > Planctomycetia > Pirellulales > Pirellulaceae > Roseimaritima > Roseimaritima multifibrata. Next base: position 2,178,080 of record NZ_CP036262.1, read on the forward strand.
CGGCACGTCTAGCTCTGACGGAATTGCCTACGACTCTTTGATGGACCAGGATCTTCCCTTTATCGGTCGAATCCAATCCAAAAAGGGTCCGCAGCAATTCGGTTCTACCGGCTCCCACCAACCCCGCCACGCCAAAGACTTCACCGCGATGCAGTTGCAGAGAAACGTTTTGAGGAGTTGGGTTGCCGGATAATTCTTGGATTTCGATCCACGGTTCAGCGACCGAATGAGGCACTGCCGGATAAAGCTCCTTCACGTCGCGACCGACCATTAAAGAAACAATTTGATCATCAGAAATGTCGTTGATTGATCCGTCACCGACGTTTTGTCCATCACGTAGTACCGAATAAGTGTCCGTGATATCGCGAACCTCTTCCAAAAAATGGCTGATGTAAACGATGCCGATTCCACGATCTTTCAGCTTGCGAATGATATCGAATAAGCGGGCAACATCCGCTTGGGGAAGGGAACTGGTCGGTTCATCAAACAGAATGATCCGGGCGTTGCTGACCAAAGCACGCGCGATTTCGACCAGTTGCTGCGTGGCAACGGATTGTTCGCCGACAATGGCTCGGGGATCTAGGTCGCTCAGGCCGACCGTCTGTAAGGCTTCGCGGACTTGAGGACGGTCGCGATGTCGCAGCAACAGTCCGAAACCGCCCTGCCCCAGTTGAAGGTTATCTTCAACGCTCAGCTCGGGTGCTAGGTTCAGTTCCTGGTAGATCATTCCGACGCCTTGGCGTCGCGCGTCGGCAGGTCCCGCAGGTCGAAAATCCTTGCCGTCGATTTTCATCTGTCCACGGTCGGCAAAGTGAGCACCACTCAGCACTTTTAACAAAGTGCTTTTACCGGCTCCGTTTTCACCGATCAACGCTAAGACTTCCCCAGCGCGTACCGTTAGTGAAACATTGCGAAGCGCCTCGGTCGGGCCAAACCGCTTGCATACGTTCGATACTTGAAGTAGCTCCGTGGACATTTATTTAACAACTTCCTCGCTGAAAGACTGAGGGATCATCCAATGCTTATTCTAGGATTTTGGGTTTAAGCAATGATTGGATCTCTGGCTCCTTCATGTTTTCAGGGGTCGCAACATGTTCACCGGTATTGATGACCGCTTCGGTCGGCTTGCCGTCCAGTTCGGCTAAGATTGCTTTCACCGCTTGGTAGCCCATCGCGATGGGGTCCTGAAGAACGACGCCGCTGCAAGACCCATCCGACATCGCTTCGATCAGGGCATCGCTTGTATCAAACGCGACAAGTTTGACTTTGCCATTCAGCCCTGCGTTTCGCAGGGCTTCTAATGTTCCGTTTGCGTTTGGTTCACAGACTGCAAAGATTCCGGCGAGGTCTTTGCCATGTTGTTGCAGCAATTGATCAGCCATCTGTTTGGCCGTGGTGGCACTTTCTCCCGCATACTGATCTGACGAGACGACTTTGATTTCTGGGAAGTCTTCCAGGCCGGCAAGAAAGCCTTCTTCGCGCTGTTCGGTACTCTCGCTGCCAGGTAGATAGCGAAGCAGAATCACGTTCCCTTTTTCGTTGATCGATTTTGCCATCTGTTGGGCAGCCAGTTTGCCACCGTGGTAATTGTCGGTTGCGACGTAGCTGATGATTTCGGGCCCTTCATCCAGCCCGCTGTCAAAAATGACGACCGGGATTCCTTCGGCGATCGATTCCTCGACCGCGTCGACCAGGCCTCCTTTTTGATTAGGGGCAAGCACGATTCCGTCAACGTTCATCGTGATCATGTTCTTGACCGTTTCGATTTGGCTGCCGGTGTCGCTTTCGACAACAGGTCCACGCCAAATAATTTCGACGTTCCCTGCTTCGTCAGCAGCCTTTTGGGCTCCGAAGTGAACCGATTTCCAGAATTCGTGACTGGTTCCTTTCGGGATGACAGCGATACGCCGCATGCCGTCCGCGGTTGAATCCGACACTGTGGAGGAGGACGAACCGCAGCCAATAAACAAGAGAGCGGACAGACTGAGCAAGGTGAAACGCAGAGGATTCAAAACAAGGGCTCCGCTGATGAGGCAAAAAGAATGAAGCAAATGGACGTCAAGGGCCGGTTGAGTGACCGAAGCTGCCATAATAGTAATGGATGTTGCCCCTTGCCTGTATCTTTTCTCGATGCGTTTTTGGAGGAATTCCGAATGAATGGCGTCCGACAACCGACAGCGAATCCAACGATAGGCCAATACCTTATCCAACGCTTGCAGGACTACGGTATTCGAGACATCTTCGGGATCCCGGGAGATTACGTCCTTTCTTTTTATGGGCAGCTGGAACAGAGTGATTTAAACGTCGTTGGCTGTACCCGTGAGGACTGTGCAGGGTTTGCCGCCGATGCGTATGCCCGTCTGAATGGAATCGGGGCGGTCTGCGTAACCTACTGTGTGGGGGGATTTAGTGTCGCGAACAGCATTGCGGGGGCGTTCGCTGAAAAATCACCCGTCGTTGTGATTAGCGGTTCGCCGGGAATGAACGAACGTCAGCACGGAACTTTACTGCATCACAAAGTCCGAGACTTTCGCACTCAATTGGAGGTTTTTGAAAAACTGACCATCTGTGCGGTGGAATTGTCGGATCCTCTGGAAGCGTTTGCTTTGATCGATCAGGCGCTTGAGGCAGCCGATCGGTATAAACGCCCCGTCTATATCGAATTGCCTCGAGACATGGTGCATGTCGTCCCACCGATGAATCATGCTTCTCACCGGCCCCCTGTGGAAACCCATCCGCAGGCGCTTGACGAAGCGATTCGCGAAGTGGTCCAGCGACTGCAGAAAGCAGAACGCCCGCTGATTTTGGCGGGAGTCGAAATCCACCGTTTCGGTTTGCAGGATTCGTTGTTGGCGCTGGCCGAGGCGACGCGGATTCCCATCGCAGCGACGATCCTTGGAAAGAGTGTCGTTAGTGAACAACATCCCTTGTTCGTCGGTTTGTACGAAGGGGCGATCGGGCATCCCGAAATCACTCAATATGTCGAGGAGAGTGACCTGATCTTGATGCTGGGGACTTTTTTGACCGACATCAATATGGGAATTTTTACGGCGAATCTAAAACCGGACCAGTGCGTGTTGGCAACCAGTGAGCAACTTCGGATCTCGCATCACTACTTCCACGACGTTCCGCTTGAGCCGTTTTTACAAGCCTTGATCGCGGAGGATTTGTCTCCTACCACTCGCCAGGTTCCGGATCCACTGCGCGCGCTAAGAAGAATGAAAGCGATCGAAGTCCAGCCGAATGAACCGCTGCGAACCAGCCGCATGATGTCGCTGCTAAACCGTTATCTCGATCCTCAGACCGTCGTCATCGCGGACGTGGGGGACTGTTTGTTTGCGGCAACGGAACTGGTAACCCATGATCGAGGTGAATTTCTTAGCCCCGCCTATTACACGTCGATGGGGTTTGGAATCCCTGCCGGCTTGGGGGCAGCGGTCGCGAAGAGCGACCATCGAATTGTGATTCTGGTTGGCGACGGCGCCTTTCAGATGACCGGCCAAGAAATGTCGACTCTGATTCGGATGGGCGCTGCCCCGATTGTGATCCTGTTGGATAACCATGGGTACGGAACCGAACGGTACCTGCACCCAGGTGAATGGAAGTACAACGAAATTCAACCTTGGAATTACGCTCGGTTACCAGAGATCTACGGAGGTGCCCGAGGGACGCTTTGCACGACGGAAAAAGAATTCGAATCCGCCTTGACCGTCGCATGGGATGATCGCTCGAAGTTGCATTTGCTTCAGTGTCGGCTGGCAGAGAACGACGCAAGTGAGACGCTGAAAAATATCGCGGCCCGAATGGGAGAGCGAGTCGGTTAAGGAGAGAGGATCCCGTGCAAATCGAACCGGCAGAACTTACGTCGCTGCGAATGCACCAGCGAGAAAGGGGGGCTGAGGATTCGAAAGCTGCGGCAGATTTCTGGCCAGGCTACACGTCGGTAATGCGCCGGCGAACGGTTGGGGCTGGGCTAGGTGGTGTTTGACGCGTTTCAGTTGCTGGAGTATTGACGTTGAAATGAGGCGCCGGGACCGTGGGCGCTGGTGCCTGCCGAGTCGCTGCGCCATCCATGTCTCCCAGGTATTCTTCGCGGACTTGCGGATGGCGTTTGACTTCATCCGGACTGCCGTCGATCAATACCTGTCCTTTGCTGATCACATAACAGCGATCGACGGTTCCCAAGATTTCGCGAGCCGCATGGTCGGTGATTAAAACGGCAATCCCGGCGTCTCTTAATTGGTGGATCACGCCTTGGATCGATTGCACCGTTACCGGATCGATTCCCGCAAAGGGTTCGTCCAGCATCACGATCCGTGGTTGTGATACCAGGCAACGGGCAATTTCTAATCGTCGTCGTTCTCCACCGGATAGCCCGGACGCCCGGCTCCGGCGGATGTGGGTGATGTTGAACTCTTCCAGCAGCTGATCGGTCCGCATGTTGCGTTCTTTGCGGCCGACGCCCAGCAGTTCGAACAGCGATGAAATGTTTTGCTCGACGGTCAATTTGCGAAAGACGCTGGGTTCCTGTGGCAGGTATCCCATGGCTCCGTCGCGGGCTCGCCGGAACATCGGCCAGTCGGTGACGTCTTGGCCGCTTAGAAATACGCGTCCACGGTCCGGTTCGACCATGCCACAAATCATCCGGAAGCTTGTCGATTTACCCGCCCCGTTGGGCCCCAGTAAACCAACAATCTCCGCTTCGCCGACGTGCAAACTAACGCCATCGACAACGCGCCGGCGGCCATATGTTTTTTGTAAATTGACTGCTTGAAGAATCGGTTCGTGCATCCTGCTTTACCTTACTTATCGAATCAATTTGATCCGTTTGACATTCGGAGTAAACGGGACAGGGCGGTTCCAAGGATGGGGCCAGAAGACCAGCAACGCTTTGCCGACCAATAGATCACGTGGCACAAAGTGGCTTCTGGCAAATTTATAAGCGTCTTCATCGGGGACCGGTGGGAATTGATAGGAGACCCAGCTGCGGGCGTCTTTGCTTTCCGGGCTGTTGTCGCCCATCGGAAAGAACTGATCGGCCTCTAGTTCGAATTCGATGATCCGCCGTTGGCTGAACAGATTGGTTTCGGCCCACAATTGTGGTTCGTCCATAATGCGATGGATTTGATTTGTGCTCGGCGAGCTTTCATAGTCGTTCATCTTCATGCCACCACGACTGGCGATGTAGTACTGGTCGCGGTACAGCCGAAATCCGTCGACCGTGGCGGTTCCCCCGGCAACGGCGATTCCGACAGGGGCTGCGTCTAGTGGATCGGCGGAAGATGTGTGGGGACGGTCTTCGAAGGAGCTGCCATAAGTGGCTGGGTCAAAGGTCGCCAAGCGATCAAATTCAATGGAAGAACCATCGACCCAAAGACGTAGCTGATTGTCGATGTTGGAAAACCGCAAAGTGTGGCTCTGCCCTGCGAGGACGGATGTGGTCGCTGTGCGATTTTTTTCCCCATCGTCGAATGTATAGGGTTCGCTACCATCAATCGAAAGGGTCGCGGTTCCCGAGGTTAGATCGATTGTGCATCGATAATGAACGCCCGCTTCGACGATCTGTAAGACCGCTTCTTTGACATTCGCATCCGTTTCCAAATCGACTTCAAACGTCAGGTCGCCAACCCAGTGCAGTCCGCCTCTCAATAGACCGTTATCTGACGAACCGCGAGGAAGCACCCCGTCGCTGTAACCTAAACTGAAACCGTTGGGCCCGCGGACTTCGCCACGATTGGCGGTAACGTAAGAATCGTATTGATAGAAATCGGTGATCGCTGTGCTGTGATATGGGGAACCGGTAATTTCCCCGCCATCATCTAGTTGGGCTCTCTGTACATCGGACAGGACGTTGTGGAAGTATCGCAACCACTCCAGTTTGTCATTCGCCTGTACCGTTGCCGTCAGGCCCTCTTTCGATTGCTCGATCTGCCACGAATCGGTTGGTGGTTCGGTCGCATCCAGACGCCATGGTTGCAGGCGACTAGGGAAGCCTGCCTCTAACAAGTCGGTCGCCTGGTAGGCCGAATCGTAAACGATATGAGCCGTTGGCATCACCTTGTAGTCTGGTTTCCGAGCGATCGAGAAAACATCCGAGCCCAGTGGACGGGTATAGATGTCGCCGCGGTCGACTCGCAATGTTTCTTCAGGAAGACCAACCAGTCGTTTGATGTAGTTCTGTTTTGGGTTGCCCGGATATTTGAAAACGATCACATCCCATCGTTTCGGCTCTTGGATCGCGTACGCAAACTTACTAACCAAAATTCGGTCGCCGCTAAAAGTGGCATCATTTGCTTCGGCTTGAAGGCTGAGGATGTTCTGTTTCCGACAGATCGGGCAACGTCCGGCGACAACATCTTGGGAATGGCCCATTTGCCCGCCGTAGGTTTGTGGATCCAGGTTTTCGACACTAGCGCCAACCCGGAAATTGTATCCACACTCTTCGCAGAAAAGGTCTTTATGGGCTCCCATCAGGGTCGGAGCCATCGAACCGGTGGGAATCACAAACGCTTCCGCTACGAAGCCGCGAAAGAGCAACGCCAGGATAATGGCGACGCAAACCGATTCGACCGATTCGCGGAGCCCGGCAACGGAACGCTGGTAGCGCTTTTGTGCTGCTTGATCGGTTGCGTCTCCAGCAGTCGACTTCGAGCCGGATTTCGTAGAAGTTGCCATGACAAAACTAAATAATGAAAGGTTAGGGGGAATTGGAAGTTTAGTAAGTTCCCCCAGCGAGCGATACGCCGAAAGAGCTCGATCACGGTCGGTGACCGCGAGACCGGAAAGCGGTGTGGAACCCTTTCCTTTTCTCGCATCGAGGCAAAACCTCCTGAACGGAAATTCCCGTCCGTGCTCGACTATCTCCTGCACAGCCATTCGTAAGTTGCAGATCACATGTTCTTGCGATATTTCGCAAAGCGGGCGATCCATGCGTTGGTTTTGATCAGGTCCCGATTCCGGTCGCAGAGTGCCCCCCACGAGGGGATTTCCGGCCAAGCATCGGTGAACTAACAGGTTCTACCCATGAATGGATTCGATCGCGCGGAAGAAATCTTGGACATTTGCGAAATCTCGATAGACGCTAGCGAACCGAACGTAGGCGACTTCGTCGATCGGCCGCAGCCGGCGGAGGGTGATTTCCCCGATCTCCTGACAGAGGATTTCCTGGGAATTGCGCAGAAGGACCTCGCTCTCGATTTCCTCCACCACCAATTCGATACGCTCGGTGCTGACGGGCCGTTTCCAGCAAGCCCTTTCGATCCCGCGACGGATCTTTTCCCGATCGAACGGCTGCCGGCTCTCGTCCCGTTTGACGACGCGTAGGCTTAGTTCTTCCAGCCGTTCGTAGGTCGTGAACCGTCGATGGCAGGAACCACAGCTCCGGCGTCGCCGGATCATGAATCCATCTTCCATCGCCCGGGTATCGATAACCCGGTCGTTGTCACGTTTACAGAAAGGACATCTCATCGATCAATCCTCATTGCGATTGTCGCTTTGGATCGACGGAGGAATGGGTAATGTGCCCTCGGATTTGAGCGGTTACTTCTACTGGAGAGAGTGTCCCGTCGATGGTCCGCAGGATCCCGTGCCGTTCGTAGTAATCAAGCAGCGGGGAAGTCGTGGTACGAAAAATATTCAGGCGAGCCGAGATGGCGTCCGCGTTGTCATCCGCTCGGCATTCGATCGTCGCCCGCTTAAGCAGTCGTTTGACCAGCTCTTCCTGGGGACATTGCAGATAAAGGACTAGATCGATTGCGTCGTCTAGTTCCTGCAAGTGTTCGTCCAACAACTGAGCCTGAGGAATGGTTCTGGGGAAGCCATCGAATAGACAACCCTTTCGGCAGTCTCGATCACGCAGTCGCTGCTTGACCATTCGCATCACAAGATAGTCGGGGGCAAGATTCCCGCCGTCGATGTAACCAGCGATTTGCCGGCCAAGAGCCGAACCTTGCTGTAGAGTCTCCCGCAGCATCTCTCCAGTCGAGAGATGCGGGATCTGGAGGAACCGGATCAAGCGATCACATTGGGTCCCTTTACCAGCACCCGGCGGTCCGATGAAAACAATCCGCATCACGTACTTTTGAAGCCGAGGTTGTTAATACCGGATCGCCGTCGCCTAAAAGCATTCTAGCTTTCAAGCATGCCACGATAGTTTCGCATCACCAAGTGACTGTCGATCTTCTGGATCAAGTCAAACGCCACACTAACAGCGATCAGCAGTCCAGTACCGCCATAAAAACCGGCGATCGAATAAGGCACCCCAAGGGAAGCGTAGACGATCGTGGGGACGATTGCGACAATCGCGAGGAAGGCCGCTCCGACGTAAGTGATTCGAACCATCACCCGTTCCAGGTGATCGGTCGTGCGTTTCCCGGGACGATACCCAGGAATGAACGTTCCACTCTCCTTCAACTGGTCAGACATTTCCTTCGGATTGAAGGTGATCGCCGTCCAGAAGTAGCAGAAGAAGAAGATCAGCAGAATGTAAAGCATGTTGTAGAAGTAAGACGTTCCGTCGCTCAGCGTTGTGCTGGCACGAAGCATCATTTCACTGGTTCCACCCTCAAACCTAGCCGCCAAGAAACCCAACATCACACCGGGGATCATCAGAAGGCTACTGGCGAAAATGATCGGCATCACGCCGGCTTGGTTGATTCGAAGTGGAAGGAACTGTTTGGTTCCGCCGTAGACGCGGCGTCCACGGGTGAACTTCGCACTTTGAGTTGGGATTCGTCGCTGTCCCAAGGTGATAAAGACCACCCCGAAGACAACACTCACGAACAGGACAACGAGGATGATCAATGTTTCGACACCGATCGTTCCACTGCCAAGTCCAACCAAGTTGTATTCCATATTTCCGATCAGCTCGTAAAGCGCGATCGGCATCTGAGCAAGAATCCCGGCCATGATCAACAAACTGATCCCATTGCCGATCCCGTACTCGTCGATTTGTTCTCCAAGCCACATCAGGAAGACCGTGCCGCAGGTCATCACAAGGACCGCGACGACTTGCCAACCTATGCCTAGACTGCCGTTGACCAGGAAGTCCGGATCGATTCGATCCCCTCCGACCAACATCAGGCTGAGGTAGAGGTAGCTTTGCACCAAACAGATGATCACTGTTAGGTAACGAGTGTATTCGTTCAGCTTTTTCCGTCCCGCTTCGCCTTCTTTCTTCAGTTCTTCGAGAGGTTTCCAGACGCTACCTAGCAGTTGGAAAATAATCGAAGCCGAGATATAGGGCATAATGCCCAGGCCGAAGATCGTTGCGTTACGCAAGTCACTGGCGGCGAAGATACTGACTTTTTCAAAGAAGTCCGCTGCCCCGCCACTAGGTTCCGCGCCATCCGAAGCGGCGATCATTGGGAGAGGGATGTGAAAACCGATCCGATAAATGGCAAGCAAACCAAGCGTCAGCAAGATTTTGCGTCGCAATTCAGGGATTGACCACATGATGCGAAGCTTTTCGATCATCGCAAGTTGTCCATTCGTCCGACGGGAGGACTGTCGCAGCGATCAAGCTACGTGTGAATTATGAATTACAAAAAAAGGCGACCGCCATCGGTCGCCAACAATTTACTGTTTTTCAGCAAACGAAGCGAGACGAGTTAGGCTTGCTTTTGTTCTTCAGCAAGAGCCGCAACACGTTCTTTCGGAGTTCGCTTCGGGGCGATCCGGTTAACGGTACCGCCGGCAGCCTTGATCTTTTCTTCAGCCTGCTTGCTGAAGCGATGGGCAGTCACGGTAAGTTTCTTGGTCAGTTCGCCTTCGCCCAGGATTTTGACTTCGTCAAAAGTTCCTTTAGCGATGTGCTTTTCAGCTAGCAATTCGATGGTGACTTCTGCACCTTCGTCGAACGATTTGTCCAAGTCGCCAACATTGACTGCAAAGACTTCAACGCCCCATTTATTGTTGAATCCACGCTTTGGGATTCGACGAATCATGGGCATGGCACCCCCCTGGAAAATTGGATTCCGGGAGTAACCACTGCGGCTCTTGTGACCCTTGTGTCCACGAGCGGCTGTTTTGCCCGTACCGGACCCAGGTCCACGACCAATTCGTTTGCGCGGTTTGTGCTTCAGAATACCGCGATGGACGTCTTCAAGATTCATTGGATTGTCTTTGGCTTACAAATCTAAAATGGGAACGGGCAATCGCCTAGGCGGATTGTACCGGCGCGGCAGCTTTAACGGGAGCCGACGAGGTTTCGCCTCGAAGCTCATCCGGATCCAGTCCACGCAAAGCAGCAACTTCATCGCGGGTTCGCAATTTGCTGAGTGCATCAATGGTCGCTTTGACCAGAGTGACAGGATTGTTGGTGCCGTAGCTTTTGGTCAAAATGTCGTGGATGCCGCATGCTTCGCAAACCGAACGAACGGCTTGTCCAGCAATGATACCGGTACCAGCACCGGCAGGGATCAACAAAACCTTGGCAGCTCCGAAACGTCCCCAAACTTGGTGAGGGATCGAACCCTCAACAACAGGAACGTTGATCAGACTGCGGCTGGCTTGCTTCTGGCCTTTTTGGACGCTTGGTGGAACTTCGTTGGCTTTACCGTAGCCCCAGCCCACGCGACCTTTGCCATCACCGACGACGACCATTGCTGCGAAACTAAAACGGCGACCACCTTTAACAACGGCGGCACAGCGTTTGATTTTCACAACGCGGTCAAGCAATTCGCCTGGTTGGTTTGATTGCGACACGATCGACTCAAATGTTTGTTGGAGATTGGCTTGTTAGAACTGCAAACCAGCTTCGCGAGCTGCATCCGCAAAGGCTTTCACACGACCGTGGTAACGGTTGTGTCCGCGGTCAAGCCGCACTGATTTAATTCCTGCTGCAATCGCTTTTTCAGCGACAGCTTTCCCGACAGCAGCAGCGGCGTCGCAGTTTCCACCGTAAGGACTTGCGTCCCGGCCGGCTTGATCACGAGTGCTGGCAGCGACCAAGGTCTTGCCTGCGGTATCGTCGATCAATTGACATGCGAAGTGCTTCAAGCTGCGTTCGACCGACATACGCGGCGAATCGGCAGTGCCACGCAACTTGTTACGAGTGTGGCGACGTCGACGTAGCCGACGTTCGTTTAATTTCTTTTGTTTATCCATCGTCTTATCTCGCAGCGAACCGGTTGAATGATCCGTTCTTATTAGGTGCGGGTTACTTACCGGCTGCCTTACCTGGTTTCAGTTTGATTTGTTCGCCTTGGTAACGAACGCCTTTGCCCTTGTAGGGTTCAGGTTTTCGCAGCGAGCGAACTTCTGCGGCAAACTGGCCAACCTGTTGTTTGTCACAGCCGCGAACCACCACGTGGGTTTGATCGGGGCAGGTCACGTCAAGGTGGCCAGGAATCTTCTTGTGCAGTTCGTTAGCATACCCAACTCGCAGCTGAAGGGTATCCCCCGAGATTGCTGCCAGGTAACCGACGCCTACGATTTCCAATTTCTTTTCGTAGCCCTCGGTGACACCGATGAGCATGTTTTGGACCAGAGTTCTAGTCAGTCCGTGGAAGGCACCCGCTTCGCGGGTTTCCGATTCACGGACGACGTTGACCTGGTTGGTTTCGCTGTCAACGTTGACCGAAACTTCGGGTCGGTGTACGTATTCCAGCTTACCCTTCGGTCCTTCAACATTAATCGTGCGCCCTTCGACGGAGATACTTGCTCCGTTGGGAATAGCGACAGGTTTTTTACCTAAACGACTCATAACAACTGCAAAGGTTTATAAGGATGAAGGAGGTCAGTTGAACGATGAACCCATTGGGATTTGCTTAAGCCACTTCGGCCAAGACTTCACCACCAACGTTATCGCGTCGAGCTTCGCGATCGCTCATGACACCACGACTGGTGCTAATGATGCGGATCCCTAGGCCACCCAGGACGGGCTTAAGCTCACGACTGCCGGAATACAACCGACGGCCTGGTTTACTAACGCGTTTGATCGTTTGGATCACGCGTTCACCATTGGGCCCATATTTTAATTCTATTCGCAGGATATTAGCCGGCGACTCTTCGACATCCTTCCAGTCCCAGATGAAACCTTCGCGTTTAAGCACGTCGGCGACACCTCGTTTTACACGACTGGTCGGAATATCCACAAAGCGTCGTTCTACGCGAACGGCGTTGCGGATTCGGGTTAACATGTCTGCAATCGGGTCGGTCATCATGGTATAAGTTCCCCTACCAGCTGCTCTTACGGACGCCTGGAATTAAACCCCGGTCGGCCAACTGGCGAAAGCAAATCCGGCAGAGGCCGAACTTGCGATACACTGATCGCGGACGTCCACAAAGGTTACAACGGTTTTCACGACGAGAGGAAAACTTCGGTTCTCGTTTCGCCTTGGCGACTTTTGATTTGCTGGCCACTGGGCGGCTACCTATCGGTTTCGTATCAAATGATTGGCGGTAAACTACGCTGCGGAGCCTTTAGGCTTCGCTTCGCGGAACGGCATCCCGAGGGCACGCAACAATTCGCGGCCGTGCTCATTGGTCGTCGCTGAGGTGACGACCGTGATGTTCATTCCTTGAGGCCGGGTGAATTTATCCGGATTCAATTCTGGAAAGACCAACTGCTCAAGCAAGCCCATGCTGTAATTGCCACGGCCGTCAAAAGCGTTTGGATTCACTCCGCGAAAGTCACGAACTCGTGGCAGTACGACAGAGATCAAACGGTCCATGAATTCGTACATCCGTGAACGACGAAGAGTTGTCATACAACCGATCGGCATACCTTCACGAAGGCGGAAATTCGAAATCGACTTACGGGACAAAGTAAAGACTGGTTTCTGACCAGCGATCTCTGTCATCGCTTCGTAAGCGAGGTCCAAGTGCTTCTTATCTCCCACAGCGGAACCGACACCCATATTAATGGTGACTTTTTCCAAGCGGGGAATCTGATGCGAATTCTGGAACGCAAATTGTTCTTGAAGAGCGGCGCGAACCTGCTCTTGGTATTTTTGCTGTAACCGTGGTATGGATGCCATGGTTGGGGGTTCTCGTTAATGTGCTCGGCGATAGTGGTCGAGCGGGGTGGAAAACGTGTCTGCCGAAGCAGCCAGCAGGTTTAAGCCTGTTGGGCGTATTTTGGATTGGGAGGGCTGATTTCGCCAAGTCCGGTGTTGGACTTCTTAGCGTAACGTTCTTTGCTGCCGTTGCTAAGGTACCGGATGCCGATGCGAGTCGCTTCGCCGTTGGTTGGGTCAACCAACATCACGTTCGATGCGCTGATCGGCATTTCTTTGCTCAGCCGCCCACCCTGTGGGTTCTTCTGGCTGCGGCGAACATGTTTGTATACCCGAGCCACACCCTCGACGATCACCTTGTTTTTTTGGCGGTCAACCTTCAGGATCTTGCCTTTCAGGCCACGGCTGGCTCCGGCAATCACGACGACTTGGTCATCAACGCGAAACAACATTGCAATACTTGAGGTGAGTAGGGTAATTCTGTGTGGAATACGAACAATCAGGTAGAAGCGTTTTAAACGACTTCGTTGGCCAGACTGACGATCTTCATGTAGTTTTGCTCACGCAGTTCACGAGCGACCGCACCAAAGATACGAGTCCCGCGAGGCGACTTATCTTTGTCGATCAGAACGACGGCGTTGCTGTCAAACCGAATGTAACTGCCATCGGCTCGGCGGGTTGGCGTTTTGGTGCGAACGATTACCGCTCGAACGATTGCCTTCTTTTTAACGTCGCTGCCCGGGATCGTGCTCTTGACACTACAAACGATGATATCACCGATCGTAGCGAAGCGACGCCGCGTACCGCCCAACACTTTGATGCACATTACTTCACGAGCACCCGTGTTGTCGGCGACATTCAGTCGTGTTTCTTGCTGAATCATGGATCTACGCTGCGCGAGGCAACTTCAATTAGTTAAAAATGGTTTAGTATCGTATTTTAGGAGTCGCTGGATTCGCCAGCGGCTTCATCGTCACCGATGTGAGCGGTTTCAATCGCTTCGGCTTCGGCAGCGTTCTTACGAGCGGCACGCAAAGCGGCAACATCGACTGCGGTGCTCTTTTCGATCACGCGAGTCAATTCCCAACGCTTCAGTTTGCTCATCGGTCGTGATTCGATCAGTTCCACCAAATCACCAACCCCGGATGAATTTTCTTCATCGTGAGCGTAACAAACCGAACGTTTTTTGACGAACTTCTTGTATTTGGGATGCTTGACCAGGCGGTCGATTTCGACACGCCGCGTCTTGCTCATCTTGTCGCTGGTGACGACGCCGGTAACAACGCGCTTAGGCATAATGGACTGACTGAATCTATAAAGTGAATCGGAAAACGACCTGGGCAACTAAGCCTTGGTACGTTCGGTTTGGATTGTCTTGATACGAGCGATTAAGCGTCGATTCTTCCGCAGTTCGCTGGGAACATCCAGTCGTTCGGACTGGGATTGGAACCGCAGTCGAAACAGCTTTTCGGCTGTTTCTTTGCTGGTCAGTTCCAGCTGTTCGTCGCTCATTTCGCGAAGTTCAGCGGCTTTGGTCATCGGAATGTCTCAATGTTCACAAATGAATTGGGTTCAAGGCGTTGCCGCCTTGACTTTGCTTGCCTCCAGTTTCTCGCTCCCGAGGGAGACGAGGTCTGGTAATCATCATCGACGTCCGCTACGCGGGTCGTCGACTAACGAATCGCACTTTAACCGGCATTTTGCTGGCGAGTCGTGCAAAACATACTTTTGCTTGTTGTTCGGTCACACCGCTTAATTCATACAGGATCGTCCCCGGTTTTACCGAAGCAGCCCAAAAGTCGGGCTCACCCTTACCCTTACCCATCCGGGTTTCTAGCGGAGTGCTAGAGACGGATTTGTCTGGGAAGATGCGAATGTACAATTTGCCTTCACCGCGAACGTATTGCTGAGCAGCGATACGGCCTGCTTCGATCGTCGTGGCTTTGATCCAACCCGGTTCCAGAGACTGGATACCGAAGTCGCCAAAGACCACGCGATTTCCGCGAGTCGCGCTACCTTTTATACGTCCTCTTTGGCTTTTGCGATGCTTGACCCGTCGCGGCATCAGAGCCATCGGCTTCGTCTCCGTAAGTACCTTGGTTGACCCACACTTGAATACCGATGTGCCCCTGTGGCGTCATCGCTTCGGTGAATCCGTAATCGATTTTTGCGTTCAATGTGCTCAGCGGGATCGAGCCGCTGCTCTGCTTCTCGCGGCGGGCCATTTCTGCCCCACCTAACCGGCCTGCCAACTGGATCTTGATCCCTTTGGCTCCGGCATCCATGGTCTGTTCCATCGATCGTTTCATCGTGCGACGAAAACTGGAACGTTTTGCCAATTGCTGAGCGATATCCTCGGCCACCAACTGGGCTTGCAGTTCGGGACGTCCCACTTCTTCAACCTTAAGGTTGACGCGACGACCGATCAGGTTCTGGACCTCACCTTGCAGGACTTCGACTTCTTGGCCTTTCTTGCCAATGATCAAACCTGGGCGAGCGACGTACAGGATGACGCGAACTTCATCTCGCGTTCGTTCGATCTCAATGCGATCGATTCCTGCATTTTTGTATTGTGTTTTCTTGGGGTGCTTCTTGATGAAGTTACGGATTGTATGGTCTTCCAGCAACAACTCCGCGAAGTCCTTCTTAGACGCATACCAGCGGCTGGACCAGCCACGAGTGACGCCCGTACGGAATGCAATTGGATTGACTTTTTGTCCCATAACCTTACTCGTTCGTTCTTGCCGTTAAGAAAAGGCGGTAGTTTAGCTGAGTTCGCTGATCGGCGTCAGGCCGACAGTGATGTGACTGGTTCGTTTTTTGATCATAAAGGCCATTCCGCGAGCTCGAGGTCGAATTCGCTTGAACATCGGGCCTCCGTCGACGCGGACGTCCGTCAGTACCAGTTCTTCGATTCGAAAGCTCTGGCCGCCGTTCTGATCCGCATCGGCCGCGTTGCCAACAGCACTTTGAATCACCTTCTCCAAGAAGCGAGCTCCGCGTTGCGGTTGGTACCGCAGCAGGTCAAGGGCTTCGTCGGCATATTTGCCCCGTACCATGTTGGCAACTAAGCGTACCTTTTGGGCACTCATACGGGCGTTTTTGTGTCGAGCTGTAAAAGTGGTCATAGCTATCTGCCGCTTACGCGGATGTGTGATTCTTGGACGGGAAGGTGTCTCTAGCGTTTGTTGCCCTTGCCACCGTGACCTCGAAAGGTGCGGGTGGGAGCAAATTCGCCCAGTTTGTGGCCGACCATGTCTTCACTGATCAGCACTTTGACGTGTTTCCTGCCATCGTGAACCATGAAAGTCACGTTGACAAACTCAGGGACGATCGTACAGGATCGAGCCCAAGTCTTAATCGGTTCAGATTTGCCGGTTTCGGCCTGCTTCTGGACCTTGAAATACAGCTTGGGGTCGACGTGGGGCCCTTTTTTCGCGCTGCGACTCATGGCAATTGTGGGTGCGGGTGTAGTTATCTAGTAAATTTCGACTTGGCATCCGGCGGACGTCGGAATGCGGCTTACTTGTGCAGCTTCAACTGACCGTTACGACGGCTCTTGCGGCGTCGAACGATCGAGCTGTTGCTTGGTTTACGCTTCTGGCGAGTTCCGCCACCCTTGGCACTCTTGCCTTGAGGACTGACTGGGTGACGACCACCCTTGGTCCGACCTTCACCACCACCGTGCGGGTGATCGACCGGGTTCATGGCGGTACCACGAACATGCGGACGACGTCCCAACCAGCGTGAACGACCGGCTTTTCCAAGCCGAACCTTGCTGTGGTCCGTGTTGCCAACTCGTCCAACGGTCGCTCGGCATACCGATGGTACGCGACGAACTTCACCACTTGGAAGTGACAGCTGAGCCCAGTCCCCTTCGCGAGCCATAAGCAACGCTTCGGTTCCTGCTGAGCGGCACATCGAAGCACCGCCACCAGGGCGAATTTCGATGCAGCTGACAGTTGTTCCCACGGGAATGTTTTTCAGTGGCAAGCAATTGCCGGTTGTTGCAGGGGCTTCCGGGCCGTTCATGACCTGGTCGCCAGCTTTCAGGTGCACAGGAGCGACGACATATCGCTTGTCACCATCGGCGTAATGCAACAGTGCAATGCGAGCCGATCGGTTCGGGTCGTACTGGATCGAATCAACCTTTGCAGGGATTCCATCTTTGGTGCGACGGAAATCGATGATTCGATATTGCCGTTTGTGACCACCACCGCGATGGCGGGCGGTGATCTTACCTTGGTTGTTGCGTCCACCATTTTTCTTCTTCGGAACCAAAAGGTTCCGTTCCGGTTTCGCACCTGGCGTCAGTTCAGCGAAATCGCTGACCGAAGCGTTGCGTCGCCCGTTGGTGGTCGGTTTGTATATTCGGATGCCCATGGCTTTACCTGTTAGTCAGTCGGAGCGGTTTCAACATTGGCCGAGCAGAGTCCTAAAACCCTGTCAGACTTAGAAGAAATCGATGCGATGCTCCCCGTTCAAGGAAACGATTGCTTTCTTCCAAGCTCCGGTGCGGCCGATCCGCTGCTTAAATCGCCGAGCCTTGCCCTTGCGGGTTTGGGTGCGAACTTTGGCAACCTTAACGTCAAACAGCGATTCAACAGCTGTTCGGACGTCGGTTTTGGTTGCGTCTTTATGAATTTCGAATGCGTACTGATTGTTCCTGGAAGCGCGATGGACGCCCTTCTCGGTAACCAAAGGCCGCAGGAGAACCTGATGCGGTTCAAGCTCGAGCCCGCCTTCGGGTTTCACAGGAGGTTGAATTCTTTTCATTGATTCGTTCCTTAACCTTGGCTGTCGCTTGAGGAGGAAGCGAACGTACCATCTTTAATCTTGTCCAGGGCGTCGCGGGTTACCAACAACCGGCGAGGCTTGAGGACCGAAAGGGCATTCAGTTCGCGAACCGGCGATACGCCGACTCCGCTAATGTTTCGAATGCTTTTGTAAACCATGCCGTCAAGTCCGGCCGTTGCAACCAGCGTGGTGGTGCTTTCAAGGCCAAGAGCCTTGAGGACCGCTACCATCTGCTTGGTTTTTGGCTCGCTGAATTCCAGTTTGTCGATAACGACAACCTGTCCATCAGAGATCTTGCTGGCGATCGCCATACGAGTCGCTAGGCGAATTGCCTTTTTCGGCAATCGATAGCTGTAATCGCGAGGCTTGATCGTGCGAGCAACACCACCACCGCGGCGGATGTTCGTTCGCTTGCTACCGGCTCGGGCGTTGCCCGTACCTTTTTGGCGATACATCTTCTTAGTGCTACCGCTAACCTGTCCACGAGTACGCGTGTTATGCGAGCCCTGGCGTAGGTTAGCCTGGTACATAACGACAACGTCGTGCAGCAATTGCTTGCTGATTTTAGGCGCGATCGCGGCGGGATCGATGTCGTAAGAACCGACACTCTCTCCACTGGCATCATATACCGTCAAAGTGGCCATGCGAACAAAACTCCAAATCCAAATATTCTTAAGCGGGGGGCAATCAAGCCGAAACCAAAACTAGCGAAGACGATTCGTTTCCCGAATCGAAACAAAGCCACCATTGGGGCCTGGAATCGCACCACGCACTAACAGCAAGTTGTTTTCTTCATCAACACGGACAACCTTCAGGTTTCGTGTTGTGATCTGAGCAGCTCCATAATGTCCCGCCATTTTGCGACCTTTGAAGGTCCTTGATGGCGAAGCACTGCAGCCCGTACCACCAGCGTGGCGGTGGACTTTCTTGACACCGTGAGAAGCACGTTGCCCTTGGAAATTGTGTCGTTTCATGACCCCGGCAAAACCGCGGCCCTTGCTCGTTCCGGTAACATCGACGGCGTCGATGCCTTCGAAGACGCTGACGGTAATCTTGGTACCGACTTCATCAGCGGTTTCGCCGCGGAACTCACGAATGAACTTTTGTGGTTCGCAGTCGGCTTTCGCGACAGGCTCAACCGACGCACGACCTTTTTGCCGCTTGCTGTCAAGCTTAGCAACGTGGCCGCGTTCGCTACGGATAGCTAAACGTCGAGGCTTGTCTTCAAAGCCGATTTGCACAGCTTCGTAGCCATCTCGCTCCTGGGTGCGCACTTGCAATACATTGCATGGCCCTGCCTGGATAACCGTTACCGGCACGGCAGTACCGTCTTCCAAAAAGACTTGCGTCATCCCGACTTTACGGCCGAGGATTCCCCGTGGCATATCTAGTGCCTTCAGTAAACAAAGTTAGTGGAGCGAGTCGCCTCCCGAACCTGGCCGACACTGGTGTGTCAGGGGTTATCGGGACGGCTTCCGTTTCAAATGGAATACCGCACTTGCGAAACTACAGTCCGTTAAACCAATATATTGCTAACCCAAGGCCCCTACACAAGGCTTGGGAGGTCATGGACCCTTGCGGATACCATGTGGGTCGAAATCTTAACGTGGAACGTCTGGGCTGATAGCCCTAAAACGGAGTTTCCAGCAAGTTTCGAGTGATTCTTTTGCTCGGCCGCTTTTCAGGGCGGTCGAAATTGACTGGCGAAGACGAAGCGTCTTGGTCGGTCGTAAGTTTATCAGCGAGCTGAGGCTTTGATCTTGATGTCAACACCTGCAGGCAGGCTTAATTTGTTCAGTGCTTCAATTGTCTTAGCGGTTGCCGAAACAATATCGATCAGCCGTTTATGCGTTCTGATCTCGAATTGCTGGCGAGACTTCTTGTCGACAAATGGTCCTGACAAGACAGTGTATTTCTCGATCCGAGTTGGCAGAGGAATTGGTCCATGGACCTCACTGTGAGTACGTTTAACCGTTTCCACAATGTCCTGTGCACTCTGGTCTAAGACCGAGTGGTCGTACGCTTCCATACGGATGCGAATGACTTCGTGCGACCCAGCCGCCACGGCAAATACCTAATTTACAAGTTCTGAAGCGTTCTGAAGCAACGGCACGGTGTGAACTGACCCGGTGGTTCTGGATCGGCCTGAGATTGTCTGGCCGCCAAGAATCCGACATTGCTGTCGGGGATCAGCACCCTTTGTGGACGCTGCTTCGTTAAGAAGGGGAGAATCTAGCCGCACCCATACAGTCGGTCAACGGCTGAACGCTTTTTTTGAACTGAAAATTCATGTTTTTCTTTGCATGTTGGTGAACCTGGCCTGCCGTACCTTCTCTAAACTGCGCCGTCGGTAGAGGACGTCCCGCCGCTTGAGCCCGGTTTTCTACCCCATCTTTACCGAAAAAGGGGCGATAAATGCTAGCAATGGCGATGGGCGGGGCGGCAGGATGTGGCGCGCCCAGAATTTCTTGCGTCGGTCCTGAATCCGCCGATGGTTGGTTGATTAAAAATGTTTACCAGCATCGTTGTTGGTTCTTGATAGGCATTGGATGGCTGCATGGGGAGCCGATTTCGGCTGGGCGATTTTGGCGATCGGCGTGTGATGTCCGTAGAAATCGGGGCCGTTGGTGCGTTGTTTCTTGTTGCCTTGTCTTGCTTTGGTCTGCGCTTGTGGTTTTGAAATGGGCTGCTTTTTTGGTCAGAAACGGCAGGGATTTGTTGCCTTTCGATTAAATCAGCAACCCGGTAAGCGAGGGATAGCGGGTTGCGTTTTCGGTCCCTCGCTTACGCGGCGGGTTGGGATTTGGCGGCCTGTGGCGTTGCTCGCAACTTATTGGTCGCTCGTTCCCCGCGGAGGTCGTGTTGAGGGGCGTTTTTCGTGGAGCGAAAACGGGCATTCACTTGATCGACAGTTCGGCCACGCCTGACGGGGATCGTCCGGGCCTGTTTGTCGTTCGGCAATTGGCGACCGACGTCCCGGTGTGGTTAAACTAGTGGCTTCCTTCCCGGAGATTTCTCCATCTTCGTTTGCCCCCGTTTCGCGAGCCTGCCGATGCCTTTCCTTTGCCTGCCCGATCGTCGATCGATCTTTCCTCTATTGCTCGGCTTTTGCCTGTTCAGCGTTTCGGCGCAAGCTCAGACAACGGAGCCTGCGGAAATTCCGCCAGCGGACAATGGTGAATTGGCTGGAAATGATGAAGTGGCTCGCGTGATGCGTGAATTTAAGGGGCGAGGGGATTTGGGGGATGGTTCGCAACCTGCGACGCCGCTGGAAACTTTGAAGCGACTGAAGACACCGGAGGACGTGCAGGTGGATCTGGTCACGGCTGAATCAACGATCGCACAGCCTTTGCACATCCATTTTGATTTTCGCGGCCGGATGTGGGTGGTTCAGTATCGTCAGTATCCGTTTCCTGCCGGGCTGAAAGTCGTGCGATACGATCAGCATCTGCGAGCCGTTTTTGACAAAGTGCCTCCCGCTCCGCCGCACCATACGCCAGGAGCCGACTGTGTGACGGTGTTTGAAGATACCGACGGGGACGGTACCTATGATTCGCATCGCGATGTTATCACGGGGCTGAATATCGCTACCAGTGCAGCCGTTACACCGGAGGGGATTTGGGTGATGAATCCTCCTTACTTGCTGTTCTATCCCGATGCGGACCAAGATGCGGTCGTCGATGGTGATCCTGAAGTTCATCTAACCGGTTTTGGTATTGAAGATACGCATGCGGTTGCCAACAGTTTACGTTCGGGGCCGGACGGTTGGTTGTACGGTGCGAATGGTAGCACGACCACGGCATCGGTTCGTGCTCCGCTTTCAGAGAATCCAGAGCAAGCGACCTCTTTTCAGGGACAGTGCATCTGGCGGTACCATCCCCAGCAACATCGTTTTGAGGTATTCGCAGAAGGGGGCGGCAATACCTTTGGGATGGAGATCGATGCGGCGGGGTTGACGTTTTCGGGCACCAATGGTGGTTCGACGCGGGGGATGTTTTACCCACAGGGAAGCTATGGGCATAAGTCCTGGGGGAAGCATGGTCCACTAACCAATCCGTATGCGTTTGGCTTTTTCCCTCACATGCGTTTTGAGGGGGACACCCGGCGTTTTACGCAGGCATTGGTTGTTTATCAGGACGATGCGATGCCCGAACGCTATCGGAACCAGATTGTCGCAATCAATCCGCTGCAACGTTGTGTTATCAGCAGTAACTTGGAGCCCGATACATCGACGTTTCGTACTGCTGATTTTGAGCAAACGGTCGAGACCGATGACCGCTGGTTCCGACCGGTTGCGATCGCCGTGGGTCCGGACGGAGGCGTTTACTTGGCGGATTGGTACGACACTCGCTTGACCCATGTCGATCCTCGAGACAATTGGCACAAGACAAGTGGGCGGGTTTACCGGTTGAGCGGAAAAGAGACGCCTGCAGAATCGAAAGCTGAATTCGAAGCGATTCTTCCTTCTCGGACACGTTTCGATCTGTTGGCTATGGAGACTTCCAGTCTGTTGGAACTGCTGAAACACCCAAGCCGGACCATCCGGTTTTTGACGTTGGACGCCATCGTCGATCGCGACGATCAGGCCGCGATCCCGTCGGCGAACGGTACGCAGCAGACGCTTGATCAACAGTTGCAAGCGATCATCGATGATTCGGCGGATAGTCGTCGCCTTTTGGCGTTATGGGCATTGGAACGTCGTGGGGCTTTGACGGAAGCGACATTGGTGGAACGCCTGAGTGCATCGGAGTCCGGTCCGGATCTGCGGCGATGGGCGATTCGAATTCTCGGAGACCGCGGGACGGCAAATGCTTCAGAGCGATCGGCTTTGGTGCGGTTGGCGAACGAAGAGACCGACGTGCGAGTGAGGTCTCAGTTGGCCTCCAGTGCCGCTCGCCTGCCTGCCGATGTGGCGTTGCCTGTGATCGATCGAATGTTACGCAAAGACGCCGACCAGCAGGATTTGCAATTGCCCCTGCTGATCTGGTGGGCGTTGGAAGCCCACTGCGGTTCTTCTGCGGATTCCGTTGCTGCGATGTTCGAGGATCCGGACCTCTGGCAGACCGCGCTCGTTCGTCAGACGATCCTGTCGCGATTGATGCGTCGCTTTGCTGCGGAGGGGACTTCCAAAGCGTATGAAGTTAATGGGCGGTTGTTGGCTCAGGCTCCCGATATGGAGTCCAAAGCAATTTTGATTCGAGGGTTTGAGGAAGCGTTTGCGGGCCGGAAAGTGGAAACGCTGCCAAAATCTCTTCAGGATCAGCTTGCCATCTATCGCAAGGAGCGTCCTGAATCGGATCTGCCGCTTCGGTTACGTCAGGGGGATAAGGAGGCCGTCGCATTGGTGCTGAAACGGATCACGGATCCAAAGGTTTCCATTAGCGAGAAGGTTGAATTGATCTCGATTTTGGGAGAAACCCGAGACAAACAGGCGGTTTCTGGACTGTTGCGTCGTCTGACCAGTGACCCATCGGTCGCGGTCAAGCAAGCAGCCCTGCAGGCCCTATCGCGGTTTCCAGATCCCAGCATCGGGCGAACGATAGCGGGCGCCTATCACAGTGCGATGGATGACAGTACCAATTTGCGAGAGATGGCGATTCGCGTTTTGGGCAGTCGACCTGAGTGGGCCGCGATGCTGCTGAACGAAATCGACGCCGCGAAAATCGCCGTCGAACGCGTACCGGCGGATGTTGTCGTCCAAATGCAATCTTTAGGAAGTGAGCCCCTGAAACAACGGCTTTCCCAGCACTGGGGAACCGTTCGAGCGACTCCGGCAGAAAAGCAGACACTGATCCAAGAAATCGAACAGATCGTAAAATCGCGGCAAGCCGCGGACGATGGTCACGGACAGGCATTGTTCACGAAACACTGTGGAGCTTGTCATAAGATGTTCGGTGCAGGGGGCAAGGTCGGTCCCGATCTGACGGGGTACGAACGTTCCAATCTTGATTTTTTGACATTGGCCGTTGTCGATCCGTCGGCGGCGATTCGCGAAGAGTTTACGAACTATCGATTGCTTACCGTCGATGGGCAAGTCATTGGTGGCTTGCTGGAGAACCAAACACCTGATACCTACACGATTCGGACCGCCGAAGGGCAAGCCATCCAAATCAACCGTGAAGACGTTGAAAGTTTGCAGGCCTCGCCGGTTTCGTTGATGCCTGAAAACCTATTGGCCCCATTGTCTCCCGAAGAGATTCGTGATCTGTTTGCATACCTGCAACGACGCGGCCAACCCTCCAACTGATACAGCAGCCATTTCTCCTCCGACCACTGACATGACGTCTTCCTCGCTGTCCGATTCCACACCGGCAGCGTTTGAGAAACCGAAAACCTGGGAACCGATGCGGTTCCCACTTTTTCGCATGTTTTGGGCGGCTTCATTGGCGTCTAATTTAGGGACGTGGATTCACGAGATCGGGGCCAGTTGGCTGATGACCGACCTGAGTGATTCGCCGTTGCTGGTTTCCGCGGTGAGGACTTCGATGTCCTTGCCGATTCTATTATTAGCACTCCCCGCGGGAGTTTTGGCGGACCGAATCGATCGTCGCCGGTTGTTGATCGGCACCCAGTTCTTGATGTTGGTCGTTGCCGCCAGCATGGCCTTTTTGACCTGGACCAATCAGGTGCATCCCGCCGGTTTGTTAGGTTTGACCACGTTGATGGGGCTGGGGATGGTGTTGCACGTGCCGACCTGGCAGGCATGTACGCCGGAGTTGGTGCCGCGCCGTTTGTTGCCTCAGGCAGTATCGCTGGGAAGCATCAGTTTCAATCTTGCACGGTCGGTTGGGCCAGCAATCGGCGGCTTTTTGATCGGCGTTTGGGGGCCATGGTCCGCCTTTGCAATGAATGCCGTGTCGTTTGCCGGCGTGTTGTTTGTGTTGTTGACTTGGAAAAGGGAGACGACCGAGCAGCATTTTGGGAAATCGTTTTCGCAGTCGATGATGGAGGGGCTTCGGTTTGCCCTTCATGAAAGAATCATGCGGAACGTACTGCTCCGCGTGTTCCTGTTTGTCTTGCCCGCCAGTGCCCTTTGGTCGCAGTTGCCACTATTGGCGCGGTTTCAGTTGCAGTGGGATTCTCGCGGGTACGGATTGATGGTTTGCGGTTTGGGAGTCGGAGCGGTGCTCGCCGCTTTTTCGATCGACCGGCTGCGCTATCGATTCGGTAGCGATCGATTATTAGCCGGGGCGATGTTGCTGTTTTCAGTCTTCTTGGCATTGTTAGCCGCATGCACCGAGCAACTGCCAGCCCTGCTATTGATGTTGCCAATGGGAGCTTGTTGGATGATCGTGTTAACCACTTTAAACGCGACCGCGCAAATGACACTTCCGCAGCCGCTAAGGGCCAGAGGTATGGCTTGTTATCTAACCAGCCTAGCGTTGGCGATGAGCGCTGGTTCAATGATTTGGGGGCAGGTTGCAGAACTGGGGTCGCCCGCCGTCAGTTTGGTTGTCGCCGCCGGTTTAATGGCGATCCTGGTCCTCCCCACAAGGCAAGCCTCCATCGGAACCGCGTTAACCGAAACCGAAGAATCGAACGGATAGACGGTCAATCAGTCGTCATAGCCGGGCTGTCGATTTAGTGAAAGACGCCTTTCGCTCGGGACGTGAAATGTATTGGTGAAGGGTTTGCAGCCGTTGACGAGTCTCCATGGGGCTGAGTGAACAGGTAGCCCGCTGGGCTAAAAGCACGGCACTCAGACTCGGATGGGCAGGGGGGGAATCGTCATCTATAAGTTTCACGTCCCCCGAGCCGAAAGCGTTCGTCCGCAACGCTTTCGGTTCGGAGAACCGAGCGACATTGAATGCTCCGCTATGATTGAAATCCCGCAGTAATAAAATCGACGTCGCGGAGCGAAAGGCGACCATCGAAGATTCACCGCCTTGCACCTGTGCGCACGCTACGGAATTGTCCGAGATACGTTTTGCGTCTGTTGGGATTGGCGGCGGGCTGAGGATTTTGCTTCGAAAGAGTTTCACAATTTGCTTGGTGGTTCGGCTAAACTGGAGAGGAGACGTTCGTCTTGCTTAAGCTTGCCTGATTCTTCGGGAGCCTCGTTTCGTAATGAATTTGCACTTCTTTGCTGCGATTATTGCGTGTCGGAACGCTGTTTCTCTTGGCGTGCTGATTCTGTTTGCCGTCTTGCCTGGCACGGTTCGTGGGGATTGGCAGGATGCGGATCTCGATTCGGTTGCTCGATTTGTTTCGTCGCATTGCGTGGATTGCCATGCCTCGGGTGATGCGGTTGGTAACTTTGATATCGAAGCGATTCCGCTTTCGGTTGCGGAGCTGAATTTGGCCGATTTTGATACGGCCCCCTGGGAACGAATCCTGCGACGGATCGATACTCGGCAGATGCCGCCTCCGGATGCTGATCGCCCGGCGGAGGCGGAATACGTTGCCGCGGCGGAAGCCCTTGGTCGAATACTTGCCGAGCGTGCGGAAGTGTTTCCGCGCACCGGTAAAGTTGCGGCGATCCGCCGGATGACGCGGATGGAATATCAAAATGCGATTCGCGATCTGTTGGGCGTTTCCATCGATGCTGCCTCATATCTTCCCAAAGACGAAGCGAGTCACGGATTTGACAATATTACGGTCGGCGAACTCTCGCCGACGCATTTGAATCGATACCTCTCGGCGGCTCAGGCGATCAGCCGTGCAAGTCTGGGTGGGATTGGTAATGGCCCCAGCGGTGTCACGATCCGTGTTCCTGCCGACCGCTCGCAAGAAGATCATGTCGCAGGGCTTCCTTTTGGGACTCGCGGTGGCACCCGTTTTGAGCATCTGTTTCCGCAGACCGGCGAATATGAGTTCGAACTGAAATTGACGCGGGATCGTGATGAGAAAGTGGAGGGGCTTTTTCAGTCTCATGATATTGACGTTCTGGTGGACCGCGAACCGTTGCATCGCTTTACGGTCCACCCACCGGGCAAAACGGCGGGATCGAATCGCAATGACTATACCCATGTCGATTCGCATTTACGGTGTCGCGTGCAAATCGACGCAGGGCTCCGTTCCGTTGGCGTCACCTTTCCAAAAACATTTGCGTCACTGGTTGAGTCAAAGCGTCAGCCGTTTGATGCTAGTTTTAATCGCCACCGGCATCCCCGCCGGACGCCCGCGATCTATCAGATTTCGATCGTAGGGCCGTTTAACGGGAAAGGCCCCGGCAACACGCTCAGCCGAAGAATGATCTTTGGTGATTCCGGGGTCCCACAAGCGACCGACCGCGACCAAGCAAAGTCGATTCTGGCAAAGGTGGCCCGCATCGCCTATCGAAGGAATCTTGACGAACAGGATTTGACGGTCCTGATGCGTTTTTTTGATCTTGAATCCGATGTTGGATTTGAAGCGGGGATTGAATCCGGGATCGCTGCGATATTGGTTAACCCGAATTTTCTGTTTCGCGTCGAGCAAACGCCGGCGGTTGAAGAGGGGGCGGCGGTCGGATTCATTAGCGATTTCGAATTGGCTTCGCGTCTCTCTTACTTCTTATGGAGCAGTTTGCCGGATGAACGGCTGCTGCAGCTGGCGGAAAGCCAGCAACTGCACAAGCGGGATGTCCTTCGCACCGAAGTGGAGCGGATGTTGTTGGATGATCGCTCTCGTTCATTGGTCGATAACTTTGCTTCCCAGTGGCTCTATTTGCAAAATCTAGAATCGATTACCCCCGACTTACGGTTGTTTCCAGACTTTGACGACAATCTTCGTCAAGCTTTTCAGCAAGAAACGAAACACCTCTTTCTGCAGGTTCTTCGCGATGATCGAAGTGTCTTGGATCTGATTCGATCGAAGCACACGTTTTTGAATGAGCGGCTTGCCACGCATTATGGGATTGCGGGCGTCACTGGCAGTGAATTTCGACGCGTTGAACTGGACGGTAACAGCCATCGCGGAGGGATCTTGCGGCATGGCAGTATCCTGATGGTGACCTCTTACGCGACTCGTACATCGCCGACGATTCGTGGTAACTGGGTTCTTGAAAATATCTTTGGCACCCCCGCGCCACCTCCGCCACCGGACATTCCAAATTTGAAGGAAATGTCATCGGTGAAAGCGTCGACGGTTCGCGAGCGTTTAGCGGTCCACCGTCAGAACCCGGCCTGTGCAAGTTGCCATGATCGAATCGACCCGGTTGGATTTGCGCTTGAAAATTTTGATGCCGTTGGCCGCTGGCGGACTTTTGAAGGAACCCTTGCTGTCGATTCACGCGGAGCGCTGCCGGATGGATCGGAAGTGCTGTCGGTTGACGATCTGGAAAACGGGATCGTGAATCGGCCGACGATTTTTGCTCGGACGTTGACCGAGAAACTGATGACGTTTGCACTCGGCCGATCCGTTGAAGCGGCGGACGGTCCTGCAGTTAGACAAGTTGTTCAGAACGCAGCAAGACAAAACTATCGCTTTTCAAGCCTCCTTACCGAGATCGTGCTAAGCGATCCATTCCGTTTGCGGAGTACCGTTGAACCATGAGAAAGCTATCCATATCCCGGCGAACGATGTTACGCGGTACCGGGACTGCGATTTCACTTCCGTTGCTTGACGCGATGGTTCCCGCAATGACGGCATTGGCCGACACCGTCGCTGCCGATAACCATTTGAAGCGGATCGGTTATATCTATGTTCCGATGGGCTTTAATCCGGCGCACTGGACGCCAACGGACGATACTCTGGAGCAGCTTCCTTCCAGTTTGGAACCGCTTCAGGCGATCAAGGATCAAGTCACCGTCATCACGAATACCGATCTGAAGAATGCCTACCCAGGATCACATGCGACATCGAATTCGACGTTCTTGAGTGCCGCTAGGGCTAAGCAGACGGAGAGCAGCGACTATCGCAGCGGCACGACGGTTGATCAAATTGCGGCCCGCCATATTGGACAGGATTCGCAGCTTCCTTCCCTTGAGCTTTCGATGGACCTGTTGTCGACCGTCGGGCAGTGCGACAACGGATACGCCTGCGTCTACCAGAACAGTTTGTCTTGGTCGTCGCCAACCGCTCCGCTTCCCTCCGAGGCACACCCGCGGATCGTGTTTGAGAGCTTGTTCGGTGAAGGAGGTACGCCCGAGCAACGTCGGATCGCCCTGCAAAAGCGAAGCAGTTTGCTGGATTTGGTTACCGGTGAAATCAAACGGATTAAACAGCGAGTGGGGCCGGGCGATCGAAACAAGATCGACGGATACCTTGATAGTATTCGCGAAGTCGAACGCCGGATCCAAAATGCGGAACGCAATGCTGCTGACAATCCGCTGCCGGATCTGGATCGGCCCGTCGGCGTGCCGACTGACTATGCGGAACATGCGGCGCTAATGTTCGAGCTTCAATTGTTGGCATTTCAAGGTGATATTACCCGCGTTGTCAGTTTCCAGTTGGCTCGCGAGGCAAGTACACGCACCTATCCGGAAATTGGTGTTCCCGAACCGCATCACCCGATTACCCATCACGGGAAAGATCCCGAGAAACTAGAAAAGGTGGCGAAGATCAATCGCTTTCATCTGTCGTTGTTCGCTGATTTTCTGAAACGGATGCAGGAAACGCCTGAGGGGAACGGGAATTTGTTGGACCATTCCCTCTACATGTATGGGAGTGGGATGGGAGATCCCGATAAGCATGACCACACCAATTTGCCGTTGGTGATTGCCGGAGGGGCTGCGGGACAGATGCGCGGTGGAAGGCATATTCAGTACGACGACCCGATGCCGCTGTCCAATGTGCACTTGACCCTGCTGAACAAGATCGGTGTGCCGCTAGAATCCTTTGCCGACAGTACGGGCACGATCGACGAACTGTTTGATCCCGTGACGCTTTAACCCGATTGGACGATTCCAGGCACGCTTTCGATCCTTTGTTTTAAGGTTGTCTGTTTTGTTGACTCTTCTGAACATCCGGCAGGGATTCGTCTTGATGGTCCTTACGATTGCAACGCCAGTGGTGGTCGCTGCGCCGCCTCAAACCCTGGCCGATTTGGCGGAAGGGAAGGACTGGGATCGCGTCAGCGCGATGTTGGAGAAAGGGGAGGACGCCGGTTCGAAGCAGCCGGATGGAACGACGGCTTTGCACTGGGCGGCATTCTACGATCAGGCCGAAATGGTTAAACGCTTAGCAAAGCACGGTGCGGACCTGGACGCATTGAATCGCTATCAGGTGTCGCCGCTGAGTCTGGCGTGCGAATATGGGAATGCCAAAGCGGCGATGGCACTGATCGAATTGGACGCGGATGTCGAATCGAAACGGATTGGCAAAGAGACGCCCTTGATGCTGGCTGCGCGAAACGGAGATCCGCAGATCGTGAAGAGGCTTCTCCAGCATGGTGCCTCCGTCAAATCACAAGAGGTTGGTGGGCAAACCGCTCTGATGTGGGCTGCCGCCGCAGGGAATGCTGAAGCGGCTGCGCTGTTGATCGATGCGGGAGCCGATATCCATCGAACATTGCGGGCGTCTGGGTTTTCTGCGCCCATGTTTGCGGCTCGCCAAGGGCAAACCGACGTGATGATGAAGTTCATCGAATCGGGGTTTGACGTCCACACGGTCATCCAGCCGAAAAGGAGTGGGGCCCGTGATCCGCGGAAGGGGACGTCGGCGTTGCTGTTGGCCGTCGAAAGTGGGCATTTAGACCTTGCCCTTCGTCTGGTGGAAGCGGGCGCGGACCCGAACGACCAACGCAGCGGTTTTGCGCCGCTGCATGCAATCACGTGGGTGCGACGAACCGAACGAGGAGACAACCCGGCGGGGGATCCTGCGCCACGGATTACGGGGGACTTAAGTACGCTGGATTTTGTCAAAGCGATCGTCGCGGCGGGAGCGGATATCAACCTTCGGATTCACAACGGGAAACCTCGCGGAGGCCGTTTGAATCCGAAAGGGGCCACCCCCTTCTTGTTGGCGTCGCGGGGCGCCGATATTCCGCTGATGCGATTGATGTTGGAACTGGGGGCCGATCCAACGATCCCGAACGCCGATGGGACAACACCCCTGTTGGCGGCCGCCGGGGTGGGCGTGATTGCGGTGGGCGAAGAACCGGGGACGGAGGAAGAAGTGAATCTCGCGTTGCGAATGTTGTGCGATCTTGGCCTGGATCCGAACGCGGTCGATCGCAAGGGAGAAACCGCCATGCATGGTGCTGCACTCCGCACTTTCCCAAAAACCGTCGCGGTCCTGGCTGAGCTTGGGGCCGATCCCAAGATCTGGAATCGTGAAAACAGACGCGGGTGGACGCCTCACGAGATCGCTGCCGGGCAGCGTCCAGGCAGTGTAAAACCGTCGCCGGTGACCATCGCGGCTCTCGACGAAGCTCTGTGAGAGCCGAGAGCGATGTGTCTGGTGTCTTCCCTCCTGCCCAAGGCGCAGCTTCACCGTCTGCTGATCCGCGTTCTCAATCAAGGCGTATCGAAAATCTAGCCGTGGCGAGGTGCCGTGGTTCTTCTACCTTGCGTTTCGTAGGGTCCACCATAACTGTCGCAGCGCGACCGCTGGATCGTCGCTGCTGGCTCGCAGATTCTCAGCCGCTTCGCGTTGCTGCTTGCTGGGGGTCCAGTAGCCGGCCGCGTAGAACAGGTGCAAAGCCTGTTCGTCGTAGGAGTCGATCGAATGGAGCCACTGAGCGGGGATCGTTGCCGACGTTTCGTGGGAAGTCGGAAAGGTGGTTCGCAGCCAATCCTCAAGCGATACATCCGGTTTGCGCCGGACGTACGGTTTGGTGTATTCGGTCGCGATTGGCTGGGCAAGCGTGGCAGGTACCGCGTTGATGTTGTTGCCGCCGTTCCACTGCATGGCTAAATCGACCAATCCTTCCAGAGGAAGCGATTCGGTTGCCGCAGGGAAAGCCGCAAAGACGCGTTCTTTAGATTCCGCGTTTGCCAGTTCGACATTGGATGCCCAGATGCCTTCCTGGGAACGAGCGTCCAAAGCTTGTGATTGATGCATCGGTGGAGCCGTCACGATCCAACTGACCAGTTTGGAGATGTTGAAATCATAGGCTCGCGTTTGGCTGGCCAAGTAGTCGCGAATCTGCGTAAATTCCTGCTCACTTGGTGGCGCGTCGGGATCCGAAACCGCTCCCGTCAATGGACGACCGTAGACGGCACTCCATAGACGATTCACCAGCGCCTGCGCCAGGCGTGGGTTGTTTTTCCAGTAGGATGAAACGGCTCGCAATTCGGTCAGCTTTAAATCGGTTTGATTTTCGGGGACCAATCCCAGCCAGGCGGCCGGGATCGCGGGTTCGGCATAGCGTTGGCGGCCGTCGGCCAATTCGTAGAACAGGTCTTTGGGGGAGGTCGGATCTTTGGCAACGCCGCGCTGCAGAACCGAAGCAAACGCCCAGTAGTCCGACTGTTGCAGTTTGCTGTCCAGCGGATGGTCATGGCAGCGAGCACAGCCAGCATCGACGTCCAACAGGCTATGAGCAACCTGCTGCGTCAGTTCCAGTCCGCTGTCCCCGCGGAGGCTTTTCTGCCAGATCCAGGGAGCCGTCGATTTCTCGGGAGCGGAAGCAAACAGTTGTGTGACGATGACGTCAAAACCGGCATCTTCGTTCAGTGCGTCGGAAACAAATTGTTGCAGCGTTTCGCGTTCGGTTTTATCGAGCGGTTTCCAGTCCCGTCCCAGTAATTGTTCAAGCAGCAATTGACTGATTGCGTCTCGAGCCGCCTCCGTTTTCAGTTGAGCCTGAACGGTCGTCGCATTGATTTCTTTTGTCGGATCGATTTCGATCGACAACAGGCTTTCCAGTCGCGACGCAACTTCGTCGGAGTTCGCCAATGCCGTGGGCTGCACGTCGACCTGTTTCCATGCCGCTAAGAAATGTTCGCCCAGTTGTTTCCGAATCACCGGTTCACGGTCCGCGACCGGTGGCAAAACCTTGGCTTGGGTCAATAGTTCCGCGGTGTAGCGGAAACTTTGCTCCGGCGTGAGCGGGCTCTCTTTCGGGTTCGCGAACGGCTCCAGATCGTTGGGGTCGTTAGCGTTTGCTAGATCGGTTGTGGAGGCAGGAAGGTCTAGCGGGTAGGAAGGGTCGACCGCTGTGGAATTTGCCAAATCGTTGCGAAGGGTATCGTCCATCGCCGCTGGATTGTCCGATCTGTTTTGTTCTGGTTCCCCGGTCACTCCGGCGACTTCACTGTTGGGGTCTTGATCGTTGAGGCCGCGAACGGAGACCAGCAGCAATGTTGCAGCGGCGAGCGCTGCGATTCCCAAGATTGCGACGGAGAACGCGCGACGTTTTTTCGATCTGGATGCCCCATCGACGCCTATACCCAACCGATTTTCCGCAAGGGAATCGGCCGGTTCGTTCTGCAAACGCTGCAGAATGATATCGGTCTGGTCCACGGGACGACCGCCACCAAGGATCTCCGTTAGGAAAACCTCTAGCGCGGCATCGTCGACGCTGGATCGGGTTAGATCGTGTTGAGTTGGTTCGTCACGCATGTTTTTAACTGTTGTTTGGCTCGCTGCATTAAATTGCGAGCGCCATGTTCGGAAATGCCCAGTGCATCCCCGATTTCGGCTCGGCTTGCCGAGTCGGAGTAACGCATTCGAAGTGCCTTGCGGGCTCGGTCGGTCAGGGCTGCGAGGCAGTTACGCAGTGCGTCACCCGCTTCGTCCCCCGTTAGATCGGCCCCTGCCCAGCGATCCCAAGATTCATCGAATAATTCAAACGCTGCGACCGGTTGTTCTTTTGCTTTTCGGCGATGCATTGAAACGACCAAGTTATAGGCCGTTCGCCGCAAGTAAGCCGATGTCGCCGCGTCACTGTGTTGCACGAAGGTGTCGCGTCGCAACACCTTTAAAAACGTTTCTTGAGTAATATCATCTGCCGTGCTCGCATCGCATCCCAACACGCGCAGGTACCTCCAGACGCCCTTCTGGTGGCGTTTGATAAGTTCCGCTGGTGTCCGTTCAACGTGTTCGTTAATCGTGGACTTCTGCTTTGAACTAGCAATACTCAAAAGGAAAACCTAAACGATGAGTTCTCGGATTAGTTTTCCACCGCCTGCAATCTTCATCGGACGGCCATTTTTCGAGGTGTAGGTTGTTTCCAAAGAAATTCCCAACCCACGGCAAACGGTTGCCATCAGATCTTCGCTGCTGAATGGTTCGGATTCAACGGTTGAACCATCGCTGCTGGTTTCGCCGACAGCCAAACCACCTTTGAGCCCGCCGCCACCAACCACGCAGCTCCAGGCTCGTGCAAAGTGGTCGCGTCCCGCACCGGCGTTGATGCGTGGGGTACGGCCGAATTCACCCATCCAGATAATCGCGGTGTTTTCCAGCAGCCCACGTTGTTCAAGGTCGGCGGTCAGGGCTCCCATTGCCTTGTCCATTTGCGGCAATTTGGTATCGGCCAGGGTTGGGAAAATCCCCGCGTGATTGTCCCAGCCGCCCAGATCGACTTCGATAAAGGGAACGCTCGCTTCGACAAGGCGTCTGGCCAGCAAGCAACCTTGGCCGAAGCGGTTGGTGCCGTACATCTCTTTCATCGCTTCAGGTTCTTCGTCAACCTTAAACGCTTTCATCTGTTCGCTTGTCATTAGATCAAGCGTCTTCTTCAGTACTTTTTGGTGCTCGGTGGCCGCGGAAGCTCGGGTGCGGCCGATGAATCCTGATTCGATTACATCAAGCGCTGCCATTCGTTGCAGTAAGCGACGCTCTTCCAGTTGCATTTTCAGGTTTCGGATCTGGCCGTTGCTGGTTACCGAGAATGGAGCCCAGGCCATGCCGAGGAATCCTGGTCCAGTGCTGGCGCCGCCGATCGAAACAAACGGAGGGATCGCTAGTCCGTCGCGTTGGCCGTACAGTTCGTGAGCCAGCACGCTTCCGTAGCCAGGGTGTTCGATGTTCGGGTTAGGAACATACCCGGTGTGCATGTAGTAGCGTCCGCGATTATGGTCCGCTTCGCGGGTGCTCATCGAACGAACGACCGACAGGTTGTGCATCTGTTTTGCCGTTTCCGGCATGTGCTCACAGATTTGCATGTCACCAGAGGTGCTGATGGGATTGAACGGGCCACCCGTTGCGGTTCCCGGTTTCATGTCCCACATGTCGATCGTGGAGGGACCGCCACCCATCCACAGCAGAATCGCAGACTTTTGGTTCTTCCGCATTTCTTCCGCATGGACGTTGATGCTGTTGCCCATCAGGGCAGCGGTGCCAGCCATCATCGAGGCACCCGCCATATGTTTGGCGAAGTGCCGGCGGGTCATCCCTGCAGGCGTTGCCCAGGGTAGGTTGGAAGGACGATGCATTGTGAAGCTCCTAAGCGGATTTAGAAAAGTAGTTCAGCGATTCAGAAAAGAGGCTGGGGATTTAGTGTTGCATGATGAATTCGTTGCTATTGAGCAGCGCCCACCACATGTCCTGAAGCATCGCAGCTTCGTCACCTCCTCGAGCCGCCAGCAGCTTAGTAGCCATTGTCTGCTCGTTCCGAGTAGGTCGCCGGGCGACCCCCGTCAGGAAGAGTTTGTCCAACTTTGCTCGAAGCCGTTCGTCCTCGGCACGGATGTCGCCGAGGAAGCTTCCTTTATCGATCGCGGTCGCCTGTTTGATCAGGTCTCCGTTGAACATCATTAAAGCTTGTGGAATCGAACCGTTGAAGGTTGTCGCTTCGTCTCCTTCGTCCGTGCCGAAAGCAACCACAAACTGAGACAGCCATTTTCGCCGTGCCTGTTCTTGCTTTTCGTACGATCCTTTGGCCGAGGCTCCGGATGCGGTTAGCAGGGACTGGTACAGGTCTTCGGCCTGCATTTGGCGAAGGTAAAAATGTGAGAATTTAGGGGATTCGCCCAGAGTCGGATCGTCCAGTTCATTGTTCGAAGTCATCTGTGAACTGAGCTGATACGGACGGCTGAGGGTGATCCACTCGATCAACTGTTTCGGGTCGTAGCTATGTTGCCGCACCTGTTCACCAAGGTACTGCAGCAGTTCAGGGTGGGACGACGGATTGTGTGGACCGAGGTCATCGATCGGTTTGGTGAACCCGTACCCGAGGAAATGTCCCCACATTCGGTTCACAAACATTTTGTCCAGGAATTCGTTGTCCAGCATCATTTTTGCCAGTTCTTCGCGGCGATTAACATCGCTCACAAATCCGCTGGCAGGGATTTCGCCTCCGTCGATAAAGACGGGGTATGCGACCTTGGTCAGTCCGTTGCGAAGTTCGTAGAAGATCATTGCGTCTTCTGGATCGCCCGCTTCGCCTGCGTAGTCTTCGTTTACCAATTCGCCATGATCGATATCACGTGTGCCGTCGACGTATCGGCGGAGCATCCGTGATTGTCGGAAAAAGGCGTTGAATTCCCAGAATTTCTGCTGTTTCCATTGGTTAAATGGATGATTGTGACACTGGGTGCACTGGACTTGTTGGCCCAGGAAAATTCTCGATACGCTGCTGGTCGCCAGGACCCCTTTCTCTTCGTTGACCTTGTCGGCAAGGAAGTTCACGGCGCCGTTGAAGTTCTCGGTTCCCGGTTTGGTCGATCCGGTGGCCGAAACCAATTCGTAAACCATTTGGTTGTAGGATTTGTTTTGGGCAAACGAATCCCGTAGATATTTTTGCATTCCGTCGCGGCTGGTCATCGAGCGGCGGTCGGTGCCGCCACTTCGTCCGATCAGGACATTGGTCCAGATCGTCGCCCAGTTGCGAGCGTATTCTTCGGTGTATTTGTCATCGTGAAGGAGTGTCTGGACCAGTTCGCGACGTTTGTTGCGGTCACGACTTCCCAAGAATTCCGTCAATTCTTCGTACGAAGGAATCCGGCCAAGAACGTCCAGATAGACTCGGCGACACCACTGGGCGTCGTCGGCATCGGGCGATGGGCGAATTTCGTAATCCGTCCACGTTTGCTCGATCGCTTTGTTGATCGCGGCTACCTGAGGCGGAATCGCCGCGGTTTGCGCGAAAACGACTGCCGGCATCAGCAATAGCAGACTGGAGATTATCAACGGTCGAAACATACGACCTATCCTTCGACTAAACGGAAAAGAAGAGAAATGCGACTTGCATTATGTAGTTAGAACGGTTGACAAGCTGCTCTGTACTCAGGATCGAGTCCGCAAAACCACGATCTGTCTCGTTAGGATAAGGATTATGCTTGTTACGAGGCCCCGTTTTTAAGGGCGAAGTCCCTCTGCGGAGCCGCTTGCGAGGCTTTTCGAAGGGAGCTGGGAAGCTCCGGAAAGAAAAACCTAGGTGGGAATAAAGCCTATCAAACGTCCATTTTACCATGGTTTCAGGGTACTTTGCAAGCAAAACTCGCTTCCGTTGTTGGTCTGACTCCTTCGACAAGAATCGGTTTTCTGCTAGTCTTGCGGCGTTTTGGTCTTCTCCGCTGTGGAGAAGGAACTGCTCCTGAGCCGTTGAAGAAAAAAGAATAAGCCGTGCCCCGTCGAGACGATATCAAGAAGATTCTGCTGATCGGAAGCGGACCGATTGTTATTGGCCAAGCCTGCGAATTCGATTATTCCGGAACCCAAGCCTGTAAGGCTCTGCGGGAAGAGGGGTACGAAGTCGTTTTGGTCAACAGCAACCCGGCCACGATCATGACCGATCCGAATATGGCCGACGCAACCTATATCGAGCCATTAACTTGGCAGATGATCGAAAAGGTTATCGCGAAAGAGCGTCCCGATGCTCTGCTGCCTACCCTTGGCGGGCAGACGGGGTTGAACGCGGCAATGGAACTTGAGGCAAATGGCGTCCTTGAGAAATACGGCGTCGAGATGATCGGTGCCAACGCTGCGGTGATTGCCAAAGCCGAAGAACGCGACCAGTTCAAAAAGGCGATGGAAAAAATCGGGCTGGATGTCTGCACCGGGGCGACGGTTCATAATCTTGAAGAAGCTCGCAAAATACTGGATGAAATCGGCCTCCCTTGCGTTGTCCGCCCCAGTTTTACGATGGGCGGAAGCGGTTCGGCGATCGCCTACAATCGGGGCGATTTTGACGCGCTCGTGCAAAACGGACTGGATCAAAGCCCGGTCACCGAAGTCTTGGTCGAAGAATCGATTATCGGCTGGAAAGAATACGAGATGGAAGTGATGCGAGATGTTGATGACAATGTTGTCATCATCTGCTGCATCGAAAACTTCGACGCGATGGGCGTGCACACGGGGGATTCCATCACCGTCGCACCGGCTCAGACCTTAACGGACAAAGAATACCAGCGGATGCGTGATGCTTCGCTGGCGGTTATCCGTGAAATCGGAGTCGAAACAGGAGGATCCAATATCCAGTTTGCGGTCCATCCCGATACCGGTCGGATGATCGTGATCGAAATGAATCCTCGAGTCTCACGCTCGTCGGCACTAGCCAGTAAAGCGACCGGATTTCCCATCGCCAAGATCGCCGCCAAATTGGCCGTCGGTTACCGCCTGTGGGAACTGCCCAACGATATCACCCAGAAAACGCAAGCTTGTTTTGAACCTTCGATCGATTACGTCGTCACGAAGATTCCTCGCTTCGCTTTTGAGAAATTTCCCGAAGCCGATGCGACGCTGACGACGCAGATGAAAAGTGTCGGCGAAACGATGGCGATCGGACGCTCCTTTAAAGAGTCCCTGCAGAAGGCGCTGCGTGGTCTGGAAGTCGGTGCCTTTGGACTCGGCTGCGACGGCAAGGATCTGTGGGGAACCGAAGCACAGCCCGACGCCGAAGAAATTCGAGCTCGTCTGTCGGTACCTGGTGACGGGCGAATCTTCTACATCCGTTACGCGATGAAGTCGGGGATGAGTAACCATGAAATCCACGAAATCACCCACGTCGATCCTTGGTTCCTCGATCAACTATCGCAAATCGTCGAGCATGAAGAAGAGCTGAGAAAAATCGGATCCCTCGAGGAAGTCTCGCCGGAACAAATGCGAGAAACCAAGCGGACCGGGTTCTCCGATCGGCAGCTTGCCCACCTGTTCGAAAAAACCGAAATGCAGGTTCGGCAGTACCGCAAGGATCAAGGGGTGACGCCGGTCTATAAGAGCGTCGATACCTGTGCCGCCGAATTCGAAGCCTACACGCCTTATTACTACAGCACCTACGAAACCGAAGACGAATTGCCGGCTCCGTCAGGGAAGCCACGGGTGATGATTCTGGGTGGTGGTCCCAACCGGATCGGGCAAGGGATTGAATTTGATTACTGCTGCTGCCACGCCAGTTTTGCCCTTCGCGAAACCGGCTGTGAAAGCGTGATGGTCAACAGCAATCCCGAAACGGTCAGTACGGATTACGACACAAGTGACATGCTGTTCTTCGAACCGTTGACGATCGAAGACGTGCTGAACATTCAGGATGCGATCAATCCTCAAGGGGTGATCGCTCAGTTTGGTGGGCAAACGCCGCTGAACTTGGCTCGCGGTCTGGTCGATGCGGGGGCCCCGCTGATCGGGACTTCGGTCGATACGATTGAAGCGGCCGAGGACCGCGAACTGTTCCAACGCCTGATCAACGAATTGGGGCTGAAGCAACCGCCATCCGGGATTGCCCGAACGATGGAAGAAGCTCGACGCGAGCTGGCCGTGATCGGTTATCCCGCTCTGGTCCGCCCAAGTTTTGTCTTGGGAGGACGGGCGATGGAAATCTGTTACGACAAGGCTCAGTTTGATCGGTTTGTCGCCGAAGCCTTTGTCGTTGCCGAAGGGCAGCCGGTCTTGATCGATCGCTTCCTGGAAGATGCGACCGAAGTCGACGTCGATGCCATCGCCGATGGAACCGATTGTGTGGTCATGGGAATCATGGAACATATCGAAGCGGCCGGAGTTCACTCCGGTGACTCGGCTTGTGCGATCCCGCCATTCAATCTGCCTCAGACGGTCTTGGAAGAAATTCGCACGTCGACCAAGCAGTTGGCGATGAAGCTGAAAGTGATCGGGCTGATGAACATCCAGTTTGCTGTGAAGCAAGAGGATGGAAAGCCGGTTGTCTATATCCTGGAAGTCAATCCACGGGCCAGTCGAACCGTACCGTTTGTTGCAAAGGCAACCGGAGTCGCGGTTGCCGGGTTGGCGACTAAAGTGATGAACGGCGCAACGCTAAAAGAATTGGGGATTACGGAAGAACCGATTCCTCGGCACGTGGCGATCAAAGAAGCCGTTTTCCCGTTTCGGAAATTTGCCGGAGTCGACATCGTCCTGGGCCCCGAAATGCGGAGCACCGGCGAGGTCATGGGCGTCAGCGAAAAGTTCTCGATCGCTTTCGCGAAAAGCCAAGTCGCGGCCGGGTCGGTCTTGCCAGAATCGGGGAACATCTTCATCAGCCTGGCCGCCGCTCATAAAGATTCGGTGGTCGACTTGGGAACGCGTCTGACCCAGTTGGGGTTCAAGCTGTTGGCAACCGCCGGCACTGCGGCGCGTCTGAAAGATGCGGGGGTCGAAGTTCGCCGTGTTAAAAAGATCGCCGAAGGGAACCCGAATCTGATCGACTACCTGAAGAATGGCGATGTTCAGTTGATTTTGAACACGCCAAGCGGCAAAGGGGCACGAACGGACGAAGGAAAGATCCGAGCCGCTGGAGTCCAGTATGGCGTTCCATGCATCACCACGCTGGCGGCAGCGGACGCCGCGGTAAACGCCATGCAGGCCCTGCGAGAAGGCGAAATGGACGTCCTTTCCCTGCAAGACCGTTACGCTTCCTTCTAGAGAGCGAAGCCCGTCTCAAGGCTAACACGCAAAAGCAGCGTGTTAGCCGAGGACTGTACGGCGGTGCGAAGTTATTAGCGAGGCATGAAGGATACAAGCTGCGGCCATGCGGTTCGCGCCCAATGCCATCGACTTTCTTAGCGGAACGGCGCCAGCCGTCCGGCAATCGCATCGAAAACAGAATGAATTTGCCGGACGGGTTTTAGCGCGCGCTTTCTTAGCGGAACGGCGCGAGCCGTCCGGCGATCGCATCGAAAACAGAATGAATTTGCCGGACGGGTTTTGGCGCACGCTTTCTTAGCGGAACGGCGCGAGCCGTCCGGCGATCGCATCGAAAACAGAATGAATTTGCCGGAAGGATTTTAGCTCGCGTTAGGTTGGTTGCTAATTTCTGTGCGGCAGCGGTGCTTTTGGTGTTCGTCGCTTGGCGATGGGGAAGGGAGAGGCGCTGCGGCTGGACGGCTCGCGCCGTTCCGCTAAGAAGGGTTTTAGCTCCCGTTAGGTTGGTTGCTAAATTCTGTGCGGCAGCGGTGCTTTGGGTGTTCGTCGCTTGGCGATGGGGGAAGGGAGAGGAGCTGCGGCCGGACGGCTCGCGCCGTTCCGCTAAGAAGGGTTTTAGCTCGCGCTAGGTTGGTTGCTAAATTCTGGGCGGCAGCGGTGCTTTTGGTGTTCGTCGCTTGGCGATTGGGGAAGGGAGAGGAGCTGCGGCCGGACGGCTCGCGCCGTTCCGCTAAGAAGGGTTTTAGCTCCCATTAGGTTGGTTGCTAATTTCTGTGCGGCAGCGGTGCTTATGGTGTTCGTCGCTTGGCGATGGGGGAAGGGAGAGGAGCTGCGGCCGGACGGCTCGCGCCGTTCCGCTAAGAAGACTCCCACCTCCCACCTCCCACCTCCCACCTCCCACCTCCCACCTCCCAACTCCCAACTCCCAGCTAAAGCTGCTGTAACCGCTCGATCGTATGCCAGACGTCTTCGATTGGCAGGGCGTATGACGTGGTTCGCAGGGCTCGGGATATGTTGACTCCTAGTACCTGGCCGTGATGGTCGACTAGGGGACTGCCGCATTCTTCTGGCGGTAGCGGCGTGTCATGCGGGAGGACATGTGGGATTTCGAATCTTCGATCACTGAAGGGGCCTCCGCCCCAGTTGTCGTACTGGTTCCGCTGGCCTGCGGGCAGCGTAAATGCTCCTAAGGTTGCGGTGACTTGTCGAGCTTCCGTGTCTCGTTTTAGGTGGATTTCGATCGTGTCGCCAACGCCCAGCAATGCGATTACCGAAACCAATTCGTCGGCGGAGTGAACGGCTTTACCGTCTAAGCGAAGCACGATGTCTCCGACTTCAAGGCCCGCTTTGGCCGCCCCGGAATCTTCGACCAAGTTGGTGATTCGCACTCCGTCGGCGTCGCCGCTGACGGAGACGCCCAGCATCGCTCGGTTACGGACCAGTGGCGGTTGCCGCAGGCTGAAAGAGCGGGGCGTCGCGCTGACAAAACCGACTAGCGATTTGCCGCCGGTGGTCACCGTTAGGACGGGAACCCCTGGCTGTACCTCACGTGTTTTGGTCGCGTTGACCTCGTCGGTGCTGTCCGATTCGCTTGCCCATTCCGGTTGGTAATCGATCGCTAAGATGGCAAGGTCGGTTCGCGAATCGTCCCCCACCCAGGTCGCTGCTCGAGGCTTTTTTTCGCCTGGCAAGCGAACCGAAATCTGTTGGTTTTGTGGGCGGATTCCCAAGAGCGATGCTTTGGTTGCGATGAACGATTGGTGTTTGGAAATCGGAGCGTCCCACAGCAGAGTCCCGCTGGCCGCTGGAACATCGTCAACCAAGACTTGGCTGGTTACCTTGTGGGCGGCCTGCTGGGCCACTGCCAAGCCCTTTAGATAGATCGCATCTTGGCGGCCCAGCGGTAGCGGCGGAGACCTTCGCCGATTGGTGGTTGCCGGGGTTGCTGGTTTCCTAGCCGCATAGGTTTCGCTGGCGATCTCCCCTGGAAAAGGGATTTTCTGCGCCGCAAGGGATTGCCCGTATCCTTCTTCCCATCGCGGACGTTTGGGAAATAATTTTCCATCGTGGAATTTTGTTAGTTCAACACCTGAGCAAAGTTGCTCCCAGTTGTTGTAAAACCTCGACAGGGGGACGTGCACGTTGTAGTTGATTTTGTCTTGGCAGCGGCTGGAAATCCCAACCAAGTTTCCTTCCAGGTCGAAGATCGGGCCGCCCGAATCGCCTCCCATGATGGGGCAATCGGAAATGAATGCGTCCCCGTGGTCTCTTAGCAGTTGACCAACTCGGACGGCCGGTGGTTTGCCATGCGAAAACGAAACGGGGTAGCCAACTTTCAGCAGCCAAGATCCGACCGGCGGCAGGTCGACTCTGGAAATTGCGACCGAGGGCCAGGGGCCGTCTCCGTTGATTTTGGCTACCGCGATATCCAGTTCATCGCAGGTTCCTA
The DNA here is from genome assembly GCF_007741495.1 of Roseimaritima multifibrata. Lineage (NCBI taxonomy): Bacteria > Pseudomonadati > Planctomycetota > Planctomycetia > Pirellulales > Pirellulaceae > Roseimaritima > Roseimaritima multifibrata. The sequence continues at coordinate 2,220,911 of NZ_CP036262.1, forward strand.
GCACCGATGCCCAAGCTCGCTTGCCATCGGAAAAGGTCACCCGTAATCGGCGACCTGGATGGTTGGCGACATGGGCGACCGTTAGCACCAAGCCGTCGGGGCTGACGACGACGCCGCTACCGCTTCCCAGGCCGACGGTGGCGTGTTGGACTTTGCCGTATGTCTGATGGATCTGGGTTTCAAATCGATCCAGCTGAGTCGATTCGAAATCGGGGGTATCGAGACTGAGGTTCGCAATCGTGGCAGCTGGAGGAGCTGCAACGGCGATTGCTGGGAAGGCTGTTAGAATGGCGAGACCGGCATAGATAAAACCGCTCGCAAGTAAAACGCGTCGATTAAAAACTGCCTGCAAAAGCTGTTGGTGCCCGTTTTTCATTCCTGCTCTTTCCGCTGGAGTGGGTAAACGGCTTCCTGCCATGGCTACTTAACAGACCCATCTCCAAGGCGGTTGGCGAGTTCGCATGGTGGCGAGCTTCGTTCGGATTCCAAAACCGAAATCGATTCGCGTTTGCCATGTAAAGCAATTTCTCGCTCCGTTTTGGCGTTTCACCTTGCAACTGGAACTGGACAACCGGCTTGTATGCGGTCCTTTAAGGGATTCGTCATGAATCAACACGAGGTCGGATATTTTAACCCCGCTGGCAGGCTCCTGTTCCGGAAGCTGCCGAACAATAATGCAGCTGGGGGGCAGAAAGGCAAGTGTTTGTTCCTCCCGCACGCCCGCTTCTCCTGGTTTTTGCCGTGGTCGTCCGCGTTGGTGAAACGTCTCGCGTCAGGCAAATTGAGACAGTTAGGCAAGCGTAGCTACGTGCCGTAGCTACCGTCGCCAGACGGTGGATCCCGCTTTCGCAGGGGGCGTTAAAGCTATTGGTGACGATTTCAACCCTGCCTATCCGAGTCTGAGTGCAGTGATTTTAGCCCGGAGGACGTGCGATTTATAAATGAGGAAAGTCTGCCTCCCCTCGCGCCTAAGCGAGCTTGTTTTGAGGGCTAGGGGAGGCAGACTTTCCTCACTTGATCTTTTCACGTCCCCCGAAAGGCCGGGCGTGAGTGAGACGCTGAAGACGTGACCGATATCCGTCACTTATGAATCGCACGTCCCTCCGGGCTGCGTGTTCACCTGGCCCCCAATAGACTCATCAACGGCTGCGAACCCTTCATTGATTCTCATCGCGTCCCGAGCGAATGGCTGCAAATTCCCACCAAGACGACCGGCTGCGACGCTGCGGGGTGGGTGTCTGTCTGAAATAGGATTGGATTTGCCATTCAGTGCAAATGGGGTTGTTGTACGGAAGGGGAATTTCTTGGCCCTTTCCACTGATTTGGCTGTAATAACCCAATAGAAACGGGAGATCGTAAAAATGATTGCATGAAGGCGATGACGGGGATTGCCAATACGACACCGAATGTGAGACGATACGAAGCATTCCAGTTGATTTCGTTCCTCCAAGCTTGTGCTGATATGTCTTCACGCCGTGGTTCATCGTTTGCCGGACTCTCCGTCGCCATCGCTACCCCTTTCCGAGACGGAAAGGTTGACTATGAGCGACTGAAAGAGCAGCTGGAGTTTCAGCTGGAAGCGGGAACGACCTGTATTGTCCCTGTGGGAACCACAGGTGAATCGCCCACCCTTACTCATGAAGAACATGAGCGGGTCATCAGCGAAACGATCCAGACCGTCGCTGGGCGAGCAAAAGTGATGGCGGGTACGGGCAGCAATAGCACGGCCGAAGCCCTCCGGTTGACAAAAAGAGCCGAAAAAGAGGGAGCGGATGCGACACTTCAGGTAGCTCCCTACTACAACAAACCAACCCAAGAAGGGTTCTTCCAGCATTTCAAAGCGGTTGCCGAAGCGGTTGCGATTCCCGTCTGCGTCTACAACATCCCAGGACGAAGCGCCGCAAATATCGAAGCCACCACGATCCAGCGGTTGGCCGATGTCCCCGGAATTGCAATGGTCAAAGAGGCTACAGGGAAACTGGATGCTTGCTCTGAAATCCTCGGAACGACCGACCTGACCGTTCTCTGTGGCGATGATAGCCTGACCTTGCCAATGATGTCTGTCGGCGGCGAAGGGGTGATCTCGGTGGTCGGAAACCTTGTCCCACGCGATATGCTTCAGCTGGTCCAGTGCTTCCGTGCTGGCGATTTGGCCGGGGCTCAGCAATGGCACCACAAATTGTTCTCGCTCTGCCGAGACATGTTGGGATTGGCGACAAACCCGATCCCGCTGAAAGCAGCCATGCAAATGGTAGGGCGTGACAGTGGCGAACTTCGCCTTCCGATGACCCCTCTGGACGAAACAGAGCTCGGAAAACTGCGAAAAACGCTCCAGACCTACGGATTGCTGAATTAAATAGCGTTTCGGAACTTCGTGGCAAAAACGGGGTTAGAATTAGTAGTGGTGTACCGAATTCGGGAATCTGGATTCGTTTCACGGCTGCTTCGGCCCAAACGCCTGCCATCGAACTGGGATTGAAGCATCCTTTTGTTTTCTTCTCTGGTCCTTTCCGAGCCAAATCGATGTTCCGCATCCAATTGTATTCCTTCTGTAAATCGGTTGCTCTGCTGGTGCTTGCTGGTGGATTAGTCTGTCAGCAGGTCGCGATTGCCCAGCCCCCAGGGCGTGGGGGCGATGATCGTGGACGTGGAGGCGATCGAGGAGGTGACCGGGGGGGCGATCGTGGACGCGGTGGCGATGACCGAGGTCGTGGCGGCGACCGCGGCCGCGGTGGTGATGACCGCGGGCGAGGAGGCGATCGAGGCCGAGGCGGTTTCGATCCGAGCGAATTCCTGAAACGGCTGGACCGCAACGGCAATGGAATGATCGATATGGATGAGCGGGAAGGACCGGCTCAATTCATGCTTGCCCGTATTCAACGCGATCACCCGCAAATCAAAATCGACCGTCCGATTTCGATCAAGGATCTTTCGGAGTCAATCTCCCGCGGTCGAGGTGAAACCAGTTCCACGACCGAGCAGAAATCGGCGCTGGAAACCGAGTTGCTTGTCCCCGGGTTTGGCGAGGAAGTCATGCTTGAACCCATTCCTGGATTTGGGTCCGCAGCTGCCCTGTTTGATGTGACGGTTACCGAAGAGGATGAACGGGCCGCAGCGGAATTGGTGCGCCGCTACGACCGCAACCGAGACGGATTTGTTAACTCCAGTGAATTGAGTAGTCGCTGGGAAGGGAATCCAATGGATTTCGATCGCAATCGCGATGGAAAACTTTCGGCGTCCGAACTGGCTGTTCGCAATGGACGACGACGCGAAGTCAAAGCAACTGAAGAGAATCGCCAAACCGAACGTCGCCGGGATGATCGCCGCCGAGACGAAGACGAAGTGGTCGATATCTACAACGGAGCCAAATCGTTCAGAAATTTAGGGTACCCCGATTCCGGTGACGAATTGCCCGACCTTTTTAAAGAACGTGACGAGAATGGTGACCTGCAAGTCTTGATGAGCGAATTTGCTGCGGAGTGGAGTGAAGAAAAGGTGCGCGAATTCTATGCCCTCGACCACAACAAAGATGGGGCCATTACATTGGCAGAATTCCGCTCTGAAGCTCGCAGCGAATCGATGGAAGAGGAACGTGGTACCGGGGACGAAAGCCGCACCGCATCTAGCAGCAAACGTTCAAGTGGGGGGAGCAGCCGGACTTCGTCGGGGGCATCGTCTAGTGCGGGTGCCGGTGGAGACGACCGGAGCGCGAAATACCTGAGCTATGCAAAACGTATCATCGACAAGAATGACACGAATAAAGATGGTGCCCTTCAAGCTTCGGAGTGGAAGGAAATGCTGATCGATCCTTCTCCCGCCGATAGGAACAAGGACAATAAAATTACGGTGGAAGAATACACCGATTACCTGCTTCAGAAGAAATGATAGCCAACGTGCTGGATACGGAAGAAACCATCTGTGCGGTCGCTTCGGCCCCCTCTGGAGCCGCCCGCGGGATTGTCCGTGTCAGCGGACCGGCTGCCCTGTCTGTCGTTGCCAAATTACTGGTAAGCGACGAACCTTTTCCGGAACGCATGGGAAAGCGGATCGAAGGGGTTTTTCAGTTGCCGGCTCCCTTAGGGGACGTCGCAGGCGCCGCGTTGTTGTGGCCAACGGAGAAAAGCTATACAGGGCAACCGGCGGCGGAATTGCATCTGCCCGGCTGCTTGCCGTTGCTGGATGCTGCCGTGGAAGCTCTGGTGCATGCAGGCGCTCGACCCGCAAGGCCAGGGGAGTTTACACTGCGAGCCTTCTTGGCTGGTCGGCTTGATTTGACTCAGGCCGAAGCCGTGCTGGGGGTTATCGATGCCGATGATCAGCAATCGCTGCAGTTTGCGCTCCATCAGTTGGCCGGTGGGCTGTCGGAACCGCTACAGGACATCCGCCTAGAATTGCTTGGCCTACTGTCGCACCTAGAAGCTGGCCTTGATTTCGTTGAAGAGGATATCGAATTCATTTCGACCCAAGAGCTGGTTGAATCGCTCGGGAGCATTCAGTCTCGCTTGCTGGCCGTTCAGCAGCAAATGTCCAGTCGAGTCTCCTCGAAAGACCTGCCGCTGATTGTGCTCCGCGGGCGTCCCAACGTCGGGAAAAGTCGCTTGTTGAATGCACTCTCGGGGGAAGAGGCGGCCATCGTCGCGGATATCGCTGGAACGACTCGCGATTCGGTACAGGTCGTTTGTCAATTGAATGGCCATACGGTTTGCCTGACCGATACGGCTGGTCTGGAGGAAGGCCGGAATCCAATTGAACGCGAAGCCCAACAGCTGGCTGCGGGAATTGAACAGCATGCGACGATCCGTGTTTTTTGCAGTGATCGCCCGGAAACGGAATCGACGCTGCTGGCCTCGGCCGATTCCATTCCAACGGTTTGGGTAAAAACGAAATCCGATTTAGGCGGGGGGGGAACGCCTGCTGAATCAGGGTGGTTGGAAACGAGCAGCGAAACCGGAAGCGGGATCGAAACGCTTCGCTCTGAATTGGCTGAACTGTTGGATCAGTCGACCGCTGGTGAATTGAAAGGGATCGCCGGAACCGCAGCTCGGTGTGCGGATTCTTTGCAGCGTGGGCTTGTCGCTCTGGACGACGCGGTAACCATCGCGGTGGGCGAAGGAGGCCAAGAATTAGTGGCGGCCGAGATGCGATTTGCACTGGCCGCGATTGGCGAGGTTACCGGAGAGGTTTATACCGACGATATTCTTGATCGAATCTTTAGTCGGTTTTGTATCGGCAAATAGCTTAGGCGGCTCGCTGAAGCGGTATCGCGGATTCTTTGTCGCGAGTCCCCGTGCCGCCGTAATAAATCACGTTTTTCTTCTGTAGGTCACAGATCGCCGTCAATTTGACGTTTCGGGGGCCATGCAGACAAAAATAGATCCCGCATGCTTCTCCCTTCTTAACGACGACTCGCTCTGTTAGGGGGAACGCGTTTGGTTCCAATTGGCCTAAGTCCGCGAGGACGTTGGTGACCAATTGCCTTAGTTCGGTGTAGTCGATCTGGGTTGGTTGCAGTGCGATCATATGCAGTCGGCAAAATCAAATGGTGTGATAGAACAAACGAGCGAACCTTGAATGCGATGTCTATCGGCCTCTGGTCCAGCCAAGATTAACATCCAAAAAAGATCGAAGTTCGACTTTGATGGCATTGTCCCCGAGTTTGTTGATCGTGCGGACAGAACCGTCTGATTGCCGTGGAGATCGCAAATCCTTGGCAGATAGACTCAAGGATCGACCCGTAGGATTCGCGAACGTCGCCGCGGAGAAAGAGGCTGCCATTTCTCTGGCGAATTCACCAAATCCCTTTAAAGAATTCGCAGAAAGCAATCGGCCGGGACGTTCGCATGGATGCGAAAGCGTTCGCGGAGATCGGCCATTAATGATGCAAGATTTTTTTGCGATCGGCTTTGGTAATACGCCCTTGAATATCTTGCAAAATCGATTGTTCCAAAGTGGCGTCGCGTCCCAGCGGAATCCAGCCAAGGGTCGTTTGCGTCGATGGCAAAACGTCATTGGAACGCTCGACGGTACCATCGTTGCGCCGCGATGCTAAACCTTCGGTCGCTTCCATGCCCCGGTTTGTGTCTTCCAGTTCTTTCTGGACGACGACTTCAATCTGGTACCCGGTGCCATTGGGACGGACAAAGACCGTTGCACGGCGGCGAATCGACTGAAGCGTGCTTTGCCATCGTTCGAATCCCTTGGTGCTATCCTTACGCCAAGGTTCAAAAATCGACGCACCAACACGATAGGACGTATCCAGTCGTCCTTCCATCACCAGGCCAGGATGGTTCTGGACAGGTCTTTCGCGTTGCACATGGAAGTAATCGTCGACAACATCAACAACTTGCAGCCAAACGAAATCGTCTGCGACGGGCGGCAATTCCAGCGGATTGGGAACGTAGGTTTGTGGGACGGGAGTTTTCACTCGGTACAGCAGTCGACCACAACCACTCAGCAGCAATACGCTGCATAAGAGGATCCAGATGAGTGGCCTAGTGGGTTGCCAATACCGCGTCACGCAAAACGTCCTTGCTAGCAATTGTTTCGCTCCGCACCGATCGGAGACTCTGCCGGGGTAGATTCGTAAGAAACGGTCCTCGGCCGCAAGACCAATTTGAAAAGCCGTATTTTTCCCATTCGAATCTTCTGCGAGATTGATAACGTTCGTGGTGGCCATTTTTGCTGGCGTTACCGCGACAGAAGGTGATTCTCCTTGCGTCGCGGTAAAATCGACCCTCCTTCGGATCGCCCTTGCCTAAAACAGAGGGAAGTGTGTGCGAGCCAACGGCAGCACCAAAAGGATTTGTTGCCTCAGAGAGCTGGCATCGTCTTTGCGCCGGTGAACTGCCCTGAATCCCCTTCAAAGCAGAAATTGTTTTATTTTTTGACGTCAGGGGTAACGTTGAAAAGTTGTTCGGTGGAATCTAAATCGTCGGACGATTGGCGATAGCTTTCCAGAATGGTGGACGGATCTAACATGCGCCATGCAGGTAGAGAACTGAGGGCGGCTGTCACGAACGCACCGCCGCGAAGGAGCCAAGCGACATATCCCAGGGAGGCAAGGCCTGCACTGACGCCAACGGCACCAATACTGATCGAGACACTGTCAGCATGGTCCTGTCGCATGTAGTCGTCCCATTGATGCCAGGAGATCGCCTGAGCAATGTCTTGTTGCAAAAGGTCTCGGATCTGGGCAAGTTCCAACTCGCTCATTTGTAGGTTCCGCCCCGAATGGGCGTGGGAATCGACGAGTGTTTCCCAAGATTCCAGTTCGGACCTGCGATTGAAAAGCGGTTTTGTGCGGTCGCCATTTTCACGGTCGTGATCCGATTCTGCCAAGCCAACGGGAGCGTCAGCGTCACCGGAATGATGGTCCCGTCTTCCTGAGTTGTCAGGGGCATAGGGATTAATAAGCAGCGGGGTTTCGTTGTTGCCAGGAGAGTTTTCGGTGGAATCGTCCCGGTCACCATTGTCGGATGATTCGCTGTCATTCCCGACACCAATTGGTCCTGGATCTCTCGATCCTAAGGACGATCCTGGATTGGAACTTGCTCCCGAAGCGAATCCGGATCCAGGACCTGCGATCGCTTGGACCCGAATCGTAACGTGCGTCAGATTGCTTTCTTGGTTCCCGTCAAAGGCACGGTAGTACCAGACATCTTCTCCGATAAATCCTGAAGAAGGGGTGTACAACCATTCGCCGTTTGGCGTTTGAGAAAGCTGACCATGCGCGGGGGGAGTAACCATCGTGATGAATAGGTCGTCCCCTTCGGCGTCCCTGTCGTTTGCCAATGGGTTTGGTGAGGAGAGGGTGATCGATGTGCCGTAGTTGGTGGTGTAGGAATCAGGGACCGCCTCGGGCGCCGAGTTATCGTTGATGATCCGCACGGTGATAAATTGTTCTGCCGATAAACCGCCTGCATCGGTCGTGCGGAGGAGGACCTGGTATTCCGATTGACTGGCGACGTCTAGGACTGGCGTTTGGAACAGCAATGTTGCGCCAGCGGCACCTCCCAGACTGAATTCAGCCTGATCAATACCCCCAACTATTTCATAGCGGAAATGATCGATCAGATCCGGGTCGCTAGTGATCAGTTCCCCCAGGACAATTCCTGCCGATGTATCGGTCGTCTTTGAAACGGCAAATTGATTCGGGGTGATGCCTGTCGGAGCATCGTTGACATCGCTCACGTCCACGGAAATGTTTTCGCTGTGAGTGTTGCCTTCGCTATCGGTAACAAGGACCTGTACCTGATACGTTGCCTGTCGTTCATGATCCAGGATTCCGTCCGTTAGGACCAGTTGGTCGCCATCGATCGAGAATTTTGCTTGGTCAACGCCGCCGGCGATTGAATAACGAAACGTGTCACCTGAATCAGAGTCGATGGCGGTCAGAGTGCCAGCGCTGAATCCGCTAGACGTGTCGGTGTTTTCGTCGACGCTAAACGTGGAAGGAAGAATGGCCGTCGGCGCTTCGTTGATGTCGCGTACGTCAACGTCAATGGCTTCACTGTAAGTGTTTCCCGCGCTGTCGGTAACCAGGACCTGAACGTTGTAGGTCGGTTGCCGTTCATGATCCAGGATTCCATCGGTCAAGATCAATTGGTCGCCAGTGATCGAGAATTTGGCTTGATCGGCTCCGCCGGCGATCGAGTACACAAACGCTTCGCCAGAATCTGGGTCGACGGTCGTTAATGTCCCCACGCTGATTCCGCCAGCGGTATCGATGTTTTCGTCGACGTTAAACGCAGTGGGAAGGATTGCGGTAGGCATTTCGTTGCTGTCGCTTACTGCAATGGCAATGTTTTTGCTGTGAGTGTTCCCCGCACCATCGGTCACCAGGACCTGAACGTCGTAGGCCGCTTGCCTTTCATGATCGAGGATCCCATCGGTCAAAATCAGTTGGTCGCCAGCGACCGAGAACTTAGCTTGGTCGGAGCCACCGCTGATCGAGTATGCGAACGTATCGCCCGAATCCGGATCGATGGTTGTCAGTGTCCCAACGCTGTAGCCGCTGGCCGTATCGGTATTTTCGATAACACTAAATGCATCGGGAACGATTGCGGTCGGCGCTTCGTTGATGTCATTCACGTCGACGGAAAGGGTATCGCTGTAGGTGTTGCCCCCGCTGTCGGTTACCTGGACTTGGACGTCATACGTTGCTTGCCTTTCATGATCCAGGTGTCCGTCCGTTAGAATCAGTTGGTCGCCAGCGATGGAGAACTTGGCTTGATCGGCGCCGCCAGTGATTGAATAGGTGAAGGTTTCGCCAGAATCCGGGTCGGCCGCCGTTAAGGTTCCGACACGGTATCCGCCAGCCGTATCGATGTTTTCATCGACATTGAACGCGCTGGGAAGGATGGCCGTCGGTGCTTCGTTGACTTCACTTACGTTAACGTAAATCGTTTCGCTGTAAGTGTGTCCCGCTCCATCGATCACCTGCACATCAACCAGGTAGGTCGCTTGCCGCATACGATTAAGAACGCCGTCATCGAAGATCAGTTGGTCGGCGTTGATGGAAAAATTCGCTTGGTCTGGCCCTCCATTGATCGTGTAGGCAAAGGTTTCTCCTGAATCGGGGTCGACGGTTGTTAGCGTTCCCAGGATGAGCCCACCGGAAGTGTTCGTCAATTCTGTGACGTTAAACGCATCTGGGGTGATATCGGTGGGTGTTTCGTTGATGTCATCAACGTTGACGGAGATGGTTTCTCGGAAAAGGTTTCCGGCACCGTCCGTAACCAGGATCTGGACTTCGTAGGTAGCCTGTCTTTCATGGTCCAGGATCCCATCGTCCAGCGACAACTGGTCGCCACTGATGGAAAATTTCGCTTGGTCGGATCCGCCGCTGATCGAGTACGAAAACGTTTCTCCGGAATCCGGGTCGGTCGTTGTAAGGGTTCCGACGCTGTACCCCCCCGTCGTATTCGTGTTCTCGCTTACGGAAAAGGTATTTGGATTAATGTCGGTGGGCGCTTCATTGATGTCGATGACGTTTACGGAAATTTTCTCTTTGTGACGGTTTCCGCCACTATCGGTGACCTGGACATCGACGCTGTAGCTGTTCTGGTTTTCATAATCCAGGATGCCGTCGTCCAGGGTTAGTCGATCGCCGCTGATAGTAAATTTTGTTTGGTCGGTTCCGCCGATAATTGCATAGGTAAACGTTTCACCTGAATCGGGGTCATCCGCGGTAAGGATCCCTACGTTGACACCGTTATTGGTGTCGGTGTTTTCATCGATTGAGAATGAATGTGGCGTGATGTCGGTCGGTGCTTCGTTGATGTCGGCAACGAAGACCGTCAGTGTTTTGCTGTACTGGCTTCCGCCGCTATCGGTGGCCAGCACGTCGACGGTGTAGTGATCCTTCCGTTCGTGGTCCAGCAGGCCATCGTTGAGTATTAAGTTGTTTGAATTGATGGTGAAATTGCCTGCATCTGCTCCGCCGTCGATGGAGAAGACAAAAGAATCACCTGCATCGGGATCGACGGCCGTCAGCGTTCCGACGACTTGTCCCAAAGAGGTGTCAACGTTTTCGTTAACCGAAAAGGAATTCGGGTTGATATCGGATGGAGCGTCGTTTACCTGTGTGATATCGACGCGAATCGACCCCAGATTTTGGTCGGTTCCTCCGCCGAAGCCTGTGTTTCCGTTGTCTTTGACAGCAACCGAAACGCTGTCGGCATTGTTTCCTGCCGTGTCGGCTGTTTGGTGGAGGTATTGGATATTGCTGATCGTATCGAGATAGCTATTTAGATTCGTCAGTGATCCCGTTAGCGTCAGCGACGATGAACTTGTACCCCCGATCACGACCCCTCCGCTACTTGTTGCATACAAACTGCCTCCTCGGGCCGTTGCAATGGTGACCGTCAATAGTCCGTTGGCATGGTCAACGTCGGCAATCTGTACGCCCGATAAATCGATGTTGCTTTTGACGTCCTCGGTGACCACAACGTTGGCAGGAAGCGTTCCCGAATTAAACGGTGCGTCGTTGATCGCCATGATTTGAATGGTTTGTTCGTTGATGCCGACTTCGCTGTTCGCATCGCCCGTCGTGCCAGGGTCGGAGCCTGAATTTCCATGGTCATTCACGGTGACCGAGATAAGCGTCGATGTCGCTGGGGTATCGCTATCGTTAAGGTAGGAAACCGTTCCAGAGCTTGTGCCTGTTAGCAGTTGATTGATTGCATCGACGGTACCAGTCAGAACGACGGAGGCGGAGGCATTGCCTGATTCGATGACGACTCCGCTGTCGCCCGCGGTGACGTTCAGTATCCCTTCGCCTACTTCGATGGTAGTGGTGACAGAGGAGCCTGCGCTGTCAGCATCGCTGATGCTGAAGCCGATACCATGTAGGACAAGTTTCTGGTTTTCGATGGCGGTTAGAGAGTTGTTCGGCACTACCACAAGCGGTGTGTCGTTTACCGCTGCGGTCGTGATCGTGCTACTAGCAACGACCGAGTCTAACCCGCTAGAATCCGTTACCGAAAACTGAAAAGTCCGATCTCCCTCAAGTAGATTGTCACTGCTGTTTTCGTAGGTCATCGACTGAATCAACCAAGCGAGATTAGTGGCACTGAGTGAGTCACCACTTGCTCGTGTAACGCTAAATTCAGTTCCGTCGTAGACGATCCGGACTTCGGTTCCTAAGGCTGTCGCAAAATCGGTTTTAGGTTCGGTTGCGTTAAAATCGACACCCGCGAAACGGACGATTTCTTGGTTCCCGTTTAGGATCCCACTGAAACGAACCGTCAGGCGGTTGAAGCTGGCATTGTCTAGATCCGAGACGGCTACATCATTGTCCGCGATCGCGACCGGCATCCCATTTTCGATGTAGCTGGTGGTGTATCCGGTTCCGGGTTGAGGACCATTTAGGTCAATGACCGGCGCGTCATTGATCGCCACGATATAGACCGTGGTGATGCCGCTGACCTGCTTCGCATTGCCACTCCCCTGCGAGCTATCGTTTTGGTCATCAAAGGTCCAGGTGATTTCTACCGTCGACGGAGGCGCGTCACTGCGATGAGAGTACGCGATAGACCGGATGACCTGGTTGACTTCAGTCCCTGTGGTGTTGGCAGCGAATGTGATCGTTAGTTGACCGTCTACGTTTACCAAAGAACCGACGATCGATCCGGAAAGTTTTACGTCGGAACCGTCAAACAGAAGATTCCCCGTCGCCGTGAATACATCGTTGATGTCAGGCCCGGTGCTGCGTGAGAGCGTCAGCGTTGAATCGCCAAAATCGTTGGCGTTGGAGAGTTCTTGATCGAAAACACTCCCCTCGGCGTCAAGCACTACGGGCGTGCCGTTTTCCACAAACGCGGCCGTTCCGCCAAGGGATTCGGTTCCGTGAAAGAACGGGTCTTCCGTTCCGTCCGCTGAAAGATGTTGAACGAAACTTTCGTTGCGGCCGCTCGCTGCCGTTCCAACAAGGTATAGAGAACCATCGATCCCTTCGATGATGTCATGGGCGGAGCTTTCGTCGGTGCCGATGTCACTTATCAGCCAGCCGTTGTTCGCAAATCCGGTATCGACGGTTCCATTTTCCAGAAAGCGTAAAGCCATGGCTTCCTCGGTACCCGAGACGTCGGACGAGCCGACCAGGATGATTTTGCCATCCTCAAGGATCTGAAGCCGATGAATGGTTTCCGTTCCACCGGAATCGACGGTGGTGTAGCCAGAGGACCCAAACGAATTATCTAACGCGCCTGAGTGTAGGAAACGAGTAAGTCCAGCATCGCCGTTTCCAAGGTCTCCGGTAAGTAAATATTTTCCGTCGGCCTGAATTCCAAGACCTGTCACTTTTGTGGCCGAACCGTAGATGAAAATATATTTGCCGTCTGTCGAGAAGGTCGTATCTAATACGCCTACATCGGTGTAGCGTGCAATAAATCCGTAATTGCCGTTAGCCAATCCGGCCATCACGATATTGCTACCACCCGTGCCGTCGTCCTCGACTTCTAAGTCAAGCAACTGATCGGTATTGGCTGTCAACGCGATGTCCAGACGTCCTCCGGTTCCAAAACCATTGTCCATCGTCCCTGTGGAATCGATCCGAAATGCCACCAAGTCCGAATCGCCAGATTGAACGAGAGTGCCGCCCAAAACCAATTTGCCGTCGGACTGCAGTGCAAGCGAATTGGCAGATGCGATTTCTGTGTTTGGGTTGAATTCATAGGTCCAAATGCCTCCTCCCCCGAACGTGCCGTCCAGCGATCCATCCACGTTCAGTTGTACGACTGCAAACCGGTTGGAAAGGCTGCCGTCGGTCGCGTCGCCGAAGAGGACAATTTTCCCGTCGGGGCGAATGATCATGTCGACGACCCTGTCTTCACCACCGAAGATATCCAGCGTGACTTCGCCAGCGATTCCGAAGGTGAGGTCTGGAGTGCCGTCGGGGTTGATTCGGGAGACTAAAAAGTCGCCGTCGGATCCCGTTTCAGACTGCCCTGCAAAAACCAATCGACCGTCGGCTTGTCGCTGCGCTACGTGGGCCTCGGTTGCATCAGCGGCGGAATCATTGACTTGCACCGAACTCATCGAATCAAACGTCGGCGCATCGTTGACGCTGGAGATCGTCAGCTGAAAGGTCCCAATTGCCGCGGTACTTCCGTCCTCGCCACCGTCGCTTAAAGTAAACCCGAAAGAGTCGCTTGTGGATTCGCTGCCATAGTGGGCGTATTGAATGTGTCCCGCATCGATGTCCGCTTGAGTGAAGGTTCCGTTTACGGTTAAAGCCGTTCCGTTGTTCGTCAGCACGCCAAACCGGAGACCGTCTGTAATCGTATAGGTGACTTGGTCATCGTCGTCGTCGGGATCTCCCTCCAGCAGCATCGTTTGATTTATGACGTTCCCTTGGGATCCTTCCGCAAACGTAGCTCCCGTATTAACCGCTACGGTAGGTGCACTATTGCTGGCGGCGATCGTCACGGTCGTGCTGGCCAACGCCTCCAGGCTTCCTCCTGTTCCCTGGCTTCGAAGATTGCCGTCCCGAAAAGCCCAGGCTATTTCGATGGAGGGTTCGACCCCGGGATTGCTGTTGTTGTAGGTCAAGCTACTAAGGATCTGGTTGACCGTACTGGTTGTCGGAACTTCCCCTGCCGCATCGGAGAACGTGACCGTCAGCCGACCTGCTTGGGAAACGTTATCGAAGGATGCAATGATCTGGCCATTTTTAACCAAGTCAGCACCGACGAGGGTTATTTCGGCAGAATCGGTAAATCCAAAAACGTCGTCCGGCGAAACGCCCCCTTGTCGGTTTAGAACCAAGCTGGCTCCGGCGTAATTTCCGTTGCCGCCGTTTAGCGAGTCCAGTTCGGCATCGCGAACGATGACCGTCAAATCAAGCGAAACAGCTCCGTTGCCACCTGCAAAGGCGACGGTCGCGTCGGGAAGGTCGGTTACGCCAATATCGCTTTCGAACCAGACAAGTTTATCCGTGGTATCGCCGGTCGCTAACAGATCGCGATCCCCGTCGTTATCGAAATCACCGAAGTCCATTCCCCGCACATGCAGTGACGTCGCAATTTCGCTATCGCGGAAGGATTGATTTCCCTCATTCTGAAGCCAAATAATATTGTCGTCGAATCCTGAACTGACGACGATGTCTTTGTCTCCGTCGGAATCAAAATCGTCCACCACAATCGCTTCGACGCTCGATACAACGAAGGCCAACGTCTGTTCGGTGAAGTTGCCACTTCCGTCGTTTTCCAGCCAAACGATTCGCTCATCCGTTTGATTGGCGGTAACGATGTCGGCATCGCCATCCTGATCGATATCGGTGACAACCACCACCAGATTGTTCGGAGTCGCAGCGTAGTCAACAATCACGGTTTTGGAAAAGTTTTCGTCACCATCGTTCTCGTACCACACGATTTGGTTTTCGACTAACAATCCAGCGGCGATATCGATGTCGTTGTCCCCATCAAAGTCAGCCGCTACCACGCTATACGCTTGCTCTGCGGCGACGTCGATAAGAGTCGAACGAAACGTATTGTCGTCGGTGTCATTCTGCAGATGGAGTGCAATCACACCGGATCCTTGGGATGCGGAGACGATATCCAGACGACCATCTTGATCGACATCGACCAGCTGTAAGGATCGGAGACCATTGGCGTTTGTCCCCGGATTGTTTAACGTCCAGATGCTTTTGCTTGCGTTGCTAAAGTCGGCGGAACCGTCTGTTTCACTTGCGTTGATGTACAGCAAAATTTGATTGCTTTGTGCCGCAGTGACCACGATGTCAAGATGCCCGTCATCATCCATGTCGCCGATCGCAATGTCGGTAATCCCGTTGGCATCGACTGCAATCAGACGTTGAGTGAAGCTGCCGCTACCATCGTTTTCATGCCACGATATTTCCCCTGTAGAGAAATTTGACGTGACAAAATCAATGTCGCCATCGTTATCTAGGTCGGCCGTTTTGACGCTGTCGCCATAGTTAGAAATTGTGGTATCAATGCCGTGGGCGGCCAGACTGATGGTGGGCTGTCCGAAGGTTGGATCGCTATTGGTTTCGCTGACGTCGACGTTGACCGTTTCCGTAAATGTGTTGCCGTCGGTGTCGGTAACCAGGACGCTAAGCGTGTGAATCGAAACCGAATTGTCGGACAATTGTTGCGAGTCTGCTAAGTGAATCGATCCGGTATCGCTATCGATGGAGAAGACACCTTGGACGGTTTGGTGGACCAGGGAATACGAAAGCGGATGGTTGGTTTCGAGGACTGCATCGGCATCCCATTGCACAATCGAATGAAACAGTTCGCCGCCAACCTTGTCAAACCATTGCCCCGAGTTCTGGTCGAGGATCAAGTAGTCGGAATTGCCACCGCTGTCATTTGGTTCGTTCTGAGCAAAATTTGTGTATTGTCCCGTTGGACTGGATCCGGTTCCGTCGCCGACCCAGAAATTTTCAGCCGGCGTATCGAACCAGCGCCATTCCCCTTCCACAACCGAATCCGATCCGCCAAGCCATACACTTGTCGTTCCTTCCTCGGCAAGTTCGTAAAGATATGCCTGCTCCGTCGCCGTTGTGATCGAGGCGAGCTGTCCGGCGACGGATTCCAGAAACATACTGTTTGCATTTGCGGTGGCGGTGGCAAGCGTATCCTCCGTCAGAATCAGTTTGTAAAACTGGTTCAGTTCACGATTGAAACGAAGGTCGGAATCGGTCGCCAGTAGGTTGGCAATCTTTGCTTCACGTTCGATGTCGTCGGCACGAAGTGTTCCAATGACCGAGCCGTCAGCACTTTCCTCGATCGCTCGCAGCGTCAATTCGGGGATGTCTGCCGTGAACCCTGGTTGGGACGCATGACGCAGGGTCAGATTGTTGCCGGCGACCGATTCAAGAAGGATTCCCCCGCGTTCCAGTTGATTGAAATCCCACTGAGCAAGCATTCCCGCTTCATCATCCGGTAGGCTTTTCCTCTGCGAGGCAACGAGATCTTCCGTGGATCGTAGTTCGTCAAAGAACCGTGCGTTGAAGAGTGTCCCAGTGAACGATGTGGAGGGGGTAAATCCTCCTTCGACACTTTCCTGATCCTGTCCAAAGATCAGCGTCCCCCCAGTCCCCAGGGATTGGCCCGTTGCCAAGTTGGTACCGCTGCTGACGACCAACCCTTCGTGAATGATTTGCCAATCACCGGTCGAACTATTCCAAGTGAATGCGAGGGTTTGCAGTGTGCCGTCTGCAAAGGAATCGTAGTTGAAATTGAGGACTTCTAATTGGCTGCCAGCAATTTCGATATTTGCATGCCCCGTGGATGTGATCGACAACGCAAATTCGTCACTGTTCGAAGAGGTCGCATAAGAGACAAGTGGCAACAGATTTGTCGTGTCGGTGGTCGCGAACTGGATTTCAAAGGTCAGTCGATCACGTCCTCCCAGAATCGCATTCCCATCGTCTGCAATCAGGTAGGTGTCGTCGCCGCCACCTTTATTGAATCGAAGGCCTCCGTCGACAGTTTCGGCGATGCTGATTCCTGTCAGGGCGGACCCACCGGCATCGCTATCGGTTGCGACCGTGTACTGAGAAAATTCGGAGGTATTTCCAGTGGAGTCGGTCGCCAGCGCGGTAACCAATGCACCCGGGGACAACGAAATTCCATTCAGAGTTCCAGTGACGGATGTCCCTTCGGCTTGAATGTTGATGATGGTTCCCAGGTATCGCGATCCTTCAACTTGCCCACCTTCCAGTTCGTCGCTGGCATAAAAGTCGATGGAATGGGCACCTGATTTGAAGGTTGATGTGTCCAGACTGTAGGAAAAATCGCCCGCATCATCGATGCTGATCGATTCAAGGATAGGATGGTTCTGCAAAGAATTTCCTCCAGCATCGATGTCCCCTAGATCGTTGCTGTTGAATCCTCTTTCTGTATCGCTGGCTAGGTCGATACCCAATCCGTCATTAAGGAAAATGGAGTTCCTGCGAATCGTATTTCTTTCTGTGTTGTTGCCTGTGACGACGATGCCCGCGCCGCCATTGAATGCGATCGTATTCGCATCGACCAGTTCGCCGCCGATGGTTGTCGTGCTTGCTTCTTCTTGGATCAGGATCCCATCAACTGCGTTGCCACGGTCCAGCAGGCCAGTGGCGTCGGTGCCAATAAAATTGCCGCGTATTGAGTTGTTGATGCTGGAGGCCAGACGGATTTGGATACCGGTCTGGTTGCCCGAGATCACGTTGCCTTCGGTCGCGTCATATAGTCCATCCGCATCGCTACCGATTTGAATCCCGCTTGCACCGACAAGGGCGATACCGATTCCTTGACTGCCAACCAAGGTGCTTCCATCGGCTCCAAGTCCAATCGTGTTACCCTGGATTAGGTTGGTGGTGGCCTGGTCGACCAAGATGCCGTACTCACTGTTTCCAGAGATAACGTTACCGCTTTCAGGTGACCTGCCTCCAATAATCGAGTCGGAGACTCCGCCGCCAAAGTAGATCCCTGTTGCGTTTCCTGCTTCGGTCAGCCCGTCACCGGTCGTGCCAATGAAATTCGATTCGATGATGTAGTTGTCGCCATCGGCGAAGTGGATTGCGGTTCCACTAAATCCTTGGAGAGCAAAACCTCGAATGGTGATGTCTCCACCGTCGGCAACAAGCCCATTGTTGTCGGCACCTAGGATATGACTGCCGTCCAAGACAATGCTTGGCGTCCCGTCATAACCCGATTGCGTGGTTGCATCCAGAGTCAATGCTTCGTTCATGAAGGGGAGCGTTTCATTCAGCTGAATCGTGTAGGTATTGTCGATCGCCGAGTAATTCAGGTCGGTGTTGGCAATCGAGAATTGAATGATGTCGGCGCCCAACTGATTTTCGGCAGCATCCATCGCTTCACGCAGGCTGATCAGCCCGTCGTCCCCCATGTCCGCGCGAAGCGCTGCAAACGACGAGGTGTCGCCATAGTTAGCGTTCAAATCGCTGTAGTCGGCTGTCGTCGTTACGGTGATCTGGTTTGCCGGTTCAGAGTGCTCGATTTGGATTTGTAAGTGATCCAGTCGAAATTGGTTTCCCGCAGCGGTATCAACGCTTCGCACAAGGATTCGGAAATTTTCATTCGCGAATTCTGCGTCATCCCAAGCGTGACCCCATAAATCACCACTGGATCCCACACTTTGAGTTGCGTCGGAATCGTTGTTCCACGAAAGATTTTTGACCGCCGTATAAGATGCCCCACCGTCCCAGGAAAGGGCGATCTGCGTGTTGACCGGCGCCGCTCCCGTTCGGCTTCCTTCCAAAGAGACTAGAATGCCTTGAATGTCATGGTTCAGCGGAATATCAAAATCGAAATTCTGCCAGTCTTGGTTAGCGTTCGCGAAATTTCCACTTGCATAGGTGTTGTCGCTGGAGGATGTTTCGTCGGGATTGTTCCAGTCTTGATAGTCGTCGCTGAACCCGCTGGCTGTCTTCCATCCCGTGTTATCTAGCACTCCGTGCCACTGGGACCGAGCATCCATGGAAAATGCGACTTCGGTTTCGATCGCTCCCGTTTCGAATTCAAGATTCCAGTCGCCACCGCGCTCTTCATGTCCCGTGACGTCATCACTGGCTGCGATATCGGTCTCCGTTAAAACGGCTAACGATTCGATCAGGTCTTGGCCTTCGGCGCTGCTGGCAAGATCGCAGCCATAGATCAAAATATCGCCTCCGGAATCAAAGGCGTCTCGCCAATTGGTAATTTCACCCGCGTGCGCTTCCAACGATTGCTGATTCAGCAGCGTGCTACCAAGTTGGAGACCTTTGCCGTCGCCATGACTTAGCAAGTGGATCGCATCGACGCCGCTTAGGCTTGCCAGGGTCTGAGATATTTGTTCGACGCCGTCCGTGTACGGATTTAGTTCGACAATGATCCACTGTGTCTGTGCGCCTCGGTCCCCGCGCAGATTTTCAACCAGCGTGGCGGAGTCCTCGACGGCGGCGTCGACAAATATGATTTCGATCGGACGGTCTGTGCCGCTCGAGTCCGCAGGTTCGCCGTCCGGTTCGGCTAGGTCGGTCGCCAGCGATGTTTCCGAGCTTTCTAAAAGATTCTGCACGGGCTGGTCGGGAGGAGCTTCCCCGTCTGCCATCAGGGAAGCGACCAGGTCCGGATCGATCTCAACCGCTGCAGCGCCGTCAGGAGCTCCTTCGCCACTCAACAACACGCGGTCTTCAAGCGGGTAGAAATCTAGAGGTCGTTTGATTTTCCCGGGCATCTTCGCCAAACCTATCTCTTGCCGTAATAAGTTTAAATAGGACAGCTTGCCCTGTAGTTAAAACTTACGGCTGTTGAGGGAGCTCAGGAAAAGGAAGCTCAGACGTTTTGCGGCAAATAGCTAGCAAAGATTTAGATAATCGTTAAAAGCCGCATGTCGGGTGATTGTATTTACAGCACAATCGGAGCGATCGTTATCTCCGGTTCGACCCGGCTGTAGAAGGTGCTAGGTTTGAAACTGGCCAACAAAGTCGGATCACAAATCCGGTCTCCGGAGCAGGTGTCTGGCGCCTTTCACCCTCCTTTTCGAGAGGGGACGATCCTAAACGAGGGGAACTTGGCCGGTAGAGAAAGCGGGCGGTCGCCCGCCACCTACTTTCTTAGCGGAACGGTGCGAGCCGTCCGGCAAGCGCACGGGAAACCCAATGAATTGGCCGAATCGGTTTGCGCCGGCTCGGCCAGCAGATGCCATTGGGTGGTCGCCCGCCATCTACCTTCTTAGCGGAACGGCGCGAGCCGTCCGGCAAGCGCACGGGAAACCCAATGAATTGGCCGGCTCGGTTTGCGCAGGCTCCGCCAGCAGATGCCAAAGCAGATGGAATTGGGCGGTCGCCCGCCACCTACTTTCTTAGCGGAACGGCGCGAGCCGTCCGGCAAGCGCACGGGAAACCCAATGAATTTGTCGAATCGGTTTGCACCGGCTCGGCCAGCAGATGCCAAAGCAGATGGCATTGGGTGGTCGCCGGATCGTCGCCTGGTCTTTACTCTCCCCGAGGAGAGAGTAAAAACGGCTAACGTTTAGCGAGCGGCAAACATGTTGCGAACAGGTCGCAGGTCTGATGCAGCGTTAGGAATTTGCCGCCACGGGCATATCGGCCATTTGATAGGCTCGATTGCGGAAGAGGAATTCGATGATGTTTCCTTCGTGCGGCTGCAGCCAATTCAGACGGTTGGTCGCAATCGGTCCGATATTCAGGCGGTCGATTTCGACGGACCGGCTAGCCTCTTCGATCAGTTTTTCATCTCGAGTCAGGACGGTTCCGATCAATGTCGAACCGATCTTCTTGACCATCTGATCTTGAGGGCATTCGACGACGCTGACGAAGGGGAACATGTATTCCTTACTGGCGACTTCGCAGGCGGGCGATTCCGCATGCACGACCATCGGACGCAGGTACGCACAGTGCTCCTTTTCGATCAGCTTTTCGCCGTATTCCGCGGTCAGGTCGGTGACTCCCGATTCCTTCAGGTCTTGTTGAACCATCGCCCAGGTTCCGGTCGCCATCGCTGGCACGGTGAACGCGGCCAATTGGGATTCAGGATCCGCCGGAGGAAGGACGTCGACTGGTCCGATCCGTTCGGCGATCGCTTGACCGATTTCACGGGTGTGGCGACTGGCCCAAATTCCCGAGCAGTTAATGCAGCTCCGTCCGGAATTGCTTAAGACGCTTTCGACCATCAGGTCTAGGAATTGCGGCCAATCATCGACGACGTCATCGCCGATAAGGATTTTGGAAAATCCAGGACCATGGGCTTGCACTCGAGGGTTTCCCGCGTGTTGCTGAAGCGTCTGAGCACTCCCGAAGATCATGCTCTTGGCGGTGTTGGCCATGATCGCTCCACCGGCATCATGCCCTCCCGGATACAAGCTAAAGGCTTCCCGAGGGATCCCGGCTTCGATAAACGCGGAAATCATTCGGTATGGAGTCCATGGTTCCTGGGAACCTGGTTTCAGTGCCAACCCGATTTGAAGGGGAACCGCCGGCAACCACAGTGTGTGAACGCCGGGGGAATTGTTTGGCAGGACCGCGCCCAAAATCGGAGTTTGAGCTTGGTAGCTGACGGTTACACCGCGACCTTCTTCACCGTAGCCACGCGACAAAATGGACAGATCCAAACCGCGGGTAAGGCAATCGATAATCTGATCAATGTGTGCCAGAACAAAGGCATTTTTCCCCATGTTCGAGACACACATGTGCTCGGGCAAACCGGTACTGGCCGACTGCTGATGGACAAACTGATCGACGGTTTGCGTGCCGTCGCCCATTGGCAGTTCCGCCGTTTCGAAAAGGACGGCCGCCTTTTTGCAACGTTCGATTAAGTCACTGATGGGCAGCTGTAGCAACGCTTCGCGTGCTTTGTGGGCTTTCCTCAGGTCACGCTGCACAATCCCGCCGCCGATTTGGCTGACTTCGGCGATCGGTTCCCCGGTCGCAAAGTGAACAACGTTCTGTTTATCCAATGACTCGTATGGCTTGCCCCAGCGAAGGGCTGGCAGATGTAACATGACAATATTCGATCGGATCGGAAGGGATGTTAGTAAACTCCAACGGTCGTGCCGCTGGCCAGTTTGTGATAAGGGCGGACTCCGCTGACACCATCCCATGGGTAGGTGTCGTAGGGAGCTTCACGCTCCCCTTCGTCGCGTTCTAAGAAACCGGGGACGAAGAACTCGTCTGTCAATGTGTACAGTTTGACTCGGCCGGTTTCACCATATCCAACCACCTGTGTGTGGTCATCCATGTCGACCACTTCCGTGACGGCTCGCGGTTGTGGGGCATAGTAACTGATTTTGTAGTTGTCCTCGGCGGTAACCGGCTTGCTACAAGCCAATCCCATCAGCGTATTGCCGTAGGTCGGTGTCATGTAGACTCCGCCTTCTTCAGGGGGGCCGCCCAGCAGTTCTTCAACGGCATATCGCGTCCACTGGGGAGTGAATTCGGTTCCTCCTGAGAAGATTCCGGTGATCCCCATTTCTGGAAGGCTGGTTCCCTTTTCTTCCAACGCTTCGCCGAGCGATTCCAGCAATTTTGGAGTGGCAAACATGCATTTCACGTCGTGATTGGCGGTCAGGACGGTCACCGCTTGGTCGACACAGTGCTGCTTGTAAGCTTCCAGGTGCTCCATCCAGCCCTTCTTGATCAGTTTGACAACCCAGCGTGGGTCCAAGTCGATGCAGAAGCAGATCCCGCCGCGATACTGAGCCAAATGTTCGACGGCCAAACGCAAACGTCGCGGTCCGCTTGGCCCCAACATCAGCCAGTTCGCCCCTTTGGGGAAATACTTTTCTGGCAGGGTGTGGGAGAACAGTTCGTAATCGGTCCAGTGATCTTCGACGACCGCGCGGCTTTTGGGGACACCCGTGGTGCCGCCGGTTTCAAAAACGTAAACCGGTTTGCCGGCCAATCCCTGGGGGACCCAGCGTCGAACCGGTCCGCCTCGCAACCAATCGTCTTCGAAGAGAGGGAATTTTTTGAGGTCTTCGAACGATTTGACTTCCGTCAAAGGATCGAATTTCAGTTCAGCCTTTTTCTCCAACCAAAAAGGACT
Organism: Roseimaritima multifibrata; assembly: GCF_007741495.1. NCBI lineage: Bacteria > Pseudomonadati > Planctomycetota > Planctomycetia > Pirellulales > Pirellulaceae > Roseimaritima > Roseimaritima multifibrata. Next base: position 2,243,932 of record NZ_CP036262.1, read on the forward strand.
TCCCGTTTTATCACTGAAGTGCCAGTGGACCATTTTGAGAGTTTGTTCGTTTAGAACTTCGCGGGCTTTGTCAGCCTTCGTCTGCACGCTGCTCATCAGGGCGTTCTCTTACAGCAAGGGAGAATCGCGACGATTAAGGAAAAACCGCCGGAGGGTTGGAATGATGTAGATTCTACCCGAAGATCAACCCGTCGGAGAAGGTGGTCGAGCGGTTTTACCTGGGGACCCGGTACACATACAAAACCCTAATACCATTATAGGAATTGGATAAACCCTAAGGTCCTTTGGGGGCTTGTCGATCCGCGCCGTGAGCAAGGCGGTGTCGGTCCTTAATGGAGCCATGGGAGCCACCCGATCGGCGGATCGTGGTTCGTCCGAGGGGGCTGGACGATGCTCGGCCAGCGTCGCCACCGATCTTGGCATGTTGCGGGCGGTTTTCCTGCCAGAACGACGCGAGCCGTTCGGCAATTGCATTGTGCTTTTCGATACGGCTGCCGGACGGCTCGCGCCGTTCCGCTAAGAAAGCGGATGGTATTGGGCTCGCGCCGATCCGCTTAGGAAGTAGATGGCATTGGTTGTGAGCCTGCCGGTGCAAACCCGGAAGCAGAAATCTTTCTGCAGATTTGGGCTTGGGAGCGTCGACGCAACGAGTGCTGTCGTAACAAGAATGCAGCAGGAACCACCGTCTGGCGATGGTAGCTACGGCGGTTACGCCGCGAATCGATTTCACGTCCCGAGCGAAAGGCGACGACCACAACCACACTACCGCTTCGCACCGCCAGAAGTTTGGCGGGCGAGATAGGGCGGAGCGAAACAAGTCCGTCGGGACGGGCGTTGTTTTACTTCTCTTCCTTGTACAGTTTGGATACATCGTTCGGTAAACGACGGCCTGTATTCTCAGGAGCTTCTGGCGGGAAGTCTTTGCCTCGAACTGCCGAACCGAATGGAGTGGTGCGAGCGTCGCTGATCACCTGGATGTAGTTCATCAGTTTCCAGACAGGGATAACGGTGATCCCTAGTTCCTTCGCTTGGGCTCGGACTTCGCCTAGTTTTCCGGCTTCCGCTCGGACTTCAGCATCGTCGTCGGTGCCCGCTTCTGGAGTGCTGCCTACAACAAGGAACCGAACGCTCGGGTCGAGCTCTTCGACGACTTCTCCACCGGCGGCAAGGATCATGCCACGCAAGACTTCGTTGTCGCTGCGTCGGTCGTCGTCGAAATCGATGTTTCCGGCGAGGGCGATTTTGACGGTGCGTCCTGGAGCCCAGAATGGCGAATAAATCTTATCGCCTGGGATGATCGGGTCGCTGTTTGGAGCCGCATCGATGACTCGGCAAAGAGCCAAATGGTCTCTGCGAATCGCAATCACTTCAATTTTGGCTTTGGGTTCAGCATCGGTGATCCGTGTGGCATCGGAATCGACCACGCTAAAGACAACAGCGTTGCGTAGCGAATCGGCGGAGCCAAGGTTGATTTGAACCAGATTGTTTGAAACGTAAGTGACTTCGCCCTGTGCGACTTCGAATTCCAATTGCTGCATTTCGTTGATGCGGCGTTTTTGTTGTTCAACCACGGTCAGCAAAGAGTCTTTTTCGCTCTTTTGGCTGGCGAGTTCTTGATTTGTTTTGGAGCGGTAATCGTTGAACTGCCGGTCCAGGTTGGTCAGGTTATCCGCGATTTCCGCACTCTTCTGCTTCATGGAATTGCGGGCGGTATCGAATTCAACAATCCGTTCGTTCAGAGTCGCTTCCATCTTCTTTTTGTCAGCCGCTGCATCGGCGGCCGCTTGTTCGGCGATCGAAACGTCCGATTTTGCCTGAACTTCGATTCGCGTCGCTTCTTCGCGAGCTTGTTTGTACTGGACGTTGCGGTCACGAAGCGAATTCACCATGAACTGGGGAATCGCCGGATAATTGCGGTTGGCTGCGGGGATGTTTCGCCCCATTTGACCGACATCTTTGATGAAAGCCGACGCGATCGCATCGATTTCGGCATCGTCGGTGGTCGATTCCTTCAACGCTGTAAATTCGTCATCGGTCAATTCTCCTTGACCGAGAATCTTCTTCAGTGTCGTCAGTTTCGCTTCCAAGTTGCGGATCGAACCGTTTGCATTGTTCAGTTGGTCTGACTTGGATTTCTCCGACGTGGCTTGCCCATCACCCCATCGATAGAGGAAGAAATTCAGGGCCAACGAAAGGACCAACAGAATTAGGGTAGCGATCAAACTGCCACGGATCACGGAATCGTCGCGTGCGGCTGCCATATTTGATTAACTCGCGGGATACCAGAAAAGATTCAAAAAAGAGAAAAAACAGCCGTCAAGGCTGGTAGTGCAGACACGAGGCGAACGCATCCAGGCTTTTATATTATTCGCCTGTAAGCCGAACGCCAGTAAACTTTCTCAGATTCCTTCCTTGGAGGGACTGACACAAGCAATCCTCCCCGATTATACCACGTATAGCAGTCGCGAAGGAGCAAAGAAGTAGCGAAACTTTCTGTCTTGCACTGTGTTACTATAGGTTGGGAATGACCCATCTTTTTACTTTACCTGCGTTAGGAGCCAACCCACGGTGAATCGACGTATCCAAACGAGCCGTATGTCCCGGAAAAGCCGACCTTCTGGTTTTACCTTACTAGAATTGTTGTTGGTTTTGGCGATTTTGGTCGTCTTGGGCGGCTTTGTGCTGACCAACTTCATCGGTGTTGGCGAAAATGCGAACGCCGATGCCACGACCGTCCAGCTGAATTCGCTGAAAAGCAACATTCAGATGTACAAAATCAACACGAAATCGTGGCCAGAATCGCTTGAGCAACTTCGCGACGGACCAACCGATCCCGCTCAGAAAGCACGCTTTCAGCCGATCCTGAGTGAAATTCCTGCCGATGCGTGGGGAAAAGAGATCAATTACACGCTAAATGGCAACACTTTCGAACTTCGCTCCGGCGGAATCGATGGGCAAATGAATTCCGATGACGATTTGATCGTCAAAGGCCCTTAGTTTTTCCTGAATCAGAGCGTGCTTTTTAAGCATCACGCGATCCTTAGGATGGATTTGACGGTTCTTGAAAATCGTTTGTTCCCAAGTCCCAGCAGGTTTTGTCCCCCCCCTTCAATTGATGATGAATGAGCCGCCAAACGAATGTCCGCTGCACGCCCCACGCTGAACGGCTCCGCAAAATGCGCTGCCTGGGGAAGTGCCATCGGCGTCGTGCGGGGCTAACATTGCTGGAGGTCCTGCTGACGCTGGCGATCATGACGGTTCTGGCTGCGTTTGCGCTGCCTCGATTGGACGGAATGCTGGGGGGGCGGCGGTTGGTTCGCGGGGCCGAAGTGGTGCGGGTTCAAATGATGCGCGCCCGCCTGCAAGCGATGCGGACCGGTCGAACGCACATGATGCAGTGCCCGGTGAACGGGACTGCAATCACCACGTACGCCATTCAAAATTTGAATGATCTAACCGAAGCGGCCGATCAATTGGGATCGGGGACCGCACTTTTGCAAGGTGGTCAGCCGATGGCCGCGTCGATGCAATCGGGACCCGAAACCGGCCAGGAAACCCAATCGGTCGAACTGCCCGAAGATATCAAAATCTCGGAAGTCCGCGTCCAAGCGACGACCCGAGCCCTCCTGATTGAAAATCAAACGCAAAGCATGGCTCCGGCCAACGTCGAAGAAGGGCAACCCAGCCAACCCATTCTGTTTTACCCTGATGGCACCACCTCCAATGCGGCGGTGATTGTGACTCAAGCGACCGAGGGAACCGAAGGGGGAGCGAGAATCGTTGTCGTCCTCCGTGGGCTCACCGGCGATGCGACCGTGGGAGACCCGATCCAGTGACAGTTCGCAACCGAATCCTACAGTGGCGTCGCCCCTTGGGGCAGCCTCGCGTCCGATCTTTGCCGGGTAGTCGTGAGCGGCGCCAAGGGTTCTCGCTGTTAGAGATTCTGTTAGCTCTTGCCATTTTGGGTGGATCGTTAGCGATCCTTTCGTCGATCGCGATCACGGGAGCGGATGCCGCCAGCGAAGCGACCGATCTGGCGGTCGCGCGGATGCTTTGCGAAACCAAAATGAACGAGCAACTGCTAAACAGCGAAGTTGCTCCGGTGCCGGTTTCCATGATTCCTGTTCCAGCGGATGGCCTGCCCGATTCGGGGGGACTGGCACGTTTCCTCTATTCGGTCGAGGTCCTTCCCGCCACGATGCAAGGCTTGCTGACGATTCGAGTCACCGTGGCGAGTGAAGAACTGGGTTTCAATGAACAGCCTCGGATCCAGTACTCGCTGATCCGTTGGATCGTCGACCCCGCCTTGGGATTGGAACAGTTGGAACGGGATGCCGAAGCCGAAGCCGAACTGGAAGCGGAGATGGCTGCGGAAGCAAGTGCCGATTCCGGTAGCGGAGACGCACCCTAATGATTTTTCGTAACGCTACTAGCAGCCAGCCAAAATGCCGCGTCAATCGCTTGAATAAGCGGCTTGCTGGGAGAAGTAAGTTTCCAGGTAAACGCCCCGCGTTCACTTTGCTGGAAATGATCCTGACCCTTTCTTTGGCCGTGATCCTGACGGCATTGGTCGGAGGGGCACTTTCGTTTTACGGCAACAATATGGAGACTCGCGATCAAGAGGTGCGCCGAGTCCAATTGGCGACCGCGATCATGAAGATGATCGGCGACGATTTAAAAGCGACTCTTATCATCGAAGAATTCGATGCTTCCGCGCTGGCGTCTGCTTTGGCGTCGACGGGGATGGATGCCGCTTCAGGCGGCGGCGAAGGGGAAGCCGAATCGACGGAATCGGGGTCTGCACTACTTGATATCGATGAAGATTCCATGGGGACCGGTGAGGAGGTGTCGGACGATTTGGCCACCGAAGCGGTCATGCTCCAGCGTCCCGGTTTGATGGGCAATCAATATCAAATCATGTTCGACATCAGCCGGACGCCGCGGTTGGAAGATTTTCAGCAGGTGGCGCAGGACGTCAGCGAGGGGCTGATGGATATTCCCAGCGACTTGAAAACGGTCACCTACTATGTCCAGCAGGAAGGAACGACCGGAGTTCAGGATCCGTTGACTCAAATTTCCGAGGGACTGTCCATTGGAAGTCCCAACAGTGGCGGATTGGTTCGTCGCGCGGTCGATCGGTTGGTGACTCGGTATGCGATGGATTCGGGGAATGTGACAGGTTTGAACATGACCGGAGACCTCTTGGCACCCGAAGTTTTGCAGATTCAATTTGCATACTGGGACGGTTTCATGTGGCAGATCGAATGGAATAGTGACGAAATGGGAGAATTGCCGATGGCGGTTCAAGTCCGTTTGACACTCGGGAAACGCGGTGTGGATTCGACGGTTGTCGATCCGACCAGTAGTGATCAGGTAAGGGTTTTCCAGCAGATCGTTCGACTCCCGATGGGACGGTTGGTCGAAGAGGATGAATTCGAGGACGATGGCATGTCGGGAGTAGGGCTATGATCGATCGCCGCCTATCAATGGCTCGTCGTCGACCATCCCCGCGTCATTCGCCGCGACGTAGCGGGATGTTTCTGATCTTAGTCCTGATCGTCATTGTGATTGCCACGATGGCGGTCTATTCGTTCACCGACTTGATGTTGGCCTACGACGAATCGGTGCAGATCACCGCCAGCGGAACTCAGTGCGACTTGGCGGTCGATTCCGCGATCGAGATGTCGCGGTTGCTTCTCGCTCAGCCTCGAATGACCCGCGAAGAAATGGGAGGCGTTCTGAACAACGCCCAGTATTTTCGGGGAATCAATGTCGCTCCAGGTACGTTGGCAGTGGATCGTGTTAACTTCGCGATTGTCGCTCCCAATATGGACGAAATGGGCCAGTTTTCTGGAATTCGATTTGGGCTTCAAAATGAATCGGCTCGTCTGAATGTTAATGCCCTCGTGACGCTGGAGGCTAGTTCCGATGCCTTGATGCCGGTGCTGGATGTCGCGGAGGAAACCGACTCCGAATTTGAATCTGAAAACTTGGCCGTATCGCTTCTTCTATCGCTACCGGGAATGACGGTCGATACCGCCGAAGCGATTCTTGACTGGTTGGACGACGACATTGAACCGCGAGACAGCGGAGCCGAGTCGGAGTACTACATCACATTGCCAACCCCTTACGAGCCCAAGAATGGGCCGATCGATTCGATCGAAGAATTGTTGTTGGTCCGTGGCGTGACCCCGCAACTACTGTTCGGCGTCGATGCAAATCGCAATGGATTGGTCGACCCGTCGGAACAGGCGATGTTGGTCGGGGACGCCGGGAGCGCCGCCGCGTTGGGGTGGTCCGCTTTCTTGACCGTCCATAGTGTCGAAGGGAACTACCGCGACGATGGAACGACTCGGATTGATCTGAACCAAGATGACCTTGAACTGCTTTATGAAGAGCTTAGTGAAGGGCTGGGGAACGATGACTGGGCTTCGTTCATTGCCGCTTATCGGGTGAGTGGCCAGCCGGCTGCTACGATCGCGTCGGCTGCACTTGGTGCAGGGGAAGAAGAACAAAACACGGCTGCCGACTCTGCCGATACGACGCCCTGGACCGCGGGAGCGATGGACGACGTTGATTTGTCGGGCGGAGGCGGAACCGAGGTGACGCAGGTTTTAGATTTGATCGGGGCCACGGTGACCGTAGGAGACGTGACCTATGCTTCGCCCTTTGTGAACGATCCTTTTGCGATGGCACTATATATGCCCGCCCTGATGGAAAGTTTAACCACGCAGGCGGTGGAACGATTGCCGGGGCGAATTAATTTGAATGAGTGTCCTGCCGAATTGTTGCGAGGGATTCCGCTGGTCGATGAAGAGACGATCGAAGCGATTATCGAAGCCCGCGGCGATTCCTCTGAAAGCGAAAACCGGCGTTTTGAGACTTGGCCGATGGTTGAGGGATTGGTCACCATCGACCAAATGCGATTGCTGATGCCGCTGTTGACCGGAGGCGGGGACGCTTATCGGGCGCAAATCATTGGCTATTACGAACAAGGGAATCTGTTCAGTCGCGTCGAGGTGATCATCGATTCGACGACCATCAATCCGGATGTCGTCTTGTACCGAGACCTCAGCCATCTCGGTCGCGGATTTGACGTTGCCGTCTTGGGGATTCAAGCAATCGATATGACGCAGTAGTCTTTGCACTTGCTTGATTTCCACGACTGCGTACCGACGGTTCTCTTCGATGACCACCAATCCTCTTGATCATTTGCCAACCTGTTCTCTTGAAATGTTGCGTCATCGATCCGCACTGCTCAAACAGGTTCGGCAATTCTTCGACCGCCGCGGCTTCATCGAAGTTCAAACTCCCTGCCTGTCGGCCGATACCGTCGTCGACGTCCACCTTGATCCGTTGGTTGTGCCGACGGAATCCCTGCAGTTGGGAGGACACGATCTACCGACGAAGTTGTTTTTGCAGACCTCCCCAGAGTTCGCGATGAAGCGTTTGGTCGCTGCAGGAGCGGAGGCGATCTATCAGTTGGCTCCCGTATTTCGAAGTGGCGAGCGAGGCGATTTTCATAACCCCGAATTTACGATGCTGGAATGGTATCGGGTCGGAGACACCGCGAAGGTCGCTGTCGATTTATTGGACGAACTGTCGCAAGAGGTTCTAAACGCATTGCCTGCAACTCGGTCGACGTATCGTGAACTGTTTCAGCGTCTGCTTGGCATCGACCCCATCGATGGACCGTTGGAGCGATTGCGTGCACTGGCCGTCGCCGCTGCTCCCGGGTTGGAGGAAGCATTCGCAGACGATCGAGACGGGATCTTAGACGTGTTGTTTAGTTTGGTCATCCAGCCAAAGATGCCCATCGACCGACCTCAAATCGTGACGCACTACCCGCTCACGCAAGGAGCACTCGCGCAGCAGTCGAAAGACGATCCGCAAACCGCAGAACGGTTCGAGTGGTTTGCCAGCGGGATCGAGCTGGGGAATGGGTATGGGGAATTGTTGGACCCGACCATTTTGGCAGACCGCGTCGCCAGTAATAACAAGGCACGATTGAGTAGTGGTAAAGCAGCTCTCCCGTCAGAAAGTCGCTTGCTGGAAGCGATGCGAAGAGGTTTGCCACCATGTGCTGGAGTCGCTGTGGGGCTGGACCGTCTGCTAATGGTGCAGCAGAAAGTAAAGCGAATTGAAGACGTGATTCCGTTTCCAATTGAGCGAGCATGAAAGAGGTCCTGTCCACTTCTTGGCGTATTGCCGGGATGCCGGGTGAGAAACAAGTTCTGTGTCTAGAGGTAATTTCATCGAAACATCGGCAAACCCCTATGGGCCATTGAGGATGACGCTGACACATGCATCAAGTCTCCACACGTGGGACGCCCACAAAATCTCCGTCGAATGCCGTACCGCTGCCAGCACTCTCTGGATGGAGACTGCGATAGCTGATCCTATTGCGTAACGATCAATCGTTTCTGGATGGAGTAACCTGACGCATCCATTCGCGTAGTCGACGCTATTAGCGGGCAAATTTGCGCATGTTTTTTTGCCCGCTAATGACGCTAATCTACGCGAATAACGGTGCTCGAGATGCGCGGTTGACTTCGGTGGTGCATAGCTTCGATCGCCGAGTCTGTAGCGTAACGATTGGTTGTTTCAGGGAGGGTACCTGGCGCATCCATTGGCGTTATTAGCGGGCAAAATTGCGCATGGTTTTTTGCCCGCTAATGACGCTAATCTGCGCGAATAACGGAGCTCGTGACGGGCGGTCGACTTCCTTGGGGTTTGTCTGTGATAGGCCCAGGATGTCAGGCAATGATTGATGGTTTTGGGGTGGGAGAAGCTGGCGCATCCATTCGCGAACCTGGCGCATCCATTCGCGTAATTGGCGTTATTAGCGGGCAAAATTGCGCATGGTCTTTTGCCCGCTAATGACGCTAATCTACGCGAATGATAGAACTCGAGATGCGCGGTCGCCTTGCTTGGGTTTTGTTTGTGATAGCCCAAGGATGTTAGGCAATGATTGATGGTTTGGGATGGGCGAGGTTGCCGCATCCCTTCGCGAAATTGGTGGGCAAGGTCGTGCACCTTGTTTTGCTTGCACGTGGCGATGCTGGTGATTTCCGACGAGCGTCAGATTGTGATCTGTTCTTGCTGTGGCTAGGCGAGATGTGCAGCTGAATATTGAAGAGTTTGTTTTGCAATCTTTGTTTCGGCACCAATTCACTGGATGGTTTCTGCCCGATGCGAATTGCCTTCGTCGTGACGATCCGCTACTCAAACCGTCCGCAAGGCGCCAGGGTTGGTGGGCTTGGCCGTCTGCCGCTACGCAAACCATTGCGTCGTGGTGTCGGGGCCGCGTTTTAACGCGGCCCCGCTCTTCGGCTTCCTCGCGAGAGGACTTTGGCTGCAACCAAACAGTCGAACGTGTGAAAAATCTGATCGCCTTTGTTGCCCGTGATCCCAATGACGACCGACTGTAATCCCTCCACCGCTCCACGCGGCGGAGTCCAAGTCAAGACTCCATCGTTGGTGACACGCATCTCCGCGGGGCCTTCGACCAGTTTGAATGTAAGGGAGTCACTGTTTGTTTTACATTGGATCTCGTAAGTCAACTTCTCATTCTTGAACGCAAGCAATGGGGGCAGCGATTCGACGAAGAGATAGTCTTCACCCGTTTCCTGGAGTCGAGCTTCGAAATCGTATTTCCGAACATAGATCCGTTTTTTGTCGTAGCCCGTGTACGCGATCAGTTTTGCCCATGGGACGTAGTGGACTTTGGTCTGCCCATACTCTAGATCTCGGACAATTTTATTGGCATCGGCGGAGCGCCCGCCGTTTTGGGGCGAGAGTTCATTCAGGTCAAGATTGCTATGAACAATTCGAAGGTCCGATGCCGTGCAGACATCGAGGCTAGTGAATCGTTCATTACCCGCGCGCGTCTTGAACCGAACGGAGATGAAGTAGCGAGGATCGACTGTGGGGAATAATCGAGAGTCCTTCAGCCATTGCGGTGAGACATCTTGCAGCACCATGTTGTAGATCTGCCCACGTGGCAAAAAGAATAGTCTCCCATCGGCACTCGGAGCCGCCCATCGAATGGCGTTGGACGTGCTTCCGAATTGTCCTTGGACAAACACGTCCTCTTCAAGGAAAAGCAAATCGTAGGAAACCGGCCCTAGCCCCGTCATGATGCTTCCGAATACCTTTCCATTTGCAGACGCATCCATTTGACGTCCGAACCGTTCTCCGCCTGCGAATAGCTGCTTTCCATCAATTCGGAAGGGTTTCAATTGAGTGGTGTCCACGAAGTAGGCTTCTTCGCCATCGAAAAGCAGAATAGGGCCTTCGGCGTTGACGCCAATCACCGCTTGTTTCGGCGCATTCCTTGTGGTCAATCGGATTGTTTTTTCGATTTTGAAAGAATCCAGGCTGTAGCGGTGGATCAGCATCTGGCTTGGCAGCACCACGAATAAGTTTTTCGAGCCCGCGCACATCAGGGCGTCCGAATCGATGTTTTGAATTTCGTGAATGATGTTGCCGGCCAAGAGATCAAAAACAATGATCCGTTGCTGTTTTCCCATTTTGAAGATCATGTACTGGTCGCCGCGGCCCATTACATAATCGTCGTACGGCGTTTCGAGTTCATAGACGACTTGATTTTCCTTAAACGTTGCCTCGCCGGTCGGTAGTTCGTAGTCGGGATCGCTTCCTGAGATCCCCTCTTCGGTTTCGCTGGCATCTTCGGCGTCATTCGTGCTGCCTGGCACGCCGATAAATTGGATCTCACCCTTGTTTCTAGCAATGATTCCGGCTGTCCCAATCAGCTTGGCTTCGTACGTCAGCGTGTCGGCGAGTTTTTTAGGCTTTCCAATTTCGATTTTGTTAAACGAATCGATCTCAAGTTTTATCTCGGATCCGCCAAGAAAGATCGTTGGGTTTGAAAATTCCAAATCGCCAAGCGTGACGGATTTGCCGTCGTAGCGAGTGAGACGCCACTTCTGAGCAGGCGTCCTTTCAATCGATTTCATGTCCGTCAGATATTGAATGGAGTCCCCAAAACGGATTCTCTGTTCGTTCATCTCACCGCTGACGAGTCCCGATTCAAAGTTAACTTTTACAGGCAGTCGCAAACGAGTCTTCGGACGCTGGACCGGAGACGCACGCAGGGAATAAATTCCTTGATCATTTGGTTCACCAGCGGACGTTTCTGAAACCTCGCCAAGGTTGTTTCGCAGAGTCAGTTCAAATCGATACTTTTCCGAGGCCGGTCCGAACGAGACGACACGAAAATTGAAATCGATCGGTACGTGGCGGAAGGGAAAACGAATCGTCGGTTTTGTAAACGCTAGTCCGGGTTTGTTTAAGAACGATTTGACGTTTGAAACCGGAATCGCAAAATTGACATCGGTGCCGACAATCTTTTCAACAACGACGCCGACTACTTGGCCGTTGTCATTGACCACCGGCCCACCAGAATTCCCCTGATTGACCACCGCATCCATCTGGATCGATTCGAGTGAGTCGGCACGTCGGCGGAGCGAGGTGATCCGGCCAACGTTGATACTCACATTTGGGTATTTCTTGTTGTTCAGTGCCAGCGAGGTGCCGAACGGATACCCGAAAACGGTAATGCTCTGGGTTTCAAAAAGGTCCGCGTCGATCCCCAATTCCAACGCGGGCAAATTGTCAGGGACTTGGTCGGATCGCAATAACGCCAAATCCTTTTTCGGATCGATTCGAACCACGTCCGCATGCACCGTGGTTTCCGATTTTGTCCCGGGAAATAAAATCAAAGGGATTTGCTCGGTCTCGCCGCGAACGACGTGTTCATTGGTAATGAAAAAGCCATTCTTGCTGATGCAAAACGCTGTTCCAAAACCGTCTCCAGAGGGCCGTTCAACCAAAACGGTTGCGGCTTTCGCAAGCTCAACTTGCTCGCGTGCGACTTGCGCAAAACCAACCGTCGGATACTCCAGGCACAATCCAACGCTAAGGAAGCCGCAGAGCAGAATCGACCGCTTTAGAAGAAAGGAAAGCAGTGGTTGTGCTGAGTGCGGAGACGTTTGAGCGGGACGATAGGTCATAGTGGATGCCGACGTGGAATTTTCCTGGGGGTAAGCTGCAAACATCGACTAGCGAACGTCCTTGGCAATGCCGTCCGTCCGCTTGCCCAAGTGCTTTCGCATCGTTCAGCGCTCCCAGCAAGTGAACGTTCGCTTTCTGAGAGGTCACCAATCGTTTTTCCTGCCGAGGCAATCTAGCAGGAGAACGTTCTTTTTCAAATCGTCTCCGGTTCGACATGAAGTCGCGTCGCTACGGTTTGGCGGGACTGGTCCCCGTGTATTCCTGCATCCGGCTAACGTAGCCTTGATGACTGAATTTGCAGGCCCGCATTGCTTCGGCGTAGGGGGCAAATCCTTCGCCGATCCAGTCGGTGATATTGAATACCTTTAAGGATGCGTACGAGCTGTTTTTTAAGAGGTCATTCCAACACGCCTGGGCGACTTTCTTTTCGCCTCTGCGATACAGAATCCAAGCTGCCATGGCTCGGACATGGTGCGAACTGTCGTTCAGCAGGCCTTTGAAGACTTGCAGATCAAGAGGCGTTGCGTCGGGAAGGTTGAAGCAACCGACGACTCCCCAGTATCGTAATCCCACATCTTTGTCCTTCATTTCCTCATAGAAGGTCGGCAGGTTTTTGGGGTCTTGCGTCAGGGCGAGGGCCGAGGCTTTTTGAAGTGCAGGCAGATCGTAAAGGGCCGGGTCGCGGACAAGTTCATAAATCGTCTTTCCTGCCTGTTCGGCTCGCAGTGCGACTTCGCTTTCAGGTAGCAGTGCCGAATCGAAATTCTCTTGCTGCCATTGGTCCATCGCGTTCCGCAGACGGTTGGCTTCTTCGGCGAACTGCGGTGCATCGATCAGGTTGTTTATGTTGTCTGGATCGACCGAGGTGTCGTACAGTTCTTCCATCGGTTTGGTGCCAAAGAAACGTCCCGTGATGGCATTTGTTTTGCCTTCAAGGTATTGCTCTTCCCAGGCTTGCGTGGCACGCATGTTCCATAGGTAATTGAGGTGCTGTCCCCAAGGGGCGTAGGGCATGTAGTTGCGAATGTACAGGAAGCGTCTGTCGCGGATCGCACGAACATTGTCACAGCGTTCGTCCATACGCCCACGGAAACTGACGTGGTAGTCTCGGGATTCTTTCTCGTCACCCAAGAAAAGGTTGCCCTGCATATAGGCTGGTGGTTCGACGCCACACAGTTTCAGCCAAGTTTTGGGCATGTCGATAAAGCTGACTAGGTCATCGACTTTGGTCCCTGGTTCTGCACGGCGAAGGTGTTTGTATTTTTCGGGGATCCGGATCACCAAGGGGCAGTGCGTGCCACTGTTAAAGAGGAAGCGTTTGCTTCGTGGAAGGACTCCGCCGTGGTCGGAGTTATAAACGACGATTGTGTTTTCGGCTAAACCCGCTTTTTCCAGGTCGGCCAAAGCCTTGCCGATGTCGGCATCCATTTTGCGGATTTGGTCATGGTAGTGAGCGTAGTTTTTGCGGATCTCGGGGATGTCGGGATGGTATTTCGCCAGTTGGACGCGATCGGGGCTATGCGACGTATTGTCGGTATTGCCAAACGCTTTTGATTCGTGGGATTTGGTGGTATTGATGACCATGAAAAACGGCTGCTTCTGCTGCAGCTTGGACCAATCCGTTTTGCTGGTATCCCACGCGCTTTTGTCCTCACGGCCTCCGATGTTGTAGTCCGTTTTGCGGTCGTTCCCGACGAAGTATCCCGCCTTCTTTAGGTGGTCTGGGTAATATTGGATCTGATCATGAGGGATCAGGTAGCGGCTCCGCATCGGGTGCGTTCCCATCGACAACGCGTGGACCCCCGTAATCCATGTGCTCCGTGAGGGGGCACAGACCGGGGCGTTGGCGTAGCAGTGCATGTATTGAACGCCCTCTTTCGCCAACGCGTCGATGTTTGGCGTTTCAGCATACGGATTTCCGTAGCAGCCGATCCAATTGACGTTGTTGTCTTCGCTGGTCAACCAGAGGATGTTGGGGCGATCTGCATTCACATTGGCCAGGCCAACAAGGAATGCCGCGAGAAAGACGAATGTCTTGATCATCGATTTTGAGGGGCTGAGGGAAAAGTGGAAGGGGCTGATCGGAGTAGGAGAAACTGTCTACTATAATCCTTTTCCGCTGTAATATGGGAAACCCTGTTTGCGGGTTCCTCTCATTGCCAACTTTCACACTCGATATCATTCTGCTTATGTTCGATTTAGTTTTGGGGACTTCCAATGCAAAGAAATTGCTGGAATTGCAGCAAATATTGCCATCCGAAGCGATTCGACTGACCTCGTTGGCCGAGCTTGACAACGCGATGGATGTCGAGGAAACGGGAACGACCTTTCTTGAAAATGCAACGCTGAAGGCGGCTGAACAAGCGATTCATTTGAAGCGATGGGTATTGGCGGAGGACAGTGGATTGTCGGTCGAAGCCCTGCAAGGAGCTCCGGGCGTTTATTCGGCTCGGTTTTCCGACCCCGGCGCAACGGACGAACGAAACAATGATCTGCTGCTAGAAAAACTGGAAGGTGTGCCCGCGGGGCGCCGCCGAGCCTTCTATAGTTGTCAGATATGTTTGTCGGATCCTGAAGGGAACATTCGTTTAGCTGCCGACGGGCGATGTTATGGCGTGATCGGTGAAACGCGTTGTGGTTCTCAGGGATTTGGGTACGATCCGCTGTTCATTGTTCCTGAATTTCATCAAACGTTTGGGGAATTGGGACCGATGGTCAAGCAGGCCATCAGTCATCGCGCCCGGGCCCTCCGAAAGTTCATTCCCCAGTTAATGTCTCTTATCGAGTGTGAAGCAAATCATGGATAACACGGAGAAGGATTTCCAGCATGAGCCCGCGCTCGATGTGATCGCGGTGGGGGCTCATCCCGACGATGTGGAAATGGCTTGTGGAGGCACGTTGGCTAAGCTTGCCAAACAAGGCTACCGCGTCGGGATTGTGGATCTGACGGATGGAGAACCGACGCCCAATTCCACGGGGCCGGATCAACGGCTAACCGAAGCTGGAGACGCTGCAGACAAATTGGGAATTCAGAAGCGGATCAACCTCTGTTTGCCAAACCGCCGTTTGATGGACGGACTGGAATCGCGGATTGCGCTCGCTCGTGAATTCCGACGGTTTCGACCGCGATTGGTTCTTGGCTTTGGCGAAAAAACGCCGATGGCATCCCCCGATCATTGGCAGGCGATGCAGATTACCGACGCAGCCATTTTTTACAGTCGGTTGAGTAAGTGGGATGACTATTTCGAGGATTTACCGACACATTCTGTCAGCCGGCATCTCTATTTCCGGATGCCTTCGGATCCAGAGCAATTGGCTGGTAATGGTTCACAATTGACGGTCGATATTTCGGAGACGCTTGAGCAAAAGCTTGCCGCGATCCACTGCTACCATTCCCAGTTCGCCCATAAGCCTCAAACCGAAACACAAATTCGAGCCGCGGCAACGGTTGCCGGGCACGCCGCGGGCGTGATGGCTGGCGAAGTTTTTGCGGCGGCTCGCCCGATCGCCGTCGATGATTTAGTACGGACAGTCCTTTGGAGCTAAACGAAACCACCGCCAATTCCGGTGATGCATCGGATCCTCGACGCCCCCTGACGACGTTGTCGCTGACTTGTTTGGTTGTCGCCAACATGATTGGTGTCGGGGTCTATACCAGCAGCGGATACGCCCTGGCTAGTTTGCAGGATCCTGGACGAGTCGTTTGGGTCTGGGGGATCGCTGGCCTGATCGCGATCGCTGGTGCGTTCAGTTATTCCGGTTTGGCTAAGCAGGTCTCGGAATCGGGCGGCGAATATTTATTTCTTGCGCGCGGTGTCCATCCGCTGGCAGGATTCATGGCTGGTTGGATTTCGTTGGTTGCCGGTTTTTCAGGGGCCGTCGGATTGTCGGCACTCGCGTTCGCGGATCACTTGCCAGCCTTGGATCCCAGCTACCGGTTACCGATCGCGATTGGGCTTGTCCTCATCGTCAGTCTGCTGAACTGGATCGGGATAGGCCCTACGGCGAAGATCCAAAATGGAATGGTGCTGGTTAAATTGGCGATCCTGGTCGCGTTCGGATTTCTAGGGATCGCCACCTTGTTGCAACCTTCCGAGAGCATGGATGCGGGGGCGAATCTTTCAGCCATTCCCGTACCATGGGAGTGGGGCGCGGTTGCCAGCACTTTGATGTGGGTTTCATTCAGTTACGCAGGATACAACGCCGCGATCTATATCGCCGGTGCGGCAAGGAATTGCCAGGCGAGTGTGCCGAGAGCCATGGTTTGGGGGACGCTAGGGGTGACGTTGTTATACGTTCTCTTAAACGCCGTTTTCGTGTTTGTGATCCCTCCGCAGGCATTTACCGATGACAACCGAGGCCAGGTCGCACTGTTGGCTGCATCGTATGTCGGCGGACCATGGTTAGTCGAAATCATTCGGTTGACGATTCTGGTTTCACTGGCAACTTCGGTCATCGCAATGACTCAAATCGGACCGCATGTCTACGGACAGATGGCTCGTGATGGCCTGTTGCCCAAGTGGTTGGAAACCGCCCAGGCGACGCCTCGCAGTGGGATTGTCCTGCAAGGCGTCATCGTCATTTTTCTAATCGTGAACAGTTCGTTCTTAGGCCTGCTGGACTATCTAGCTTTTCTGTTATCGATAAGCAGTGCAGCGACAGTGGCTTGTTTATTTCTACCGGCTTTTCGGGGAACGCGAGGAAACCGGCCCGTGGTCCTGTGGCCCGTGCTGCCCGCATTTTTTGTCATCGTGACATTAGCAATCGCCGGTTACGCCTTCCATTTTCGCTGGACAACCGATTCCGCCGGCGTTTTAAAAGCGCTGATCGTGCTGCCGCTAGGGCTGGTCGTCTATGGTTTGGTAAAACTGACGAGGTCGCCAGTGTCGCCTATCGCTCCGCCAAAGTAGCGCCAAGCTGGGGATGAAGCGCTAGCGATTGTCCCCTTTCGCGGAGAACGTGAACAGAACAAGTGACGAAAATCTGGCTCCCCTCGCCCTCAAGCAAGCTCCGCCAATTCAGACGAAAAGGCCGAGACCACGGAATGAGCTAGCTAAGATTTCTTCCGCAACAAAGAGCTTACTTAGGAGCGAGGGGAGCCAGACTTTCGCCAGTTACAAACTTCACGGTCCCCGCCAAAGGCGACATTAATGCCGCGACGCTCATTCCTCTTGCTGGTCGTCTTCCTTGAGGATTCCGGCGGCGCCTTCTAGTTCGGTTTGCATTCGGTCGTAATCTTGCAAAGTGGTTTCGACTAGGCTTTTTAGTTTTTCTAGATCCTTGCCGTTTCGGGTCGCTTCCATGGTTAATGGACGCATCCACTCTTGCATCAGATGAAATTGCCCACGAATCAAATTCAGCATGACTCGAGGCATTTTGTGCTGCACGATCACGTTTTGTTCGGGGGGATTGGATGCTTGTTGGGTGCTGATCTGCTCTAGTTGCTTGGATGTTTTTTGTAACGCCTCGGTCAGTTGCTGACCTGCGGCAGAAAAACTTTGACGGAGGTTTTCGACGCGTTCGTCCATCCGAACTTCGGCCGAATCGCCTCCGGATGCCACTGCTCGGGCGATGACTTGCCGGATCGATTCCAGCCCATCTCGCATCGAACCTAATTGACGCATCAGTTGGCCGGCTTGGTCATCGGAATCCAGGCCTGCCATTTTGATGCTTTCGACAAAGGCATACTTGATCGATTCCCAGCGTTCCTTTTCGGCTGCTGTCAGTAAGCCGTTTAGTTCTTTGAATTTCAGGACGTTTGATTCGTTGTCCGTTGTTAGTGTCTGTGCGTCTTGTTCGTAGTTGGAGATGATCAAGGACTGCAGTTCGGCATCGTTCATCACCGACACGACCCGTTCGGCCATCCGGTTCATATTGCGGTAGCTGCCCTGTAGCTTGAACGCGGGTTCCGTGCGGTATGCGTCTGCTTGAGCGGCGGATCGAATGTACTGACGGTTTACTTTCAACACGCAGTCGCGAACAACCAGCAGTTTTTTCAAGACCTCAAACATCTCACGTACGGCATCCGCTGAGAAGTTGCTTTCCAGTTGCAGGTCATCCATGTTCCCGCGTTCGGCAGCGTGGATGAGGGCTCTGGCATCGGCTGGCGAAGCGGCTGCCAGCGGGGCCAGGACGGTGTTGCTGGTCAAACAGTTTTCCAGATAACTGATCTCGAAGGCTTCTCTTGATTCGCCGATGATTTCGCCCAGGTTGTAGACATCCGCTCGGTTGGAAAGCATGTCGGGAATCTGGAATCTGTCGCCGCTTTCGGTGTAGGGGTTGCCAGCCATCACCACGGCGACTCGGCGACCGCGAAGATCGTAGGTCCGTGTTTCGCCGTTACGCACCCCTTCGATCTTGCGAGTTGCATCACAGAGCGAAATGAATTTCTGCAGGAATTCAGGGTTGGTATGCTGGATGTCGTCCAGGTACAGCAGGACGTTGTCACCCATTTCCAAGGCAAGGTTAAGGCGTTCGACTTCTTCACGAGCCGCCGCATTGGGCGCCTCGGCGGGGTCCAGTGAAGTTACGCTGTGTCCAATCGCCGGACCATTGATCTTCATGAAGACCAACCCGAGACGGTTGGCGATGTATTCCATCAAAGTCGTTTTACCGTATCCAGGCGGGCTGATTAGCAACAGCATTCCCATCCGGTCGGTTCGTTTGTTCTCACCCGACGTGCCCATCTGTTTGGCAAAGTTGTCACCAATCAGAGGAAGGTAGACCTCGTCAAGCAATTGATTGCGGACAAAACTTGTTAGCACGCGAGGACGAAATTCTTCCAGTCGCATCGCGGTCCTGGCGTCGTCCACTAGCTGATGCTTGGTTTCCTGCAATTGTCGGTAACGAGGGAGTGTATTGTTTTGATAGTCGCCGATTCTCGCTTGGATTTCGTGGTACTGCAGCGGCAAAAGTCCCGCTTGAATCCGCGGGTGAGCGCCGGCCATGCCCTCTAAGTCGACACCAACCTCTACCGACAATGGGGTGGTTTCTAGGTCATTGCGATAAGCCAACAGGATGGCCAGTTCATCGCGATAGGCGTCTGGTTGGTCATTGCCCAAAGCCGGCCGGTTGCTTTTTAGAAAAGCATCTGCCCAATTCCTTGCCAACACAAATATCTGTAGCGGTTGCCCTGCGTTGGCTTGAAGTGAGTCTTCCAACCAGCGTTTTCGGTCTGCCGCAGGAAGAGACGCATCGAAATTCGCCCGCATTTTCTCGGCTTGGCCGCTGATCGTAAAGGAAGAGGCCTGGCTGATTAAATGTTCAAACAGATAGTTGGCAATCGCGGTGGGGGTGACCGTTGGGAACAGACTTTTCAGGCATAGTTTGTCTTCGCCGTCCGCGCTTTCGGATGCTTCGTTGTAGAGCTTGGATAGGGTTGCTCTGAATTCGACGGATGGTTCCGCATTAGGAAAGGCGCTCGCCAAATTTGCAAAACCATGGATCCAGGCGATCAGTTTTTTCTGAGTTCTCTTGTCGGCGGCTAAGATTCTTGTCCACCACAGCATGGCTGCGGCGCGTACGGTTGGCGAGTGACGCAGAAGGCCAATCCGCTGGTCGATTTTGACCAGGGCATCGAGGATTTTAAACGCGTCCGCGTCATGGACTCCTTTGGCATACCCCTCGGCAAACCGTCCGCGGATTTGCAGCCGCAACCAATCCATGTCGACTTTGGGACGCATGCTGGGAATCTGCTTGCGCCATTGCTCAAACAGGTCGACTGCAAGAAATTCCGCGCGATAGACGTTGGGGTTTTCGTTTGCCAATTCCTGTGTCCACAGGTCTTTGGCATTCAGCAGGTCTTCGTGCTGAAGGGGTTCGAAGAACTGAGTCCCGGTCAGGTGCAAAGCCAACTCGCCCTCTCGGAGGACCGTCGTCAAATCAAGAGGCTGAGTGTTGACGGCGAAGCGATGCCGTCCTAGTCGGATCGTGTCACCGCCGTCTTCGTAAAGGTCTTGTCGGTCCTTCAGTTGCCGGATAGCATCTTCGCGAATCGTTTTTAGTCGGCTTTGAATGTCACCGACTCGGACCGCGTCTTCCAATTCTTGCAGCTGTGCGACGATGCCTCGTACTTTGTCGACCATTAGGTCGGCGGCAAAGTAGGAGAGGATTTGGTCGGCGGAGTCCATCCCACGGGCTCGTGATTCGATCCCTGTAAGGATTCGAGTCGCTGCCGCCGCTAATGATTCGGCTCGGCGGTTTCGTTTTTCGACTAACTGAATTTTGCGGGTTTCAAACGCGTTATACAATTCCTCGCGTCGTTCGGTTAGCTGCGAAATGAATTCATCGAATTCGGCGAACCGACCTTCCAGTTCCTCCAACTGGACCATTACCTTGGTGAGGTAGTTGTCACATTTTTCGGGAGTGTCGCAGATGTCCAGATAACCGGCGACCGTTTGCTCAAGCAGTTTCAGTTGCGACGCGAATTCGGCTCGGCCCTCATCGCCAGCCAATTCGTTGATGCGGGCTTTCAGTTGGTGGCGAACGCGATTGACCGAGGCGAAGACTTCACTGATTTGATCGATGATCTGCGTGCGTTTTGTCGTGTCCTCGATCTGCAAATTACTGACTGTTTCGGTTAGCAGTTCCAATTGCTTTGACGATTCGTCGATATGTTCATCGATCGTTTTGGCTTCGGCAACCGTTGCGACGCTAGCGACTTCCGTTTCGGTTTTTGCGATCCGAACGCGGTAGGGTTCCAAGGCCGATTCTTGCAGGAGGAATTCAATGCAGCGTCGGCTGACGCGTTCGCTCAATTCTGCGATTTCAGTTTCAAAACCAGCGATTCGATCTGGATCGACATAACGCAATTCTTGCAACGCGAGCGCTTGGCCGCGTTGTTTACGCAGTTCCGACAGCGCCGTAACAAATGCATCGATCGATTCGAATCGAGACCGCTCAATCGATTTGACAAGCTCCGTAATCGCTTTCTCGACGGCGGAGGTCCGTTCTTCGGTATCACGGCGGACGCGTACGACTCGCTCAAATTCTTCGACCGCTGCGTTTGCAGTGTCGCGAATCTGTTTTAGCGGCTGATTCAGATGCTGCGTTTCGTCTTTGTCCAGCCAGAAATAGCTGTCCAGAATGTCGCCTGCCTTCTTCGCTAGATCGACATACAGTCCGTCGTAGTTGTCATCTTTGTCGATCAACTGCAGGACTTCGCTGCACTCCGCCATCCCGCGGACGAGGTCTTTGTTTCCGATTTTGAACAGCAGCGAATCGGTATCGCTCTCAGGGACAAAATTCGGACCTGTGAAAGGGGTTTGCCACAGTTGAATCGCGTGATGTTTTTGAGGTTCCGCTTGAGCGCGAAAGCAGACCATCAGGCCATTTTCGAAAAACGTTTGACCATTGCAGACCAGCGGCGTGTCGACCTGTTGCCGAATCACGTTGTACCGCAATTGAATGTAGGTTCCCTCGTCTCGATTGTAGAACAGGTACAAATAGTCTTCGCCGTTCGTGGCGGCCAACGTCTGCTCATAGAGCATTTCGGTGAGACCATGTTCAAACCGTTTGTAGTCGCCGGTTTGTAGATAGTAACCGCCTGAGAAAATGATCCCATGATCGTCGGGAAGCATGATGCAGGCATACTGGATATCGTCCAGTCGCATCGCCTTTTGGATCTTGGCGTTGTATAGCAGATGGCGAGGTTCCCGTTCCTGATAGGGAAGCATTTTCAGTAGGATCAGGTTTCCCAGACTGGCCCAGTGGACTTCGCCATCATCGAGCGTCTGGTCGGGATTTTCGACCGGTTCTTCGTAGATCCCTCGACCGGATTCGGTGTTGTCTTCGACCTTAATCGTAAGGTCCCCGCCAACCATTTCGACAAACACGCGATCTTCGATAGCGATATGGGGATGCACCCCGTAGCGATGTTGATCGCGAGTGACTCGTTTCCACTGGAACGCATGCTGAGGCGGGTAGACGACCTCATGATCACTGCGGTTGTCGATGTATTCGAAATGGTCGCCAGCCAACCGCCACTTGAAGGTCTTGATATCCGAGGCGGATTTGCCGACTCGGAACACCATGTACACAAATGGCCCGGCGGCAAAAAACTTGATAAAGGTGGTCTGTTTGTAGAACTTGTAAAGTTCTTTGAAATCGCGTGCGAAACGCTCATCCGAAATCATGTCGGAGAGCGGGCAAGCGTGGAAGGTATTGTCTTCCAGACGGAAAACACCAAACACATCCGTAAGGTTCGTTTCGGTCTTTAGGCCGAACTGGACGTTGTACCCAAACAGAAAGCAATTGCCGATCGCGATTAAATCACGAGGAACGCAGTTGTGATCGGTCGTGATTCGTTCGGTGGAGAGCAGTTGCGTTTCGATGGTCCCGAATGTCGCCGCACGTGCGGCGTTCAGGTCGTTCAACTTGGATCTCAGCAGTTGCGCTGATTCCCTAAGTCGGTTTCGAAGCACCTCGTAGGTACCGGTGGCCATCGATTGGTCAACCGTCACGTTAGTCTCCACCTGTCAAAGCTGCTGTTAGTGAAACATGTTGCTGGAGGACGTGCGCTCAAAAAGTTGCGAGAGACTGACTTAAGTGCTTCGCCCTCCTTTTACAGAGGGGCGACCCTACGCGACGAGGGACCGTGGCGACCGCTTACAGGCGGTCGCCTTTTCCTCGCTGCGACTGGATTCTCCCAGGGGGAAGAGTCCAGACTCTTAAATCCTCGCGACATGTCAAACCATTGACTTGTCATTCGCACGGCCGTCCGCCGCATCGCTACTAATCGGACTAGTTCGAACCGTTCGGTTTCGGACGGGTCGTTTTCGTCGGCAGTTTCTTGGCGGGTGACGAAACGTTACCGGTGATCGTGCCGACCGATTTGTTGGTAATGTTTGCGGTTCCTGCCATTCCCAGTAGCGACGTCAGTTGGCTGCGGACATCGTCGGTGTTTGCCATCCCCATCAGTTTTGCGATCAGGGCGGCAACCGAAAGGTCTTTGACGTCTCCTGTGTCCAGATTGAACTGGGACGTCAGATTCATCAGTTGGTCACGGAAGTAGTCAGGATTGCCGTTGAAGAACGTATCCTTCACATCCGTCGCTACGCGGCTGTTGTAGACAAAGCGATCGATCGCTTTGCCACCTTTGACCGCCGAGGTGATCTGGTCGAAGAATTCGCCGTCTCCGCCAACGATATCGATGCGAGCCGCTTTGAGGGCTTCGCCGACGACACCGGCTTGGCTTTCGGCAATTCCACGTTGAGCGTCGATGGCAGCGATTTCGACATCTTTTTCCTTTTCGATTCGGATCTTGAATTCTTCGTGATCCTTGCCGACACCGTCCAGCATTTTCATCGCTTCGGCTTTTTCGGTGATACCGGTCGCTTCGCTGTGGTATTTCTCCAAGGAGACCTTGGCTTCGGCCAGTCCCTGTTTCTCCAATGCTTCGGCTTTGGCTTCGATGCCCTTTGCTTCGGCGACGGCTTTCTTTTCCAGGACGGTCGCTTCGGCCAGACCTTCTAGTTGCAACGCGCTTGCTTTGGCTTCTTGGACCTGAGCTTCTGCCAGTCCGGTTGCAGCGGAGGTCGCGGCAGTACCTTCGGCAGTCATTTTTGCCGCTGCGGTATCCTTTTCTGCGGCATCGCGACGAGCTTCGGCTTCGACACGAACTTTCTCGGCCAGCAAGTCGGCCGATTCGCGTTCGGCTTGGGCCGCTTTGACCTGTTTGATCAGGGCTTCTTCCGCGTTCATTTCTGCGGCCGTGACCTGAACCTTTTTCAGACGATCGGCTTTCGCGATTTCTTCGGTATCTTTGATCCGTTCCTGTTCTTCGACAACGGCGCGTTCGACGGCGACGCGTTCGCGGATCACTTCTTGGATGTTCCGTTTTTCAACTTCGATCGCCTTCTCTTTTTCGATATCGGCGACACCGACCAAACGCATCCGTTCGGTCATTTCCAAATCACGGTCACGGGTGACACGTTCCTGCTCGACCGCATCGGTTCGTTCTTTGTTTCGCTGGGCGACCAGGATCTGTCGCAGTTTGTTTTCTTCAGCGACCCCCAGTTCTTCTTCGGTTCGAATCCGAGCCGAAATCGCTTCCAGGCGTTGTTCTTCTTCGACCTTCGATGCAGACGCGTGTTCGCGGGCCCTGATTTCAGCAATTTCGCGAGTCTGTTTCTCGACCGCTTCAACGCGTTGTCGTTCCAGTTCCAGGATGGTTTCTTCTGCTTCGACGTCTTGTTTCTTAAGGGTCTTTTCTTTGTCACGAGTGAATTGGTTTTCTTTAACCTTTTCACCCGAGGTCAGTTCGGTGATCTTTTTGATCCCTTCCGCGTCCAGGATGTTGTTGGGATTCAACAATTCCAGCGGTGTTTGTTCGAGGAAGTCGATCGCGGCGTCATCAAGGCGGTAACCGTTTAGGTCGGTACCGATCACCTTGAGGATCTCTCCTTTGAACTCTTCACGTTTTTCGTACAGGTCGATGAAATCGAACTGCTTGCCAACGGTTTTAAGGGCTTCGCTGAATTTCGAATCAAACAGTTCTCGCAGCGTTTCCAACTGGCTGCAGCGTTTCGCACCAATCGACTGGGCGACTTCTTTGATCTCTTCCGGACTTTTGTCGACTCGAATGAAGAATGCCACGCGGATGTCGGCGCGGATATTGTCACGGCAGATCAGACCTTCGGAACCTTCGCGAGCGATTTCAAAACTCTTTAGCGTCAGGTCCATGTGTTCCATGCGTTGCAGCAGTGGGATCACAAAGATACCGGCGGCGGTACACGTTTTTAGACCTCCCGATCCACTTCGGATGACCGCTTCGTCAGGACCGACTTTGATGTAATACTTGCTGGTGATGATCGCCGCGAATAGAGCGATGAAGATCATCACGCCAATCACGGTAATGCCAGTCCAAGCCAAGCTGGAGACGGCTAGAACGATGGGGAAAGTCATGGAAGTACCTCAGGGTCAACTTTGGTGACGATGTAAATGCGTTTGACGGGGTCGAAGCCAATGATCCGTGCTTGTTCGCCTTTGGAGAGGATGGCTCCATCGGTTCGAATGTTCAGCAGTAGTGGGGAGGCATCCGTTTTGTAACGCCCCTGTCCAAAGGATGAATCCGCACGAAACGTGCAGACCGTACAGTCCCGACCCATTAAATGGGCCGCATCGAACTGCGGTTCGGGCGCAAAAACTTTCGCCATCGGTCCCGTCATTATTTTTGTTAGACCTACGGCTATCACAATGTTCCTTATCGTTAGCAATAAGCTAATCCAAAGAGTTGGTTGATAACGGAAATTGTCAGATTGGGACCACAGAATCCATGTGACCGTCCAATACAGCAGGGTAAAGGTCCCTGCCCACATGATGATGGGAACGCGACCGAGGTTCAGCCAACGCAGGGTCAGCATCCCGACTCCGCCAAAAATATCAGAGGCTCCGTGCCCCACGTCGATATTCGATTCGAAGTCGACATCAAAGTCAGCGTCGGGAGATTCCGGTAGATCGATTCCGGCATCGGGGGCGTCTAAGTCCAGCCCCAAGTCGGCATCGGGGCTGTCCATGTCCAGGTCGACCGCCCCCAGGATCGAGAGCAGTAAATAGCAAATCAGTAGCCCCATCAGGACGGATGCAGGCCACATCGGTCCGACGAACATGGAATCGAGAAAAGTTTCGATGGCATTCCACACGGTTGGAAAACCCTTAACAGAGGAGTGATGAGCGAATGGACGCTAGTCTAGCCCGTCCGGTTTGAGGCATGTCGCGCCTCCAAGCTTTCCAAAGCAAGAAATTACGGAGCCGCCGCAGGCCGAAACCCTACCCGTGAAGGCAGGAAGCCAAGAAAAGTAGGGCGCTCAAAGCGGTCGGAAAACCGAAGAATCGCGAGGTTTGCGAGAGCGTCAGATGGTGGGGAGTGTCGTTTGACCAGAGTCTGGCGAGCGTCGCGACCGTCGCCAGACGGTGGTTTCTGAGCATTCTTCACGCTCTGGCCAGCCGTATAGCTTGCGGGCAGATGGTGTCCCCGCTCTGGCCAGTCGTAGGTGCGGCCAGGCGTTGGAATTCTGTCCTTGGCACTTTCTAAATCGCTTTGCCTTCTTCCCTGAGGCATTGCTAAAAAGCTACTCCTTGGGGGCTTCGGTCTGCTTCGTGATCGAAACCGTATCAAAAAGTTGCCCATCCAAGTCGTACGATTTTAGTTGCAGTTCCTTGCCGTTGACGGCGACATAGACGAAGTGGTGGCCGCGGCGAACGGTTTGCTGGAATGGAGGTCGGATCGGTCCGGCTTGCTCCAGTCCTCCTCCACCGCCTCCGGTGACCATGTAGATGGTGCCACGATCGTTTTGAGGTTTTTCGTTGTGCATTTTCCAGGTTCGCTCGTAGGAATGGATATGACCATTCCAGACGATGTCGACGCCGAAGCGATCGAACAACTTGGTCATTGGGCGAATCCTTAGATCGCCCCAACTGCTTTTTCCTTTCCAGAGGTCTCCGTAGTCGTTTTCGTCGGAGGAATAGGCCGGGTGATGAAAGCTAATAAACGTCCAAACGACTTTGCCTTCTGCTTTTTCTGTTTCGAGTGCGGCGAGTTGTTTTTCTAACCATTGGTACTGTTCGCTTTCAGGCCCCATTTCCTTGTTTGAATCGAGCATAAAGAAGGCCGCGTTTCCATACCGAAACGAGTAGTAGTACTCGGGGGAAGGAAGGTCCATGTACCGGTAATAATGATCCGCGTTCCGTTCATGATTCCCAAGCACCGGGTAGAAAGGGACTCGCGAGATCAGCGGGTTCATACTGGAGAAAAATTGATAGACCCATTGGTTCTTTTCGGTGCCAGTACTGACAAGGTCGCCAGGGATCACCAAAAAGTTGGGGCGAAGTCCCCAAGCTAATTCGCCGACTTTGCCACTGACGGCCGGGTTGCCCTGCGTGTCAGAGATGACTGCAAAGGCGTATGGGGTTTCCGGTAGCGAAGCGGTCTGAAATGAAAGGACTTCGCTTTGGACCGAAGTTTTTGTTTCCGGATCGGTCGCCGTGACTTGGTAGTAATGCCCGGTTTGTGGTGCCAATCCATCAAGCAATGCCGAGTGGATCGTTTTGTCGTCGGAGGCGGCGGACGCTTTGCGGTTGAATTCAGCGGTCTCTCCGAAGCGAACCGATACTTCGCATTCCGCGTTCGTTTCGCAGACCACACGGATGCTGTCGGTGGTCGCGTACTGTAGGAAAGGGGCGACTAGAAACGCCAGTGGTTCTTTCTTCTTTGCTGTAGGAGGCAGTTCCGCCCAATCTTTTTGATGTTCGAAATCATGTTCAATCCAGGCTTGTTTTGCAGCCAAGTCGTAGACGGCGATTTTGGCTAACCGGCCACGCATGGGAATCCTTTCATTCATATCCAAATAGGCGCCGACTGCGAGGGTCGCTGTGTCGGGATAAAGGATCGGGCCACCCTGGGCATCGGATTCTGCATCCAGTTTTCCATTGACCCATAGCTGCATGGTTTCACCATCGTAGACCCCGGCGACGTGATACCACTTTCCCTGGACGACTTCGGTTTTGCCTTCCAGATAAGTCATCATTCCATTGCCATCGTCTGCATCTTGGCTGGAAAGCCCGAATGAAAAAGTATCGTTGTTGTAGCCTAGGATCCAGCCTGTTTCGGCGTCTCCGTTATCCTGCAGGGCTGAGACGATCCCGCCATAACGTGTCATTTCGTCCAGCGATACCCACGCGGCAATTGTGATGGCCTTTGGCGGAAGCTTTTCTTGCAGGGCTGCCCAAGGCTGATCAGCGATGAAATACGATTTGCTTCCTTCAAGGCGGATTGCGTTTAGGCCGTCGGAATCTTCGAGGGTCGGAGTCCCTTGGGCCGTCAGTTTGGGACCAAGTTGGCTTTCCAGGATCCCATCCTTAAAAAATGGAATTCCGAAAACCCAATGGGCTCGAGGGTCAGGGCCATCGTGTCCGTAGGTCCCCGATAGGTTCACGGCGACCAGGAGTAGACAGGTAACCGAACGAACAAGCCATTGTCGTGTCAGACGCATTGGGTAACTCAAGCAATCAGGAAGGAATTCTTAGAAGTCGTCAAGCAATGGGATGGGTTACGGTTGTTGGACCGCTTCGCCGCCACTTCGAGTTCCCAAGGCAGAGAAGATGGCCATGTCGACCGTTTCGGAAAGAAATCGAACCGATCCATCCCCAAAACAGAACTGCGCACCGCTGGGGTGCTGGCTGCTGAAACTGACTTCGTAGGCGCCCCATTCTGGCGAGGCGTCCGCACGAGCAATTGTAACCGGTTTTGGATAGTTGATTTGGACGGCTGTCGAGCCACCCATTTCGGACCAGTCCGTACCTTCCCAGTTATCGAAGTCGTCCCCGCCGATCGCCCAGTGGTCTTTCCGGCCGGAATTGGCTTCTTCGGCGGTCGATGCGATCGAGGCCAATTCGGGGTCGGGTTCGGCTTCCCCAAACATCAGCGTGTTCGACAGTCCGTCGGTGACGTCGCGGAAACCGGTTGCGCCACCCATGCCACCTTGGCTGATCCGAGCGCGGTCGGGATGGCGTGTTTGGATCATGCCGTCTAGTTCGGCGTGGTGTTTGGTCGTCTGGCCGCTGCCCCAGGTAGCGATATTTCCTCGTCCCCATCCCCATGAAGGTTTCCAGTCGTTGGGTTGGATTCCGGTGACGACCGCTAGGTAGTTTGCCGGCACGCGAGCGGCAACAAACCATGGCGGCGAGTATACCGACGCGTCAAAGACGGCCTCTGGGGCGACCGAAGATGGGCACCGCATCACGCTGATCATGGTTTCGCAGGCGGCTACTTGCCGGTCCCGCGGATTGGAGGACGTGATGTCGGCGTTGCTGAGGGCGGTTCCCGCAGCCCAGTTGGTCGAACCGAATGTAAGCGATTCGTACAGGTTGGTCTGTTCACAGTAGGGCATCACAAACGCGCTCCAGTGGCCACCTTCCTGAGCTTCGCCAAGCATCGGCAGGTCTTCTTTGTGGGTGTCGGCAAAGTTGTGCGTCGCCAAGCCCAGTTGCTTTAGATTGTTGCTGCATTGCATCCTGCGTGCGGCTTCACGGGCCGCTTGGACCGCGGGCAGTAGCAAGCCGACAAGGACGCCGATGATCGCAATGACCACCAGCAGTTCTACAAGGGTAAAGGCGTGTCGTTGATTTAGGTTTTGAAGTTTCATCGGTTGGGTCTTTTGAATGAAGAACGTTTGCAAAACGGAAGAATGAGCTAGGATTTTTCGGCGGGGATATCGAATTCAAACCGGTTGTCGGGGCCGGAAACGACCTCAAATTCGAGTGCCGATTCGCCACCGTCGCCGTAAGCCGCTGGAACCAGTTCTTTGGTGATTAGCCGCCGGTCGTCGTCCGCCTTCTCATCGCTGGACCCGACGGTTTGTCCTTTGTCGCTGACGATGCAGGTGAAACTGACGCGATAGTTCCCTGCAGCCAGCCCTTCGCCGGCGGTCGAGCGGAGGAACAGTTTTCCGCTCGCGTCGGTTTCTCCGACGCCGAGGTTGTACTTTGTGACTTTTCCGTCGAGGGGGCGGAAATAGACGATCAACCGCTCGTAGGGCTTGCCGCCAAGGGTTATCTGGCCGCTAATTGGATGGAGCGGAGGCTCGGAATTGCAGCCGGCAAGCAGCAGGCATGATGTCAAGATCAGCAACGCGGCGAAGGGTTTCATCAAAGGGGCCCCATGAATGGTGAAGCAATGAATGTTTGTAAGAGACCCAAGTTGTACTGAGCGAATGTGAAGAACCGGTGGCACGTTTGTTTAGGTTCAGTGAATCTCTAAAGAGTTCAAGCTATGCGTCCGTTGCGCGATCGACTAAAATGAAGGTCTCCCCCTGCCCTTTTGAAAAGTGGTCCCACCTTGAAAGATTCCCGTATGTCAGCCCATGTTTTCGCTGTCGAACAACGAAGCTGGTTGGTTTCAGTGCTTCTTTTCACCGTTGGTGTTGTGTGCGTTGACGTTGCGCGAACCGACGCGGATGAGAAGATCGATTTCTTTGAATCAAAAGTTCGTCCACTCCTGATCGAACACTGCTACGAATGTCACAGTTTGGAAGCGGATGAATCGGCGGGTGATTACCGGCTTGATTCGGCGGCAGCCATGCTTCGCGGCGGCAGCCGTGGGCCATCGATCGTTGCCGGCGATGCCGCCAAAAGTCTGTTTCTAAAAGCGGTTGAATACAAAGATTCCGAATTGGAAATGCCGCCAAGCGGAAAATTGAGCGATGAACAGATCGACGTTTTGAGGCAATGGGTCGAAGCAGGGGCCGTCGATCCACGCTCGACAGAGGAGGAGGCTGCCCATGCGACGCCCGCCAAGGTGGATCCGGCACAGCATTGGGCTTTTCAACCATTCCGTCGCGCCGCCCCCCCACAGAAAATTGAACAACCGGCACACGATATTCTTGATGCTCTGGTAGCGGAGCACCTGAACGGAGATCTGGAATCGGGAAAGGACGATCGACGTAATCCCGTTGCCTCTCCTGAAACGCTGATTCGCCGGTTGACCTTTGACCTTACCGGGTTGGCACCGACGAAGAATGAAATCGATTCGTTTATTGAGGACTCCCGGATCGACGCCTATGAGCGTTTGGTCGACAGGCTGTTGGCTAGTCCCGCGTTCGGCGAGCGTTTCGGTCGGTACTGGTTGGACGTGGCCCGATACGCAGATACGGTCGGCTATACCTTGGCGGGACGCGAACGTCGTTTGGCAGGCAGTCATCTGTACCGTGACTGGACGATCAAAGCGTTTAACCAAGACCTTCCATACGATGAAATGATCCGCTACCAGTTGGCTGCCGATCGTTTGGACCCTGAAAACAAAGCGGGGCACCTGGATGCGATGGGTTTTTTGACCGTTGGTCGTAGATTTCTTAGGCGTCACGACACGATCGACGATCGAATCGATGTCATTAGTCGAGGCCTGTTAGGGCTGACGGTCGCTTGTGCTCGCTGCCACGACCATAAATTTGATCCGATTCCGACGCTGGACTATTACTCCTTATATGGGGTAATCAGCAGTAGTCGCGAAAAGGAGGATGGGCCTTCGCCACTGATGTTGGAAGACCACAATCCTCGTGACTCTCATGTGTTTGTCCGCGGGCAAGCCGGGAACCGCGGCCCGAAGGCTCCGCGTGAATACCTAACCGCTTTGCGAGGCGAGCAGAGTATTCCGCTGACAACGGGAAGCGGGCGGATTGATTTGGCCGAACAGATCGCCAGTGCAGAGAACCCACTGACAGCGAGGGTCATGGTCAATCGAGTCTGGGGACATTTGATCGGCAAGCCGCTGCTTTCGACACCAAGCGATTTTGGTGTCCGCAGTCCCGCACCTGAAATCCCGGCACTGATGGATGATTTAGCGAGCGAGTTTGCCGAAGACTGGAGCCTAAAGCGATTGGTTCGCCGGATCGTTACGACTCACATTTACCAACAGTCCTCGACTGCCACCGAAGAGTCGATCACGGCTGACCCCGACAACCAGCAATTGGCCCGAGCCAATCGCCGCCGACGTGATTTTGAATCCCTGCGCGATAACCTGTTGCTTGCGTCCGGTCGGCTGTCGCGGACCCTCGGAGGCGAGCCTGTGGAAATCACGGTCACCCCTGCGATCCCGCGGCGAACGGTTTATGCCTTCATCGATCGCCAAAACCTCCCAGGTATTTTTCGCACCTTTGATTTCGCCAGCCCCGATGCCCATACACCACAGCGTGCTTTTACGACGGTTCCTCAGCAGGCATTGTTTCTTTTAAATGATCCGATGGTCTTGGATGCTGCGGCGGACGTTGCCAATCGGGCCATGCGTGAGGTGGCAGAGGATGATCCCGCTGAATGGATCCAGGCCATTTACGGGTATGTGCTGGGCAGGACTCCTTCGAAAGCTGAACACGAAGCAGCATTGACATTTTTAAAGCTGCCCGAATCGACGATGCAGCCTTCGCCCGATCCTCGTTCCGTGTGGGAATACGGTTACAGCACGATCACCGAGAGTGGCGCAGCATCCAGTTTTACGCCGTTCCCAAAATTTGAAGAGGGACGTTGGAAGCACGACAAAGCGGAGACCGATCCGGCCTACAAATACTTGTTCCTAACCAAAGGGGGCGGGCACCCAGGGAACGGCAACGATCTTGTTCCGAACCGACGCTGGGTGCCGCCGGCGGATGGTGAAGTCGAAATCCTGGGCGCGTTGGAGCATCCTTCCATGAAAGGAAACGGCGTGAAAATCGTGATTGCCAGCGGTGATAAGGTTTATTGGCAGACCGATTTGCATAAACGGAAACAGCCCTATGGGCCGATTCGAGTGCCCGTCAAAAAAGGCCAAGCGATCGACTTCTTGGCTGGCGATAATGGTGGCACCAATAGCGATAGCTTCCGCTGGAAGATCAGTCTCCATTTCAAAGGGACTGCGGGCGAACAAGTGGATTCCGATTCGGAACTCGATTTTTCGGGCCCCTTCCAACCTGGCCAGAATGAGCCACTTACACGACCTCAACAGCTGGCCCATGCCTTGCTGATGAGCAACGAATTCATCTTTGTGGATTGATCAAATGAAACCGTTTCCTTGGAATCAAGCAGCTCAAGACCTGGGACTTTCTCGTCGGACGCTTTTAAAGGCGTGCGGGACCGGACTGGGGGCGCTGGCGTTAAGTGACCTGTTGGCAACCGAAGCTGCCGCCGAGGCTTCGCCACTTGCTGCGCGTCTGCCTCCGCTGCCGGCCAAAGCCAAACATGTGATTCACCTGTTCATGAACGGTGGACCCAGCCATGTCGATACGTTTGACTACAAGCCTGAATTGGCAAAGTACGACGGCAAGACCGCACCGATGGGGAACCTGAAAACCGAACGCCCGACAGGGAACGTGTTGGGGTCTCCTTTTGCGTTTAAGCAATACGGGGAAAGTGGCATCCATGTCAGCGATTTGTTTGCCAAAACGGCCGAGCATATCGATGATATTTGCGTGATCAATTCCATGCACGCCGATGTGCCCAACCACGAACCTTCATTGATGTTGATGAACACGGGCGAATCCCGCCAGGTTCGGCCTAGTATGGGATCTTGGCTGACTTATGGACTGGGAACCGAAAACCAAAATCTACCTGCATTTGTGGCGATGTGCCCTGGTGGGTATCCGATCAAAGAATCGCAAAATTGGCAGTCGGCGTTTTTGCCGGGGACCTATCAAGGAACCTACGTCGACAGCAGTCATTCACGCATCGATCAACTGATTGCGAATATTGACAATCGACGGATCAGTCGCGATTCACAGCGGCAGGAACTTGATTTTCTGCAAAACCTGAACGCGATGCACGCCGGCGATCGCGAAGCGGATGGACGCCTGAATTCACGGATCCAGTCCTTTGAGCTGGCGTACCGTATGCAATCCGATGCTGCAGAGGCTTTTGATGTCTCGCGTGAACCGGAGCATGTCCTGAAAGCCTACGGTGAAGGGACTCAGGCCAAGCAGATCTTGATCGCCAGACGATTGGTGGAACGAGGCGTCCGCTACGTTCAGCTTTGGCACGGGGCGGGACAACCGTGGGATAATCACGATGACCTGGAAACGGCCCATAAACGGCTCGCCGGTCAGTGTGACCAAGCGATCGCGGCGTTGCTGAGTGACCTGAAACGAACCGGCTTGCTAGACGAAACCCTCGTAATTTGGGGAGGCGAATTTGGTAGGACTCCGGTGGTCGAAATGCCAAAGAAAGGGTCGAACCAGGGCAAAATGAACGGCCGAGATCACAATCATCACGGGTTCACGGTCTGGATGGCAGGCGGCGGTGTTCGCGGAGGCCAACGATTTGGAACAACCGATGAACTGGGGTTCAAGGCGGTAGAAGATCGCGTCCACGTGCACGACCTGCACGCCACGATCCTGCAGTTGATGGGATTCGATCACAAGCAACTAACCTACAGGTACGCAGGTCGAGACTTCCGGCTAACCGACGTCCACGGACGCGTCATCGATTCGGTGATCGCCTAAGGGGCGTGCCTGAAGAGTGTCGCCTTTGGCTCGGGATACGTGACGCATTGCGGTAGCACGTAGCCGAGTCTCTCCGAGACTCGTGCTTGCGGATCTTTCCGCCTCGGGGGACGTGCGATTTATAAATGAAGTAAGTCTGGCTCCCCTCGCCCCTAAGCGAGCTCTTTGGCGCGGAAGAAATCTCTGCTAGCTCATTGCGTGATCTCTGCCTCTTTGTTTGATTTAGTGGAGCTTGCTTGGGGGAGAGGGGCTGGGGGAGAGGGGGAGATTTCCAGGCGGCGATTTTGCAGCGAAGACGCGTTTAACGCTTCGGATTCCAAGCGATTATGCAACGCCTTGCCCAACGCTGTCGGCCCCTCTCCCCCAGCCCCTCTCCCCCAAAACAAGCTTTTGAATCGTACTTAATTGAATTAGCTGGCGAACCGTTGATCCAGTATCAAACCTGTTTTAAACGAGCTTGTTTTGAGGGCGAGGGGAGCCAGACTTACTTCACCTATAAATCGCACGTCCCGAGAGGCGGAGCTACGAGGGGTGATCGTTCGCCAGATCGCTATCGCATTGCGGTAGCACGTAGCCGAGTCTCTCCGAGACTCGTGCTTGCGGATCTCTCCGCCTCGGAGAGGCGGAGCTACGAGGGGTGATCGTTCGCCAGATCGCTATCGCATTGCGGTGGCACGTAGCCGAGTCTCTCCGAGACTCGTGCTTGCGGATCTCTCCGCCTCGGAGAGGCGGAGCTACGAGGGGTGATCGTTCGCCAGATCGCTATCACATTGCGGTGGCACGTAGCCGAGTCTCTCCGAGACTCGTACTTGCGGATCTTTCCGCCTCGGGGGACTTGCGATCTATAAATGAAGAAAAGTCTGGCTCCCCGCGCCCCTAAGCGAGCTCTTGGTTGCGGAAGAAATCTCTGCTAGCTCGTTGCGTGATCTCTGCCTCTTTGCTTGATTTCGTGGAGCTTGCTTGGGGGAGAGGGGCTGGGGGAGAGGGGGAGATTTCCTGGCGGCGATTTTGCAGCGAAGAGGCGGTTAAAGCCTCGGATTTCAAGCGTTTATGCCACGCCGTTCCCAACGCTGTCGGCCCCTCTCCCCCAAAACAAGCCTTTGAATCGACCTTAATTGAATTAGCTGGCGAACCGTTGATCCGGTATCAAACCTGTTTTAGGCGAGCTTGTTTTGAGGGCGTGGGGAGCCAGACTTACTTCACTCATAAGCCGGACGTCCCGAGAAACTTGTGGATTGCGTCTAACGCTGCATCAGGGTTTCCGAGACCTGTTTGGCCATTTTGGTTTTTCCTAGGGGCCGAGCACCCTCGACGTCCTGTGGGAAGATGCTCCAGACAGGAATTTTTTTCTCCATCTCTTTGACTAGTTTCTCTTCGTCCGCTGCAATCTTCTTCCTTCGCAAGATTTCGCGGATGTCTTCTTGGACATCGGCGATCGACTGGACACCTGCCTTTCTTCTGGCGGTGACTTTGATAATGTGAAGACCGAGCTCATCTTCGATGAATTGGCTCATTTCATTAATTGGCAGTGAGAAAATCTGTTCTTCCAGGGGCTTGGAAGCGAGCGAACCTTTTTGGGTCCAGTCGTGAACGCCGCCGGAGGAGGCAAATGGTTCCTGGGAACTTTCCTTGGCGACGGCCTGCATGTTGCCTCCGTAGAGCGCTTTGTTGCCCATTTTCGCCAATGCTGCTGCCGCCGCTTCTCTCGTTGGGAAACGATCGAACAGGACCGTCAATTGCTCCCATTTGGCGGCGGCTTTCTGTTCAAATTCTTTTGAGTTTTGGTCGTAATAGGTTTGGATTTCAAAAATCGAGACCGTTGGTTTCTGATTGACCATCTCGTTCAGGTACATCTGGCCAAGCATGCTGTCGATGAATTCTCGTTGCTGAGCCTGCAACGAAGCCCCTTCCGAACGTAGTTTCGCATCCAGTTCGACTCTGTCGGTCGTTTCGGTCTTTTCCAGCAATTGGGGGACGCGGTTGTCGTAGAACAATTTACGAGCTCGCCCGTGCATCATCCGTTGGACTTCCGCCCTTTTGGATGCGTCTTGGGTGCTGACTTGTGAAAGGAGGAATGATTCCGCTAGCATCTTTCCTTGGATGGCTTGCCGCAAAAGTCCACGGAGCATGTTTACGCGTCCGAATTTCTCTTCCTCTTCGGTTAGTGGCCGCCCCTGTTGCTCGACGACCATTTTTAGGCGAGCGTCGATTTTGGGCGTCAGATCCCCCATTAAGATCGGGGATTGCCCGACAACGGCGATCAGGGCTGCGGGGGATTCGGGCAGTTCGACCTCTAACGCTTCCCGGATTGCTGATTCCGACGGCGCATTCTGAGCCGAAACGTCTGCATGGCCGAGGAGCATCGCCACGGCGAGGGTGCTGATGGAGCCCCAAGATAGGAGTGGTCGTGTCATAGGACGGTTCGTGGCATGGGCAGCGGGCATGGATACGCTGTCGGTAAATCGAAGGAAATTGGATTTGTGTAAATCCTCTGTACGCCCTTTCGGGACTGGGAGGCAAGACAGAATTTGCAGCCCCTAGGGTGATCGGAGCCTCAACCCCTCGGTGGAATTGCTAAGGAAAGTGAATATTGGATGAATTTTTCAACCTTTGCGGGGGGGAATCCATTTGTGGATGGATTCTAAGTCTGCTAAGATGCCCTTCTGATCATGGGATTGGTCTCTTCTTCTCCCTAGATTCAATGCTTGGATTTACCAGTATTTTCTTCTTCCATCGATCGCAGGGTGGTTGGAGCTTTATTTGATGCGGTTTTGTTCTTTTCTAATGGTGTTCTTATGTCTAAACGTCGTGGATTTACTCTTGTTGAATTGTTGGTGGTCATTGCGATCATCGGCGTGCTTGTCGGGTTGCTGCTTCCTGCAGTCCAGGCCGCTCGTGAAGCAGCCAGACGCATGCAGTGCAGCAATAATTTGAAGCAGCTGGCCTTGTCGATGCATAACTACCAAGACACTCATGGCTCGTTGCCTGCCGGTTATGTCGATTACACTCCAAAAGTTGACAACGAGGGCTACTGGTCCTGGAGTGCTCTGATTTTGCCGTTTATCGAGCAATCCAACCTGCACGATCAGCTTCAGGTCAATAAATTGCGTCCCAGTGAGTCAATGGCTTTGTATCAGGTCGCCATGCAGGCCCCTATGGCTGCATTTCGCTGTCCTTCGGACGTGAACCCTGGCGTTCATGACGACGCGATCGCAGCTGGATATGCGATCACAAAAGTTCCAGGCGGAGGCAACTTTGGACTTCCCGTTTCGAATTACGTCGCCAGCAATGGCACCGCGAACGTTCGTCAAAAACCGGCAACGAACATGAAACTTGGCACCAGTGGTGCCGTGGGGCCTTTCTACCGCGATAGCAAGGTGCGGCTAGAAGACATTAAAGACGGAACCAGCAACACGTTTTTGCTTGGAGAGCGTGCCTGGGAAGTTAATGGCGTCCGAACCGACGGTGGGACGGCACTCGCCGTTCGCGATGCAAATGCCAAGGGGCCGACTGCCCAAGATGCGGATACGGGTTGGAATCAGGGGCTGGTAACGATTTTCGGTACGGTCCGTTTCGGAATCAATCCTCCTGTGACCGCATCGAATACCGAAATGCAGAACTCGTACATGAGCCTGCATCCCAGCGGTTCTCAGTTTGCTTATGCAGACGGTAGCGTGCACTTTGTCTCTGAAACGATCGCCACCAACCAACTAAGTCCGTGGTATATCGACAGTCCACTGGAAGCCCTCGTTGGGATTCGTGACGGCGTGCCTGTTACCGGTCCATAATTTTGTTGTTGGTTGTTTTCTATTGTTTCCAGTACCTGAGAGTTTATCTTTGATGTTGAAATTTGTACCGTGTTTGTTTTGTCTTGCTGCACTTGTGCTTAGCGGGTGTGGAGACGGAGTTGACAATTCTGCGGTTTCCGGAACGGTTACGTTGGACGGGGCCCCTCTGGAAGGGGCGGTTGTCGAATTTCAGCCGACAGACGGTCGCTCTTCCGTTGGAGTTACCGACGCCGAAGGGAACTATACGCTTCAGTTAACCGCGTCTATTAGTGGCGCGATTATCGGTGACCACAAAGTCACCATTACCACGGCCCGAGCCGCCTCTGGTGGCGAAGGAAGTGATCCGTTGGTGGAAGCACGCGAAGAGCTTTTGCCAGCGAAATACAACGAGGCGACCGAGTTAACCGAAACGGTTGAATCGGGAAGTAATACGATTAATTTTGATTTGCAGTCCAAGTAGATACGACTGCCAATCTAATCGAAACGCAAAACAGGGTGCACGAAAGTGCTCCCTGTTTTCTTTTGGAATGTCGCTCGGTTCGGTGGACCGAGCGACAATCCTGTGATTGGTCGCTCCTCTGCCTTTGTGTCGGCCCTTGGGATGTGCGATATATAAGTTGACGGTTTGACAGCAGCTGGCACCTGCCCAGACATCCAAGCGCCACGTCCCCTCGTCGGTTTACCCGACAGGAACGCAAGATTTGAAATTAGAGGTGGTTGTCCCCACGGTTTTCGCTTCCCGTTCGGATTGCCGCTGAAAGCGGCAATCCGAACGGGAGGCGTTTTTCTAGAGCCATGCGAACTAATTTCAAATCTTGGCTTCATGCCAGGCAAGCTGGCATGGGGCCTTTTCTCCCTGCCACACTCACTACTTATTTATCGCACAACCCTCGGGCCTTTTCGGCGGCACTTAGCCGGATTCTGGGGGCTTCGCCTCCGGCAGAGATTGTCTCGGCCCTTCGGGCCTGCAAAGAACGAGAGCCTTTGGCTCCGAGGAAATAGGCCCGGAGGGCCGGCACAAATCCGTGATGTCGATGCCAGCGAGGGTAACCGCAAATCCCTAACTGATAGATCGCACGTCGCCCGAGACGAAAGCGGTCGTTCGCAACGCTTTCGGTTCGGAGAACCGAGCGATAATCCCTATGCATTTTATCCCAAATGCAACACCGCTCTTGCTCGTTTTAACCACGCAACTCCGGTCGGATCGTTGGTGTCGATATCCTTAACGGGGACGTAGGCCTGCCGTTTATCGACAATGCGAACGGGCGTCTTTCCTTTGTTCTGCCGCACCAATTGTTCCATGCGAGCGGGATCGCTGTAATTGAGGACCAGGAAGCCTTGCTTTTGGGTGATGCTGGAGATCAGCCAAATCGCCGCGTCCAAGCGTAGTTCGGCCAGCTGCAGCATTCGTTCTGCCGGAGCGGGCAGCGGCCCAAAACGATCGTGCAGTTCTTCACGGATCGCCGTGATTTGGCCAGCGCCGTCGATTCTTGCGATTCGCCGATAGAGGTCAATCTTGTGACGCATGTCCGATACGTAGCTGGGCGGAAGGTACGCCTCGACCGGCAGATCGATGTCGACTTCGGCGGACAATTTTGGCGGCAGGTTTTGAGCTTGGCGGACAGCGTCCTCAAGTAGCTGGCAGTAAAGTTCATATCCGATCGCGGCGATGTGCCCGCTTTGCTGAGTCCCCAGAAGGTTCCCTGCACCGCGGATTTCTAGGTCGCGCATCGAAATCGCGAACCCTGCTCCCATCTGCGAGAATTCTTCGATAGCTCGCAGTCGTTTCGCCGCTTCAGGGGTAAGGAATTTGTTGCGATCGACCAGCAGGTGGCAGTAGGCTTGGTTTTTATATCGTCCTACACGCCCTCGCAATTGGTGTAGGTCTGCTAGGCCGTAGCGATCGGCCTCGTTGACGAAAATCGTATTGGCGTTGGAAATGTCCAAACCGCTTTCGATGATCGTGGTGGCCAACAGCAGATCAAATTGGCGATCGATAAAACCGACCATTACCTTTTCCAGTTCGCCTTCGGCCATTTGTCCGTGCCCCATTCCGATCCGGACTTCGGGGACGATCTGGCGGATTCGATTCGCGATTTTCTCCATGTCGCTGATGCGATTA
Organism: Roseimaritima multifibrata; assembly: GCF_007741495.1. Taxonomy (NCBI): domain Bacteria; kingdom Pseudomonadati; phylum Planctomycetota; class Planctomycetia; order Pirellulales; family Pirellulaceae; genus Roseimaritima; species Roseimaritima multifibrata. The sequence goes on from NZ_CP036262.1 coordinate 2,283,834, forward strand.
TGGACGAAGTAAAGCTGTCCGCCGCGGTTCAGTTCGCGGACGATGGCGTCACGAATCACTTTGTCATCCCAGCGGCCGACATTGGTTTCCACCGGCATCCGGTCTTCTGGGGGCGTTTCCAGATTGCTGATGTCGCGGACGCCGACGAGCGCCATATGAAGCGTCCGCGGGATCGGGGTTGCCGAGAGCGTTAGGACATCGACGTTGCTGTGGCGTGTTTTTAAGCGTTCCTTGACCGCGACGCCAAAGCGTTGCTCTTCATCGATAATCACCAGGCCGAGGTTATCGAAGACAACATCTTTGGAAGCCAAGCGATGGGTCCCGATCACGATATCGACGTTCCCCGAGCGAATCCGTTTGATCGTATCGCGTTGTTCGGCAGCGGGAACGAAGCGGCTTAATTTAGCGATGTCGAAAGGGAATTCTGCCATTCGCGTGACAAAGCTGTGGTGATGTTGTTCCGCCAGCACGGTGGTGGGGACAAGGACTGCGACTTGGAATCCGCTGTCGACCGCCTTGAAAGCGGCCCGCATCGCGACTTCCGTTTTTCCGTAACCGACGTCGCCGCAAATCAGGCGGTCCATCGGCCGCGGTTGCTGCATGTCCTCTTTTAAGGCTTCGATCGCGAGCAATTGATCGGGGGTTTCGGTGTACGGAAAGATTGCGTCGAATTGGTGTTGCCAGTGACTGTCGACGTCAAAGACCAGGCCGACACGTGAGGACCGCACGGCTTGGACCTCAAGCAGTTCCGAGGCCATGTCATGGACGGCGGCTTCGGCTGATTTCCGGTTCTTCGCCCAAGAGACGCCGCCGATTTTTGCTAGGCGTGGGCGAGTCTTACTGCCGCCGACGTATCGCTGGATTAAACCGATCCGAGCCGCCGGGACGTAGATCGTCGTCCCCCCAGCAAATTCGATCACTAGGTGTTCTTGCCCGTGGCCCCCTTTTTCGATCAGCTCCATTCCGCGATAGAGGCCGATACCGTGTGACAGGTGGACCACCAAATCGCTTGGCTTCAGTTGCTGGAAGCTATCGATGGGTTTTCCGCGGACGCGGGTTTTGACGCGGCGGACGGGGCTGCGATGAAACAGTTCCGCGCCGGTCAGCAGGAGGACTTCGGCGGCGGTTAAGCGAAAGCCACTGCTGAGAGAAGCCACCGTAACGGTCAGTCGACCATGCTGGGCGGCTTGGGTGGGACGTAGCAGTTCGCTAAGTCGTTCGGCTTCCGCCGCGGTATCGCCGACCACGATCACACGGTGACCTGCGGCGACGGTGTCGATCCGTTCTTGGACGTGTTCTAGGTTGCCGATAAAACTATCGACGGAACTGGTCCGAAGCGGAAAAAGGTTGTCCGCATCGCCGGGGGCCAGTTCGCAGGCCAAGCCGACGCGATGCCCGGCGAAGGATCCGACCAGTTCGGGCCAGTCCCCAAAGTGATTTTCGTTGCCCGCGCGATGAAGCAGGGTGGCTGCTGACTGTTGGCAGCGTTCAGGGTCGACGATCAGGATCGCGGCATCGGGGGAAAGGAAATCGATCAATCGGCCGGGACTGGCGATCGCGGCGCCGACAGCGGCCAAATCGATTTCCGTTAGAACTTCCGTGCTCCGCTGGCTAGCGGGGTCAAAGCGGCGGATCGATTCGATTTCGTCGTCAAATAATTCGATGCGGACCGGCAGGGGCTGGTCGGGGGAGTAGATGTCCAGGATCCCGCCACGCTGACAAAATTCTCCCGGCAGGTCGACCGCGGTGGCGGGGTGAAATCCGGCTTCGGCCAGCCATTGACGTGTCCCTTCCAGATCGAGGGTTTGGCCAACTTTTAGGGTTCGAGTGGCGGTCGCGATCGCGTTGGGGCTGGGGACCTTTTGCATCGCGGCGCCGACGTAGGCGGTCACGATCAACGGTTCCTTGTCTTTGCCCTCAACGGACTGCCGCATCCGTTGGAGGACCTGCAGTCGTTCGGCGAAATCGGCGTCGCGGATGGAGTCAGGAGCCTGCGAATTCGCGGAAAGAGGCAGGGAGCAAACGTTGGTCGCTCCGAACGCTACCAGGTCCCCCGCGACGATGTCGGCATCAACCGCCTGGGGCAGAAGCACCAGCACGGCAGGACAATGGCCGGAAATGGCCGTTGCCAAGAGAGCCCGCAAACTGTCTTGGACCCCTTCAAACCAAAGGTCGGTCCCTGGTTTCCAGTTTTTCAGCGGCGCAGCAAGCCCGGCCCCTTTCACTAAAAGTGAGGGAAGTTGCGTCAGCGAAACCTGCTGGGGGGATGCTTTTTTGTTCACAATCGACGCGGTTTAATGGGGGGCGTCGCGGGAGGCGAGGTCCGGGCGCCTACAAAGCGGAGACCCTGGCCCCTATATTGGCGTTTTCTGTGCGGGGTACCAAGAGCCCTGCTTCAAATCGTGAAGAAAATGAGGAAAGTATGACCGTCGGTTTTGGTGTCGTTGGATGTGGCATGATCGCTAATTTTCACGCTCGAGCCCTCGCGGATGCTGCCGGGGCCGAATTGGTCGCGTGCACAAGTTCGCGGCTTGCGAAAGCTGAAGAATTTGCCAAAGAACATGGTGGCAAACCCTACGATTCGCTGGAAGCGATGTTGGCTGACCCACGTGTCGATGCGATCACGATCTGCACCCCTAGTGGTAGCCACCTGGATCCTGCCGTGGCCGCAGCGGCTGCGGGCAAACATGTGTTTGTCGAAAAGCCGCTTGAAATCACCCTGGAACGCTGCGATCAGATCATTCAAGCCTGCGAGAAAGCGAATGTGAAACTGGGGGTCGCCTTTCAAAGTCGTTTCCATGAATCGTCGCAGATGATGAAAAAAGCGGTCGAGGAAGGCCGTTTTGGAAAGATCACGATGGGGGATGCGTATGTGAAGTGGTACCGCAGCCAAGAGTACTACGACAGCGGAGCTTGGCGTGGGACCTGGGAATTTGATGGCGGCGGTGCATTGATGAACCAGGCCATTCATACGATCGATTTGCTTTCTTGGGTGATGGGCCCGATCGTCGAAATTTCAGCGTTCACCAGCACTTTGGCACATGAACGGATCGAAGTCGAAGACGTCGCAGTCGCCACCCTGCGGTTCGCGAACGGCGCCCTCGGAGTGATCGAAGCGACCACGGCTTCCTATCCCGGCAGCCTGAAACGGATCGAAATCAGTGGCAGTGAAGGGGCGGCGGTCCTGGAAGAAGAAGACATCAAATCGTGGGAATTTGTGAACGCAACGGACGATGACGAGCGAATTCGTACGGAACTTGCCGGCAAGACATCTTCCGGTGGTGGAGCCGCAGACCCGTCAGCCATCGGGCATCACGGACATACCGAACTGTTCAACGATTTTGTACGAGCCATTCAGGAAGACGGGACTCCGGCTGTCTGTGGTAGCGAGGGACGCCGCAGCGTCGAAATTATCCGCGCGATCTACGAATCGGCTAAAACAGGCCGGACGGTGAAATTGAACGCTTAGGTTCGCGTTGGGCTGCATTTATACTTTTTGCCTGCTTTCAATTTCAAAATCCCTCCAAACCTAAACCCCTGAAACTCGATGACGGACCCCAACCAAATCACCGCCACACGCCTTTATCGATCTCCTGATCCAAAAATGCGTTTTTTGCCCGAAGGACCTTACCCGCTTGGGGAAGGACGCTTCAGTTGGGTGTCGATTCAGTTGGGTGGAGATTCGAAGGAGGGGGCGTTGAATGTCCTGGATCTGGAATCGGGAAACCATCGCTCGCATCGGCTTCCCGGCCGTCCAGGTTTTGCGTTCCCATGCGATGACCAAAAGCACTTCATTGTTGGGTGTGAACGCCAAATTGGTTTGTTCAATCCCGTTGATGGAATTTGGAGCCCCCTTGTTGCGGCGATCGATTCGGCTGTCGACAACACCATTGTTAACGATGGAGTCGTCTTCGAAGACAACCTGCTGTTTGGGATGAAGGATCTAGAATTCGCAACCAAAAAAGCTGGATTGTATCTGTTCCGGGGATCGGATCGAAAACTGATTCAGTTGCGTGACGACCAGATCTGCAGTAATGGCAAAGCGGTCGTCCGAGAAGGCGAGAACGTTTGGTTGTATGACATCGATTCGCCGACTCGAGAAATCGTTCGTTACCGTCTGGATATCGAAGCCGGGAAAGTGAGCGAGCGGACCGTTGTTGTCGATCTGACCGCCGACCCTGCGGTTCCCGATGGAATGATTTTGACCCCCGATGGGCAATCCTTGATCGTGGCGATGTTCCATCCTGGTCAGCCCGAATTTGGGCAGACCCGTCAGTATGGGTTGAAAACCGGGCAACTGGAGCGAACTTGGAAGACTCCGGGGTCTCCACAAAATACATGTCCAAATTTGGTCGCCAATCAAGGGAAAGTCTACTTGGTTATCACGACGGCCGCCGAACACATGAGTCCCGAACAACTTGCTGCGGCTCCGGAAGCTGGCAGTTTGTTTGTTGCCGAAACCGATTTTGAATCGACCGGCTCTGTTCCTGAATACCCAACGCCTGCTTTGGACGATCCGGCGATGTAGAACCAGGTGAGAGTACCTGATCGCTGTCTTTACGCTATCGACGTGTCGGCTCTTCGCTCGCGTCGATCGGTTGTTTTATCAGAGCGTTTTAACTTAAGGTTTATCCATTGGCCGCTTCATCGGTTTCTGACAGTGCTACATTTCAGCAGGCAACGCTTCCCAACGGTTTGCGAATTGCAGCGGAGATTGTGCCAGCGGCGTACACCGCTGCGTTCGGCTATTTCGTGCGGAGCGGGGCGAGGGATGAAACCGATTTGGAATCGGGGCTAAGCCATTTCCTCGAACATATGGTCTTCAAAGGGACGGCTCGTCGGACCGCGGCCGAAGTGAACCGGGAACTGGATGAACTGGGGGGCCAATCGAATGCCTATACCAGCGAAGAACAGACGGTTTATTACGGGACGGTGTTGCCAAAATATCAACACCGCAAGGTTGAATTGCTGACCGATTTGATGCGGCCTACTTTGCTGGATGCCGATTTTCAAACCGAACGGATGGTGATTTTGGAAGAGATCGCCAAGTACGAGGATCAGCCTCCGTTTGGGGCGTTTGAACGTTCGATGGAATCCCGCTACGGGCTGAGCGGATTGGGACGTCGAGTCCTAGGGACTACCGAGTCGATTGAAGCGATGACGCCAGAGTTGATGCGAGCTTATTTCGAGCAGCGTTATCAACCGAGCAACATGGTCTTGGCCGCATCGGGGAACGTAGATTTTGACGCTCTGGTTCAGCAGGCAACCGAATTGACGGCGGACTGGCCCACTCTGCCAGTGCCCAGCAAACTGCTCTATCCAGCTCCAGAGCGTTCCCCTGGACCGCTTGAACCGTTGTCGACCAAGCCGGTCGACAATGCATTGGCGTATGTCGTGCGACATGCAAATGCGCCGAATGCGCTTTCGGACGATCGAATCGCGATGCGTTTGCTTTCGACCATCTTGGGCGATGATGGGAGTAGCCGCTTGTTTTGGGAATTGATCGACACGGGAAGAGCCGAAGCGGCTGCAACGTGGACGCAAGAGTTCCTCGACAGTGGGCTGATGTTCTTGTATCTGTCGTGTGCTCCGGAAGACGTCGACAGCAATCTGCGATTGATCGATGAGGTTCTGGAACGCGTGCGTCGTGATGGAGTCGAGAAGGACGAACTAGAGCGTGCGATTCGCAAAACAACCGCGGCGGCGATCATGCAAAGTGAACGCCCCGGAAGTCGGCTCTTTTCGGTGGGGGCAAACTGGTTGACCCGCAACGAGTACGTCGGTCTGGACGAGATCATCGCGCGTTACGAAGCGGTTAGCGTCGATAGCATCCAGCAATTGATCCAAAATTACAGCATGGAAACGATCACCGAAGTCCGTTCGTAAGCACCGGAACCCGGCCCCTTTCTTAGCGGAACGGCGCAAGCCGTCCGGCCTTTTTGCGAGAGGTGGTTGCCGGGCCGGAGCACTCGCGCCCTGCCGCTGCAAACCTGCCCTACGCCTATCCCAACAATTCGGAAAGTTTGTCTCCGATGGTCTGTTGGACTTTTCCTTTAAAAGGCAGGGCCGCCAAGGGGATGTTTCCGTTGACGATGACGCATTCAACATGCACTTCGAGGGCGGATTGGATCTTGAATCCGTAAACACTGAACTGCAACGAAAGAGTGTTCTCGTTCCATTCGCTGGAGAGGTCGCTGACCAATCCAGGGTACTGCTCGTGAATCGAATCTTTCATTTGATCGACCCGTTCCCTTGCATCTTCTTGGCTTAAGCTGTGGGGAACTTCGGTTTTAAAGGCTGGCATAGGAATTTCGCTTGAAGGTTGTTTAAGAATTGGCTGGAGGGGAAACGCTGCTACCCTTTGACCACGATGTTTACCAGACGCCCAGGCACAACAATCGTTTTAACGATTTGTTTTCCAGCCGTTGCTTCTTGGATTTTTTCCAATTCCATCACCTGTGCTTGCAGGTCCTCTTTTTTGATGTCCGCGGCAACGACTAATTTTGTGCGTACCTTGCCATTGATTTGAACCGGAATTTCGACGGTCGTTTCGATCAAGGCCGCTTCGTCCCACTCTGGCCAAGCTTCGTAAGCCAACGTTTTCTTGTTGCCCAAGATCTCCCAAAGTTCCTCTGCGATATGTGGAGCAAACGGCGACAAGAGAAGCACGAAGGACTGCATTGCAGCGCGAGGCCGCTGTTTCTCGCGGGTGAAGAAATTGACGAATTCCATCATGCGCGCGATAGCGGTGTTGAAGCTGAGCGATTCGATATCTTCGCTGACACTTCGAATCGTTTTGTGTAACTGCCGGTTCTGAGCTTCGGTGCATTCCTTGTCGGTGATCGCAGCGGACAATTCAATTTGCTCGGCGTCTTTGTCGACGATCATTCGCCAGCTTCGGTCCAGGAAATTGCGAACTCCGCCGACCCCTGCCATGCTCCACGGTTTGGTGGCTTCCAGCGGGCCCATGAACATTTCGTACAAACGGAGACTGTCCGCACCGTACTCTTTGACGACCACGTCGGGATTCACTACGTTGCCGCGGCTTTTTGACATTTTGAAGGAGCGGCTTTCCACGCGGATTTCCGGTTCGGCGGCCAAGACAAGGTTGTCGCCTTGCTTTTCCACATCGGTATCCTGGACGGAAACCGGATGGACGGGGCTGCCGTCGGGGGCAGTCGGACCTTCTTCACTGCGGCGAACATCTGCGGGCGAAACGTACGCTCCCGCTTCGGTTTGAAAAACGGTCAATTCCGCTTCGCCGAGGATCATCCCCTGGTTGATCAGTTTTTGGAAAGGTTCGTCGCAGTGGACGTGGCCACGGTCGAACAAGACTTTGTGCCAGAATCGCGAATACAACAGGTGCAATACCGCGTGCTCGGCTCCACCCACATACAAGTCGACAGGCATCCAAGCCCGTTCTTTGTCGGGATCGATCAGGCAGGTGTCATTCGTTGGATCGATGTACCGCAAAAAATACCAACAGGAACCAGCCCATTGAGGCATCGTGTTGGTTTCGCGGCGGTAGCGTTTCCCATCCAGTTCGACCTGCAGCCAGCTTTGGTCCGCTTTCTCCAACATCGGTTCCGGCCGGCCGTGTGGCCGAAAGTCTGCCAATTCGGGAAGCTGTACCGGAAGGTCGCCCGTCGGGACGGTCCGTTTGCGACCGGTATCTTTGCCGTCGCTATCGATTTCGTGGAGGACCGGGAAGGGTTCGCCCCAGAATCGTTGGCGGCTGAACAGCCAGTCACGCAGTTTGTAGTTGATGGCGGATTTGCCCAGGCCCGCGGTTTCCAGGTCTTGCGTGACGGTTGCTTTGACTTGCGTTGTTTCCTGGCCGTCAAACGATCCACTGTTGATTGCCAAGCCCGTACCGGCAAAGCAAGCTTTGCCCGCCAAGATGTCTTCGCGGTTCTCTAGATCGGCAGGAGGATCGACAACGGCGATGACGGGTAAAGCGAATTGACGTGCGAATTCGAAATCGCGTTCATCATGGGCGGGGACAGCCATGATGGCTCCCGTGCCGTAGCTGGCCATGACGTAGTCGGCGATCCAGATGGGAACCGGTTTGCCGTTGACCGGATTGATTGCGAAGCTTCCGGTGAAGACGCCGGTTTTCTCCCGTTCGCCTTGTGTCCGTTCACGCTCGCTTTTGAAAGCGGCCGCGTCGCGATACTTCTGGACATCGGCTGCCGCTGCGGGGGTGGTCAGGCGATCGACCGCTGGATGTTCTGGAGCGACCACCATGTAGGTGGCGCCAAACAACGTGTCGGGACGAGTCGTATAGACCCGCAGGGCATCTTCAGCCAGTTCGGTGGGCATTGGTTTGCCTGCACGCGATTTTTTCCAGTCGGCAAAATCGGTTTCTTTCCCGATGAAAAAATCGACTTCGGCACCCGTGCTGCGCCCGATCCAATCTTGTTGGAGCGTTTTGATTCCGCCCGGCCAATCAAGGTTTTCTAAACCCGACAGCAGCCGTTCGGCGTAGGCGGTGATTCGCAACATCCACTGGCGAAGCGGCAGTCGCCGAACGGGGTGTCCCCCTCGCTCGCTTTTTCCGTCGATCACTTCTTCGTTGGCAAGCACGGTTCCCAGGGCGTCGCACCAATTGACAGGGGCTTCCGTTTCGTACGCCAAGCGAAATTCCGCTTGGTAGGTCTCGATTGCCGTTTCGCCGGCGGCTGCAATTTCGGCGGGGATCGGCAATTCACTGATCGGCCGACCTTTGTTTTGTTCGGGATCGAACCAGGTGTCGTAGAGAACCGTGAAAATCCACTGAGTCCAGCGGACGTAGCCCGGATCGGTCGTTGCGATCGCGCGATCCCAGTCGTAACTGAACCCCAACATTTTCAGTTGGCGAGTGAATTCGGCGATGTTTTTTTCGGTTTGGATTCGGGGATGTTCTCCCGTCTTGATCGCATGTTCTTCAGCTGGCAGCCCAAAGGCATCAAAACCCATTGGGTGCAGAACCGTTTCACCCTTCATACGTGCGAACCGAGAAACGATATCGGTTGCCGTGTATCCTTCGGGGTGGCCTACATGAAGTCCCTCGCCGCTGGGGTAAGGGAACATGTCCAAAACATAGCGTTTGGTGGGCCCAGGCGATTCGGGAGTCGCAAAGGTGCGATTCTGTTCCCAGTAGGCCTGCCAGCGAGGTTCGATTTCTGAGGGGGTGTAACGGGGCATGGGGCTATTGTTGGGATTAGGATGAAGATTCGAGCGAGAGTATTTTAATCGTCGAAGGCCGTTTGGGGCAGCCGACCAAAAGGCTGTTCTATAGGGGCAAAAGGCGTGCTAGAATCGGCGTTTAAGGGCTGAGACGCGAAGCACTCAAAAATCCATGCGAAAACATGGGCAAAAATGAGGGTGGTTTTTTGGGGCTGGATCCTGGCCAACGGATTTTTAACAATACGCACTACCGCCAGCTGGCAGGTCATGGTTTCGCCGTTGCGACGTGACACCTGTACGAGAACTAATCGAATGCTGAGAAAACGAAACAAACTACAACTGACCGCTGCCCAACGGGATTCCATGCGGAAAGCAGGACGCTTTAACGCGGATTTGCTGGATTATCTTCGACCCTTTATTACCGCCGGTGTTACCACCGGCTCGATCGACGATCGAGTCTGCGAGTATACCCAGAAGCATGGGCATCGGGCGGCGACGCTCGGCTATCAGGGGTATCCCAAGTCTTGCTGTACAAGCATTAACGACGTGATTTGCCACGGGATTCCCAACGAATATGTCCTCCAGGATGGGGATATCGTGAATGTCGATTTGACCAGTGTCGTGGATGGCTGGTTCGGGGATCAAAGCGAAACCTTTTTGATTGGCGAAGTTTCCGACGAAGCTCGTGCCGTGACGCAGTGCTCCTTCGATTGCCTTTACATGGCCATCGAAGCTCTGGAACCTGGGTGCCCGGTAAGTGTGATCGGTGAAACCGTTGTGCGTGAGGCTCAGGCCCGCGGATTTTCAGTGGTGCGCGAATATGTGGGGCACGGGCTGGGGCGTGCCTTTCACCAAGATCCTTCGATTCCTCATTTTCCCAATCGCCAAAGCCGAATCGATCGGTTGTTGCCCGGAATCTGTTTTACCGTCGAGCCGATGATCAACGCCGGGACGCGGTATGCCAAACCTGTCGATAAGGCGGATGGCTGGACCGTTCGCACCAAAGACGGAAAATTGTCCGCTCAGTTCGAGCATTCGGTCTTGATGACCGAAACCGGCCCAGAGATTCTGACGTTGACGCAAGATGGTCCCCGTCGAGGGCATCGGTTCTAAGGTTTGGCGTTCTTGAAATGTGTGCTCGGATGAAAGCGGGCACGCAATAGGTTAGGAACAACGTCCCTGTCGTAGCTGCACTCGCCATCGCGTGGGCAGGCCGGCGATTCGGCACAAATCGATTTTACGTTATTTGGGCGAGACTAACGGATTGCCAAAACGACAAAAAAACCCCGCCACAATCGTGACGGGGTTTTCTGGGATCTTCATTCCATCGGACAATCTATCACTACCAAGTGTACTCGGCTCCGAACGTGAACCCTTGAAGGACAAGAGGATCGTAGCTGACCGGAGCGTTGGCGTTGCTTACTTGTGGAGTCAGCAGCAAGTTGCGGCTTTCGGTCAAGTTCATGCCTCCGCCGATTTCGTCGACAGCAAGGATGTAGTAGGAGGACCGGAACGCCCATGAGTGGCTCAAGCGATAGACGATCGCCGTGTTCAGTTCCAGCATTCCTGTCGTTTCCGAGCTTCCGATAAAGTCACCGCGAGATCCAGCGGTTGCACCTGCTCCGATGTTGCTGCCGGTTGCGTAGATGTTGCGATTCACGTCATTTTCTAGGACCCCAAGCTTAAGCTCCGATCCGATGCTGACGCCAGCCATTAGGTTCCACCAAAGGTCTCCACCAATCTGGACACCAAACAGGTCGTTTTTGGTGCTGTTGGTCAAGTTCAGGTAGCGTGGGGTTCCTCCGACGTTTCCTGTCGATGTGAATGTCAGTGCTTCATCCAAGCGAATGTAGCGAAGTCCTGCAAGCCACGATCCTTGCAATCGCCCGGTCGCACCGGCTGTCCGCTGGCGGTAGTTAATTTCCCCACTGTGGAAATTCGCTTCCCCAGAAATGCCCTGCCGGGATGCATTGTCGGAATCTGCATAGCCACCAACGGGGTTCGTGCCGTAGAAGCTGATGAACGAGAACAGGTTTAAGGGGGGGGCGGTAGTGGCGTTCACTGCGGAACTATCTTCCCACTTGTTGCCGCCCATGTAGGTCAGTTCAAGATTGCTTCCGACGCCCAAGATAATGGCTCCGGACAGACGGATCCCTGCTTCGATGTCCTCCAAGTCGGCAGCACTGCTATACAACGCTGGCGTTCCTGCGGCACCAAAAGTGGAAAGTAGCGACGATGGGTTTTGAGTGTTCCGCTTAAGGAAGGTCGCTTCGGCAGAGAAGTCAAACCAACGTGGAGCGTTGGGTCCGGCTTCACCGTAGGGCATTAGCATGCCGAGCAAGCCCGCGATGTGCCCATGTCGGAGGCGTCCGTTTCCGAGCAGCCCCATGCCGCCACAGCTACCGCAGCCACAGCCGCCGCCATGACCCATCATGCCGTATCCCATGGGGCCTTGCCCCATCATGCCAGGGCCGCCGCCACGCATGCGATCCAAAATGCCGCCGCTTCCGACCGGGCCGGAGCTGCAGCGGTTGCAACCGTATCCAAGGCAATCACAGCCGGATGCGTCGCATCCCGAGCTGCCGTTGAAGCCGGCGGGAGAAACTCCCTGGCCTCCTGGCATTCCCATTCCGCCTGCCTGCATCACTCCCATCGGAGGACCGGGCATCGCGGAATACATCGCGGGCATGACGCCCGGTGTGCCTACAGGGGGCATCCCCCGAGGTGTTAAGTAACCGCTGGCACCGTAATCGGCGTCGGCGGCAGGCGGCATCGGCGGTGCGGCAACAGCGAAGGTCGCTACTGCCAACGTGGCCGCCAAAGTCAGAACGGTGCGAGACCATTGAATTATTTTAGGCATTAGGAATGTCTCCGCGGCCCCCCGGCCGCTGCTGCTTGTCCGAATGGCGAAGACGGAGACATACTGATTAGGTCAGTACGCCGTGATTCAGCTTGTATACGGATGGTGCACACAAACGAAACCACGGTCGCTCGACCGCAGTCAAGCGACTCCCCCCTGGCATAGTTTTTCTGCGATTCCCGAAACCCTACCGGATTTAACGGAGTCCTTGCGAACTCCGTTCCACCAACCGGTACGATCGCACGAATCGCTCCCGACGGAATTATCGGCATGATCGGACCTAATGTTTTGTGAATTCCGGTGGTTCCTGCCAGGAAAACTTTGCCGGTCGTACGCAATGGATCGTTCGTGCCGACATTGCACCCCGCAATTCGTTACGATTAGTTGGTCTGACCTACCTCTTTCGAGGCGAGGAAAAAACACGAATGACTGCCAACTTCGAATCGATCGCTCAGCTGATGGAGCGGCTTGGGCCGCCGCCGCAGGCCATTATGGATGACTGGATCGCGCAGCTCACCGCGGGATCAAGCTTCCACGAAGAGGCCACCGACGGCGATTTTGGACTGCGAGACGTCGCCACGCGGTATGCGGTCGATCGACAAAATCGCTTGGTGCGAATGGAAGATTCCCCTCAGTCTTCAGCCAGCGGAAACCTATGGCAATCACCTGATGCCGTCAACGAATCGCGGGAAGTTGTCGTGACGACCGCTCGGTCGCCTGCCGGGCGTGTCAGAGCGAATCGAGGACGGAGGGTTGCTCGCTTTCGGCGTGGTGCGATCCCGCTTGCCGGTCTGGGCTGTGTGGGGGCGTTGGTCGGCTGGGGGATTTTCGCTAAGTCTTCTGGGACCTCCGGTTCGGACGTGGTCGAAAAAAGTAAACCTGCCGAGAAAAGCAAACCTGTCGCACAAGCGATGCCCAACGTCCTCGATGCGAACGCTCGTTTGCACTCGTCGCAGGGCCGAGGGGACGCGTTTTCTCTTTTTAAGCCTGAACCTGAGGGCTTTGTCCTTGGAGATCAGGGGGAGCAGGAACTGGAAGAGATCGACCATGACAACGGGGATGGATTGGCTGTGAGTGGAGCGAAGCCCGTCGTGAGCCTACAAGGGATTCCTGAACGCTTGCAGCCGGCCGCGATGGTTGATGCAGCGGTGGAGGAACTTCGGCAGGAGGACTATGACGCGTTGCCCGGCCAAGAGGTTCGAACGGCAAACCAGGCGGATTCAGAAGCCCCGGCGACTGGGGATTCGCCGGTCCATCCCTCTTCACCGCAGCTTGAAATCGATCCGTTGGTATTTGAATTTTATGAACATGACCAACGAAAGGCTTGGCACTTAGGGACGGCACCACCAGCCGAACGAACGCAGCTAGGTTTCTCGTTTGTGCTTCCCGCGGATATCGATTTGATCTGGGTAATGCCTCCCGAAAACGATTCCCAACGTGCGTCGATGTTCGTGGTTCAGTTGACGTCTGCAGATAACCGTGAAGTCGCGATCCAGCTTCGCTATGACCTTCGCATTGCGAAGCGACTGACCTGTCGGCGGAGGCTTTATGCAAGGTTGGATCCGCAGCTCCCCTGGTTTCCGCTTGAGGCTCCCAAGTTCAGCGAATGGATGCACCAACAATTCTTTCAGCAGAAGCAGCAAGGGATTTTGTTGGCCGCAATGGAACGTCGGTATGCGGATGCTGATTCCTCGACACGTCGTCAACTGCGCCCGCAACGCGATGCACTGCGACAATCGATCGAGCAGGTCGAATCGGTTCTCGAACGTTCCAGTCAGCTCTCACACTTGCTTGATTCGCTTGCTGCACCAGCATCGATGGACCTCAGGCTTCAGGTTCGGTCACCGGAAAAAAACGAGATCCTCTTAAGTTCTCGCGGCGCCGATTTTTTGCCTGAGCGAGATCTGCCCGATGGTTACCATGTGGTTCGATTTGAAGAAGAACCACGTGACGTTCCGCGGGAGAATCCGAAGTGAAGCAGGCAGTCGTACACCGACGAGTCATCAAGCTGGGAGGGAGTTTGCTCGCTGCGCCCGACTTGGTGTCGCGAATTCAAAGCTGGCTGAATAGACAGCCGAAAGCTAACGAAAACCTGTGGATCATCGGTGGCGGAGAAATCGTGGAAGGTCTTCGGGTGTACGATCAAATTCACCTGCTTGATCCGGTTGCGATGCATTGGCGTTGTGTGCGCCAGATGCGGTCAACGTTCGAGATCCTCGCCGAATTGTTTCCTGCTTGGACGCAAATTACCAGCGAAGCTGAATTTAGTGCGGCTTGCAGTCGGGGGCGGTTTGCACCGCAAACATTGATCGCGGCCGACACATTCTTTACGCCGGCCAACGACGGTCATCTGCCAGCAGACTGGACGACGACCAGTGATTCCATCGCAGCTTTCTTGGCACAGCAGACCGATGCGGAGGAGCTTGTGTTGCTGAAATCGTGTGAGATTTCGGCCCAAGCGACGATCGCTGAATTGGTTGCCAACGGGACGATCGATCAGGCTTTCTTGTTCGCATCCAAAGGGCTTCCCTTGGTCCGAGCCGAAGCATTAGAGGGCTAGGAGTCGCCACGTTAACGCTTGGGAGAGAGGGGAGTCGCTGGCTCTTGCACTGGAGGCTGGCGATTCGATTGGTAAGAAATGCGGGCGAGCAAAACGGAACCTCTTGCGGCCGCGGGGCGGTTTTCCGGTGCCAGCTGCTTTCTTAGCGCCCGCGGCACGAGCCGCCTGCTGATTTAGTGATGGTCCCCTTTCGCTCGGAACGTGAAATTTATCACTGACGATTTCAACCCTGCCCATCCGAGTCTGGGTGCAGTGCTTTTAACCCAGCGGAGGGGGGGGTAAGTGAAGAAAGTCTGGCTCCCCTCGCCCTCAAAACAAGCTCGCTTAAAAAAAGTTTGATACTGAATCAACGGTTTGCCAGCTAATGCAATTAAGTACGATTCAAAGGCTTGTTTTGGGGGAGAGGGGCAGGGGGAGAGGGGCCGACAGCGTTGGGCAAGGCGTGGCATAATCGCTTGAAATCCGAGGCTTTCACCGCGTCTTCGCTGCAAAATCGCCGCCTGGAAATCTCCCCCTCTCCCCCAGCCCTTCTCCCCCAAGCAAGCTTCACTAAATCAAGTAAAGAGGCAGAGATCACGTAACGAGCTAGCAGAGATTTCTTCCGCACCAAAGAGCTCGCTTAGGGGCGAGGGGAGCTAGACTTTCTTCATTTATATATCTGCCGCCCTCCGCCCTCCGGGCCCTGCTTCGCGATCGGTGAAACCTGCATGACCGCAGGCTACGCTTCGGCGATCTTTTGCAGCAGCGTTTGTCTTAGCTGGCCGGGATTGATGTTGGGATTGATCTTTTTTGCTTGCCCGATCAAGGACCCGATAGCTTGCGGTTTTCCGCCCTGCACGTCTTCGATGACCTGCGGATTTGCGGCCAGCAATTGATCGCAGATGGTGTCCAGTTCGTTATCATCCACCGCTTCAATGCCGAGCGATTTTGTCGCTTCGGCTACGGTCCCGCCGTTGGCGAGGAGGTGCTGGAAAACGTCCCTGGCTCGGTTGTTGTCCAGTTTGCCCGCTTGGACTTCTCCTAGCAATTCGCCCAGCGTTTCCGCTTGGATGGGGAAATCTTCCAGGTCGATTTGCTGTTCTTTCAGGGTCCGCATGACATCTTGCTGGATCCATGAGCTGACGCGTTTGGGAGCCTTGGCGATGCCTGCTGCGGTTTCGAAAAATCCGACCATCGCAGGGCCTTGGTTTACCAGCACATCGGCGTCGTAGGGGGCAAGGCCGTGTTGGGTTTGGAATCGTTCGCGGGTTTCGGCGGGCAGTTCACCCATCGCTTGGCGAACGGCTTCGACCTGTTCCTTGGGGATTTGCACCGGTAGCAAATCGGGGTCTGGGAAATAGCGGTAATCGGCGGATTCTTCTTTTTCCCGCTGTACAAACGTGGTTTCGGTGGCGTCATTCCAGCCGAAGGTGCGTTTGCCCATCGTTTCAATCGTGATGCCCGTATCTTCCCATTCTTGGTATTGGCGAATGGCTTCGAATTCGATCGCCCGTTCGACAGCTCGGAAGCTGTTCATGTTCTTGACTTCGACGATCGGCGTCGCAATCCGCTGGTTGTCTTTATCGATGTGCAGGTTCACATTTGCGTCGACGCGCAAGCTGCCTTCCTGCATTTCGCAGTCAGAAACTTTTAGGTGTCTGAGCAGCAAACGTAGTTCGGTTAGATAGTTTTTCGCTTCAGCGGCGGAACGCAGTTCTGGTTTGCTGACGATTTCTAGCAGCGGAGTACCGCAGCGATTCAAGTCGATCCGCGTAAAGTCACGCCCCGAGGTTTCGTCGTGCATGCTCTTGCCGGCGTCCTCTTCCAGATGTGCTCGGAAGAGTCCGATTCGTCTGGTTTCCTCGTCATTTTCCGGGTCGGTAATGTCAAGGTAACCTTCGGCACAGATCGGCAGATCGAATTGGCTGATCTGGTATCCCTTGGGAAGGTCGGGATAGAAGTATTGCTTGCGATCCCATTTCGTCAGAGGCGGGATCGTGCAGTTTAGGGCTAACCCCGTGACGATTGCTAAGGAGATCGCCTCTTCGTTCAAGACCGGCAGGGCTCCGGGCAAGCCGAGGCAGACCGGGCAGACCTGCGTGTTGGGGGCGGCTCCGAATTGGGCGCTGCACCTGCAGAACAATTTCGTTTGCGTTTTCAGTTGGGCATGGACTTCCAGCCCGATCACAATCTTGTGGGGAAAACGTCCGTCATCTAATCGCTCGCTCACGCCACGGGTCTCCGGCGATGATGGGTGGTAGCCTGTTGGAACATGGCTCCTGCACGGAACAACGTTGATTCTTTTAGTGGTGGAGCCTGCAATTGGACGCCCAGTGGCAGTCCGCTTTCGGTGGTTCCCGCAGGAAGCGAGAGGGCGGGGATGCCGGCTAGGTTGGCTCCGACGGTAAACAGGTCGCAGAGGTACATTTGCAACGGGTCTTCCATCTTGTCGCCAAGTGGGAAGGCGGCCGATGGAGTGACCGGGCTAAGCAGGGCGTCGACTTTTTCAAAAGCCGCGTCATAGTCGCCACGGATCAGTCGTCGGACTCGCAGCGATTTGGCGTAATACTTTGCCGAATACCCTTCGCTAAGGGCATACGTCCCCAGCATGATTCGTCGCTTCACTTCGTCGCCAAAGCCTTCGCTGCGTGATTTGCAGTAGGTGGCGACCAGGGGGCCGTCTTTTTTTGCGGCCGCTTCATCGATTTCGGCGCGGTGTCCGTAGTGTGCACCGTCATAGCGAGACAGGTTACTGCTCGCTTCGCAGGGGGCGATGATGTAGTAGGTTGGGACCCAGTACTTACTGTGAGCAAATTCAACATCGACCAGCGTCGCACCGGCGTCGCGGTAAACATCGATTGCTGCCGCCACGGCGGATCGAGCATCGGGATCGAGGCCCGGGTCATCCAGTTGCCCACGCATGACTCCGATTCGCATCCCCTTCACGTCGGGTTTGGCTGCGGCCGCGGAATAATCCTCGACCGGAGCATCTAGCGAAGTCGAATCGCGAGGGTCAAAGCCAGCGATATGGTCTAGTAGTAGTGCCGTATCCGCAACGTCCCAGCCGAGCGGGCCGACTTGGTCCAGGCTGCTTGCGAAGGCAACCAAACCGAATCGGCTGACACGACCGTAGGTTGGTTTCAGGCCTGTGACGCCGCAAAAGGCGGCGGGCTGTCGAATGGAACCGCCGGTATCGCTTCCCAGGCTGAGAGGCACATTTTGAGCGGCGACGACGGCGGCGGCCCCTCCACTGCTTCCGCCTGGGGTGCGGGTCAAATCCCAAGGATTTCGGGTGACACCAAAGGCACTGTTTTCCGTACTGGCACCCATCGCAAACTCGTCCATGTTGGTTTTGCCGACCAACAGGGCGTCTGCGGATCGCAATTTTGCGACCACGGTTGCATCATACGGGGGATGAAAGTCCTTCAGCATCTTTGACGAACAGGTCGTCGGCATGTCTGCCGTGCAGAGGACATCCTTGATGGCGATGGGGATCCCAGCCAAAGGGCCAAGGGATTCGCCAGCGACGCGTCGGCGGTCGATGTCTGCGGCTTGGGCAAGCAGCGATTCGGTCGCAAGGTGCGTAAAAGCCGATACGGTCGGTTCTGTGGTGGCCGTCCGGTCTAGGGTCGCCTGAGCGACTTCAGCAGCGGACACTTCACGGCTCTGCAACATTTGTTGCAGGCGTGCAGCCGAATCGAGCGGGATCGTCATATTGTCGAAATCAAGAGGGCGGCAGAACGGGAGGGACGAGAAAACACTCGTCGTCGGCCAATGGAGCGTTGGCCAAGGCCGCTTCACGAGAGAGACTAGGAGCCGGTTCGTCAGCCATCCAGCGATTGGAAACATCCAACGCGGTTGTCATCGGTTCGACTTCGTCCGTATTCAATTCCGCCAACTGTTCAACGAACCCGAGGATTCGTTCCAGTTGAGGACCTAGCCTTTGGACTTCCTGGTCGGTTAGTTCTAACCGAGCCAGGTGCGCAACTTTGCGAATGTCGTCGTCAGAAAATGCCATGGCGGTAAGATTGCCGATCGGTTTCTGGACGGTTATTTCTTGGCAGGTTTCTTGTCACCAAGCTCAAATGGCTTGACGTGAACTTTCTTGCGAACTGCTCCACTGCGGATGCAGGACGTGCAGACACGTACCGATTTGTTTTCACCACTTGGCGTGGTGATGTGGACTTTTTGCAAGTTCGGTACGAACTTTCGGCGAGTAATACCAGTGATTTTGGTACCGACTCCACCTAGGTATTTGGCTTTACCACGTGTTTCGACGCGGTTGCCCATTTGGACTTTCTTGCCACAGGCTTCGCATTGACGGGCCATCACTCTACTCCGACGTTATTCTAAAACGATATGCGTAATTTATGCGTTTTTTAGCAAGCCCGAGAGTATATCGCGAAGATCTGCGAACACAACCTCGGTTGGGACCACAATTTTTCTTTCTCTTTTTACTCCAGTCCGACCAGGAAAGGGCCGATACCCCCTACAGCTCTCCTAATCGTCACAAGCGACCGGGGAGCGAAAGATTCCCGGGGGGGAACCACAATTGATTCTCATTGATACTTTGGTGCCCCATGCGATTTCACTCCGCATTCTTCCCGATTTCTGTGCTTGCAGCGGTACTCTGTGCCGGTTGTTCTCTGACCGGCTCCAGTTCCACTGGGGCCCTTTCCGAACGGGTGCAGCCGACCGAAGGTGCTTTGGTGGCGTTAAGTGCCCCGGCCAGCGAAGAAGTCTTTCGCAAAATCAAACAAGCGAAAGCTCAGAACTCTATCGTTTTGCAGGTCGCCGGTGACGACGAGCCGGTTCGGGTTCTGCCGCTCCCGCCGGAAGGTCAGACCGTGCATGTCAGCACTCTGCTGGATCAGACGGGAGTCCGGTCGGCCATCAAGCATATGCGGGTTCGGGTCTATCGAAGTGAAACCGGAGACTGGAACTGCCCGCCGATGGAAGTTGCTTTTGATGGCAAGCAAGTTCGGCCGGAAAACGACTATGCCTTGCACCCCGGTGACCGAATTGAAGTCCAAGCGGACAAGACGGGGGTCCTGGATAATTTCATAGGGTCGCTCATCCCACTAAATACACGCCGAGCCCTTGGTGGCTAGGCACTGTGAATTGGAAGCGTGAATGAGCCGGTGGAACCCGCCCGCGAGGCAGATATGTAACTGCCTTGCGGGCGAATGGCTCCTTCTCTGGCTGGTCATCCAAGCAGACCAGCGGTGCTTCATGGAAGTGAAATACAGATGCTCAGCCTTCGTAGGCTGATGATGGAGATTGGAAGCGTGAATGAGCCGGTGGAACCCGCCCGCGAGGCAGATATGTAACTGCCTCGCGGGCGAATGGCTCCTTCTCTGGTTGGTCACACAACCAGACCAGCAGTGCTTTTGCGAAATGAAATACAGATACTCAGCCTTCGTTGGCTGGTGATGGAGATTGGAAGCGTGAATGAGCCGGTGGAACCCGCCCGCGAGGCAGATATGTAACTGCCTCGCGGGCGAATGGCTCTTTCTTGGATAGGCGTAATCATACCTGCTGTCGTGCCACCGACTAACGAATTACCCACAGTTATTTGCTCGGGATGATTTTCTTAGCGGAACGGCGCGAGCCGTCCGGCCTTTTCGCGAGAGGTGGTTGCCGGGCCGGACGGCTCGCGCCGTTCCGCTAAGAATGCGTACCGCCAATATCGTTTCCAGGGCGGTGGCCGGACGGCTTGCGCCGTTCCGCTAAGAATTTATACGGCCTATATCGCTCTAGATCTGGAAATTTAATTCGGGATCGTGGGATTCGGCCGACGCGGCACCACGTACTCGCAGTTGCGGTTTTTCCAATGTTACCGTGGTATAGGGTGACACGGTCTTGGTAATCCAGACGCTTGATCCGATCACGCTGTCGTGACCGACAACGGTCCGTCCACCCAAGATTGTGGCATTGGCGTAAACCACCACACGGTCTTCGATCGTAGGATGCCGCTTGGTGCCTCGGATCAATTGACCATCGGCATCGGTCGGAAAACTGAGGGCCCCGAGCGTGACACCTTGGTAAAGTTTCACATGGGCTCCGATTTCGCAGGTTTCGCCAATCACCACTCCGGTGCCGTGATCGATGAAAAAGTGATTTCCAACGGTCGCACCTGGGTGAATATCGATTCCTGTTGTTTTGTGAGCCCATTCCGTCATCATTCGAGGAATGAATGGGACTCCAAGCTGCAGCAATTCGTGGGCGATACGGAAGACCGTGATCGCTTCGAATCCGGGATAGCAAAAGACAATCTCGTCGGTCGTGTGGCAGGCTGGGTCGCCGTCAAAAGCGGCCTGCACATCGGTCGATAGGACTTTGCGTAGTTCCGGAATTCGCCGCAGCAATTCAATCGCCATCGCCTGCCCCTTGGCTTCGAAGTCGATATCGCTTTCGCAGTCATTGTGACTATTGCGAACTCGATCATCGTGCCGGAGGGCTCGAGCGATTTGCGTTGTCAGCGAATCATGTAGTTGGTCGATTAAACCTCCGACATGATATTGAATGTTCCCCGAATGCAGGCCGACTTTGCGGCGGTATCCAGGGTAAAGAATGTCCTTTAGGTCGGACAGGATTTCGATGACCGCTTCGTAGCTGGGAAGCGGACAGTGCCCTAAATGGTTAATGACGTCGTCGGGGGTGTAGGTTTCCACGATCTTTTCGGTCAGATCGGGTAACTGCTGCTTCAAACGGAAATCAGAAGCCATCGACGGACATCCTTCGGTAATCTAAGTGTGTCAAACCAGGAACACTGCGTAGCCTATGCTACGCAGTTGTCCTTGTAATAAGCAATGGGCGACGCCGATTGCCTAGTTGCCAATCGTCGGTGGGTTGTCGAGCAAAAAGTCTCGAGGTCCACGCGTGGTGTAGTACGGGTAGGCAACCGTGCCGGATGCTGGCCCTGGGTTGGCAGGCCGCGTATTGGACCCTTGTGCCATGTGTCCCGTCGCCAAGCCTTCGCTGTAGTTCAGGCCACCCTGCTGCCATCGCAGAGGTCCAGGGCGACAGCCAACAGCGACGCCTGATTGGCAACTTTGGCATTCATTGCGTCCGCCTAAGCGACTGAGCAATCCGCCACCATTGCCGCCATTACAGTTTTGTCCGCATTGTCCTGATTGGCAGGACCCATGGTTTCCAACACCGCGGTGACTCGCACAGCCAGTGAAAGAAAACAGCCCCGCACACAGGGCAATAAGCATTAAGTGTTTCATCGGGGAAACCTTCCGTGGTAAGCCACCGCAAATGTTCATTGAACTTCTTCAGCAAAAAAGACCATCACGAGGTCCTCTCCGCAATCACCATCGGCGCACCTTTCCCCTTCGATGCAGAGAATCGTTAGAACCGAACCGATCCTCTTTACCCCCGCCACGCATAAAGTCTCAAGGTTCTCTATCTTGCCACCCTGCCCTGGTTTGGGAGGGGCATGGCCGTGGTTTAGGTGGAAGTTGACATCGTTTCAGTCAACAGCCGCTCGTCGGAACCGTCGATCCAACGCGGCGGAGATAGCCGAGGGCGTTTCTCAGCTGTTTGAACGCTAGCTAATGGCTAGGCTTGCGGGCAAGCACGGATGATCGCTGCTTGCAACGAGGTGAGGCTGACAGGTTTGAGCAGGAAATCGCTGATGCATTCGGTCTGTGTCTGAGGCCGCTCGTGCGCGGAGACAACGATGATCGGGATGGAATGGGTTTTCGAGAGCTCATTCGCCGCTTCGATCCCTGACATGATCGGCATGCGAATGTCGGTGATGACGACGTCGGGGGTCGTTTCGCGGCAGCAACTTAGCAGTTCATGCCCATTGGAGGCTTCGCCCACGACCTCGTAGGCGAGTTTTGCCAAGAGTCGATGCAAACCGTGCCGAATGTCTTGTTCGTCGTCAGCGATCACAATTCTGAGGGGGGGTGTCATTCAAGCTCTCTTGGCAATGTCATTACAAATTCGGCTCCATCGCCATGATCGTTGCCGATCGCGATGGACCCTTTGTGGGCTTCGAGGAATCGTTTAGCGACTGCCATACCCAATCCCGTTCCCTTGGCTTTTGTTGTGTGAAAAGCTTCGAAAACCAATGGGCGAATTTCCTCAGGCAATCCCGGGCCGTTGTCTCGCACTTGGATAGAAAGCGATGGTACTCCATCGACCTCGACGTTGCGACAAGAAATACAAATACGGACAGGGTCTTCGCAGGCTGCTAGTGAATTTTCAAAAAGATTGCGGAACACCTGTTCGATCCGAAAGGCATCCATCGGGCATTTTAGATCGACCGTATCAATTTGTTCGCACAGTCGAGCATCGCGATCGGTACGCGACACTTGCAAATTTTTCCAGGCTTTTTGCCAGACTTCGGAAAGATCGCCCTGGGAAATGTCCAGTTGGATTGGCCCCGCATAGTTGCACAGTTCTTCGTGCAGGCGTTGAAGGTCGGTTGTTGCATGGCTGATGCGGTCCAGGTCGTCGCGTGCCTCGGCGTCCTCGGCCATCTCGTATTGAAGGATATCGACGCAGACCTGAATTCTTTGCAGGGCGTTTCGGCTTTCGTGTGCAATCGCCGAGACCATTTCGCCCATTGCCGCCAAACGTTCCGCTTGGACAAGTTTCCTTTGGCTCTCGGCTAATTTCGCTTCGGCTGCCTTGCGGTCGGTGATGTCGCGAATCAGCCCCAGATAGCCCAGCGATTTACCTTGTTCATCGCGGATGGTCGTCGCCACAATTTCACCGGGGAAAGTCTCTCCGGATTTTTTCTTCCATTCGACTTCGGTTGCTGCCAGGACGGGCGCATGCGCAGCCTTAAAGGGAAAACTGCCAAGGCGATGGTAGTCATCGGAATTGGCATACAGTTCCAGTGTTGGCATCCCCATGGCTTCGGTTGCCGCATAACCAAACAACTGTGCGGCACTCGCGTTGTAGTGAGTGATTTTGCGGTCCAGGCTGCTTGAGATAAGCGCGTCGGGGATGCCTCCCACGATCGTCTTCAGCAGCGCGCGTTCCCCTTCGACTTCACGTTGGTGCCGGACGCGTTCGATCGCCAATGCCGCAAGGTTTGCACTGCTGGATACAAATTCCAGTTCGCTCTGCTCGGGGGCTCGAGGCGTTTTGTAGTACATCGCCAGAGTCCCAAGGACTTCGCCGGTCGACCCGATGATCGGTTCGGACCAACAGGCTCGCAGGGAGGCACGCTGGGCAAATTCGCGCACGCCGGACCAGAGTGGATCCGTATCGATGTCGGTTACGATGACTCGTTTGCCGGTATAGGCCGCCGTTCCGCAGGAACCAACGCTTGGCCCTGGCATCAAACCTTCACAGGCATCCATATAAAATTTGGGCAGCTGACGCGCGGCCCCCATTCGCAAGCAACCTGTTTCTCGGTCGACCAACAAAATCGAGGCGATCATTTCCGGACGCGATTCTTCGGCGACTTCCACCAACGTTTGCAGGATGTCTTCCAGGGAGTCGCCTTTGGCCAATCGTTTAAGAACGCGGGTCTGCCCTTGAAGGTCGCGTGCAAGTAGATTGCGGTTGTCGTTCATCGCCCGGTCTTTCGGTTGCCTATATCGTTTCGGTCATTGTAGACGTCGGTTCAGACGCTTTGGGAGTCAAATCGGTGTTTTTGCCTGCCACCTGGCAGTGGCTAGAGGCGTTTGGGCTGAAGAAGTGCCCCTAACTGGGCTTGGGGACACTCCGGAAGCCTTCATTAATTTTCTGCAAAAGATTCTGGTTTAAGCCAACCCCCATCGCCGGCGGAGTGCCCAGTCCGTCCCCAAACAGCCCGCAAATAGTAGGAATAGCAACCAGCCCGTCCCCGGATCATTTCCTAAACGATACTGTTTGGTGATCGGCAGCGCCGCATCGCTACGCCGTCGGTTAATGGCATCGATCAATTGATCCAGTTCGTCGACGGCAAATGCTTTCCCTCCCGCCTCGCCGGTTAAATCCGCCAGTTGTTCTAAGAAAGCGGGATCGGCGATCGGGCGGAGTTTTTCACGATCATTGTCGATTACCTGGAACGCGATCTCATCCGGTTTCAGCGGAGAATCCTCGCCGCTGGCACTCGCCCGCATTCGATAGATCCCGGGACTTAGGTTGGATAGTTTTCCCGACACAATCGCTTCACCATCGGCTGCAGGTTGTCGAATGACCGGAAGCGAGGTGACGGTACCCGCCGAATCGACCAGTTCCGCGGTCAAGGGAGTTTCCAATGTTTTCGATTGAGAGAACCGAGCCCGGACGGTGAAGCTAGGGGTTGCATCGACAGCAAACCGCCGGCCTTCGAGTTCGATGGCGATCGCATCGTCGGAAAGGGTGTCGCGAGCCATCAGCCATAACATGATTTGCCGCCAGAATCGTCGATGCTGTAGGCTTGCCCCTTTCCGCCACCATTGCCAGGTACTGTCGCCAGCGAATGTAACGACACGTCCATTGCCGTATTCACCCACCACCAACAATGGATCTTTTTGGTCGCTTTCCAACAATACTTGGACTCCGGGAATCGCTTTGATTCCGGTGAAACGGTTGGCACCCGTCAGTGGCGGAAGTTGGTCAAAGGTGGCTTGCGGTCTGTTGGCGTCGCCGATCTGAACCAAAGGGTGATTGCGGACAACGCGAAGCGGTACGGGGCCCTGAATTTGCATTTCCGGCGAGGGAGGCGAATCGACAGGACGCGCCGCTTCGGGGGAAAGCTGGATCGGTAGCACCTCGGCCAACGGAGATTGTCCGTAGCCCCCTTCGTCGTAGGTGTTTAATCCACCCAGCATCATCAATCCAGCCCCTTCAGCGACCCGTTTCTGTAGCAATTCCAATTGGTCGTTCCCCAGTGCCTTGGCATGGAGGTCGCCCAATATGTAAATGTCAAACTGGTCGGGCTGGAGGGCCGCCGACAGATCAACCGGCCAAGTCGATTCGGTGTCACGACGAATCCATTGGTAGACCAGTTCCAGGTCGGGGAAGCGTCGCAGCGCCAGCCGTAGCCGAAGTTGTTCTTCGCGTGGTTCGCCTTCGAGGTAGAGGATGCGTCCGCCCCCCTCTCGCACATCGACAAATGCGATCTGTTGGTTGTTGATGGTCAGTGCTTCGCCCGCTTGGTTATCGGCGGAGACTTCCAGTTGGTAACGCCCCGGTGCAGGAGCTTCTAAAGAGAACTCCATCGCCTGGGAGTCAGACTGAGTACGCGGGACGACGGAGCGAATGGATGTTTCGTTTTCAATCGGGGCGCTCGGTTGCCCGCTGGCATCGAGGGCCTGTGGCACCCAGCGGACGCGAACCGGGATGTCCGCCCCTGCCAGCGATTGTGTGCGGATCGTTACGGGCAGCTTAAAACTGTTTCCACTAAACAAACGAAGGCTTTCAGGGACATCGGTGATTTCGACATCCCGTTCGGTTTCATCGCCACGACGTTGACCGATCGGAACGGTCCATAGCGGGACTTCCAGGGCAGCCAGCAGCCGAGCCGATTGCTGGGCCCCGCCCCCTTGCGCTCGGCTGGTCTGCGTTCCATCGCCAACCATCACGACTCCAGCAAGTGGTCGACCGGAGGCCTGGGAAACCGCGGATTGAAGTGGAATCGATAGGTCGGTTTCTCTGCCTGTTGGTTGCGTGCTCAGCCAATCGCTGACAGCTTCCATGGTTAGCGGAGAGGCTTTTTGAGCGTACTGAAATACTTGAACGTCCAGCATTTCGTCGCGTCCCTGCAGCGAAGGCAAAAGCTTGCTCCAGACTTCCGATTGGACGGTCCAGCGGTCGCGACCGTCGCCGCTTGGTAGGGACATGCTGCTGGAGCCATCCAGTAAAACAGCAAGCGTCGCGGGCACCGGGGTTTCGGTTGTACGGACCATCGTCGGACGCAACATCGCGAGAAGTAATATCAGGGCCCCGCCACTGCGCAGCCCCAGCAACCAACGTTGGCGGCTTGGCGTCAGGCCGTCTTGTTGTGGACGGACCAGGTACAGCAGCAGAAAGACGATCACAAAGGCTAGCACGACCAGCCAAATCGATCCGAAGGTGGGGTTCCAAGTGATCTGCATCAAGCCGCTCCAGACGAACGAAGTCGTGTGGAGAGTGCGGGCCGACTATTGCCCGTGCGGTAGAAACGATTTGCCAGAATTTGTTCGAAAAGAAACAGCCCTAATACCAACAGCATCGCTTGTGAGTAGAGGGGGCGAAGGTCGCGGCCGCCACCTTCGGATTCGCGGATCGATTCCGCATCGGAAATGAAATCAAAATTTTCCGCTCCCAGCAGAGCCTCTAGGTCGGCCGGTTCGATCGACTTTAGGTTGGTCGCTTCGGGAGACAGGTTTACTGAAAATCCGATGGCCGGTTGGATTCCGCGAAGCCAATAGTTCCCTCCGTTTGAGGTTGTTCCCACCGTCGCTAAGCCGCTGGTTACCGGAACGGGGACGGGAGGCGAATCGGCTGAGAACATTTGCAGTCGTCGGAGGTCTTCTGAAGCGTCTTGGTTTTCGCTTTCCGCATCCCTTACGCCAACGGCCAACGCAACCGCATCGCCGACTTGGACATTCAGGCCCGGTTCGTCGCGGTTCCCCAGATAGCTGAAGATCTGTCGCAGCATCAAAAAGGAGGGCCAGGCGCTTCCTGCACTCGATAGTTCGTTCCAGTCCGCTTGTGGATGCTGGTACGAGGGAGCAAGCGGCGTGGTCATCAAGATCATTCGCCCACTGCCGAAGGCGCGTTCAATGACGGCGCCATTGGATGTACCTGCGTAACGGGCCAGCACCGAATCGCTCGGGTCGGTCGCTAGTTGCCAGTATCGATGGATTCGAAACGGAGCCCACGGGACGCCGCCGGGAATCGCCGATAGTTCCTGCATCACCGGATGGTCCGGGCGAATGATTTCTAAAAACGTGCCTGGTTCGGGGACTCGCCAGATTCGTTTCAAAGGGAACAGCCGTCGCCGAGGAGGGCGTTGGTCGTCGACGATCGCCTCTTCGTCGCTGGAAGCTGTCGGTGCCGTGGACGGTTCGGTGGTGACAAGCGAGCCGCGGGAACTTCCGCCCAACGCAACAAATAGACTGCCTCCTTCGGAAACCCATTTAAGGAGGGAGTTCGCATCGGTTTCAGAAACCTGATCCGGATTCGGGTCCAGCAACGCAACCGCATCGACGGCCTGCAGTTGAGCCGCAGTCCACTTGGTGCCACGCGTGCGTTGCACGACAAATTCGGCGCGCGGGTCCCCGGGACCGAAATCGGCGTTTAATAGTTTTTCTAGGTGGTCGGCCGCGGCCGTGTCGCTGCTGGCAATCAATAGTTTGGCCGGTGGACGGACAACCAAACTAAAGAAACGTGTGTCGTCAATTGCCAGCGGATCGTTTCCTAGTAAATGGATCTGACCGTGATGCGTGCCGATGGGAAGAGGAGGTAGCGTCAGGATCATCTCCGCCGATTCGCCACCAGCCAGTTGAACGCTGGTTCGGTCGACGGTCTGAAGTTTGGGGAGCACTGTTTGCCCATCGCGGACCGCCGGCAGTGTCGGATCGAGGGCGTACAGCTGAGCCTCGCAGCGAACTTCGCTTGCCGGTGTGTCCGGTTCTGAAGTGACAACAATCTGAAGCGGGACCGATACCTGCTGAGGAGGCGAAGTGTCGGAGAGTCGGGGCAGTCCCAAGCGGCGGTTTTGCGGCGGAGTTGTCGGAGGTGATTCGCGGCCGTCGCGTTGGAAATCAACGGGAAGGATTTGCAAGCGAACCGGCGGGGCTTCGGAAAGTAGCCGGAGCAAAGGAGACTCCGCCGTTTCAGGATCGTCTTTGCCGGAAGGAAACCAGCTTTGTTCCGATAGGTCCGATAGCACAAAGACGGCTTTGCGTTCCAGTTCGCTGCTCCGCACCAGCCGGACTGCGGCTTCGATGCGGTCCGCCAATGGTTGAACGTTTTGCAGTGGATCCAGTTTGTCGATTCCGCGAACCGCGGCAGCCGTATCCAATGAATAGGAGGCCGGGCGAGCCGAGCGATCCATGATGGTGATCCGGCTGTCGGCGGGGTAGCGAGTTACCAGCCATCGCGCTGTCGATTTCAGTTTGTCCAGTCGAGTCTTATTTTCGATCAGGTATCCGCTTCGGGGGGAATTGTCGATGACGATAGCGACGGCGGCTGGTGATGAATCAAGGGCTTGCACTGGGGCGGTGCCTGCCCACACAAATCCGCTCCACCCGATCGCTAGGATCAGCAGGGCAAGGCCAGCGGCGGTCAGTCCTAGAACAAGGCTTCGCGTCATTTGTCGCGAGATGGCGGTTGCCGCTAAGGCCAGCAGCGCCAACCCGAATAGAAATGCGATTGCGATCGTCAGCCAGGTCCCGCCAGCACTTGCGTGAATCTGGGGTTGAGCAAGTGCCAGGGCTAGTATTGCCAGTAGCGCTGCGCGAAGGGCCAGCAGCAACCATCGCCGGATTCGCAGCTTGGAACGTTGCACCTCGACACGTTCTGACAAAAAACGGACCGCCGGGAAGAGCATCCGCTGCGGTTGTTTCTTGGCGATCAGGTGCAGCACGATAGGGATCGCAGCGGCCAAAGCCCCAAAGATCAAAGTCGCGTTAAGAAAAGACATCGCTTCCCCATCCGTAGGCTAAGTCGATCATGGAAAGGAACTAAACCCAACGATGGTGAGCAGAAGCATCAGTCCCATCAAACCGATCATCATTCCAAAACAAACGAGGACGATGATGCCTGTGACTTGCCAGAATTTTGCTTGTTGATAAATAAGCTGCGCCCAAGAGTTTGAGTTCGGCTGGTTCGCGAATTGTCGCGACGCTCCGGCGGCTCGCCATAAAAATACAGAAGGAAGGACGTAGATAACGATCACTGATATTGCCGAAATCGCAAAGGAGAACAGAAACGGTACGATCCCCGCTGCTTCCCCCGTAGCAAAGACGACTACGTAGTTGCCCAGTACCAGAATCGCCAAGCCGATAATGATCATGGCGACAAACCGCTGCCATCGAGCCAGCGATTTCGCCAGCTCGACGTTTCGATCCTTCGTGACGTGGTCCAAGGATGCGACGCGGTCGGTGGGAGGGCTGCTGACGGCGGCCGTTAACGGATCGACGGCATGTGGTTCAATCGGCTCATTCACGCTAGGTGCCCTCTTCGGAGGAAAGCGATGTGGCGGGCTGGGACGGTTGCAGTGAATCGCTTTCCACGGGGACCGTGACATCCCTTACCGCGGGACCCAGTGCACCGGGGGGGCTGGAGGTCACTGTTCGCCCGACCGTTAACGCTAATGCACTGAAGCTAAACACCACGCCTAGTAGTGCTAGGCTACCAAGCACGCGCCAGGTTCTTAATTGTCGCTCCAGGAGCAGCGTTTGTTGGACGGCATCGGGGGTGACGCTGTACTGCTTGGCGGTGGCACCCGCCCGCATTATCGAAATGGCTGGTAAGAGGTAGAAAAAGGCCATTATCAGAATCACTAAACCGACGCCGATGACCCCGGCTATCGATCCGGCCAGTACGCCTGCAAGGAGCATTTGCAGCCCTAGGATAAGGACCACGATTCCGAAAATGGCAAGCAGGATAATCCCCAGAAAGAACTGCCAGAAACCGAGGCGTCTAGCGTCTGTTTGGGGAGTGTTGACCGTCGCGGCAACGTCACTGTGCAGGCTTATGTTTCCTGTCGCGGCGGCGTACGGATTTTGGTTCGATGGATTCAGATCAGTCATGACGCCGAAGCTATGGCAAATGGAACCGGCAGGTTTGCTTGGAGAGGTTTATGTCGGAGGTGCCGGATTGACTGGATGACGTACGATTTGTCGATTGGAAACGAAACCCAGCACGCCCGTTCGTCGATGGAAACAGGCAGATGCATTGGCTTCGTCCCTTTTATCCTACCGCAAACGGACAAACGTGGGGCAAAGCTTGGTTAATGCGGTCCCGGGTCCGAGGATGGGTCGTACTGATGAGGCTGGTCGGTTCGTAAACCACGCGTTCGTAGCGATGCCGGAGGTGGAACGCTTGAACGAGTCTGACTTTGCGGTTGCGATTCTGCTGAATGCGGGCCGGAACCAGAGCTGCGCCCGTTTTCATTCGAAGTTGAATCGAATTCAGGTGGATCCTGTTCGCTTATTGGAGCGGTCAAGTTCGCCGTTGGTTTCGGCGGACGTGCCTTGAAAAGTCGACCGAGCGGGCCGGCAAGTAACGCTGGCAAGAAGATCAAGTCGCCGACCAGTGCCGCCGCTAACATGACCAGCATCAACGTCCCAAATTGTTGAGTCGGAGTGAACGAACTAAGTGCAAATACAAACAGACCAAGCCCGCCGACGATGGTCGTTTGAGTCATCGCAGGACCGACACGACGGTAGGTCGCTTTGATCGCTTCAATGCGTTCCATACCCGTGTCAAGGTTATGCCGGAACCACGATAGGAAGTGGATCGTATCGTCCACCGCAACACCCATGGCCACCGAGGCGGTCATCATCGTTCCGATGTCGATCTTGATCCCCATGTGACACATCGTTCCGAACACGACTGCGACGGGGAAAATGTTGGGAATCATCGCCACGCATCCCGCGGCAAATCCAAATCCCAGGTTGCTGGGGGCGAACCAAGTGAAAGGCATTCGGCCTGGGTTTAGTAAAATTGTCATCACGCCGGCGATCAGCACAAATGCCCAGCCGATCGACTCCACCAAGCTGTGCAGCAGGGTTCGCTGGGCTTTGTAGACCACGGGAACCACCCCGGTATAAACGACTTCTACCGGCCCAGCATTTTCCGCCACGGGGATTTCGTCAACGACTGTCGGGATCGTCCTGTCAAAGGGGATTTGACGGACATCGATCCAGTTTTTTGCATGCTGTTCGATGAACGATAGGTCGTAGTCCTCGTGGTCCCGAAGCATGATGATCATGTCGGCCGATTCAAGGTTTTTTCCCCACTGCTCGTGAGTCTCTTTGCCGTCCAGTTTGCCATCGCTTGGGTCGTGCCAGAGAACTCGCGTGCTGCTGTGATTTCTAAGCAATTCCGCCAACGTGGTTTCATAGATCGAACGTTGGTCAATCACTCTGGAATCGGTTGCCGGAGGCGTCCCTTCGAGGAATCGGAGGGTCCGCTGAGCAAGCGTTTCGGATGCCTTTCGCTCTTCAGGCGTCATTTCAGGTTTGGGTTGCAGAACCGGTTCGACGCCCAGGTGTTCCGGCGCACCACGCCCCAAGACAACAATCTTGCGAACGCCTCGTGAGCGAGTCGGCATTCGCTGTTTGATTTGTTCCTCGGACCGATAGGCCTCGAGTACTGGTTCAACCGTTTCACGCAGTTGGTAGATGAAACGTCCGTAATCGACGTCGGACAGCGCGCTGACGCGTAAGCTGATTCGGAATAAGTCGCTGCCGGCAAAGGGGCCGTTTTCTTCGACGCGGAAGTAGTCGCTTCCCTTTAAATCATTGCGTCCTACGGTCAGTTCTTGATTGAACAGGTAACGCTCAGACTTGATGGCTCCGTTTGATGGCGGAGGTAGGTCCGGTAGGAACGTGGCGGTGCTCATCGCCTGCCCTACGATTCCCAGGCCTGTTTCTCCCAGCGCCTGTTCCACAACATGTTGGATCCTGGAAACCGCTTCCACTTTTTCCAGCATGCTCATCTCGGGATCCGCCGAGGTGGTTGCCGCGTTGCTTGCGGTTTGGTTCCAGCTGCTGCGAGTATCCTCGGCGGGCTCCGCCGCTGCAACTTCCGCGTCTGGGGATTCGGGCAGCCGAACAACCAGTTCCATCGGAACCAGTTTGCCAAAATTGTCTTCCAGCCAAGCGTAGTCGTTGATGATGCGACTGTCCGCACTGAATAACTTCAGCAGTTGGACAGTCGTTTGGATTTTGAATAACCCGAGCAAGCAAAAAATCAGCAAGGCTGTCGCTGCGGTCGAAACCCACCAGTGGCGTTTGACGATGAAATCTCCAACCGCACCCCAGGCTCGCCCTAAGACGCCGCCATCGCCGATCGATTTCTTCTTGGTTTGCCTTTTCTTGGCCAGGTGGGGAATGAATGTTTCCAGAGCGGCCGGCAGGTACGCAAACAGAATGATGACCGTCGCCAAAACCCCCAACGCCGAGAAGAAACCGAACTTTCGGATCGGGGTAATGTTGCTGGTGTACAGCGACATCAAACCGATGGCCGTTGTAACGGCGGCTAAGGTGCAGGGAACCAACGCATGACGAAACGCACGACCAGCAGCCCCTGCCGGGCCTTCGGATTCCACTTCATCGCGGTAGTAGTTGACGACGTGAATCGCCCCGGATAACCCTAAGACATAGACCAGCGAGGGCATGCTGAGGAGGATTGCATCGACCGCCGTTCCCGTCCATCCGACCATCGCCATTCCAAAGACCGCCGACATCCCGCCGACGGCGAAAATCATGATCGTTACTTTCAGGCTTCGGAAGCACAGGTAGGACAGCCCGAAACCAAGCAGGACGCTATATCCCACCAGCCGACTTAGGGTGATCGTCCCTTCTTCGTCGATCGTTACATTGTCGACCGGAGGACCCCCTAGACGTAGCGGAGGTCGACCACTGCTGCCGACCGCTTCGACAACGTTGAATGGAGGCGGAGCTGACGAGGGGATCGCGGCGGCTTCTAGTCCGGATTGTTCCGCCAGGGTTAGCAGTCTTCCGCGTGGGCCTCCCATCACTCCGCGACCAACCACGTAAGGCAATTTCTGTTCGCCAAGCGGAGTCAGGGTAACCATCACACAGGTTTGTCGCGGCGGCGGTTTGATTTCGACGGCGTCAAAAACGGCGTACCAAGCTTCGTCGTGCTGTTTTGTGTCGGCGTTTAGTAGGGCTTCGCGGTCCCCTTGGTACCTCGCCTGCGTGAATTGCTGGAGCGCTAAATCAAAGGCCTCCACCAATTCCGCTGGAAGCGGTTTTGATGAATCGGTCGCAACTTCGCTCGCTGCTTCGGCCGAAGCGATATCGTCAGATTCCTCGGACTTCGAGTCGCGATATTCTTCTACGACCCGTGCAAAGCCCTCGGCGGTCCAGTCAAATTCGTGAGGGACTGCGGGGGCATAAAGCGTTCCGGTCAATCGGTCGATGGCATGACGGCGGGCGATTTGTGGTTTTAATTCGGGGTCGGTTAGGTCTACCGGCCACAATGGGCCACCCTCCACTGCCAGCAAACTGGCAACGTCGGGACCGGTCTGCACGCTACGAAATAGCGGCGCTGAAAGCAGGGCGGGGTCGTTGTAGTACGGATTGGCGACTCTTTTCCCGGGCGGGCCGCCAAAAGCAGCGACGAAGGTCCCATCCAGCTTGTAACTTCCGGTGGCTCGCTGAAACGCGATCCATGAAGAATGAACGGCGTTCGATTCGACGTCCCAGCGGTATAGTTTTCCGTCTGGCGTTAGGTAATACCAACGTCCCGTCGCGCTGACCAACCATTTCTCGTCCAGGCCACCCCAGTTCTTGTGATGGTCCGAAGGGAGCATCAACTGCAATTTTGCAGCGGTTTCTTTTGCGGCTTCCCAGTTCGCCGGCAGGACCGCAGGCGTCGACCCTTCCGCTTCGCTTCTCAGTTTCTGAGCAAACAGCTGCAGTCGTTGATCGTCCTCGGTGCAGCCTGGCCAGGTTGCAAGGATGAAACGTTCCCCGGCGAAATATTTACCAAACCAAGCAAGTTCGGAGGTTTCGCGGAATTCCGATGGCAGCCAATCCTTAACATTGTTCTCCGTGTGCTGGAGACTCATCCGCGCTGATCGGATGGCCCAAGGGACAAAGAAAAAGATCACCAAAAGGATGACGAGCGCGTTGGAAATCCCGAAGGGAGAGCGCTTTGAGAGGAACGATTGTTTCATCGGGGGTCAGCAGCAACAGGGAGCAAGGGATAGCGAATTGCATGCAATCGCTGTAAGCGTATCGGTGCACGCCGTTTGGGTCCACGTCAATCGGCGCCTTCGTTGGGACTTCCAGCGGTATCCACAGCGCGGGACCACGGTCATGCGGGTTAGCGAAGCCGCACAGGGCATCGTTTGCTGGGGCGATCTGGGGATATCGCATTCCCGTTCCGCGGAACGCTCCCCGGTGCCAACCTGAAAACCTGGCAACTCCTTGGCGGCATTCGTCACCCTTAAATCGGGCAAATCATGCCGTCCAAGGCTGAAATGCATCCCTCGTCGGCCGATTCCCATCGCTGGATGCATTGGAACTTCATTTGGCTTTGCAGGCACGAAAGCCCGGATCTGTTCAGCACCGGTGTCGCGGAGCCCGCGGGCCGATTTCGCTGGAGTGTCATTCGAGGTGCGTCCTCCGTTCTTGCTAGCATCGATGGAGAAAAAATTTGCAAAATCCGAATAACCTGACCATTTGGGAATGGAATATCCCACTGGGGCACCAGAAATGGACATCGCCGGACGATTGCCTGGGCGATACTTCCCAGAAGACTCTCTCCTCTTTCGAACACCTGTCTTGCGTAAATGTCCAGTATTCCCGCTCCTGTCCGTCAAGTATTGCAAGCGCGCAGTGATGCGACGCTACAGAAGATTGACATGGCTGTGCTGGCAAAACATCTAGACGTCCAGCAGCAGGCGGGTGATTCGGTTAACGAATTGTTGCAGCAGAACGCGACCATTCAGCGCCAGTTGGCTGCAGGCTACCTCGACGTCCGCGTCTAACCCTCTATATTCAGCCTTTGCTAGCGGAAGTTCCTTTTGGCGGATTCTCTGACATTGAATTTTGACATCAAGGGTTGTCAAAAACCGGCTCTCTCCATAGATTACCAGAGAGATGAGCCATTCAACCAATCCTCCTGCCGCGATTTCGTTGCGATCTGTTGATCGTGAATTGCTTGATGCCCTTCGTGGTGGCGAGCGACTAGGAGTCCATGAATTGACTTTGGCCCTTGATGTTACGGCGACCGCCGTTCGTCAGCGGTTGGAGCGTCTTTTGGCAGACGGGCTGATTGAACGCCATAAAGTGGTCGCAGGGCGAGGTCGTCCGACCTTCAGTTATTCGCTGACGGTGCTTGGTCACCGCCATGCGGGAGCGAACCATGGCGAATTGGCCGATGCGATGTGGCAGGAGATCTTGCTGATCCCTGACGCGGGCATTCGGGACAATTTGCTTGCTGGGATAGCTCGACGCCTTGGACAGGGCTACCGGGAGCATTTGGCCACCGGCAAGTCCGACTCAGGGAGCTTGGAGGAGCGGATGCGAGAGCTATCACGGCTGATGGCTGGCAACCGAATTCCGAGTGATGTCACCCTTCGGGGGGAAGAGTCGCTTCCGGTGCTGGGAATCACGGCCTGTCCGTACCCTGGCCTGACGGACGATTCGGAGCTTCGTTCCATGTGTCATTTAGAAGAAGAAATGTTGAGTGAGGCTTTGGGGAGTCCCGTCGAATTGACCAGCTGCCGCCTCGATGGCCATGCGTGTTGTCAATTTTCGCCGAAGGAGAGCGGTCCAGAAACCGCTCCAGCGAACGATTTGTGTGAGAACGAATCGTAGGACGGCAGTTAGACAACCCCTCAGCAACCAACATCCATTCCGAAGCAGATCAGCCGAAACGCGACCGAGAAGCGAAGCCCGCGGCCCTTGTCATCGAACCACACTTTGTTGGTTCCAATCGCAACGGGTCGTTGAAGCCACTACGAAATCAAAGCGAACAGACCTACTACATATCACTGCAAATCTTTTGCAACGACCGAGTTTAAGAGGAAGCTACCGATGAGCCACGTTCTGAAAATCGAAAATTTGCATGTTGCCGTCGACGGCAAACCGATTCTTCGAGGGGTAAACCTGACGATGAATCATGGCGAAACCCATGCACTGATGGGGCCAAACGGTAGCGGAAAAAGTACGCTCGGTTTGGCCATCATGGGGCATCCCAATTACGAAGTGACCGAAGGTTCGATCACTTTGGACGGAAAAAATGTCCTGGAAATGGAGCCCAACGAACGAGCCCGAGCTGGGTTGTTCTTGGCTTTCCAGCGTCCGATCGCCGTCCCGGGCGTGAAGATGGCCGATTTCCTTCGGCATGCCACGACGAATGTTCGTCGGCCCGATCGTAAGGAAGGCGAAGAACTGATTCCGATGCGGGAATTCCGTAAGGAACTGAAAGACAAAATGCAGCATCTGCGAATGGATGTTGAATTTGCTCGCCGATACGTCAACGACGGTTTTTCCGGTGGCGAAATGAAGCGAGCCGAAATCCTGCAGTTGGCGATGCTGCAGCCCAAGTTTGCGATCCTGGACGAAACGGACAGCGGCTTGGACGCCGACGCGGTTCGTTTGGCAAGTGAATCGATCGCGGAGATCGGTGGTCGCGACAAAATGGGTCTGTTGATCATCACGCATCACGACAAGTTGTTGGAACACAACCCTCCTGAGTACACGCACGTCATGTTGGGTGGACGCATTGTTGAAACCGGAGGCAAGGAATTGGCGGAAGAATTGCATCAGAGTGGGTACGACCGAATTCGTACTTCCCACCCTGAAGCCGATGCTCGTAACCAAGAGATGCTGAGCGAAGAAACCGAAGTCGCCAGCTAATCGTTGCCTGCAAATTATCCATTTAACCACTCAAGACCGCCCCTAATAGGAATCTTTCGACTATGGCTACTGACGTCAGCGAAAAAGATCAGATTGGCGATATCAATAAGTACAATTTCCGGACGGAAACGACCGGTGTGTTCAAAGCCAAGAAGGGTTTGAACAAAGATGTCATCAATCAGATCTCGGATATCAAGAACGAACCCGACTGGATGCGTAAGTTCCGGTTGGATGCACTGGAGGAATTCAACCGCCGTCCAATGCCCAAGTGGGGTGGTGCAATCGATCTGGATTTCCAGGACATCTTCTACTACTTGCGTCCCACAAGTGAGCAGGGACGTACGTGGGACGATGTTCCTGATGAAATCAAAGAAACCTTTGATCGTCTGGGAATTCCCGAAGCCGAGAAGAAGTTCTTGGCCGGTGTGAAAGCTCAGTTCGAGAGCGAGGTCGTTTACGGTTCGTTGCAGGAAGATCTTGCCAAGCAAGGTGTTCTGTTCACCGATACCGACAGTGCCCTTCGCGAACATCCCGATTTGCTTCGCGAGTATTTTGGGACGATCATCCCGACGGGCGATAACAAGTTCTCGGCCCTGAATAGTGCCGTTTGGTCGGGTGGGTCGTTTATTTATGTCCCACCGGGAGTTCACATCGAATTCCCCTTACAGGCTTATTTCCGGATCAATGCGGAAAGCATGGGCCAGTTTGAACGGACGTTGATCATCGTCGACGAAGGTGCCAGCGTGCACTACGTCGAAGGCTGTACCGCTCCGATGTACACGACGGAAAGCCTGCACAGTGCGGTTGTGGAAGTGGTTGTGAAACGGAACGCTCGTTGCCGCTACACCACGATTCAGAACTGGGCAAACAATATTTACAACTTGGTCACCAAGCGGGCACATGCCTACGGGGATGCGACCATGGAATGGGTCGACGGAAACCTTGGTAGCAAGTTGACCATGAAGTACCCAGCGGTTCACATGATGGAACCAGGCGCTCGTGGCGAGATCCTTTCGATCGCGTTCTCCAGTGCAGGGCAGCATCAAGATGCTGGAGCCAAACTGGTTCATTCCGCTCCGCACACCACGGGGCAGATCATCAGTAAGAGTATCAGCAAGAACGGTGGCCGCAGCAGTTATCGCGGACTGGTTCGCGTTGACCCAGGTGCCCACCACAGCAAGAACAGTGTTGTCTGTGACGCATTGATTCTAGACCCCGAAAGCCGTAGCGATACGTATCCTTACATCGAGGTCATGGAACAGGATGTTCAGATTGGACACGAAGCGTCTGTTTCCAGAATCGGTGAAGAGCAGATGTTCTACTTGCTCAGCCGTGGGCTAAGTGAAACCGAAGCGAGCACGATGATCGTTAATGGATTTATCGAGCCTTTGGTCAAAGAACTGCCAATGGAATATGCCGTCGAAATGAACCGCTTGATTCAATTGCAAATGGAAGGGAGCGTCGGCTAACATGAGTGAATCGACCACAGAAACGATGACGACCCAGTTTGATGCCGAAGGTTTTAAAGCCTTTTTAGCGACTCGGGATGAACCCGCTTGGTTGAGTGAAATGCGCCAGCAAGGCTGGGATCATTTTGCGGCAATGGAATGGCCTGCACGCCGAAGTGAAGAGTGGATCCGATCGGACCTGCGTCTGTTCCAGTTGAAGAAATATCACGTTCCATTAAACGATCCTGGCCCTCACGAGAGCAAGGATCAGTTGATGGAAGGAGTTGACCTGGGGGGACAGATCTCGACGGTTGACGGTCACTTGCAGGAAGACGCGCTCTCTGCAGAGCTTGCGTCCAAGGGCGTGATCTTTGGCAGTTTGGAACGCTTGGCAAAAGAGCAACCCGAACTCGTACGCAAGTATTTGTTCAGCGCGTTCGATCCTGATTATGACCGCTTCGCAGCCCTCCACGCTGCCTTTTTCTGCGGCGGACATTTTCTTTACGTGCCAAAAGGTGTGGTGATTGAACAACCGCTCCATATCGGTTCATTGTTGACCGATGGTGGAACGCACGTCGCACACACTTTGTTGGTCCTGGACGAAGGTGCCGAAGCAACCGTGTTGCACGAATCGAACGGAGTCACCGAGACTTCGGGTGGTTTGCATGTCGGAGCGCTGGAAATTATCCAAGAAGCGAATTCGCACCTGCGATACGTTGACCTGCAGGAATGGGGAACAAAAACGTTCCATTTCGACCATAAAAACGCTCGCGTTGGACGGGATGCCTCCCTTCAGTGGACGCTGGCCGCAATGGGGGCAGGGTTCGCCAAAGTCAACCAGACGGTCGAATTGGTCGGAGCGGGTGCCACCAGCCAAGTGAATGGTGTTATGTTCACTCATGGCCGGCAGCACATGGCGTTCCACACCCAACAACATCACAAAGCGCCTAGCTGTCACAGTGATTTTCTGTACAAATCGGCTCAGCAGGATCATAGCCGCACCGTTTGGCGGGGAATGATCAAAGTTGATAAGATTGCACAGAAGACCGATGGTTATCAACGCAACGACAACCTCGTGCTTTCAAACACCTCTCGAGCGGATTCGATCCCTGGATTGGAAATTGAAGCCGATGACGTTCGCTGTACCCACGGCAGTACGACTGCTAAGGTTGATGAGGAACAGATTTTTTACGCCCTCTGTCGCGGGTTTACTCGCAAAGAAGCGGTGCGCATGATTGTCACAGGGTTCTTCCAGCAAATCTTCGATCGCATTACGATCGATAGTGTGCGGGAAGCACTTGGTCGCTCCATTGCACGGCAGGTTCGTGAATACGAATAGGAAATATTGATGTCGCTTTCAGAAGATACCATCCGAGAATCGCTCAAGCAGGTCATCGACCCTGAGCTGTTCGTCAATATCGTTGACCTCGGTCTGATCTACACCGTAGACATTCAGGAGCCCAACGAAGATGGGCAACATGATGTTTTGGTGGAAATGACCATGACCAGTCCAATGTGTCCGGCGGGGCCGCAGCTAGTTGCGGGCGCCAAAGGGGCCGTGGCAGAGGTTGAGGGCGTCAACGAAGTGGAAATCAAGGTCGTCATGGATCCACCTTGGACCCAGGACCGGATGACCGATGACGCTCGCGATCAATTAAACATCTTTTAAAACGGCGCGGCATGATGGCCTCGACCAAAATTTTTGCTGCTGAATTTGTCTGCGGTGGAGGTTTCCGGCAACGAAATGTTGCCGCGATTCCTAAACCACTGCGGGACGAAGGAACGGCGATGCTAAAAGCTCTCTCGGCGGACCTAAGTGCGTTGGGAGAGGTGATTGTTCCGCTCGATTTGCGTGTGGACGTTGAATTGCCTCCAGGCGTCCGGGCGTTTCCAATCGATGCTTCTTTGCCGTTGTGGTCGCAGTGGATTGCCGCTGCACAAGACTGTGATGCCGCGATCATCGTCGCGCCAGAACACAGCGGTGCGCTGGCTCAGGCGGTTGCGATGATGCGTGCCGGAGCGGTCGATCCGGTCATGTCGAGCGGAGATTTTCTCCGAATCGCTAGCGATAAGTGGGAAACGGCTCGAGCATTTGCGTCGCAGTTGGTCCCGCATCCGCCCACTTTTTCCATCGCCACGATCGATTCGATCGATCCCAACCTGGCCAATCAGTGGATTATGAAACCGCGCGATGGCGTCGGTTCCGAACGGTTTGTGATTACCGATGATCTGGAGGCTGCTAAGGCTCAATTGCAGGCCGACAGTGTCTTGCAGCCCTATATTAGTGGTCTGCCCGCTTCGATTAGTTTGATTGTCAGCGGCACTCAAATGCACCTATTGCCAGCCGTTTCCCAGGTTATTGATCCGCATACCGGTGAGTATTTGGGTGGAAGTGGGCCTCTTGATCAAGACCTGCAACGCAGGGCGACCGCGCTCGCGACCCGAGCGATCGAAGCGATGCCCCCAATGGCCAAAGGCTTTATCGGAATCGATTTGATCCTAGGCGAAGACGCTCGCGATGACTGTGTGGTGGAAATCAATCCGCGGCTGACGACCTCGTATGTCGGGCTCCGTCATATGGTCGAAGGGAATCTTGCGGAGTGGATTTTAGGCCAGGGCACTGGACCGATACGCTGCAAAGTTTCTGCCGGCGAGGTCCGCTGGACTCCGGACGGGCAGGTTTGGCATGGGTCTGAGTCGCTTGAGGTTTGTTAGTCCTGGACAATTTAGCTTTTGATGATCCGGGATACTGCATTGGGATCGATATCGGCGGAGCCAATCTGAAGCTGGCCGATACCGCGGGAAACGCCAACGAACAGGCTTTCCCACTGTGGAAAAAACCGTCCGAATTGGCCGACGCGATCGCTCAATTGTTGGCTCCGTTTCCAGTGGATTCCACGCTTGCGGTGACCATGACCGGCGAGCTGGCTGATTGCTACCTGGACGCTGCCATCGGTGTCCAGTCGATCGCAAGTGCGACCATGCAGGCTGCGAATGGGCTGGGCGTCCAGGAACCGTCTGCTGGGCGTGTCGCCGCCGCGGTTGCCAGAAAGGTTTTGTTTTACGGGGTGGACGGAAAGTTTGCCGGTCTGGATCAGGTCGTTTCGACCCCCGATCGATTTGCGGCTTCGAATTGGCACGCGTTGGCGTTGTTTCTTGCCCAGTCCGTCACCGAGTCGACTTTGCTGGTCGACGTAGGTTCGACAACGTGCGATCTCATTCCCTTGCTTCCCGGCGAGGTTGGTACGCGATCTCAAAGCGATTTTGACCGTTTGTTGGCAGCGGAGCTTGTCTATTTGGGGATTGGACGCACTCCAGTCTGTTCCCTTGTGGATCATTTTCCGGTTCGCGGAAAGCGAGTCGCGGTAATGAATGAATTCTTCGCCAGTACCGATGATTGTGCCATTCTGTTGGACTGGGTCGATGAATCGCCAGAAGACTGTGACACCGCGGACGGTAGGGGGCGAACGAAGGAACATGCGCGGGGACGGATGGCGAAAATGGTCGGGCTGGATCGCCGTTTCTTCAGCCTTGAAGAAGCGGCCGAGTGCAGCCGTTACGTGTTTCAGCAGGTGCGGAAGCGACTGGATGCGGCGATCGAACAATCGCCGCCGCACACCGCAAGGATCTATAGCGGGCATGGTCAGCAACTGGTGTCGGAGCCCCTTCTAGGATCCTGTTCGGATGACCGTTGGGACGCGATCCCCTTTCGCGATCTGAGGGACGACTGGGGGGCCGCGTTAAGCCGGGTCGCACCTGCCTATGCGGTCGCTTGTCTGGCTGGAAACCAAAAGTAAAAGCAGCCGCTGCGCCTGCAAGGTGTTCGGCAGTGATGGCGGCGAAGTGGCTTTCGGTCAGGCAGCCTTGTGGGAGGCATTGCTTCGGTAAGCAAGCGGAATGGGGGCGTGAGGGCCTTCGGATTGGATCTGGTCGTGGTCCCCTTCGTTTTTCTGCTGAACCGTTTGGTCAGCCGGTCCGTAGCAACCAGTCTATGATCGCAGCCATGTTGAGCGATCTGGAGGTGCCGATATATTGGTCCTCTACCGTACGGATCCTTCCTCCCCCTTCCCGCTAGTTCAAACGAAACTCCATGAGCGAAACGAAAACGCCAGCAAAGCCGATGATCGAGGCCGATCAGCTGAGCAAGTTTTACGGGCCGTTCGCCGCCAGCCGTAACGTGTCATTTACGGTCCGTGAAGGCGAATTGGTCGCTTTCCTCGGTCCCAACGGGGCTGGTAAGAGCACCACGATGAAGATGCTGACGGGCTATATTGCCCCCAGCGAAGGAGAAGCACGGATCGCGGGGCACAACATGTTGAGCGACCGTATCGAAGGGAGCAAACGGCTGGGGTACCTGCCCGAAAATGGGCCGCTCTACCCTGAGATGTCACCCTATAGCATGCTTAGCTTTTTTGCCGATGCCCGCGGGTTGTCCCCAGCGTATCGCAAGGAACGGATCGAAGCGGTTGTCGAAATCTGTGACCTTTCGACCGTGATGTACAAAGCGACCAGCAAGCTGTCGAAGGGATTTAAGCAGCGTGTCGGTATGGCTCAGGCCCTGCTGCACGAGCCCGACGTATTGATTCTGGACGAACCGACCGCCGGCTTGGATCCCAATCAGATCCGTGAAGTGCGGCGAACGATGCGGCGTTTAAGTGAAACCAAGACGATCCTGCTGAGCACTCATATTCTGCAAGAGGTCGAGGCGATGGCCGACCGCGTTGTGATGATCAACGAGGGCCGCGTTGTGTTTGATGGCGATGTCGCAGGTTTACGTGAATGCGGAACCGACCTCGATGATGCTTTCCACAACTTGACCAATCCGGACGCGGCTCCCGCATCCTAACGCTTGGCCACTGTTCACCCCCACTTCGAATTTCGCTTCAAAAAATAGAAACATGTCTACGACTCTCGGATCCGTCCTGCTCGTTTTGGTCAACCTGTTGTTGATCGACCTGCTGTTTGTCGCCTTCTTGGCGGTGGTGGTTGCCATCCTGGCGAAATCCAAGCAAGCTGCTTTTGCGGTGATGCGGCGTAATTTTGTCGGCTATTTCAGTAATCCGACCGGCTATGTCTTCCTTTGCATCTTTGTCTTCTTGACATCGTTAGCCGCATTTTGGCCCTATGAATTTTTCAATCAAAACCTGGCGACGCTGGATCAACTGAATGGTTGGTTCCCGTTGATCATGTTGGTTTTTATCCCTGCCATTACGATGAGTATTTGGGCGGAGGAAAAACGTCAGGGGACCGATGAATTGCTGCTGACCTTGCCCGCGGACGATTTCGATATCGTGATCGGCAAGTACATGTCGGCCGCCGCCATTTTCACCGCATCCCTGTTGTTTTCGCAGCTTGCGACCTTCTTGACTTTGGCGATTTTGACTCAGGGGCAAGTCGACACCGGGCTGATCTTTACGACTTATCTTGGATATTGGTTTGTCGGTTTGGTGATGTTGGCGATCGGTATGATCGCATCTTTCCTGACTGGAAACCTAACGGTCGGTTTCATCCTGGGGGCACTCTTTAATGCTCCACTTGCCTTTGCATCGCTGTCCGGTTCTTTGCTTCCTCCCGGCCGTCTTGCCGGATTGTTGGAGGCTTCGGGAATTTCGGCCGCGTTTGATGACTTTGGACGTGGAGTGATCAGTACTTCGTCAGTGATTTATTTCCTGATGGTGGCGAGTGTCGCCCTGTATGTCTGCATGGTTCTGATCGGACGTCGTCACTGGACCGGAGGCAAAGACGGCAACACGATGGCATGGCACTACATCGCTCGTGTGC
The DNA here is from genome assembly GCF_007741495.1 of Roseimaritima multifibrata. NCBI lineage: Bacteria > Pseudomonadati > Planctomycetota > Planctomycetia > Pirellulales > Pirellulaceae > Roseimaritima > Roseimaritima multifibrata. The sequence continues at coordinate 2,328,120 of NZ_CP036262.1, forward strand.
TGGCCTTGGTGGTCGTCACCGGCGGAGCCGTGCTGGTGTTCCGCAGTTGGGATGTGGTTCGAGTGGACGCGACCGAAGGAAAGGTCAGTTCGCTGTCGGCCGCTACCAAAAAGATGATTCGCAATCTTGATCCCGATCGCCCGGTAGTGATCGATGCGTTCATCAGCGACGAAGTTCCTGAACAGTACGCCCGCACGCGATACCAACTGGTCAACCTGCTGAAAGAGTTTCGCAGTGAAGCTTCCAAGGCGGGACGCGAAATTGTTGTCAACCTGCACGACAATATCGAATTGTTCAGCGATGAAGCTCAGCTGGCTGATGATCGTTTCGGCATCGTTCCTGTACAGCGAACGGTGCGAGAAAAAGGAGCCGTTCAGCAGAAGCAGCTGATCCTCGGTGCCGCGCTGCGAAGTGGCTTGAACAAGGTGACCATTCCGATCATGGAATATGGTATCCCGGTTGAATACGAGTTGGTTCGTTCGATCGAAACGGTTTCTCGAGCCGAAAAGAAGAAACTGGGGATCGTGTCGACCGATGCTCGCCTGATGGGCGGAAGCGTGATGGCGGGCATGGGAATGCAACAGGTTCCTCAGCATCCGCTTGTCGATGAACTTGCCAAGCAGTACGACGTGGAACAGGTATCGTTGGATGCTCCACTGGAAAAAGGGCAATACGATGTGTTGCTTGCCGTCCAGCCTTCCTCGCTTTCGCCAGACCAATTCAATCGTCTTCTTGAAGCGATCAAGGTTGGTATCCCGACGGCGGTCTTTGAAGATCCGTTCCCAGCCGCTCGAAGTTACATCACCGCGACGGGGCAACCTAAGCAAAGCCCCGGCGGGTTCATGGGGGGCGGCGGTCCCGTTCCTAAAGGTGAGATTCGCCAGTTGTGGGATTTGCTGGAATTAGATGTTCCTACGCGTCCGGGGATGAGTGCTCCTGGCACGCCTCCAATGATGAACCCCGATTTGGTTTGGCAGCGATACAATCCCTATCCAAATATGCCGATGCCGATGAACGATCTGTTTGTCTTTATCGATGATCAGGCTCCCGGTAGCGAAGATTCGCTTAGCCATGATAGCCCCATCACTCGCAATCTCCATGAAATCTTGATCATGTTTGCGGGATCGGTTTCGCCAAAAGAGAATGCGACGCTGAAGCACACTCCGCTGCTGAAAACCGGAAGCCTGGCGGGCACGATTGGGTTAAGCGATGTTCAGGAAACGATGGCCCAGCCTGATGAACTGATAAAACGTCAAGGCATTGGCGGGGAGCGTTCGATCGTTGCCGTCGCTGTCGAAGGAAGTGCAAGCGGAGCCAGCGAAGAGGGGGCCGCCGAAGAAACCGAAGAGGAAGCGAGTAAGTCGGAAGAGGGCGGAGAGGCAAAAGACAATGAGAATATCAAAGTGGTTTACGTCACCGACACCGACTTGATGATCCCCGATTTCTTGATGCTTCGTGCCGATCCAAATCAATCGGACGACGTTCGTTTTCAAATGGAGAACGTTTCGTTCTTGTTGAACGTGGTCGATTGGCTGGCGGGCGAAATGGATTTCATTGAAGTTCGTAGCCACAAACCTTTCGTCAGCTCTTTGGCCATGGTCGAAGAAGTGAAAATGGAAGCGGCTAAAGATGAACGAGCCGAAGTGGAGGCGTTCCAAAGTGAATACGATGAAATCGAGCGGGTGGCCGAGGAGACTCGAATCACCAAAGCGAAGCAATATCAGGACGAAATCAATAAGCTTCAGCGGGACGGAAAAAACCAGGCGAAGGCTCAAAAGATCCTCCAAGAGTTTCGCAACTGGGAAGCCATTGAAGAGCGACGCAAGCAGGTCGCTCAGCGTACGCAGGAACGCGAAATGGCAAAAACCCGAAAACAGATTCGCCGCCGGGCTGACACCCGTGTTGAGAATATTCAAAACATCGTCAAAGCGACTGCAGTCACCCTTCCCTGTCTGCCTCCGCTGATCGTGGGGATCATTGTCTTCTCCTCACGTCGGTTGCGTGAACGGGAAAACGTAGCGAAGAGCCGACTGCGGTAATGTTTGGTTGCTGTCAGCCAAACGTTGATTCTTGATTTCATTGAAAATAACCACTACTACATCATTAATCTCTGAGGAGATTCATAACGTGAACGAAGAGGCAAAAACGGGCATCTTCTGGGCTGTCGCCATTGTGGTCGCTGCCGTCGCAACTTTTGTCGCATGGCCAACCACCATCGAAAGTGAAGAAAGTGCGCAGGTAGGTAAGCCCCTGTTTGAAAAGTTCACCGATCCGCTGGCAGCCGCCAGTCTAAAGATCGTTACTTTCGACGCGGATCAGAGTTCACTAAGTGATTTTGAAGTTGCTAAAGGGGCCGACGGTGTTTGGCGGATCCCGACGCATGGCAGTTACGCTGCCGATGCGGAACAGCAAATGCAGAAGGCCGCGACGGTCTTTCTGGATAAAAAAATCCTTGATGTCAGTACGACGAACCGCGAAGAACATGCTGGATTTGGAGTCATTGACCCATCCTCCAGCGATGTTGAAGTCGGGACCGTTGGCGTGGGACGGTTGGTCACCATGAAAGATGATAAGGGGACCACGCTCGTCTCCCTGATCGTCGGCAACGAAGTGGAGAATCAACCAGGGCAACGATACGTTCGCCGCCCCGGACAAGATATTGTCTATGCGGTTGAACTGAACGATGAAGCCTTGGCAACGAAGTTTACCGACTGGATCGATGCGGACTTGTTGCAGTTGGCGGCGTTTGATGTTGCCGAAGTCACGCTGGATAATTACTCCGCAGCGTTGGATATGCTGCAAGGTTCTGTCCGGATGAATCGTGATTTCCTGGCTGAACTGAGTGTCGATGGCAGCGACTGGAAGCTTGATCGTTTGGATGTCTTCAAAGGTGGGACAAGCGTTCCCCGGCCTTTGAAGGAAAATGAACAGCTGAATGTCACCAAACTGAACGAATTGAAGCAGGCACTGGACGAACTGAAAATTGCGGATGTTGGACGCAAGCCCGAAGGAGTCAGTGCAAATTTGAAGGCGTCCAAGATCGCCGCCGATGATCAGGAAACGGTCGCGTCGCTTCTCGCTCGTGGATTCATTCCATTGCTTCAGCAGGATGGCAAGGAAACCGAAGTGATTGCCGCTAACGGTGAAATGACCGTAAGCATGAAGGATGGAGTGCGATATATCTTGCGATTCGGAAACGTCGCTGGACTGTCTGAAAACGAGCAAGATCCTGCACAGCCAGCTGAAGCTGCAGGAAATGAACCAGGCATGATGGGGTCGAATCGCTATCTGTTGGTGACAACCGATGTCGACGAATCGATGATCCCTGTTCCGCCATTGCAGTCCATTCCACAAACGATTGAAGAACTGGATGGACCCGCAGAAGAACCGAAGAAAGACGATCCTGCTGAAGCTGGCGATATGAAAGAAGAACCAAAGGCTCCTGCCGAAGAAAAACCGGCTGAAGAGCCTGAAATGAAAGACGAAAAGCCAGCCGACGAAAAACCGGCCGATGAGAAACCAGCTGACGAAAAGCCAGCTGACGAAAAACCAGCTGACGAAAAATCTGCTGACGAAAAATCTGCTGACGAAAAATCTACTGACGAAAAGCCTGCTGACGAAAAGCCTGCTGACGAAAAGCCTGCTGATGAAAAGCCTGCTGAGAGTGGAGAGACGACTCAGGAAGGAAGTGGAGATGGCTCGGCAACGGGACAAGGTATGCAGGCCGACGATAAGGCCGCTGATGAACCTGTAGCCGATTCAGCCAAAGAAGAAGAAGCGGACGCTCCAGCTGCGGATGCTGACAAGAAAGCAGCGGACGCTCCGGAAAAGGTCGAAGAGACCGCGCAGGAAAAACAAGAACGTCTTGAAGCGGCTCAGGAGCAGATCACAAAGCTCAATCAGCGGTTGATGGATGAACGCAATGAAAAACTGGAAGCGGCTCGGAAGCGGAGCACGGAATTGAATGCTCGATTCGCGGATTGGTATTATGAAATCTCTGAATCGACCTTCAGCAAGCTTCAGCTTGGATTAGACGTTCTGATCGAACCCAAGACCGATCCCAATGGGGCTCCTGCGAACGATCCTGCTGCAAATTTGCCGCAATTCCAATTTCCAGGCGTCAACTGATTTGTGATCGCTGCTTGTCGCATGGGAAACGTCATTGATTGGTGGCGTTTCCCGGTTGTATCTGTTCTTAACGTCGGCAGGGGATGGAAGCATTTTCGCCGCGTGACCCTACGCCCTTCGGAACACGCACGTTCTAGAGCGTGCTAATTTCCCAGGTCTCGGCAAGTAATTCTACCGAGCGGTCGACTTGGTCTTGGCTTGTGTTCCAGCCCAAGCTGATGCGTAGGGCTCGTGAAATTTCGTTTGGCTTCAGTCCAATCGCTCTGAGGCTGCGGGTCATCTGATCCGGCGGGCTTGCTGATCGAGCGGCAGCCATGATCAGGCGGTCTGCCATTTTCTGAACACGTCTAGCATCCGTCGGTAGCAATAGCGTCAGAGTGTTGGGAAGCCGTGCGGAATCTTCGCAGACGATTTGCAGTTCGGGATCGACCGTTTCACGCAGACGCGATAAGAAACGCTGACTCAGTTCTTCTAGCCGGTCGGCCGCTTGGTCTGCGCATCGGCTTGCCAATAGTGAAGCCGCTCCAAGGCCGATGATGCCCGGGATGTTTTCCGCTCCTGGTCGCAATCCCATTTCCCTGGGCTCGCCAAATCGAAATGGTTTGAGCGATAGGCCGCGGCGGACGAAGAGGGCTCCTGTCCCTTTGGGCCCATAAAACTTGTGCCCGCTAACCGACATGGTGTCGGCCCCAAGCGAACTGACATCGACCGGCATTTTCCCGAACATCTGAGTCGCGTCGCAGTGCAGGCGAACGTCGTGTTTATGGCAAACTTCCGCGATGTCACGGATCGGTTGGAGGGTTCCTAGGATCGGGTTCGCGGCCTGGACGCAAACCAATTCGGTGTCGGGCTGCAGTCGCGATTCGACCGCGTCGACTGAAATAACTCCGTTGGGATCGCAAGGGATTTGATCGACTTTCCACCCGGATTCCATAAGCGACTCGGCAGCCAATAGAACGGATTCATGTTCCAGGATGCTGACCAGGATATGTCCCGGCGCCTTCGCATCGCCCATGCCTAGAATCGCCAGGTTGTTTGCTTCGGTTCCACCGTCGGTGAACACGATTTCAAACGAATCGCAGCCGACCAGTTCGGCCACCTGTTCGCGCGCCCGTTCGATCCCCTCTCCGATGGCGCGACCTTGCTGGTGTTCTTGGCTGGGCAATAAAAAATGCTCACACCAAAATGGGTGCATGGCTTCGAGGACCGAAGGGGCCAGCGGAGTCGTGGTGTTGTAGTCGAGATAAATCGGCGGCACGGTTGTCGCTCATGGTGGTGATGGGACGCTACGGAGGGCGTAATCTGGCTGTGAGTCTGGTTTTCCAGGCTAATCAGGGCCTAGTTGTTGGGTAGGAGCGGCCTAATAAAACGTTCGTTTTTGTTAATTTATGGGCTGATCGGCACCAACTTAGGCCCATTCTATGGACTTTGCAGCGCGACTATGGGAGACTAGAGCAGCCCGAGCGGCAATTGTCGCTACCTTGTCTTTTATTCTTTTTCCGGGAGCGGAACCATGCGCAAGCGTCTACAGGCCGGTTTTACGCTGGTTGAACTGTTGGTTGTCATCGCGATTATTGGCATCCTGATGGGGCTTGCTTTGCCCGCCATCGGACATGTTCGCGAACTAGCACGTCAAACCGAGTGCCAAAATAATATTCGCGGGATGACGCAGGGAGTCATCGGATTCGCGACCAGTAAAGACCAACTACCTAAGTATCTGAAAAGTTTTGGAACCTGGACCGCTGGTACCGGGGACCCCGCTGACCCGGGCAACAGCATTGCGACTACCCATGTGAAATTGGGCGGGTGGCAAGTTGCGATCCTGCCGTATGTAGACAACCAACCTGTCTACGACATCTGGAATGAAGACCGTTATCCTGTTCTTTCTGCCGGTTCTGTCGAAACCGCACCGGATGGATACAGCCGCAACGCCGCGATGGTGCTGCCTCTGTTCGCTTGTCCAAGCAACACGTTGATGATCGGCCAAGCCGGGCAGAACTCGTACATCGGGAACACCGGAATGTACCCACCCTCCGGTGGATCGGTGACCTTCGCTGCTAGCCAGTCCAAAGCAAACACGCTTTTCAACAACGGATATGACGGGGATGTCGTTGGACCAACGGTCCGTATGGATGACGTCTCCGATGGGCTATCGAACACTCTAGCCATTTCTGAAAATGTGCAGGCTCGACCTTGGCATCACGTTGGTTTTGACACCGCTGGTTTGACCACTCCAGGCTACCCTGCGGCCTCACGTTTCGTCCAAGGAATGGTTTGGCATTACTATGATCCGCAAACTGCCGGTGGTGCTCCGGTGGTTCCTGCTCCAGAATATATGATCAATGGCGGAGACTTTGAAAACGTCACCATGACGGCTGCGAACGCACCAATCTTGGCTCGTCCTTCTTCGGCACATGGCGATATTGTCTTTGGCGGCTTTTTGGATGGGTCGACTCGATCGATTTCGCAAGATATCGATTATCGAGTCTATCAAGCGATCCTGACTCCAAAAGGTAAATCGAGCAACGTGCCGTTTAACGAGTTCATCTTGCCATCGGACGCGCTGTAAGAAACGGTGAAGAGAACCAATTAGCGGAACCGCACACGTCGGTCCCGCTAATAGGCTTTGTCCTCTAGTGTCGTCTTTCGCTCGGAACGTGAAACTTGTAGGTGACGATTTCACCCTGCCCATCCGAGTCTGAGTGCCGTGCTTTTAGCCCAGAAGGCGGCAGGTACTTTCCGGTGGTGTGAACCATCGGAAACCAATCGTGCGTGCGAATGAAAGCCCAGCGGGCGACAGACAGGGATGGTTCTGTCGCCCGCTGGGTTTTCCTTTTCGCGGTTCCCACCTGTAAGCCCGGAGGGCGGCAGATACTTGCCGGTGGTGTAAACCACCGGTTCGATGCGAAGTGAACCTTTAGCCCGGAGGGCGGCAGAATCTGTAGAGCGGTGCGCCGGTGGCAGATGTTCTGTCGCCCTCCGGGCTGAGGATACTCCAGCAGGGTATCCGGCGGCTGACGCCGCCGGCAAGTATCTGCCGCCCTCCGGGCTACGTGTTCACTCGGCCAATGTAGACTTGTCAACGACTGCACCTTCGTCATTTATAGATTTCAGCCCTGCCCATCCGAGTCTGAGTGCGGTGCTTTTAGCCCGGAGGGCGGCAGATACTTGCCGGTGGTGTAAACCACCGGTTCGATGCGAAGTGAACCTTTAGCCCGGAGGGCGGCAGAATCTGTAGAGCGGTGCGCCGGAGGCAGATGTTCTGTCGCCCTCCGGGCTGAGAATACTCCAGCAGGATATCCGGCGTCTTCTAAACATGCGAATCAAGCATCCCCTTGTTTCCACTCACTGGTGTCGGGTTGCTTGCCCGATCGGTTGACTTCTATGACCGCTTGGTAGAGCTGAATCGGCAGCAATAGGGCTCCGAACAGGACCAACCCTGTTAGGCCTACCGTCGCCAATTGAATCGGCAGGATGGTTCCTAGCCAGCCGAAACTGGCTATGGTCAAGAGGATCCCAAAGGTGGCGAGAAGAGTCTTGAATTCGGTGGGGCCGAAGGATGCTAGGACAAATTGATCGGTCAGTTTTGCGCGAATGTTTGTCAGCACGGCCATGGCCATCAGGATCGTGACCGCCGCCAGGCCCCATTCCAATTGTCCGCAAGCGACCGCCAATCCGATCAGCCAGTAGCTGAAGGAAAGTGGGTCGGTGAAGTGATCTAGCAGTTCTCCGCCGTTGCGGCATTGTCCGGTGGCGCGTGCATGTTTGCCGTCGACGCAGTCGGCAACGTGGTTTCCGACAATGCCTGCCGCGGCTAGCAGCCCGCCCCAAGCGAACTGCGTTGATAAACCAAGGCCGATGGCACCGGCGATCGCTGATAGGTGGCCGCAGGCGACGATTCCCTCTGGCGGAAACCAACGTGGAATAGGCATCCACTGATAAAGAGAGCTCAAACGTGGACCAATGTGTGGGTCCAGCAGGCTATGAGAGATTCTTGCGGACATGGTCGGGTTTCCGTGGACGGGAAGGTTGGTGCTTACCTTCCTCAGAGCCCATTCCCGACCAATGTTTCGCGAGGCGCATAAAAAACCGGCCGTGCGTTTAGTGAGCCTAACGCACGGCCGGGAGTTTTGTATTCCATCACCTTCTATTGGGCCCGATCCTTCGGTCCCATGCATCCATGCCATCGAATCCAGCGATCCTTCGCCAGACGGTTCAGCTCCCAAATTTGCTTCCTGCAATCAAGCGGCAGAGTCCGTTACCGTTTGGGAGATTGCGTTTACGCGGGATCAAGCAAACTATGCGACCAATCGCAGTTCGTTCTCGGCTCGTTCTCGCACTCCATCAATGAATTCTTCAAAAATACGAATGTCCAGAGCCGATGCGGCTCCTGATTCAGGGTGGAACTGGGTTCCTAAAGCAAACCAATCCATCATTTCTGACTCAATTGCCTCGATTACGCCGTCTGGGCAACGTGCGGTGACTCGGAAACCGGCGGCCACTTCATCGATCGCCATGTGATGGCGGCTGCTAACGCGAATTTCGCCATCGCCAAAGACGCGTCCGACCAATGAATCGGATTCGACATCAAGGCTATGGCGATGATTTAGGTCCTGAGCATCGCGGTGGGGGACCGCGTCAGGCAAGTCTTCGGGAATATGGAAGAACAGATTCCCTCCTTCGTTGACGTTCAATAATTGCATTCCTGCGCCAATTCCGAACACGGGCAACCGTCGCTCGGAAATTTCAGCCATCAACATGCGGTCGAATCGCTCACGCTTTGGAGCCATTTCACGAATGCTGGGGTGTTTCATGAATCCGTCGTTGCGGGGATCAAGATCGCCGCCACCGATCAAAATAAATCCATGCATCGCATCCAGTGCGGTCTGGATCGATTCTTCGTCTTGTAATGGGGGCAGGATGACGGGCACGCCTCCAGCCTTGATTACCGACTGAAAATAACCTGCTGCCAAAAACGAGAACGCCGGGGTGGAGCGTGCTTCGTTTCTGAAATCCGCATTCAAACCAATGATAGGCTTCAACGACATCTGAAGTTCCTCGTCAGACAGTACGTTCGAAAATGACTAGAGGGCGGGCGCCCTATACCGTTTGGCCATATCTATGTTCACCCGCCGATTCGCGTCCGATTCGAATTGACGTTCCGTGCATAAATACGGTATCGATCATCAAGTTGGCCTCCGTGGCCGTCTCAAAGATGCGTGGACTCTACCGCCACACTTTCAGTCTGCAACAATAAACAGGTATGTTGTTGAAAGGCTGCTTTGCTAGCCCTGTCCCTGGTGCTAGCAAAGATAAATCACGTTTGCTAGCAAAGAAATGTGTGCGGTTTGGCGATCTCGAAATGGGGGACAGCGGGTTCGGTAAGGAGCCCGCGGGCGGTAAACTAGGTCCCAGATCAGTCGATCTGGCCTCCCGCAACTCCATCCTGTTTCTTGAATCATGCATTTTGACAAGGTTTCGTTCGCTTCGATCGGAGCGACGCTCCCCACTGAAGTCTGGTCCAGTCAGCAGCTGGAGCAATTTTTGCGGCCTCTTTATGAGCGTTTAAAGCTGCCGGAAGGGCGTCTTGCCCTGATGAGCGGGATCCATGAACGGCGTGTATGGGATGCCGGGACGCTACCGAGCGAGCCAAGTATTCAGAGCGGCCTGGCAGCGATCGAGGCGTCGGGAATCGCACCTGCGGAGATCGGCTGTTTGATCCACGCCAGTGTTTGTCGCGATTTCTTAGAACCGGCCACCGCATCCCGCGTTCACCATGGATTGGGATTGGGGGAGGACTGCTGGGTGTACGACGTTTCCAATGCTTGTCTGGGGCTGTTGAATGGGGTCGTGCAGATTGCCAATTTGATCCAAGCCGGGGCGATCCGAGCTGGAATCGTGCTGGGGACAGAAAACAGTCGCCCGCTGCTAGAGCAAACGATCGCTCACTTGAACGGAGACACATCGCTGACGCGAAAGTCGGTCAAGCCAGCGTTTGCCTCGTTGACGATCGGTTCCGGTAGCTGTGCCTTTTTGCTCTCGCATCGTGACCTTGCCCCCGAAGGTAGCCAGCTTAAGTTTGCCGTCGCCAAGGCTCGCACGCAGTTTCACGACCTCTGCCGGAGTGATCAAGATTCGGCAGGAGCCGGGATGGCTCCATTGATGGAAACCGATTCTGAGCGTTTATTGATTGAAGGGGTGGCGACCGGGGCGGCCGCTTTCAAAAGTTTTCAGGCGGCCGGGGGTTGGGCCAGCGATTCGATAGATCGCTCGGTCTGCCATCAAGTCGGCGGGAAACATCGGGCTTTGATGCTGGAGGCGATGGGGTTGCCTGTCGACCGCGACGTGGCGACCTTCGGTTGGCTGGGAAACACCGGATCGGTGGCATTGCCGCTTTCGGTGGCGGCCGGCGCCCATTGGAATCAGATCCAAGCCGGAGAACGTGTCGGGATGTTTGGAATCGGCTCGGGCATCAACAGCGTGATGCTGGGGTGCGAGTGGGGAACGACGCCTGTTGCTGGCAACCTGCCAGAAAGCGAACCGGTCTTTCTCGCAGAGTAAACCAGCAGGCAATGCCGCCAGACGATGATGCCGCCAAACGAAGGTGCCGGGTTTGGGCGATCGGCCGCAAGGCTGTTTGCCGACGCGTCGCTCGCGTCGGCTTCGCCACAACCGATCGGTTGAAAGGGAACCGCCCCGGTTCAGGTGTCTGCCTGAACGCGTCACTTGCCGGAGGTCCGTTTTCGGCGGAATCGGCCCCTTTTGGGGTGTTTGTTTCCGGTTCGGGTGGTTTTTATTGCGGCTACGATACCTTTGGGCTCCTAATTGGTTCTACAATAAGAGTTGTTGGATCCTAGCGAGTGGGGGGCATAACCGTCGATTCGGTTCCAAAGGGGTGGGTTCCAGTGCAGTCTGGTCAACTTCTGCATGTGTCCTTTTCGAAGGTTGCCGCTTCAGGCTGCTCCAAAGTTCCACTAAGTGAAGGGACGAACAATGTCGACCGATTGGTTTTTCTTGAAGAAGGGCTGGTTTGGGAAAGCTCGAGCCGTAGGTCCGCTCAATGAACCGGATCTTCTGGTGAGGATTGAGCGGGGGGAAATTGCTCCGGAAACGCTTTTGCAAAGTGAAAGCAAAACGCGCGGTCGTTGGATCCCAATGAATCGAGTGGGCCCAGCGTTTAAGCACTGGAAGAAACAGCATCCTGAAACTCCCGCCTAGCATTCCCCGTCGCCTGATTCACTGCCGTTTCAATCGGAAGCGAAAGGCGACCATCGCTAAGTCACCAGCCTGCCTGAGTCGCTGAAGTGATCGATAGCGGCAGGACGCTTGCTCGGTTTCCTCTTCTTGCTTGACTAACTCAGTGACATCGATCGTTGATGGTCTTGCCAGCGGTCGTGAACGAACGCTTGCATCTGTTGTTGGAAACGAGACGCCGAAAATTGCTCCGCGTGCTGGCGGATCCGTTCGGGTTCGAACCGGTTAGGATCTTTAACGAACCTTTCGATCGCGTCGACGACCGAGTCGGCCGTTTGCTGTGGAAAGTGCAGGCCGGTTTGACCGCATGCAATGGTTTCCAGGGACCCGCCCACTCCGTAAGCGATGCAGGGGGTGCCGCATGCTTGGGCTTCGACGGGGGTGATTCCAAAATCTTCATCCGCGGCAAACACGAACGCGCGGGCCCCTTGCATCCACTGACGCAGTTCCGCGTGGGATTGGTAACCGACACACTCCACATTGCTTCCTGCTAAACGTTTGATTTTTTCCATGTCGGGGCCATCGCCGACAACCACTAAGCGTTGCTTGGGCAGTTTCTGGAAAGCTTCGACAACGATGTCGACTCGCTTGTAGGGAACCAGTCTGGAAGCTGTTAGGAAGTAGTCCTGCTTTTCGGTTTGCAGTGGAAACGCTTCCACGTCGACCGGTGGGTAGATGACCTCGCAGGGACGCCGGTAGGTTTTTTGAACACGTTTGGCGACGTAGTGCGAATTGGCAACATAGTGGTCGACGCGATCGGCGGCGGTCCGGTCCCAAAGTCTCATGTAGTGCAAGATCATACGAACGATCATCGACCGGATACCCCAGGACAGCCCGCTTTCCCGCAGGTATTGGTGCTGCAAATCCCAGGCATAGCGAATCGGACTGTGGACGTAACTGATGTGCAATTGATCGGCGCGGGTGAGGGCTCCGTGTGCCACGCAGTGACTACTGCTAAGGACAACGTCAAACGGGTCAAAACAGAACTGCTCGACGGCCAACGGCATCAGCGGCAGAAAACCTCGAAAGGTCCGTTTGGCAAACGGCAATCGTTGCATGAACGAGGTCGTCACCTCGCGTCCCTTTAGGAATTCGCGATCCTCTGGTTTGAGGAAATCACATAGTGCGAATAGATCCGCCTGCGGAAAGACCTCCAGCATCTGCTCAACAACACGTTCGGATCCCGCATAGGAATCAAACCATTCGTGTAGCAGAGCGACTTTGGGGGGCGTGTTGGACATGGACCAAGCGAATAGCAGGCGAAAAAATTATCCTCGCTCAAATCTTACGGATTCGGTCGACGCCAAGCGGGGGGATGTCGTTCGACGGACGAGAGCTTCAAGAATGAATCTAAGTATATTCACGAAACCGAAAATTCCTGCGGCAAGCGGAGCCCAAACCGGTCGATTGGTAGGTCTTCTTCGGGTTAAAGCGATTTTATTGGTCATGCCCCTAAAGCGGCTCGCGCCGCATTACAATAGTGGTCCTGCCTTCATCCTTCCCTCCTAGGAGCACAAACATGCCTCAACCCAATCTTTTGAATCGCCGTCAGGCACTGCTTGCCGGCGGCGTTGCCGCAACCGCCGTGGTCGGAAGCCGTGCACTGCAAGCGGCAGCCAATGACCGGCTTCGCGTCGCATTTATTGGGGTTGGTGGTCGAGGTGGTTCGAATCTGGCAGCGATCACCTCTTCGGGGCAGGTTGATGTTGTCGCGGTTTGCGACGTCGATTCGCGAGCGACCGACCGAATGGCCGAACGGCATCCGAAGGCGCAGCGATTTCAGGATTTTCGGAAACTGTACGACGCGGTTGGCAATCAAATCGACGCCGCTGTGGTCAGCACTACCGAGCACACGCATGCCTACGCGACGATGCCTGCCCTGCTGCTGGGAAAACATGTCTACTGCGAAAAACCTTTGGCATACAACGTCGCCGAGACTCGCCGAGTCACCGAGGCTGCAGCGGAAGCTGGAGTCGTGACGCAAATGGGAACTCAGATCCACGCTGGCAACAATTACCATCGAGTCGTGGAATTGATCCAGAGCGGCGCGATCGGTGACGTTAGCGAAGCACACGTTTGGGTTTCCAGGGCATGGGGATTGCAAAGCAAGGAGGACGCGGCGAAGCACAAAGACCGTCTGTTCATCGATGCCCGTCCGACGGAAGCGATGACGCCACCGGATTACTTTGACTGGGACCTGTGGTTGGGGCCAGCTCCGAATCGGCCCTACAATTCCGCTTACTTCCCCGGCCCCAATTGGTATCGCTGGTGGGATTTTGGAAACGGAACCATGTCGGACCTTGGCAGTCACTGGAATGATCTGCCGTACTGGGCGCTGAAGTTGGATGCGCCGAAAACCATCGAAGCCTTCGGCTTGCCGCCGCATCCCGAAATTGCTCCCGCATCGATGACTGCGGTTTACGAGTATGGCGCCCGAGGCGACATGCCACCGGTTCAACTGAGTTGGTACCAGGGGACCGACAAACCGGAATTGTGGAAACAGAAAGCGATCCCACAGTGGGGCAGCGGCGTTTTGTTTGTCGGTTCCAAGGGGATGTTGTTATCCGATTATGGAAAGCACGTACTGTTGCCCGAAGCCAATTTTACCGATTTCCAGCCACCCGCCCCGTTTGTTCCCGATTCTCCTGGTCATCACCAAGAATGGTTGAACGCTTGCTTGGGCGAAGGACAGACGGCCAGTCCGTTCTCCTATGCAGGGCCTTTGACCGAAGCCAACCATCTAGGGAATGTCGCTTATCGAGTCGGCAAGAAAATCAGCTGGGACCCGAAACGTATGGAGTGCCCAGGGGTACCTGAAGCGAATCCGTTCCTCCGCCGTGAACCACGTGAGGGCTGGTCCTTAGGCTAGGCATCGATCATGCTTGCGTGTGAATTCGTCCCCTTTTGGTCACGGTTTTTCTCCCCACAGTGAAGCGCGGATGAATTTGTTGATCGGTCTGCAATGGACAATGGTTGCCCTCCTTACCTGCTTGGTGGGAGGGACTCTTGTCAATTTAAGTCGACACCCGCACTGGTTCATTCGCGGCTGGGATTTTCCTCGCCTGCAAATTGTTCTTTTGGCAATCCTGATTCTGGCCATCTACTTGGTGTGTGGATGGCAGTTGGGGAACCTTTGGCGGACGGTTGATGTCGCGGTTGTCGTGACGGCTAGCAGTTTGATTGCTTTGCATACCTTCCGCATCTTTGCTTACACGCCGCTTGCGCCGCGGCAGGTGTTGCGAACCCGACGACCCGATGATCGTCGTACGATTCGAGTGGTGGTGTCGAATGTCGAAATGGAAAATGAGCAGCACTCTTTGTGGCTGGAAACGGTTCGCCAAGCGGACCCGGATGTTGTGATCGCAATTGAGACCAACCAACGCTGGGTGGATCAGGTTTCAGGCCATTTCTCGGATTACCCTTATCAGGTGCTTCAGCCGCAGGAAAACTGGTACGGGATGTCTCTCTTTTCCAGATTTCCCTTGGAATCAAGCGAGGTCCGATTTCTCGTGCAGTCGGACATCCCCTCGATTCATGTGCACGCCCGAATGTCTTGCGGCCAGATCATTCGAATTTGTGGCGTCCATCCCCGCCCACCCGAACCTCTTCGTAATAATTCGTCGTCGCACCGGGATGCGGAACTGGTCCTGCTGGCCGAGGAATTGCAGGAGGCTAGTCTGTCGGCGATTGTCGCCGGCGATTTAAACGATGTGGCTTGGTCGGCGACGACGCGACTTTTTCTGAAACGAAGTTCGTTGCTGGATCCACGCCGCGGACGTGGTTTTTTTAATAGTTTTCATGCCGCCCATTGGTGGTTTCGTTTCCCGCTTGACCATGTCTTTCATTCCAGGGAATTCAGCTTGCGCCGCGTGCAGCGGCTGGGCTATGTAGGCTCGGATCACTTTCCCATATTAGCGGAACTTCAGTACGATCCGGTCCACCAGCATGAGCAAGCTCCTTTAGAGAGCGAAGCCGAAGACGAGAATTTTCGCGATGAAATTATCGAACGAGAACTCCAGACCGATGGCTCGGAAATACCCAACGAGATTGCTGAAGAGTTTAAACCCAACGAAAAATGATGCATGACCCAAACAGTCCTTTAGCTTCGGGGGCATCGCCGAATTTGAAGCACACCTTACAGAAACTGCGAACCAACCTGCTGGCAGAACGAACCCCGTCAGGGCACTGGGTCGGTTGGCTGTCCCCATCGGCTCTTTCGACCGCGACCGCCGTCAGCGCGATTGCCGCAGTCCTCCGTTCAACCGGTACCGACACCCAGCAGGCAACCGGTCTGCAGGCGTTGGTGCAACGCGGGATCGGCTATCTGCGAACCGCGCAGAATGCCGACGGAGGTTTCGGCGACACCGATCGAAGCCATTCCAATATCGCAACAACCTACCTTGCGGTTGCGGCGTTCCGCTTGGCAAGTCCCTATCTGTCCGGTCCCGGTTTCTCGACGAATGGTTCTGCGCAGGAAGATGTCAGTGGCGACGATGCATCCGGGGACGCACTGCGGATCTCACGGGCCGAATCCTACCTGAAGGTGTCCGGAGAAATTGACGGTCTGCGAGCCCGTTACGGGACCGACAAAACGTTTGTTGTTCCGATCCTGACCAATTGTGCGATCGCTGGCATGGTCCCTTGGAAAGAGGTTCCTCGACTTCCTTTCGAAGCCGCCCTGTTTCCGCAGTCGATGTACCGGTTCTTGCAGATGCCGGTTGTTAGTTATGCGATCCCTGCACTTGTTGCGATCGGGCAGGCACGACATTTCCAGGGGCCGCCCGCTTTTTTGCCGATTCGAGCGATACGAGCCGCCGCCGTTCCCAAAACAATGCGTGTTCTGGAATCGATGCAGCCGGCGAGTGGAGGCTACCTGGAAGCGACTCCGCTGACTGCGTTTGTTCTGATGAGTCTGGCAGCAACCGATCGAGCCGATTGTCAGGTCGCACGACGAGCGATTGAATTTCTTGAACGAAGTGTGCTGGAGGACGGTAGTTGGCCGATCGATACGAACCTTGCCACGTGGGTTAGTTCGCTATCGATGTTCGCTTTGGCAGAGACCGAAACGCTGCAGTTGGAAGGGGCGGACGATTCGTGGTGTTCACAAGAGTTGATCGACTGGCATCTGAGTTGCCAACATCGCCAACGGCATCCGTTCACCGGGGCTTCACCCGGGGGATGGGGCTGGAGTGATTTGAGCGGTGCGGTTCCCGATGGCGATGACACGCCGGGGGCAATGCTCGCTCTGTTGTCATGTTTGGGTAGAGCCAAACCGTTGGGTGCCGCGGAGGATCGCAAAGCCGACATCGAAAGGGCGAGTCTTGAGGGGGCCGAATGGTTGCTGAAACTGCAGAATCGAGATGGCGGTTGGCCAACCTTCTGCCGTGGATGGGGGAAACTGCCTTTCGATCGCAGCAGCGTCGATTTGACGGCTCATGCGATTCGGGCGCTGACGAAACTTTTCGCGGCAGAATCGACGGCGGCCAGCAACGTTGATTTGAAACAGCGAGTCGACAAAGCGATTGATAAGGGATTTGAATTTTTGGAACGTCAGCAGCAAGCCGATGGCAGGTGGCTTCCTTTGTGGTTTGGCAACCAGGATCTGCCAAATGAAGAAAACCCGTTTTACGGGACTGGCCGAGTTTTGCTGGCGTATGCCGAAGGGAAACGAGAGCGGCCGGCGGTGGTGCAGAAAGCGGTTCAGTTTCTGGTCGATCAACAGAACCCCGACGGAGGTTGGGGAGGGGGCCCCTCGCTGGGTGGTTGGCTGAAGTCGCGTGGGTACGCGACAGAGAATCGACAAGGGATTCCGCTCAGTAGTAGTGTGGAAGAAACCGCCGTAGTCACGGAAGGATTGGCTGCGGTTGCAGAGAAGGACCCTAATCTGGCCCTTTCCTTGCAGGAAACCGAAACCGATCCCACAACGGGTGAAAATCCGGATATGATGGGGACAAGGTTGCCACAAGTGATCTCGCGGGGGGCTCACTTTTTGGTGGATGCCGTGGCGGCGGGTCGCGAGCAGGAAGCTTGGCCGATTGGGTTTTACTTTGCCAAATTGTGGTATCACGAAAGAATGTATCCAGCCGTATTTGCGACCTCCGCACTTTGCCGGGTTCTAAAGTTTCACGCCGCAAATGATAATGCGTCGGAAACATGTTAGTCCTTTAGAAATCCAATTGCTCCCGGTTGTATCGCCTGTTGGCGGCAGCATTCCCCCACCGCAGCGTCCCCAAAATCGTTTTCTAAACGCACAGAATCGTACGCTTTGAGGAACTCCCACTTGTCGACTGCCCCGCTCCCCTCCACCGATGCGAATTCCGTGGCTTCGTCTCGAACCTCGGTTGCTCCGCCGACTCGTACTGCCCGTCGTAAAACCAGCCACCTGAAGATGGTGCCCGAAACGCTTACCGAGCGCGAAGCGCTGCGCCAGCGGTGCAATGAAGTGGCGGCCAAACTGGACAAGGCGGTCCCTCTGAACAAGGACCAAATGGAGCAGGTTGCCCGGCGTACCCTGGAAGACGCAGGGCTGCCCGAAGGTTACCTCGGCTGGGCCATGGTGATGTTAAGCTCGGCGTTCTGGAAAGACGCTGTTGCGGCAACGGAGCCTTCTCGCCGGTTGTTTCTGCTGCCCCACTGCTTGAAACATGCGGAAGGCTGTCCGGCGGATTACGATCAATTCGGAATGGACTGCAAACGCTGCGGTGCCTGCTCGATCGCCGATTTTCGTAGTGAAGCGGAAGCCCAAGGATATCGCGTCTTGGTGGCCGAGGGCTCGCCCGTCGTGATGAAAATTATTGTCAGCGGGTACGTCGACGCGATTGTCGGTGTGGCCTGCTTGAACGTGCTGGAAAAAGCGATCGACAAAATCTTGTTGGCAGGTATTCCCTGCATGGCGGTTCCCCTGCTAAGCAGCGACTGTCGCAATACCAGTGTGGATGAACCCTGGGTCGCAGACATGATCCGGACGGAGTACCGTCCCGCAGTCGCCAAGACTCGCTCTTATGTGCATCTGATGCGGGCTGCCGCCGATCTTTTTACTCCCGATACGTTGACGCGTATCGTCCCGCCGCAACGATCAAAAGATCCGATTGTGATTCCCGATGGGGATTCGCCATTGGCCGGGATCGATCCGATCGCGGCGACAGAAGCGATCGCTTACGATTTTCTTTCCCGCGGCGGAAAGCACTCCCGTCCGTTTATTACGCTTGCCGCGTACGATGCATTAAGCGGAGACCGTTGCACCGGGCCTGAGGGGGCTGAAGCGACGACGGAGATTTCCGATAGCGTTCGCCGGGCGGCAATGTCGATCGAAAGCTTCCACAAAGCCAGCTTGGTTCATGATGACATCCAAGACGATGATAGTTTCCGGTATGGACAACCGGCCCTGCATCATCGCCACGGTTTGGCGACCGCGATTAACGTTGGAGACTACTTGATCGGCATGGGCTACCGATTGGTCAGCCGAGAAGCTGCCAGCTTGGGCGCCGACACCGCGGCCGATCTGCTTGATAATCTGGCGGCTGCTCACATGCGGCTTTCAGAAGGGCAGGGGGCCGAATTGATTTGGCGAGACTCGTTGGATAAACGTTTGAAGCCGATTGACGCACTGAAGGTCTACGCACTGAAAACCTCTCCTGCTTTTGAAGCGGCCCTCTACAGCGGAATCCGAATGGCGGGTGACGCGACGGAATATGTGGACGCCATTCGAACCTTTAGCAGGAATATGGGAGTCGCGTTTCAGATCCTAAATGATCTGGGGGACTGGAACGGCGATAGCGATAACAAACTGATCGCCGGCGGAGACGTTTTGGGCGGCCGACCGACCATCCTGTGGGCACTGGCACTCGAAGCCCTCGATCCTGCGGGTCAGGAAGAACTGCTGGCAACGGTTGCCAAGGATTCGACTCTTAGTGCGGGTGAACGGATTGCGACCGTGCGTCGACTGTATCGCTCCTCCGGAGCATTTGATGCGGCGGCTCGGTTGGTCGACAAGCATCAGGCTCGCGCTGAACAGGTCGCCGACGGACTGGAAAGTGAACCGCTGCGAAGACTGTTTTACTTCCTGGTCGATACCGTTCTCGAACGGCCTAGCGAACCTACTACGCCCGACATTCCGCTGACCAATATCAGCACGCTTGGCACTGTCTAATCATTAACCGACAGATAGACGCGGATGTGTTTTGAAGCGGTAGGAAGGATGCGATCGTGAACCCTCTGATTGAACTTGAAGAACTCTGTGCCCTTTTTCCGGAACCGGATAAAGAGCCGCTTTTTTTGTCGGCAGAACATGTCGCCAGAGAGTCGACGCCGCCTCCCTATCACGATCTGTTGGTGCATGAACACCACATGACGATCTCGATGGAGCAATATCATGGTTGCTTGGTCGATGTCGAAGTGATCGATTCACGGTTTGTCGATTCACTCTATTGCCGAGAAATTCTGCTCCGTAAAAAAGATCGATCCGATGTGGTGCAGTTCGGTATCGTGCGATTTAATTTTGAATACGTCACGCAGCAGGTTCGGCAAGAGATCGAGGCGCAGAAAACTCCGTTGGGGCGAGTCTTGATTCAACACAACGTGCTGCGACATATCGATCTTGGTGCGATTGTCAAACTGCAGGCAGGCCCAGGGCTTAGTCGGCATCTTCAAATGCCCGTTGGCGAATCAACCTATGGGCGGATGGCCACGATTTTCTGCAATGGAGCCCCCGCCGTGGACCTTCTTGAAGTTTCACAGGTGCTTTAGTCCAAGCTATCGCAACAAGTCGGACGAGCAGTGCCAACCGCGGACAATTTTCATTCCTAGCGGAACGGCGCGAACCGTCCGGCCGCCGCCCTGGAATCCCCGTCTATTTGCCGGACGGTTCGCGCCGTTCCGCTAGGAATGTCACTGGCATCGTCCTGTCTCCCCCGGGGCTTTGGATGCAGCGATTGCGAGCCATTCTGCGGGGCTGATTTCTATTTGCGGCGATTCGGATATTTGGTAAACATCCCTTTACCATGACGAACTGCAAACCAAATCCTGAAATCGTACTTTCTATCCACGGCACTTTTGCTGCCTCGGAACTGGATCGTGGACCCGGCTGGTGGCAGATTGGCAGTTCTTTTTCAGAACGCTTTGCCAGCAAATTGCCTCGTGGCGTTACCATGCCCGACGGAAGTGAACCGCTATTTCACTGGTCGGGAGCCAATACGGAACGTGATCGCGAATTGGCTGCGGTCAAGTTGCTGGAAACTTTGCAAGCCCACGATCTTGCCGGTCGGTCCTACCATTTAATTGGCCATAGCCACGGCGGGTCGTTAATCTGGGCTGCCTTGCGAATGGCTTGTCGAAAAGGGATTCTGCTGAAGGGGCTTCGCAGTTGGTCAACGGTAGGCACCCCGTTTCTGAATAAAAAATCGCTCAGCATGATCCGCTGGAGCAGTGCGCTGCGGTGCGGTATTGGTTTGGTGCTGGCGGGGCCCTGCCTTGTTTCGGCTGTCCTGTTAGGAAAGTTTTTGCTCGCCAATGCCTCCGAAGTGTCGGGCCCTTTGCAGGTTGTCGGCGGTTTGACGCTACTGGTGCTGTGCTTGTATGCGGCGTTGTGCATTCTGTCGATGCTTGCGGCACCTCTGCTGGAATCTTGGCAAATCCGTCAGGATGAGCAACTAGACCGCAAAGCGATGGAACTGTACGGAGACCGCTGGTTGGGATTGTGGTCTCCCGACGATGAGGCAATCAATGGGCTCCGAGCAACTCTGGACATGCCCCTCTCGTTTGTCGGTCGGTATTCGCCGCGGGAACAAGTCTTTGCTTCGGATCGGCTGCATGCTTTAGGGCGTCCGCACCAATGGTTGTTTGGACTGGCCTATAACGGAGTTTTACAGCCGGTTTTAAATCGGATCGTAACTCGGCAGGTGATCAAAACCTTGCAAGGAAACAATCGACCCGGTGGGAAAATTGTTTCGGTTCATCCCTGGCCTACCGAAAACGTGTTGGGAAGAGAGTACCCGCAGTTGCCCAGTTGGCTATGTGAGCGAATCGTTCAGCGCGCTGATCAGGGAGCCCGAAACATGGCTCCAAAACTTCGCCAGTTGTTGGCAGGATCTCCGTTAACCGCGGCTTCACGTCTTGCCGAATCGGTTTCAGGAAGCGAATTGGTTCATACTTCCTATTTCGTGGATGACCAAATCGGCAGCCTGCTGGCGTTGCACATTGCCTGGGCAACCAATAATCGTGTCTACCTTTCAAGAATGACCGAAACATGGCCCCAAGGGGTGATTTGGTTCGGGCGATTTAAATCCTCTCTTGGTGTTCGCGTTTCCACGGCGATCGATAGCGGTCAGACATGGCTTGCCGAATCTGTGCAGAATCAGCAACGCGGTCCGGCTCCGATCCATCGGTTCTATTCGGAACTGGATGCATTGATCCACGAAGATTCGACCGCGACCAAAAGAAAAGCTGCCTAATGACTGCCCCGTAAGGCGGGGTGATTAGGAGCCGCAACCGGTTTTCTTGTTGATATAAAGAAGCGGTCGTTCTTTGCGGCGAATGGGGATGGCATCGATGTTCCAATAAGAAAGAACATCAGTCGTGCAGCGGGCAGACGACTTCGGCTCCTTTCAATTGATAGGCACCTCCCTGCGCTGGGCATTTTGGTAGGCCGTTGGCAAAGTAGGTGGCGGTATTTAGTTCTCGCAGGTCGCTGCGTGGCAGTAGACCGGTTTCCCCTTGGTATCGGCCCAATTCGAACTGCACGGTCTGTCGAGTCAGTTCGCAGGCTTGGTCATGGGAGTGGGCGCCCGTTGGCCGCATATAGTGCAACCCCATCATTGCCACCATGGATGAAATCACGATCGCTAAAATGATCTCAAGCAAGCTAAAGCCGGGACGTAGAGCGTTGCTGTACCCGTCAGGTTTCGTCGTCGTAATCAAATGGATCATCATTATTCCATGACTTCGAACATGTGGAACATGGGCATATAGATCGACAGCACGACGGCTCCGATCAAGACCGCCAACATGATGGTCAGGACAGGTTCGATCAAGCCAATGGTTGCATCCATTCGGGATTCCAGCCGTTCACGCAAATGGATGCACGTCCCGCTGATCGCTTTGGGGAAATTACCTGATTGTTCGCCGATGCTAACTAACTGGCAGAGCGTCGAAGGGAATAGGCGTGGTTGTCGTGCCAGTTCGGTACTTAGTTTTTCGCCGCGACTGCAAGACCGGCTGACGGTTTGAACCGCAGCCCGAACCGCTCGGTTTTGAACGCAGCCAACCGACATTTGAACGGCATCGACGGGAACGAAACCACATTCCACCATCGATAGCGTTGTTTCAGCAAACTGCAAAACCGCAACGTCTCGGAGCCATGGACCAAGCAGCGGGACGTGCAGAAGCACACTGTCCATCCAGTACGCCAGTTTGGGCTGTGAGCGGATGACAAACAGAGATGCGATGAAACCCAGAGCGGTAATGATCAGTAACCAGCCATACTGCAGCAGCAGGCGACTAAGCCCGGTGACAACCTGAGTGACGGCCGGCAGGTCAACTCCGCTGGAATTGTAAATCCCTTCGAATTCAGGGACGACGTAAGTGACCATGAAAATGATCAACCCGAAACCCGCGACCAAAATCAGGATGGGGTAGCTGACCTTTTTGATCACGCGTTTGCGCATTTGAACGCTGCGTTCCAGTTGCTCACAAACTCGCTCCATCGCATGTTCCAGCGAACCTGATTGTTCGCCGATCGCGATCTGTTGGGTTTGCATTTTTGAAAATGTTCGCGGCATGCGAGCCATCGAATTGCTCAGCGTATTGCCTGCTTCGACGCTGCTTTTCATTCGCATCAATGCAGGCTTGTATCGCCGGACCGAGCGGTCGGCTGCGAGGGCCGTTAAAGATCGGGGCAAGGACAGACCGTTTTGCAGAAGCATCAACAGCATTCGCATTAAGTGCGCTTGCCCGGATGCCGAGATTCGAATGCCTTGGGCGGCGCTGGATGGACCGACTTCGATGGACTGAAGTTTCCGTATCCAATACATCAGCCCGCTTCCACCGCGTGCAATCGTCTTGGGTTTTGATAAGGAGCTGGCCATTAGCTTAAAACTCCGCTCTCTTGTTCGCGGCGGTCTTCCGCACCTTCGCGCCGATCCCAGCCATCCGACATGGTTTTGATGTAAACCTCTTCTAGAGTGGTTCGTCCGGCGATCGCTTGTTCTAGCCCTGCTTGGCGAAGTTCGATCATTCCGTTTTTAAGTGCCAAAGCACGGAGCTGCGAGTGTGGCATCCCCGCTTCGACCGCGGCGACCACTTCGGTGGTCATCGACATGATTTCGAAGATCGGCAACCGACCTGCCAGTCCTGTTTGCAAACACTTTTTGCAACCCGCACCTCGGTAAAAGGTGGTTCCGACCGGGATTTTTCCATGCGGATCAAGTGCACGCAAAAGTCCGGCTTTGGGAACGACAGGTTCTTTGCAGAACCGACAGACACAGCGGAGCAGACGCTGGGCGACGCTTCCCAGGAGGGCGCCGGCGATTTTAAAGTTGTCGATTCCCAGATCGCTCATTCGCTGAACCGCTCCAACGGCGTCGTTGGTGTGCAGTGTGCTGATCATCATGTGGCCGGTGAGAGCGGCCTGAACGGCAGTCCCGGCCGTTTCACGGTCACGAATTTCCCCGACCATAATCACGTCAGGGTCTTGCCGCATGATGTACTTGAGGGCGTTTGAAAACCCCATCCCGAATTCATTATCACTTTGAACTTGATTGATGCCGGGAAGCCGGAATTCGACAGGGTCCTCAACGGTCACGATATTGCAATCGACCTTGTTGAGGTGTTGTAGCACGGCATACAGCGTCGTGCTTTTGCCGCTCCCCGTGGGGCCGGTAACAACAAACATTCCGTAGGGTTTTTCGATGATTTCACGGACCGTTTTCTGGTCTCGTTCCGTCATCCCCAGGCCGTCTAGCTGGAACGTCTTTCCCCCTTCGTCCAGCAGCCGAAGGACAAGTTTCTGACCATCAATCGTGGGGATGCTGCTGACACGAAAACCGACTCGCTTCCCATTGTCGAATACGACTAGGTGCCCATCTTGTGGACGACGGTTTTCGGTCGTGTCCATATCCGCCATCACCTTGATTCGGCTGATCACCGAATTTTCAATGTGGTTGGGGATGGTCATGATCTGTTGCAGTTCGCCGTCGACGCGGTAGCGAACTCGCATTTCGGGTTTGTGCGGTTCCAGGTGGACATCGCTTGCCTTGGCGGTGGCCGCACCGGAAAGGATCGCCTGGACCAGGCGTACCACGGGCGTCTCTTCCTGTTCAACCAGAACGGCGAGTGCTGGGTCTTCGGTCCCCGTTTCCCTGGCTTCACGCAGTTCCGCTAGTTTCAGGTCAACGATTGTTTGACGGGCGAGAGAGCGATCGTCGTAGGCTCGGTTCAGGATTTGCTTCACGTCCTCTGCCAAGGCAACGGCTGGTTGAATTTCATACCCGGTCATCAGTTCCGCTTCGGCGATCGTTTCAATATCGTCCGGGGCAACCATAGCCAACGTCATTTGCCGCCCATGGATTTGGGTCGCAGCCGCTTCATGACTGCGGGCAAAATCTTCGGGGATCAGACGGGCAACCTGTGGATCGACCGAGGTGGCGTCGATGTCCAATGCGGGAACACCAAATTGCTCTGCAAGCGCTTGGATTAGGTCGGCGGACGTCAGAAATTGCTTCTCGACCATCCAGTCGCCAAGCATCTCTCCACGTGGTTTTGTGGACAGCGCTTCGTCAAGCTGCTCGATGGAAAGCAGCTTCAATTCCAGCAGGACATCTCCCAAGCGACGGTTCATCGGACGCTCCCTGTTTTGGCGTTTAGATTCGGCCGGTTTTTCCGAACCGCCGATCGATAGGCCTGCAGAAGGTCTTGGATCTTTTGTTCTAGAACCGAAGGGTCGTAGGGAGTGATCAGGTAGTCTTGGGCCCCGGCGGCGAACGCTCGCTCGACGGTTTCTAAACTGGAATCGAGTGAGCAGATTAGAATCGGAAGTTGTTCAGGCGGGTTTTTGGTGCGCAATCGGGCAACCAATTCGATCCCGTCGCCGTCGCGAAGTTCGGTCCCCATGATTAGTAAATCGGGGAGTTCGCGTGAGAGGCTGGATAACGCGTCGCTGCCCGAATTCAATGTTTCAATTTGAAACCCCAGCAGTTCCAGGCGGAACGAGGTCAAATCGGAAAGCAATGGGTCCGATTCAACTAGCAATAGTTTCGATTGGGACGAATGAAACACTGGAATCGTCGGGATAGGAGGATTGTGCAGACGGGCGATCCCCTGGACATCGGGGATCGCGTTTCACCGTCTGCGGATACCTAACCCTAGGTCACATTAACCGTCGGTGGCTGTTGGCGGCACCTCGTTCGGGATCGTACAGTCAACCACCGCCGCACCAACCGCGTCTCCCCAGCAGTTCACCGCCGTGCGGAAGCGATCGAGAAGCCAGTCGACCGATAGAATCAAGCCAATGTATTCAATTGGCAGATTCACTGCATTGAGAACAATCAGCATCGTGACCAGACCGGCTTCGGGGATCCCCGCGGCCCCGATCGCAGCCAGGGTTGCAGTTAAGGCGATGATGATCTGCTGGGTCAGCGTCATGTCTAGGCCGAGGACCTGAGCGATAAACAGGACCGCGGCAGCTTCGTAGAGAGCGGTCCCGTCCATGTTGATGGTCGCCCCCAACGGAATGACGAACTCGCTAGAACGCCGCGATACGCCTGCGTCTTCGACCGATTTCATCGTGACCGGTAAGGTTGCGGATGAACTTGCCGTTGAAAATGCGGTTAGCAATGCCTGGGATAAATCCAGCATGTAGCGGTAAGGATTTTTTCGAGTGACGATCCAGTAGATCAGTGGCAAAACCAGGCCAGCATGGATTGCTAACCCGGCGATCACGGCTCCGAAGTACCAACCGATTTGCTTGATTTCCTGAGCAAATTGTCCCGCCAATTGAGCTTCGCCAAAACGGGCCGCGACCAAACAAAAAATGCCCAGCGGGGCGATTTTCATCAGCAACATAACGAACTGCAATAAAGCGTCGTTGATTTGGACGATGCATGCGGTCAGTGTGGAAACGCGATTGCCCATCGTCGTCAACATTCCCGCGAAGATGATTGCAAACATGATGATGGGAAGCAGTTCGGTTTCGGCAGCGGCGACCACTAGATTGTCGGTGACCAACATCAACGCCATGTTCTCGACAATTGCGGTCACGCTTGGAGACGACGATTCTCCCTCAGGCAAATCGGCTAGGACCTCCGCAACTTCTCCTTTCGATAGCCCGCTGCTACTTGCTAAAGACGAAATAATCTTGCCCTTAGGACTTCCAACGTTTTCGCTTGTATGTTCGGCGACGACCGATGCGGCGACAGTCCCGACTCCGGGCTTCAGCACGTTGACGACAATTAGTCCAAGTGTGACCGCCAGGATGGTGGTTAGCAGGTAATACACCACCGCGGTCAGCCCCGGTTTTCCTAAGCGGCGAATGTCACCCATTCCCAACACCCCGCACATCACCGAAGTGAAAACCAGGGGAACAACAATCATCCGCAAACTGCGCAGAAACAGTTCGCCGCCAAGTTTGGTATGGACGGCGATATGAGGCGCTACCAAGGCGAGTACGATTGCTGCGATGATTCCACCGCCAATCCAGTAGGTCAGCCGATTGTCATGACCTCCAGGCTTTCCTTCGGGGGAGTCATTGTTGTGATCTGGCATTTCCGTTCCTGTTACTTGCGAGTCATTGCAGTTCGTTAGAACGACAATGTAGTCAATCTTGAAAGCGGGCGTCCAGCAAACACGCAATCTATTTCATCGAATGGGGAGGGGAGTGCCAAACGCGTAATCTGGGGGCGAATGAAGCGCCGTTTTGATCGATAAAGACTTGCGAATTATGAAGCGTTCCGTGCGGAAGAATCGCGTGCGACTGCGCAGGTCGAGGCAGATTTGGTATCTTTACGGAAACCTTAGCCGATCCTAACTACCTGTGCGTTTGGAACCCTTTATGTGGCAAATCACTGAACCTGGCCGTGCATCCTGTGAATTACCCGCGAACCACTTGTCGCTTAGCTTGGATGCAGCGGACCAGAGTGGGGTGGTTTCCATGCAAGTTCAGCATGCCGACGATCGACTGGAAGTGCTGCTGGCGGATGCCACTGGTGAACGCTTGCCAGAAGTTTCCGATGATTATGCCCGTCAAGACAATTACGTCGTTCGATTGACGGAAAGCGAAAACGACAAATTTGGGGTGACGTTGCAGTCGCGTGTCGCTCCGTTAGAAAATGGTTTGACAGCCTTTGAGTGGGTTTTGGCGACGCAGACACGGTTGCTTGATAGCCATCCAGCACTCTCGCTTTCGTTTTCCGATTGCAAATTCGAAGAACGCGGGCCGGGGGACGTTCTGCTTCATTCGAACGGTCAATGTTATTCGGTGCTTATGTCACGTTCGGATCAAGCCATTTCCACGTGGACGGACGAAGCGGACTGCAAGCTGCAGATCTTTGGAGACTTCCTAGAAAAAGGAGTCATCCAGAAATTCCGTGTTTGGGTGGTCGCTTGGGGAACAAAAGTCCCGGGCCGAGAGGAAACGCAATGGGTGCTGCAGCAATTGGCCGATGCACCGCTTCCGTTAACAACCTAGTTCGTCGTCGGTTGGTGGGGTAACTCGAGCGGTACCGATTCGCATTTGAGCGGCACCCTCCCACAGTTCATGGACCACCATCAAGATGATCCCGAACAGCATTGGCAGCACGTAGTACAGCACGCGAAAAATCAGGATGGACGCGAGTACGGTTTGCCCTACGGTTCCCGCCAACAGTTTAAGCAAAATCAATTCCAGGATCCCCAGCCCGCCGGGGACCTGTGTCGCCAAAGCCACCGCGATCGCTACTAGGTAAGCCGCCAGCACCAGCGTAAAGGGAACGACCGTGTTGGCGGGGAGCACCAGGTACAGAGCGGTTGCTGAAATCGTTAAATCGACAGCCGCAACGGAGGTCTGCAACCCCATCAATCCGATATGCGGGGTGCGAAGGCTTAGTCCACCAATCGGTATTGGCTTGTGCCAGATCGCACAGGAAAGTGCGTATCCAATCCAGAGCGCGAGCAGGACGACGCCCAGGGCTCGGGTGCCGATCGGTAGGCTGATGTCTTCGGGCAAAGAGACTGGGTACGCGATCAGGACGATTCCGCCAAGAAAGCAAAGCCCACTCCAGAACGTCAGCCCCAGAAACGCAATCAGGGCGACAATTTGTGAAGGCGAAAGTCCCCATCGCGTGTAGAAATGAAACCGCAGAGGGGCGGCCGCGATCAGCGTTCCCAAGTTGTTCCCAAGGGAGTATCCCAGGAAACCAACCAAAGCGACTCGCCGGAGCGGAAGGGGTCTGCGCAGGTATCGCAGCGCCAGAAGATCGTAAGTGATCAGCAGCACATAATTCATTGCGATCAGCAGAGAGGCGATCCCGAGGTAGATCCAGGGTATCCCCGTCAGTGCCGCAGTGAATTCATCCCAGCTGATCTTTTTCGCTTCGCCAACCAGCAAACGCATGGCAGCTAAAAACAGCACCAAAGCGAGCAAAGGTCCAGCGATACTTCGCAGGCGGTTCTTCCAAACGGGACTCAATGCGGATACCTGTCGAAAGCATTTGTTGAATCAGGAAGGAAACCAAAAGATCCGCTTACTCAGCGGCCGAATAGAGTTCCGCATACTCCACCACCCAAGCATCGATAATATGCTCGAATGATTCCAGCTCGACATCTTGAAGATGTTCAAAATGGCTGCGATTGAAGATCTCTTTGTTAGCAACCGTTCCTTTGCCTTTTAGTTCCAGCACAAAGTATTCATTTAGCGGGCGAACCATCAATTCGATTCGGCTGAACAAATTATTGCGTCGTCCCTCTTCGACATTCAGGTTGTCTCGCCAGCACGCTGCACCCCAGCCTTGTTCCCCATAAAGCGTTTCGTATCGAAAGCCTGGGAAATGGTTGGCAAGTCTGGAAACCGCTTGTTCAATCCGTTCGGAAAGTGCTAGGCGATACTCGGTGTGCAATCGTCGCAGTTCTTCCGCGGAAAGTTTTTCTTTGCGTTCCGCTTCTTTGTGGAATTGGCTGCGCCGTTGTCCACGATTGATTGCCGCTTCGATACGTTCGTCAAAGTCATCGCTCATTCGGACGATTCATCCTTCCCTTCCGTGGAGGGATTGCTTTGATCGGAAGGCGGGGCTTCCGAGGCTGGTTGAGGGGGTTTGGTTTCGGTTGGCTTGGTTTCGGTTGCCGGTTTGGCGACGGCCTTAGGTTCCGCAGGTTCGACTTTCTTTTGCAAGAATTGAGCCAAATCGCCGAACGATCGCATTGGTTCGTCACCCTTGACCATCGCGTCACTGATGGGAGGTGGCGGAGCGGTTTTGCGAGCCACTTTGGTGAAGGTGCGAGGCGTTCCTTCACGGCGTCCACTGTCGCGGCCTCGTGAATCTCCGCCACGTCCTCGGGCAGGAGCTCCACTTGGTTTTCCGCCTTTCTGGCCGCGTCGTTGACCTTCGGAGCGATCTCTTTGGTTGCCACGTTGTCCGCCGCCACCTGCTGAAGACGCGTTGCCACGGCCACGCGGTCCGCGTTGTTGTCGTTGCTCGTTGCGTTCTTTTTCCAGTTCCGCTTCCCGTTCCGGAGAAACGGCGGAGAGGGCGACGCGGCGTCGTTTGGCGTCCACGCCCGTTACCCAGGCGACGATCACATCGCCAACTTGTACCGCTTCGTTCATGTCTTCGACAAAGCGATCCGATAGCCGGCTGACGTGAATCAAACCGTTGCAGTCAGGGCCCAGTTCGACAAAGACTCCGAAGTTTGCCACGCCAACAACCACGCCGGCCACTTTCGTGCCAGGTTGAAGCGCTGCAAGTTTTGGAACTCGGTCCATCGTCGCTGTTGGCGGATCAAGCGTTACGCCTCCACCGGAGAAGGGATCACAGAGCCACTGCACAATTTGTGTCGCGCGGTGCAATCCGATCTGCCATTCCTTCGCACGCTTTTCCAGGTCTGCGTAAGGCGGCAGCGGGTGACGGTAAGGTGCGAAAACAGGTTCCGGTTCCGGTGCGGGAATCGCAGCGGTCATGGAATGTTCGGTCACAACCGATTTTTCAGGAGCACCAAAGCCTTCGATTTGCAGATCGTTGGATTCGTTTTCCGCAGGGGTGCCTTCGGTGGCTTCATTCGATGCCGCTGGAGTGCCTTCTTCAGCAGACGCTTCGACTGCTGATTCGGTTTCTGCTTCTGGAGCGGCCGTTTCGCCCGTTTCGGGGGTTTCTTCGGCAACCGGTTCTGCAGGGGATTCGACTGCAGAATCTGCAGGCGTTTCGACCGCGGATGGGTCTGTTGCTTCGGCTGCAGGAGTTTCCCCGTCGGTGCTTGCTGCCGCATCGGCAGCCGCTGGAGTTTCGTTTTCCGTTGGCGAGGCTTCTTCGCTGCCTGGCTGCGGTGGAGGGACATATCCCGGTGGTGCGGCCGGTGGCGCTGGAATTTCCAAAGCCCCCATCAGCCTTTCGGCAAGTGGGTAATCGTTTGGATGAACCAGGGTGCCATCAAGCGTTTGTTCGCTTCCAAAGACACGCAGGAATGCGATTGCTTGGTTGCGGGAAACGGCGTCGGGCCAGGTGACTTCTGCAAGGTCGTCACGCGAGGTGAACAGCGATTTTTGACGTCGGCTGTCGATCTCGTTTGCGACTTGAGGATCCATGCCGGGCAGACGGGCAAGCCAGGACGAGTCGACTCGGTTGATGTCGACGCCATCGCTGCTGACGCCACTGATCAATACGTCGTTAACCGCTTCGGCGATCGCGTCATCGGAAAGTTCGCGTTGGAACGATCCAAGCCGTAGCTTCGTTGGGTCAACCTTGGTCAGAGCTTGAGCCGGGGTGAGGACCTGGAAAGCAAGCCAAGCGGCCGCTCGGAAGCGACGTGGGGTGCTTCGCATTTCGCGATTGCCCGCAGCGCCACCGGCGTACAGGTCCGCACCGCTTCGGTCTGCCAATGCCCATTTGATCGATCCCGGCTGGGATTGATCAAGCAATTCGTTCAGCAAGACAAGCGTTGGGCGTCGAGCCGGTCCGTTGCTAACCACAATCAGGTCGACGTTGAATTGATGAACCAGTTCACCTAGACGAGTCACAACCTGCTGACGCGTGGACCGCGAGAGCTGGCATGGTAGGTCTTCGGTTGCCAACAAGCGGCCGGATGCCGAAAGGACAGCAACCGCGACGGTTTGAGGACCGATCGCATCGATCGACATGACCACTTTGGCTTCGACAGGTTCGCGGAGCATTTGCTTGCGAAGTTGCCATGCGGCGACTCCGACTAGCCGGCGAGCTGCGGTATCAAGCAATTCGTCCCACCATGCGCCTTCGCACGCGTCACGAATCGATTGTTCATGTTCTTGAATGATCTCGACAAAGGTGTCACCCATTTCGGGGTTTACCTGGACCGACGATTTCTGCAGATGCTCAACCAGCTTGGTCGCGTCGTATTGAAACGCACATTTGGCGACTTGCGAACGAAGGGCTCGTCCAAGCATGACTTTCTGGAATGCCGACAGACGGCCAGGAGCGTGTGCTTTTTTCGCCAATGGCTGAAGAACGCCAACCAACCAGCGACGACGACGTTGTCGAGGCGAGATCTTTTTCTTCTTAGCCTTCGCGGTTTTCGATTCCGCAGCAGCTTCCTTTTTGTTCTCTTTAGCTTCGGCAGCGGGTGCGGCTTCGGCAGCAGGAGGAGCTTCGGCAGCGGGTGCGGCTTCGGTAGCAGGTGCAGCTTCGGTAGCTGGTGCGGCTTCGGCAGCTGGTGCGGCTTCGGTAGCTGGTGCGGCTTCGGTAGCAGGTGCGGCTTCGGTAGCAGGTGCGGCTTCGGTAGCAGGTGCGGCTTCGGCAGCCGGTGCGGCTTCGGTAGCAGGTGCGGCTTCGGCGGCTGGTGCAGCTTCGGTGGCTGGTGCAGCTTCGGTGGCTGGTGCAGCTTCGGTAGCTGGTGCAGCTTCGGTAGCTGGTGCAGCTTCGGTAGCTGGTGCAGCTTCGTCAGTCGGTTTTACTTCGGTAAGGCTGGACGCTTCCTTTGCCGCTGTGGCATCGGTGGTAGGGCTTAACGAATTCTTTGCCGACTTCTTTTTCTTCTTCGACTTCGTTGGCGGCGCCGATTCTTCTTCGCCACCGTGCGGGTCGGAGACTTCTAAGACTTGGATTTTCGCATTTTTGGCTAGCCAACGGACTCCGGCCTGAATCATGCGAGGGTCGGAGGCCAAGCGATCGGCCAGCGATTGTGGAATCGCGTCGAGTGCTTCGTCGGCGGTTTCCTCGGAAACTACATTGGCCAGTTTCGCTAAGTCACTCGGATCGCCAGGCTGCGGAGATAGCGCTCGTGCGGCCAGGCGGTCTGCCGGTTTGGCTTCTTCAGACGTCTCTCCACGCAAGCGGCGCCCAATACGATCCAGCATCGCGCGACTGGTCGCCTGTTTAATCGCCTGTTCGATTGCAGGGTCTTTGACCGCAGTGCTGTTCCAGCGTTCAAGCAGCTCTTCACGACGCTCGGCGCGGCTTTTTTCTTGCCGAAGAGCATCGAGCAACGCCCAAAGCGAATTTTCGGAGAGACCTCCTAATTCATCCCTTCGGTATCGAGCCAAATAGGGCGGAAGATAGCCCTGCTCAAGAAGGGGGAGGGCATTACGCAAACTGACTGAATCGCACCGTTCATGACGGGCAATGGCTTCAAGATCAACAGACATGCAACTGGGAACTCGAATGCTTAAGCGCGAAAACAGGGGGGGCCAGCTTGCCATGCAATTGCGGTGAATTGCCTGCTGACCAGTCCGCTCGCGAAATGTTGGAGGAATGGCGTATCGTCGCCGTCGATTGGCAGAGCGAATCTAGGGTCTCCCTCCCCAACTGTCAACCGACGCCCCTTTGGTCTGGGGGACAGATAACGGTTAGTTTCTCCCTGCTGGTTCTGTCACTCGCCGTACTTTCCGACGTCCAGAACTGCCAGAACCGGCAAGAGGACTCGATTCCTGGCTCTTGCTATCCCGATACATGTACTCTGCATGCAACCGATCTGGCTCCGCATTTGCTCTTTCTATTTTTTTAACTTTCGTCGTGAGTCTTGAATGGGATTTGCCTGTCGGACATTGCTCGCTGCGATCGCCATTGCGATCGGGCTTGGCTGGCCCGGCTCAAAAAACGCCCTGGCGGATCAAATTCGCTTGCTTCCCGGCCATCAAGAAGCCTTGCAGGCTCGGGCAGATCTGATCCAGCAAGCGGAGTACCAAATCGATTGTGCGTATTACGCAGTCGATACCGGACGCGTTCCCGCAGCCGTTTTGCAGTTGCTGGCCGAGGCCGCTCAGCGAGGCGTCCGGGTGCGGTTGTTGGTCGATGGATTAATGTCCAGGTTGCCGCTGGGACTGCATGAACACCTGTGTAGTCAGGGCGTCGAAGTTTGCGTTTATCGACCGCCGAATAATTTGCACCCGATTCTGCTGAATCGAAGAATGCACGACAAATTGTTGATCGTCGATCGCCAATCTTTGGTAATGGGTAGCCGGAACTTGCAGGATGCCCATTTCGGCCGGCGTTCGCCTGGATTTGTCGATTGTGATGCGGTGATTGAGGGGGCCTCTGTCGAGTGGGCCGCTGACTATTTCGAATGGATCTGGAATCATGGGCATGTGGAACCGCTGAAAGATATGAACCTGATCGGGCAATCGATCTTTCGGTTGTTGCCCAACACCCGCGATGATTGGTCCCGGCATTGGCGTGCGGCAAAGTCAGACCAAGACTACGCTCAGTTGCTTCAGGCTTCGCTCCAGGCGGTTGTCGCCGAAGGGATGTTGCAACTGGAGACCGGGAATGACTGGAATCAACAAAGCGACCCGGATGTCGAACTGGAATTCGTTCACGAGGCGGATACAGGGAAGCAGGCCAAGACGGTTCAGCGGCGATTGCAGGAATTGATTCACAACGCACAGTATTCCCTGCTGATTCAGACGCCGTATCCGGTCTTCACGCGATATGACTTGGAGCAGATTCTGGAAACACGGCGACGCGGCGTCCGCGTGGTGCTGTGCACCAATTCCCTGCAAACGACCGACCGTCTGGCGACCTACTCCGATTTCGAGAACTTCAAGGGCGTTTTGTTGGAGGCCGGTATCGAAATTTATGAAGCCGGAGGGACCGAACATTTGCATAATAAAGCGGTCGTGATCGACGACTGCATCGCGGTCATCGGTAGCTACAACTTTGATGAGCGATCTGCCAATTTGAATATGGAAGTTGGCATGATCGCTTACAGCCCAGACGTCGCCCGTCAGGTTCGCGAAATCATTGAATCGCAGATGGCCAGCGGTATTCGCACGACCGAATCCCCCGCGTTACTCGAACCAAGTCCGTGCGGGGCATCGACGACGCGACGCCTGAAAATGCAGCTGGGAAGGCTACTGGTTCCAACTTTTCGTTGGTTGTTGTAGCTGTCCGCGGCCTCTAAGTGGTCAATGCGGCGCGCTTGTCGGCGATTGCCGCAAGCAGGGCACGCTGCGGTTTGACGAACTTGGCGATTCCCTCTTCCATCAGCTGATCGTGCATCGCCTGGAAATCCACTTTGGCGTCGATTTCTTCTTGGATGTCCGCGGAGGGCAACTGGTCCACGGTTCGCGTGAACTGGACGTTGCTGCCAGCGACGGCTTGGTTGGTTTCGGGTGGGTTCGTTTGGATGTCGCTCCCCGCCAAGGCCTGGACGTAACGCCAAGGTGGGTCGCCTTCGGTCTTGACGCCGGTGCTGGCGAAAATCAGTTCCTGTTCCAGCGAAGGAGGAAGGTTTGCCCAGAATTTCTGGTTCTCTGCCCAGGCCCGTTTGGCGTTCAGGATTCCGACTTCGCCCTGAGCGTCTGCCGATAATTCGGAGACTTCTTGAGCGGTGTAAACGTCAATCCGCGAGACGAAAATACTGTAAACGCTCTTGAATCCATTCAGGTTTTCTCGTCGCTGAGCTCCCTTCCAAATCGCCTCTCTGGCTGCAACGTATTGGTCCATCGTGAAGATCAGGGTCACATTCAGCGTCACGCCTGCAGCCGCCAGGTCTTCAAGAGCCGCCAAGCCGGCGGGACTGGCTGGCACTTTGATCATCCGATTGGAATGCCCTTGGCTCCATTTTTTCCCCAGTTCGATATAGCGTTTGGTGCGTTCGGCGTCGGAGAGCGATTCGTCGGGATCTTCAAGCAGCGGGTCGAGTTCGAAACTGACCCAGCCAGCGTTCCCTTTTGACTCTTTCCAGATTGGCAACAACTTGTCCTGAGCCTGGCGTACCAGTTGGTCGGTCAATTTCCAGGCGATCGCGTCGTCGTCAAATCCCTTGGCAAGCAACGATTCAATTTCAGAATCCAAGCTGCCTGTTTTCACAATTCCCGAAATGATGGCTGGGTTGGAGGTCGCTCCGACAGCTCCCCATGCGAGGTTCTGGTCAATTTCGCTGGGCTCGACCGAATCTAAATACAGTTTGGTGCCGGTATCGATCAACGACTGAAGTGCTTGCGGGATAGCCATCCAAAAAATCCTTTTGGGGAGAGCGGTAGAGAAATCAAAACGGGTTGATTTTTTGAAACGGTTGCTTGGGGAAAGGCTGCTGATTTACCAGGCCCCTCCTCGAGAAACTCAACTTGAGTAACTCAACCATTCCTTCTGTCAGTGTATCCGATGTTTCTAAGGGAATGTGCTGACCGATCCGGTTATTGGCTGCTTGCGGCCAAGCGTCGCGGGACCGGAAACGCCAAGACGAATTTCGTCCCTCGGCCGATCTCGCTCTGGACCGTAATCCCGCCACCGTGGGCTTCGATGATCTTGCGAGCGATCGGAAGTCCTAGGCCGGAGCCTCCGTTTTTGGTGCTATAGAACGGTTCGAACATATGGATCACGGTGCTATCCTCCATGCCCGGTCCGGTATCGATCAATTCGAGGGCAACGCCGCTGCGTGTGCTGGTCGTGCGGACATACAGTTGGCCTCCCTCTTGCATCGCTTCCAAAGCATTTTTCACCAGATTCATCAATGCGGCCTGCAGCGTATCGCTGTGCAGCAAGATGGCGGGAAGGTCGGGGTCGAGGTAGCGTTCCAGCGTGATATGCGACGCGTCGGCTTGGGCTTCATAGGCTGTCAGGACGCGTTCGATTTGCTCGTTCAGGCTGCCCGGAGTCAAATCGATTTTTCGCAGTCGAGCAAAACGAAGGAAGTCTCGCAAAAGATTTTCCATCCGCTCGCACTGTTGGCGAACGATGTCCGCTTTGGCAAGCGTCCGCTGGCGAACCGGTGCCTCCAAGTCCTGCAGTTCTTCGCTTAACAGATCGACATTCATGTGAATGACCGAGAGCGGGTTCTTGATCTCATGAGCCAATGAACCGGCTAGCTCAGCCAGTTCCTCATAGGCTTGGCGAATCGATTCGGGGTCTTCCGATTTGCGGTTTGACTGCCAATCGTCATCGCCCATGCCGCATCGATCCCGCTAGAGTTCAGAACAAAGGTCAGGGCAAAAAGCAGACACTGACGCTAAGCTCAGGATATACCGCAGGAGGCGGTGCGAACAGTTGCCAAGCGGCTGAATCGGCATGCGGAGGCCGTTCAGTAGGCTCCTTCGCATTTCAAAACCGATTTTATGGTCCTTGCTAAAATATAAAGGTCTAGCCAGGGGGACCAGTTGAGGACGTAAAAGCGGTCGTACATCAGCCGTTCTTCGTAGGTCGTGTCGTTGCGTCCATTGATCTGCCACATCCCGGTGATTCCTGGACGGACTCGCAGATAATGATCGTACGTATCGCCATACTTGACAATTTCAGCGGTTTGAATGGGACGGGGGCCAACGATGCTCATATCCCCGGTGATCACATTCCAGATCTGAGGCAATTCGTCCAGGCTGG
The DNA here is from genome assembly GCF_007741495.1 of Roseimaritima multifibrata. Lineage (NCBI taxonomy): Bacteria > Pseudomonadati > Planctomycetota > Planctomycetia > Pirellulales > Pirellulaceae > Roseimaritima > Roseimaritima multifibrata. The sequence continues at coordinate 2,365,463 of NZ_CP036262.1, forward strand.
TCTTTCGCAAAAATTTGCCAAGAAACGTAATCCGCGGATCGATTTTTAGTTTGTGATTCTTTTCGTATTCGGCGGCCGCTTCGGCATTGGATTCTAAGTACTGGGCGAGGATTTTTTCCGCGTCGGGAACCATCGTGCGAAATTTCCATGCGCCAAACGGTTGCCCGTCTCGCCCGATTCGGGTGTTTTGGTAAAGGACCGGACTGCCTGAACTGATGCGAACCAAAATCGCCAATGTCGCCAGTAATGGAATCAGAAAGGGGCTGCATACTACCACCATGGCTAGATCCAGAACCCGTTTGATGAACTGCTGTTCGGGCATCATCAAACGCTCTTCGACTTTGACTGCCGACAGACCACCACAGTCGAGCGGACGCGTCCATAAGCAGGGGAGTTCATGTCGAGTATGGATCAGGACGACGTGCCGGAAACGTTGGCGGAAAAACTGAATCCAAGCCAAGCTTTGAGCATCGGTGCGGTCTGGCATCGCGATCACCAACCAATAGACTCCTTTTTGTTTGGCGTGCCGAATCACATCTTCTAAATTTCCCAGCCATTCCAGTCGCGTCTCGTTAGGCTCTTGCCAATAACGATGGGTATCGTCAAATCGTCCCAGCAGTCGCAAACCACGGGCACCACCGCTGGCGAAAATCGAATCCACTTGGTCGGCCAGTTGTCCGTCGCCTATCAATAGGGTCGGATATCCCCACCAATCATACCGGCGTGCCCAAGCCCGAAGGAAGGTGCGCAGGGTGGGGGAAAGCAGCATCGCGCAAAAGTAGGTCCCCGCCGCCAAATAGGGATAAGGCGAATCGGGCTGGCCATGGAACAAGGAAAACGTAACGGTCACCATCCCGATCGCTGCCCACGTCAAAGTCAACTGGCGAAGCTCGACAGCGGGATGAGTTCCGGCGGCCGGATAAAGCCCTGCCGCGACAAAGCAAACCCATTGCAGGCCAACGGCAATGGCCCAAAAGAGAAAGCCATGATTTACCGGCGCTGACCCAAACCAGTCGCTGAGAGAATAGAAAATTGCGAAACCGATGCTAACGGCCAGCATGTCGGCGAACATCAACGGGCCAGCGGTCCGTAAAACCTGCGCCCAGTACCGCTGTTGCATCGGTCCGCGATCGTCGGTGTCGGCCGACAATGCGGGACTGTTTAGGCGGGCCGGAGGTGTTTCGAGATGATGCGGGGCAGGGACCACCGACGATGGGATGCCGGCGGCGCATGGAGCCGATTGCACGGGGGATTCGCTGGGATTGTTTCCTGGATGCATCGATGAATCGATAGGAGTGCTACGCATGAAATGGAGACTGATTGCTAGCCGTTTGACTGAGGAGCACGGAAGTAGGCATTCACTTTTCGTTGGCCCCCATATTCGTAGCCATATCCGGCATCGACTTCGTCACCTTGTTTCGCCAATCGATCGATGTCGTTGACGACAAACCCGACCGCCTGCACCCCTACGCCCTGCAATCGCTGAACGGCTCGTTCGGTTTCCGGCCGCGAAGAATTCGATGTTCTTAAAGCAACGACCACCCCATCCACTTTCTGTCCAAGCGAAGTCGATTCGCTGACAGCTAATAAAGGCGTGCTGTCGATCAGGATGTATTCGTACTTCTGACGCAACGTTTCCAGCATTTCGAAGAACGTTTTGCCCATCAAAAGCTCTGAGGGATTCGACGGCCGGAACCCACTTGGCATCACCGAAAGATTTTCAATCGGAGTCTCGTGAATGGAATCGACTAGTTCGGTGTCGCCGGTAAGCACGTTGGACAGTCCTGCTTCGTCTTCCAAGCCAAATAGCGTCCCCAGACGCGGTCGCCGGAGGTCGCAGTCGATCAGCAATACCTGTTTCCCCGTCTGGGCAATCGAAACCGCAAGGTTTGTCGTTGTTAATGTCTTGCCGTCGCCTGGATTGGGGCTGGTCATTTGGATGACGCGAAGCTCTTTGCCGCCGGGGCGGAAAAGGAGCGAGGTGCGCAGGTGGCGGTAGGCTTCTGCGTCGGAAGAGTCGGGACGGTGGTAGACGACCAATTCCGGCGATAGTGTTTTGTCCATTCCGCGATGGCGGCGGAATTTCATCGTTCCAACGGCTCCCAGCATCGGAGCTCCCACGGCCGATTCGATTTCTTTGGTAGATCGAAAACTTCGATCGCCCAAATCGATCAGTAACCCCAAGCCGCCGCCGGTCATGGACCCGAAACAAAGTCCTGCGATCAGGACCAGCGGAATGATGGGCCAGACCAATTCCCCGAATTCAGGGGCGCGGAGAATCTCGGTGACAAAGCCGCCATATCCCTGCATCACGTTCAACTGACGCAGGCGATCGATGACGGCTAGCTGAAGTTGTTTGGTTGCGAACAATTCGTCGCGGATCTCCTGGTCGCGTAGTTCGTCGTCCACCAGGTCTACCGAATCGCTCTCTTCCTTTGCGATCTCCTCTTTGACGAAAACGATGCGCTGTGTGACGTCTTCAAGGTCTTTTTCGATAACCTTCGCGTAGGCATTGACCAAGGTTCCGCTGCGGACTTCTGGCGAGTCAGCCAGTGGTTTGATCGCATCCCGTTTGGCGGTCAAGAATTGTTCGACGTCCTGCACCGCGTCTTGTAGGTCTTGGACTTTTGGGTGGGCGTCCCCCAGTCGCGAGCGTTCCTCGCGAAGACGAACTTTCAGGGAAAGCAAACTATCCATTTCGGTATTCGCGGCCGTGGTCCGCATCGGTTGCTGGGCAACAAAGGACTCGTCGGAATTCGCGTCGCCGCGCTCCACGTTGACCAACAACGCCAAGCGTTCGACATCTCGATTATCGATTAATCCCAATCGTTCCAAATCGGAAAAATCTTGCAACGATTCGTCGTTTTGGGTTCGTGCCAGGATCGAAGCTCGGCTTTGCAGTTCGCTTTCCCGCAGTTGCAGGCGAATCAATTCGTTGTGCAGCATCGCCAAGCGAATCTGATTCTTGGTCAGCGAATCGGGGCCAAGGGTTAACAGCGGCGTCCCCCGACGAAATTCACGATAGGACTGTTCCAGTTGGTCGATTTCCAAGGTCAGGTCATCGCGAGCCTGTTGGATCAATCCGGTCGCTTCGCTGTTGGCATCCTGAAGCGTCGCCGCCATGAAGTCTTGATAGGATTCTGTAATGGCCGACAGGACCAATGCGCAGTCGGCTGCATCGTTGTGGCGGAATTCGGCGACGAACGTTAGCGGCGCATAGGCAAGTTCCTGACCGCCTCGCTCGATCCACAGTTGCTCGATGATGTAATTGACGACGGCTCGGCGGTGATCGAATTTGGCTAAGACCGGGTCCAGTTCCGAACGAATCGATTCCAGCTCTTCAAGCTGACGATTGTCGATGGCATCGCCGATCACACGCGGGCTGCGGATGATTTCCATGTGAGTCGCTAAAAGTGCGTCTCCGACCTCTTGCTGTGGGGCGGCCCCTGTCTGGGAATCGGACATCTGAGGCAGCCCAGGGTCCTTGCGCATGACCAAGACCTCAACGCGTGAGGCATAGACCTTGGGAGCGACGAACGCATAAAAGACTGCCAAACTGATTCCGAAGGCCAGCCCGAGAAAGAGAATCAGCCAGCGGCGGCGGAGAATCCCCCAGAAATCGAGGTTCGGCTGTGGGGAAACGGTGTTGTCACCACTCATGTTTTTCCTGTCGGAAGTTGTCGTTCTGCAGCAGGCGAGCAAGGTTCTCCTAACCTTCCTCTTTTACCTAGTCAAAATAGTCTGCTTTAAGCATTAGGAGATGAGAATACGTAAAACGGCGTAAACTAGTTTTTTTTCAGGGAGGGTTGTGCCGCCTAGGTCGTTTTTACGGGATGGCACGGCTACAGTGAAAAGGTATCAAAACGCTTCTTATTGAGTTGATTCTTACCCCTTGGATTTTTCGTGCTGAACCGCCGTTTACCACTGGGCCGCTACTTCGGCATTCCTCTCTATGTCCACTGGACGTTCTCGTTGCTGCTGCTGGCGGTAGGGCTTGAACGGATGCGCAATGATGGGCGTTGGCAGGATGCATTGCTGTCCATCTGTATCGTTTTGACCGTCTATTTGTGCGTCACATTGCACGAATATGGGCATGCGATGATGGCCAAGGCCTTTGGTGTGGGGACGCGAGATATCACATTGCTGCCGATCGGGGGGGTCGCTCGACTGGAGCGAATGCCTCGCCAGCCCTCTCAGGAATTACTGATTGCCGTTGCCGGGCCAGCGGTCAACGTCGTGATCGCTTCGTTGTTAATCGTTGGGATGGTCCTTTGGGGACTGGCGACGACGGGGCCGATGGGAGCGATTAACAATGCTTTGGATGCGATCGATACGGATCAGATCACGTTTGCAGGTTTTGTATTGATCATTTTGTTGGCCAACGTCGCCCTGATCGTATTCAACATGATTCCCGCGTTTCCGATGGACGGCGGCCGGGTGCTGCGAAGTTTGTTGGCGATGCTGATGGACTATCCTCGGGCCACTTGGTGGGCATCGAGGATCGGGCTGGGGTGTGCTTTTTTGATGGGGGGGATCGCGATTCTAAATTCGTATTACGTGATGCTGTTCATCGCCTTTTTTGTCGCTTGGGCTGGTATGTCGGAGGCTCGTCAGGTCTCGATCGGTGAGGCCGTGCGCGGGCTGAAGGTTTCTCAGGTGATGATCCGCATCCCCCACCAGCTGTGTTTACAGATCGATCAATCGCTCGAACAAGCGGCTCACCATTGGCAGCATTTTCCGGGTGAAACAATGCCTGTCTGTTCCCCAGAGGGGGAGTGCCTGGGAATGTTAAGTCTGAAGGACCTGATCAGCGGACTGAATGCGGGGCATGGGGCTCAGCCGGTCGTCACCATTGCCCAGCGAAACATTCCCCGGATATCGCCAGACGAAGGGATCGATTCCCTTTTAGGGCGACTTCCTTCGCGGGGAATACGGCAAATGCCGGTCGTGACGGCCGAGGGGCGTCTGATCGGGATCGTTGATCTGGACAATGTGATGCAGCGTGCTGCACTCGCCGGTACGATTCCTTTCGGTCCGATGGCGGTGCCTGAATCCTACCTTTTGTCGCCTTTAGAATCTTTGCGACGGGGTGCGGCAGACCACCCGCCGGAAAAAGTTTTAGAGAATGATGCACGGATGGAGGGACCTCAAGACACTATTAATAGTGGAGGAACCGAACATGCGACTGACACTACGAACCCTACTAGCTTTACGAAACCGGACACTACGCCCTGAGGACGAACAAGTTCTTCAGGCCAAAGTCCAAGCGAGCAGCTATGCGCAGCAGCTGCTGGAATTGATCCAATCCGTGTTGTCGAATCCCCGGCTGTCGGCTTTGTCGCCAACAGCAACCGGGCCGACAGACGATCCAAATATCATGGCGGAGTATATCGATAGTACTCTTCCTCCCGAGCAGGCGGCCGAAGTCGATCGGACCTGTTTGGAATCCCCGCTGCACATGGCAGAAGCGGCGGGAGCCCACGAAGTTTTGACGTTGGTGCTGAAGGAGCCCGCTCATTTTTCGCCGCAGCTTCGCGACCGTATTTATCGGATCGGGCAGGGGGCTCAGGTCACGCAGGAGGGAGCGGTCGAGAATGTTTCGCCTCATCCCGCAGTGACGCCCGTCAGCGCTGCCGATTCGGGAGCCTTCATGGCGGCCACTCGTTTAAAAGAGGAAGAGCAAGGAACGCCTCTGGGCGACAGCTTGAGGGACGAACGCATCGCAAAGGCAGCGATCGCCGGTAGCCGTGAATGGAATGCTGCCGACGCAAGCGAAATCTTCGGGGATCGAATACGAGCCACGCGGGTCGTCCCCTGGTTGGTGGCGCTCGCTTTGATCGCCGTTTTTCTGTTTGCGATGAAGCAGGCCTTTTCGCCGCTGTTGCCGAACTCGGGGAAACAGGTTGCTGAGGGTAGTGGGAAGGATGCGGTCCCACTTCTGCCAGGAACCGAACCGGACGAATTGGAAACGGAACAACCGGACCCTGCCAAAGAACCAGACACCCCGTCAAGCGACGCGGTTGCCGTGACGCCTGATAAAGTGTCCGACGAACCGGCTGTGGGCGATCCGGATAAAACCGCTGCAGCGGTTCCCGTAATCACGCCACCAGCGATGGAAACGACGGAGCAATCGCCTCCGCCACCTGCCGAAACGGTTGCTCCGCCCAAACCGGCTGATGCCGTGGTGGCTGCCGTTCCAGCGGATCGCGATGGCAAAATGGAGGAGAATCCGGGGGACGATTCGGTGCAACCGCCCCCAGCGAAACCGCCTGCGGAGGGGGCCGAAGTGCCGCCCCAACCTGTTGGAGTCGCGACGACGGCAAGTGATCTTGGGCTTTTGCTAAGTCTGCTTCCCGGTGGAAATAAGTGGAGCGGACTTGCCCCCGAATCGCCGGTCGCCGATCGGACGTTGGTCTTTTCGCCGCCGACGTTTCGCAGTCAGTTGACGGTCCCTGAAAAGTATGACTTGGTGCTGATGGGCGGAACTCGCAGTCGCTTGCATGCAGGCGAGCAAACCACTGAAATCGAACTGGAAACAGGCAAGCTGCTGGTGACCGCTTTGCAAGCCGATCTTTCCGTCCCCTTCCAGACCGGGACTCAGCAATGGGAACTGGAACTGGTACCCGAATCCGGTTCTGCAGCGGTTGAAGCTTCGATATTTCGGAGCCCTGGAGCAGACCCACGCATTCAGGAAAACCTGCTGGAAGTGGTCAACGTCTATGCTGTGACCGGGCCATTAAAGGTCCGCTTGAACGGCGCCGATGAGGTCACGTTGGAAACGGGCCAACGATGGCAGAAGATCGGCGAAGGAGCAGGGAAGGTGGATACTCTTGAAACGCCTCCAGCGTGGATCGCAACTCCTGCCCCCGATACGATTGCCGAATCGGCTCGCCAAAACCTGTTGCAGTTGCTGGCCGCCAATCAAGACCTTGAATTGGGGCTGCGGGAAGCGACACGTTTTCGCAAAGCCGAAGTGGCTGCGTTGGCAGCCGAAACCCTTTGTGCGATGGGGAAGTGCGATATCTATTTCGGAGCCGACGGGATCCTTAACGAGGGAAACCAGAAGAACTTTTTCCAAGACCATGTTGCTGCCCTTAAACAACGAATGGATTTGAATTCGGCGGCAGCCAAGGCTTTGCAGAAAGATGCCGAGACGATGGACGCCGCCGCCGCACAGACTTTGTTCCGCTTGTTGTGGGATTATTCCCCCGAACAGCTGGAAGCCAAAGCGGATGAAGAACTGGTGGCGATGCTTGATAGCCCTCAGATGCCTGTGCGGATTCTTGCCAGTGAATCGCTACGGCGGATTACCGGAACCAACTTGTTCTTCAAACCGGAACAAGAGAATCCCGCACGGCGAAAAACGGACATCAAGAAATGGGAAACCCGATTGCGCCGAGGCGATATTCGCTGGGAAGCGGTCCCCATCGCAGGCCAATAGACACAGGGCAGCGATGTCGTGGATCGTGCAATTGGAAAGTCTTGCCTGCCCGCACTGCGGGTAGGCGTAGGAGCAGCCAATGCCGTCCACCTTCTTAGCGGAACGGCGCGAGCCGTCCGGCAATCCGCCCAGAAAACGCCAATGCATTTGCCGGATCGGCTTACGCCGATCCGCGAGGAAAACCGCTCGCAGAGGCCAAAGGAAATCGCATGGTAGGATCGCCGCTGGGCAGTCGCTTTGGCTACAGTTTTTTGTCGTACATGCGGTGCGCTTTGGTTTTGGTCGCACCTCCGCGTTCAATGGTTTTGCGTGAAAGCGTGTTGCTTTCCAAAACCCAAGAGAATTCGCCTTCCTTGATTCCGAATTCGATCGCATCGGGAAGGATGCGTTCCAGCGTCACCAACCCGAGGCCCCATTTTTGGTATTCGGGAATGACGTTGGTGCTGATCAACCGGACGCGGGTTAGGTTCTTTCGCTTGGTGAACAATTTGATCCAGCCGAACGGAAAAATGTTTCCGCCGATCTCTTTGATGATCGGATTGAAGTCAAGCAATCCGAATCCCGCGCCGACCGGTTTGCCGTCGATCTCGGCGATGCTGGTCATTTCGGGGACCAACATGTACTTCAGCTCTTTGGCTTGATGATCGATTTCTGCGCCACTCAGCGGGACATAGCCCCAGGTGTTTTCGAGCGAGCGGTTGTAGATTTCAAGAAAAGTGCGCACGTCGCTGCTGAACCGTTTTTTGTCGATCGGTCGGCAGACAACGTTGAAGCGTTTCTTGACCTCTTCAAGGATGAAAGCCAGTTTGGGGTCCAGCGTTTTCAGGTCGTCGACGTGACCGATGTAGCTGAACATGTCTTCGGCTTTTTCAAATCCGGCAGCTTTGATAAGTCGGTCGTGGTAGGGCGGGTTGTAAGGGATCATGAATGTCGGCGGGGAATCGAATCCATCGATCAGCGTGCCGCACTCGTAGTTCAGGCTTGGGCTGGCGGGGCCGCGGACATCGGTCATCCCTTTTGCTTTCAGCCACTCCCCAGCGGTTTCGAACAGCAGGTTCGAAGCCTGTTCATCATCGGCGCATTCGTAGAACCCGAAAAAGCCGCGTTTTTCTTTGTAGCGATCGTTGTGCGCGTTATTGATGATCGCCACGATTCGTCCGATCACCTTACCTTCACGGGCAACGATGAACGCTTGGCATTCGCCGGCGGCGTAAAACGGGTGAGGCTTGAACCCGACCAGCTCTTTTTGAACTTTCCAGATCGGCGGCACCCAGTTTGGATCGCCTTGATACAGCTCTTTAATGACGCGCATGAAAGCACGTCGATCGGATCGAGTCGCAACGGGCCAACAACGCAGGGCATCAGACATCGAGGTTCCGCTTTCAGGGCTTTGGGGAAGTCTTGTGTAGGGGACCACCGGCAACGGGAAGGTGTGCGATGGACCGTTTGTTAATGAAAAATGACGGCCAGGCGTTCAGAATAACGGACGATCTTAGGTTTGTCGTCGGCCAATGGCGGCTTGAATTCCGGCGGAGGTCTTGTGGATCAGTAGCGTCGCTTCGGGACGGTGTTGTCCCTTTTTATCGGCTAGTTTCGGGCGGATTTTTTCGGGCCGCAAGTCCGAACCGCGGACCTTGATTTCTTGTAACCGTACGTCTTGCTGGACGGCTGCACGCTTAATGGCCTTCATGTCGGCTGATCCGCGCCAGAGGACTTCGTACCCGACCGCTAGAGGGTGGGGCGGAGGGGCGGCGGAAGTTAAAAATCCTGCCGGTCCGCCAACCAATTGCAGGTTCTGGGCGACTGCAAATGCAACCGTTAAACCTGCCGCTCGGACGGCAGGGTCAAGGTCGATCAACCAAGCATCTGCAGACGCGACGGTTTCGACGGGGTATTCACGTTCCCAGGACGTTGCGGCGTACTCTTCGGCAGTGGCGAAGAAGGTAACCGGTTCGCGATCGCGGTAAACACGCGTCGCTCGTCGACCGCCGCAAGCGACCGGTTCCGGGAAATCGCCGAACCATGCGACTTGTTGGCGAACACTCCCACGGCAACTGATCCACTCAAGTTCCGCTGCCTCTTCCCAACTGTCAGGGACTTCGGCTGCCGGCGCCAGTTTGATGGCCGTTCCCAGCGAGCGATCGACCAAACGTTGCATGGTTTCTAAATCGGGCAGGTAGCCTTGCGGATCGGAATGACGTTTCTCATCCGCTCGGCGGTCCGGGTCTAGATGGACGTAAGACTGTTGGTAGCAGTCAGGCAGATCCTCTGCTTTTACGCATACGACCGCAGAATGGTACGTATTGGCGACGGCCGCGGACTGGAGGTTGTAGGCGACCACTGCCGCCATCACCGGATCGGAATCGATGGCCACAACCGGACCTCGCTGGCGGAGCGCGATCGCGTCGCCGCCGACTCCACTGCAGATATCGACGATCGATCGCCCGCTTGGGAAGCGAGCCGCTTTGTAGTGGGCGGTCCAGCGATCGGATGCTTGTTCGGCGGCCCTTTGGGTGCCAAGCCAAAAGCCATCCCCCAGTTTGTCTTGCAGTTTCGGCAAGATCTGAGCGAATTGGCCAACCCAGCGAGTCGCCTCGTTGCCGAGCTCCACGCGCATCCGTTTGATGGCTGCCGGAGTTGGCGCTTTCGCATACTCCAACACCACGTTTTTTAACTGGGGATTGCCAGCAAGCGATGCGACGATCTGGGCATCCGTAAGCGGGCAGGCGATAGCGCTAGTCCTTCTGAGAGCTGTCGGAGCCAGCGAAACTTGCTGCGTGGGCTTCGCGTTTGGCGAGGTCCAGGTCGTGGTCGACCATGATGCGTGCTAGTTCCCGAAGATCGGTTTCCGCGGTCCAGCCAAGCTTCTCTTTTGCCTTGGTGGGGTCGCCAAGAAGCAATTCCACTTCGGCGGGGCGGAAGTATCGTGGGTCGATTTCCACGTACTGTTGCCAGTCCAGATCCAACTGTCCAAAAACCAATTCCAAGAACGCGCGGACGGTTTGGGTTTCCCCTGTCGCGATCACGTAGTCGTCGGGTTTGTCCTGCTGCAGGATCGCCCACATCGCTTTCACGTAATCTTTGGCGTAGCCCCAGTCACGTTTGGCATCAAGGTTTCCGAGGTACAGTTTTTTCTGTAGCCCCATCTTGATCCGGGTGGCGGCTCGCGTGATTTTGCGGGTCACAAAGGTTTCGCCGCGACGCTCGGATTCGTGATTAAATAGAATCCCGTTGCAGGCGTACATGTCGTAGCTTTCGCGGTAGTTTATCGTTTGGTGAAACGCGTAAACCTTGGCACAAGCATACGGAGATTGCGGATTGAACGGAGTCGTTTCGCGCTGCGGCGTCTCCATGACGTCGCCATACATTTCGCTGCTGGAAGCCTGGTAAACCCGGACCGGCTTGCGAGCGTGCAGCAGACGCGCTGCTTCAAGAACATTTAAGGCTCCAACGCCCACCGTCTGCAGCGTGTAAACCGGTTGATCGAACGAGACCCGAACGTGGCTCTGGGCACCCAGGTTGTAGATTTCGTCCGGTTCGATTTCAAGCACCAGATTCGTCAATGCCTGGCCGTCGGTTAGGTCGCCATAGTGCAACCGCAACTCGCTTTTTTCATGCGGGTCACAGTAGATATGCTCGATCCGTTCCGTCGAAAAAGTGCTGCTTCTGCGCACTAGTCCGTGGACCTTATAACCCTTGTCCAGAAGCAATTCGGCCAAATAACTGCCATCCTGGCCGGTGATCCCGGTGATCAATGCCGACTTGCTCATCTCGTCCGTTCTCGTCGTTAGGGTTTGCCCTAGCGGGCGGTATAATTTCCGCAGCTTACGCTTATTCTCCAGTCGCTGCCAAGCCCGAGTCGGAAACGGGGGGCTCGGGCGATGTTAGCAGCGAAACAACAATCAGCGTGAGGAACGCCAATGGGATCGTGACGATGCCGGGCTGCGTGAACGGGGCCCAGGCAAGTTCCGGATCCCATCCGTAAACCTGTTTGTAGGTATCGCTGCTTAGCAGGATCCAGCCCAGCGAGCTGACCATGCCGACGATAACGCTGGAAATCACTCCCTGGCGAGTCGTTCGTTTCCAGAACAGCAGCATGACCAACGCCGGTAAGTTGGCACTTGCGGCCACACTAAAGGCCCAGCCGACCAGATAGCTGACGTTCATTTTTTGGAACAAAATTCCAAGTACGATCGCGATCGCTCCGACGACGACGGCGGCCATTTTCGCGATTCGAACTTGTTGATGGTCGGTCATTTTCCATCCCAAGTACCCGCCCAAGAGGTCATGAGCGACGGCACCGCTGGAGGCCAGGATCAGACCGCTGACGGTTCCCAGAACGGTTGTAAATGCGATCGCCGAGATAATCGCGAACAGCAATTGGCTGAGGCTCTGGGCAAGTAGCGGAGCCGCCATGTTGTTCGATTGCACGTCCAACGCACCGCTGGTCATCGCTCCAAGTCCTAAATACAGCGTCAGGACGTAGAAGAACCCGATACTTGCGATCCCAACGATCGTGCTCTTGCGGGCCGCTGCGCCGTCTTTGACCGTGTAATAGCGGATCAGGATATGGGGCAGGGAGGCGGTGCCGCAGAAGAGAGCCAGCATTAAGGAGAGGAAGTTGATTCGGTCGCGGACAAGTTTTCCTGAATCATCCGACGCTTCGCCACGAATCCCCGCAAATTTTGGGTGCTCGCCCGGACGCATGATTCGGCTTCCTGCAGTCGGTTTTTGGAAATAGACTTCGGTCGTCGTTCCATCGGCGTGACGGACAACCCGGTTGCCCCAGAGGACGACTTCGCTGTCTTGAAGCGTTTTGAAGAATTCGATCGGTCCCAGCGGTCCGGTCTCGGTTTGTCCATCGGGAAGTTTGGTGACGTGGCCCACCGGGTGCAGAACCCGTTCCCCTTCGCCCTCGCCAAGGGGCAGGCCGCCAATGAACGTGTTCCCATCCCGTTTGGAAACGGACTGAGCTTCGCGAAGCAGTATTTTTCCTTCTTCGGCAATTTTGTCGTAAACCGTGTACCCGCCGTCGGCGTCTTGCAGTCGGACTAAGGATTCCTCTTTCCAGCCGTCCTCGTCCGGGAGGATGGCACGGCCGTCAATCTCTTTGCCCGCAAGTGCCTCGGCGTCAAAGGGGCCTAGTTGCTGAAGGGCGTACCCATCGGTCCCCCCATCGGAAACGTTTAGGCCGCGCTGCAGAACCATGACCGTTAGCACAAGGCTAAAGATAACCAGCAGCGATCCCTTCAAAAATTGGACCCAGGTCGTGGAAACCATGCCGGCGGTAATCACGATCACGATGACCACCGCACCCACCATGACAACTCCGGCCCAGTAAGGCAGACCCATCAGGGGTTGGATTAATGTCCCTGCACCAACCATTTGCGGGATCAAGTAAAAAACGCTGACAGCAAGCGTGCTGATACCGGCGGCTAGTTTGATGCCCGGTGAATTGAAGCGAGCATCGAGAGCGTCGGCAAAGGTAAACTTGCCCATCCGTTTCATCGGTTCGGCGATGACAAATAGGGCGACGATCCAGCCGGCTAGGTAGCCAATCGAATAGAGGAATCCGTCGTAACCGTAGGCGGCGATCATCCCGCAAATGCCCAGGAAGGACGCGGCGGAAAGGTAGTCGCCTGCGAAGGCAATGCCGTTCACTGCCCACGGAATTTCACCATGAGCGGTAAAAAAGCCAGCCGACGAGTTCGCCTTGCGACCCATCCAAAAGCTAATGCCAATTGTTACGAGGACAAAGGCGAAGAAGATGCCAACCGTCGTGTAGGAAAACTCGTAAATCATTCTTCAGTTCCTTCTGCACGACAGAGGAAGCCATAAATCAAAGCCAAAATCAATGCCGCAATGATCAGGAAAAAACCATACAGGATCGCAAGGTTTAAGCCCCCCAAAGGACGCCATTCCATCGCCGTGGGTGCAAATGCACACAACAGCATGAAACCTAGATACATTGCTGTGTAGATGAAAAACAACAGCCAACCAAGTCTCTGGTTGTACTGCCGGGGCTCCTGTTTCGACATCCGCGGGCGCCTTCAGTTCATTTGGGTGGGGACGCTCCAACCGAGCGACCGATAAATCTTTGATCCAGAGTGTAACCGGAATCGGGACCGTTTGTGAGGCGATTAGGGTGGACTCGTTTGCAGTAAAGTGAATCGATCGATTTTCAGGGAAGAGGGAATGCTCGATGGGCACTATTGAGAAAGGTTTTTGAATGAAATCGCTTCGCTTGCAGCCGATGCAGAAGTTTTCTGTGCCGGCAAAACCGGATGTCGTCATGCAGCGATTTCGAGAATCGCTTCCGTTGCTTGAGTCTGCAGAGCACACTTCGATGGCCGGCCGAGTCGTCGATTTTCGAATCGCACCGTCGAAGCAACGATTTTGGTCCCCGCATCTCTCGGTGCAGGTGGGCGAGCCGGTCGGACCTTGGTCAGGTGGGGCGCAGGAAGGGGAGGGTGGCGCGGAAGATGAGATGTCCGAAATAATCGCTCGTTTTTCGCCTCGTCCGGAAATTTGGACGATGGTGATGGCGATCTATTTCGCCGCGGCAATTTGCATGTTGGCCGCGTCGATATTCGCCTACGCGCAGTGGTTCCTCGGGCGGATGCCGTGGGCACTGTTCGCTTGGCCTGCCGGGCTGCTGATTATTGGGGCGCTGCACGGAGCCAGTTTGGTAGGTCAGTCGTTGAGTGAAGATCAGATGGAAGAATTGCAGGGCAGGCTAGAGCAGTTAGTTGCATTGGCCTTTCCAGCGGAGTCGTAAAGCATTGACTCGCATTTTTCAGATGCATGTTGGCGAAGTCCCGGCCCGCTATGCAACAGTCTGTCGACTTCGTGATTGCCACCTGCGAAACGCGACACTATCTCGGCCGGTTAGCGTCGCTTCACTCTCCGTTTGCAAAGGGCGGCACGGTCGCCGCGGCTGGCAGGTCAGCCAGTTGCAAATCATGCGCGGGCGGCTTGGCGGGGCCCACGTGCTAGGAGGACTGCGCGTCGTTGGGCAACGATGTCGTATCGCTGAAGGACCAGTTGCGCCAGGTCACCGATGTGATGGAGTTCCCCTTTCTTGCCGTCATATAGGGGAACGCTGCGGCTCAGTTGAGGCAGCGGGCGCTGGAGTTCGACTGGCATTGCTCGTGGGTGGGAGCTTGCTTGTTGCCGAGATTTTGGGGCGGGGGAAGCCGCCCTGGAGGCAGAGGAATGGTCTTCAGTCGCCGCAGGAAAAAGTAGCAATTGAGTCATCGTCGGTACTCGCTAGCAGGCTAGGGTGAAAGTCCTTTCACCACTTGCCTGAACAAGGGATGAGAGATTCCTTGTGGGACGTCTGTCCCACTGAAACCAATCATCGCTACCCGACGGACACGTTAGGTCACGCCTAAAAAAGAAGTCCTTTGCTACCGCCGATTCGCTACCGTCGATTGGCGCTGAAGATCAGGTAAGCCAGCGTGGCGACTGCCTGGAGCGTGCCAGCGACATACGTTAGGGCGGCCGCATTTAGGACCTTGGAAACGTACTGGGATTCGTAATCGGTAATGATTCCCTGGGCTACCAATTGGCGTTTCGCGCGGGCGCTGGCGTCAAATTCTACGGGCAGGTTAATTACCTGAAAGAAAACGATCGCTGCGAAGGCAATGATCCCGATCCAGAGGAGTGGTGTGAACCCGGTGAGCATCCCGCCGATGAACATTAGCATGGCGGCATTGGAGCCAAAGCTGGCTGCGGGGACCGCTGCGTTTCGGATCACTAGCGGGGCGTAACGCTCGGCGTCCTGCATCGCGTGACCCGCCTCGTGGCAGGCGACTCCGACGGCTGCCATCGATTGCGCCCCGTAAACTTCTGGGCTCAGTCGTAGGACCTTGGCGCTGGGGTCGTAGTGGTCTGACAGAGTCCCCCCGATTGGTTCGATCTGGACCGATTGCAGGCCTGCGGAATCGAGCATCAGCCGCGCCGCTTGGAAGCCGGTCATCCGAGCTGGCTCTTCGGACATCTTTCGGAACGTCGATTTGACCTTCCACTGGGCGTACATGCCGAGAAGGAAGAATGGCCCCACAAACAAGAAGTACATCGGGTCGAAAAACATGATCGGTCTATCCAGCGCAAAGGGTCTGCCGTGCTGACAGTCAGCAGGTCGTACTGCTAATCATAGGCAACTGCCGTGCCGATCCGCCCTCTCTGCTTCGCTTTCTAGCCGATTCTTGTCCCGGCAAAAAACTTTTCCCAGGAAAAAACAAAAAGCATCCGAGGTGGACACTTGGGTTTTGCATCGAGGCAGGGTGCCCAAAAAATAGGCAGGTCGGCCAATGCCTGTCGGTTGTGCATGGGCATTCTGTGGCTGCACAGTTTGCGTGCGTTTTCCCTAAGTCCTTATGCTTGCATGACTTCCGGGTTCTCTTTTGCCAGCAAAGAAAGATTGGGGTGTTCTCTCAGCGAGGTCCGACCGGCCGCCGCTGAGCTCCGTTCTTCATTTCAGTCTCACGGCCTGCCGAGCCATCCGCAAAAGGAATTCGATGAATACCCCTCAGCCGTCCACTCCATTCAGCATGCTTTCCGCTTCCGATTATTCTTCGCAAAATAAATCTCCCGAAGCGTCCCAGGCTCCGGTTGCCGAGGCCGAGAGTCGTGCCGAAGGTGGGGCAGTTGAGCGACTGCAGTTGCCTCCTATCACTCCAGGTTTGCACCCCCAGCAGCGGGCCGACGAAGTTCTTCGTCTGGCTCAGGAAGCGTTTGCTCAAACCGGTAAGTGGGTTCTCTTCTATCGTGAGATGATGGGAGTGGATGGAGTCGTGCGGCAGTTGTTCCCAGAGGCAGAGGATTTACGAGCCTTTGAAACCACCCCCCAGTTTGCCCAGTTGCTGGAAATAATGACCGCTGTGAGGGCGCATGATTCAGGGAAGGTCGACGAGCTTGAGCCTCAGAAAATGATCACCGTCCGCTTGCCGAAGAGCCAGCATGAGGCGATGAAGGTCGAGGCGAAGGAGCACGGGACCAGCATCAACAAGCTTTGTATCAGCAAGCTCCTGTTGCCGATCCGAGCCGAATTTGTGCCGGCGGAAAAAGGGAAGGTTCGTGGTCGCAAGCCAGGTCCTCAGGGGCCGCTTAATCGGGTCGCTGAAAACCTTCCAACCGATGTCTAGGGATATCGCTCAATGTGGACGAAAGCTCCATTAGCCAAGAAGACGCCGACGCGAGTTTAGAGGGTATTTTTAAAAGCCCCGCGTCGGGTGATGGGGACGCTCCACCTTCTTAGCGGAACGGCGCGAGCCGTCCGGCAGTATCTCCTGCAACCCCACGTATTGGCCGGATCGTCTCTCGCCAATTCGCCAAGAGCTCCACCTTTCTTAGCGGAACGGCGCGAGCCGTCCGGCAGTATCTCCTGGAACCCCACGGATTGGCAGGATCGTCTCGCGCCAATTCGCCAAGAGCTCCACCTTTCTTAGCGGAACGGCGCGAGCCGTCCGGCAGTGGCTCCTGAGACCCCACGTATTAGCAGGACGGCTCGCGCCGTTCCGCTAAAAACTACCGTACCCTTGGGGCTTCCGAACCCTATTGGGCCGATTTGGTGATCGCCGCTTTCCTTGCTGCTTCGAATTCGTCTCCGGCGTTCCAGCTAGGCATGGTGTCTGCTTCGGCGACCTGTAGCCCGACTTTGTAGAGCAACTGAATGTCCTCGACCGCGCCGGCGAGGTCCCAGGCTTCGCTATATTCGTCGCTCGGCTGGTGGTAGTCCTTTTTTACCCAGCTGTCGAGTTGTTCTTGGCCCCAGCCGGCGGGTTTGCCGACGACGTTTGTGCCGGTGTGCAGATAGACTCCGGGGACGCCGATCTTGGCCAGCGAAAACTGGTCGCTGCGGTAGTAGTAGCCTCGGTCAGGGAAATGGTCCGGCGTGACGACTCTGCCCTGCCCTTTCGCGACGTCAATCAAGACTTGGTCCAGGGTCGATTTGCCCATCCCGATCATATTGACGTCGTGAGTCCGTCCGATCCAGTTGGCTCCGTCGATATTGATAACCGCCGCCATCTTGCCCGCTGGGATCGTGGGATTCGCCGCGAAGTACTTGCTGCCAAGGAGGCCTTGTTCCTCGGCGCCGACCGCCGCGAACAAGATGGATCGTTTTGGAGCTTTGGGAAGCGACGCGAAGGCTCGTGCCACCATCAGCAAGCCCGCTGTCCCCGACGCATTGTCGATCGCACCGTTGTAGATGTTGTCACCATCCTCGCTACGACGAGCTGCGATGCCGATATGGTCATGGTGAGCCATGAAGATGACATGCTCGGAGCGTAACTCTGGGTCGCTCCCTTCCAGGCGAGCCAGCACATTGGCCGTTTCTTGTTTGCGGACGTCGCAGGTTAGGTCCATCGAGAGTTCTGTCGGCAGCGGGACGGGCCGGAACGATCGCTTTTCGGCTTGAGCCCGCAGTTCATCGAGGTCCATGCCAACCGAATCGATCAGTTTCCGAGCCGCCTGCTCGGTTACCCAGCCGCGGACGTCGACGCGTGGTTGCCCTTCGTCCTGGAGTTCAAATTCTTCGCCCGACCAAGAGGTCTGGACCACCTGGAATGGATAGCCCGCCGACGCTTCGGTATGAATGATCAGGGCTCCTGCGGCCCCCATTTTTGCAGCCATCGCGTACTTGTAGTCCCAGCGGCCGTAATAGAGTCGGCGTTTTCCCTCAAACAGCTCAGGGTCGTCGGCAGGGTCATTGTTCATCATCACCAGGATCTTCCCGCGGACATCGACGTCTTTGAAGTCGTCCCAGTCGTATTCGGGGGCTTGGATTCCATACCCAACGAAGATCAGCGGAGCATTTTTCACCGAGACCTGTTGTTGGGGGCGGCCCGAAGTGGCGATGTATTCGTCGTAGTACTTCAGCGTGACTGTTTTGTCTCCTCGGAAATCGATCGTAGGAGGGCACTCGGTTTGTACGCCAACCAGCGGGAACGGCTGTAGCCAGCTTCCCGATGGGCCAGCAGGTTGTAGGCCCAATCCCTGGAACTGAGTCGAAAGATAGGCTTGTGTTAACGCATCGCCGCGGGATCCCGGGCCTCGACCTTCCAGCAGGTCATCCGAAAGAAAGCGAATGTGGCCGCGGAGTGCCGCGTCATTGATGTTTTTCGTCGAGGCATCCAGGGCGGCGGCTGATTCATCTTGGCCCACGAGGACGGGAGCAAAGGAGAGCCAACCAATCGCCAAAACAAGGAAGTGAGGTAGATAGCGCACGAGCAGAAAATTCCTGTGTTGAAGACCCGAAATTCAAGAATCAGCAAGTATACGTTGTTCCCGCACTCAAAGAGGCGTTGAGGAACGCTCTTTGTAGCGAAACAAGGCAGGTCAGGCCGTTTGCGTCATTCCGCCGGAAGCCGATTTTCCTGCCCCCATATTCTTGCCGAGTTTTACGGTGGGGCGATTTGTGGGGACACCAACGAGTTGCGGGCGGCAAGAGCCGCCCGCGTTGTTGTTCAGAATTTGGTTCCTCGGAACCGAAAGGCTAGACCGGCTCTTTGCCGTCGACGACCGATAGTTCGGCTCCGTCCAGGAAGCTGACCAGCGACTTCGCTCGGTACGGCTGCTGTAGTTTGCGGACAGCTTTGCTTTCGATTTGACGGACTCGTTCGCGAGTCACTTGGAAAATCCGTCCGACTTCTTCCAGCGTGTAGGTGTAGCCGTCCGCTAGGCCGTAACGCAGGCGGAGGATTTCTCGTTCGCGATAGTTAAGCGTTTGCATCGCCCGGTCGATCTGCTGCTTGAGGGCTTCGCGGTTTGCTTCCATCAACGGATCATCGTCACGGTGGTCTTCCAGGAATTCGCCAAAGACACTGTCTTCGTGGTCTCCAACGGGTTGGTCCAGCGACAGCGGAGCTCGGCTCATCTTCAGGATCACGCGTGTTTCGTCGACGGACATGTTCATCCGCTCGGCGACTTCTTCAGGCGTCGGTTCGCGGCCGACTTCTTGAACCAGGTCACGCGTCACCTGCCGAACCTTGTTCATCGTATCGATCATGTGGACCGGAACACGAATGGTACGGCTTTGGTCGGCAATCGCACGGGTGATCGCTTGGCGAATCCACCACGTCGCGTAGGTGCTGAATTTGTAGCCCCTCGCGTGTTCGAATTTGTCGACCGCTCGCATCAGTCCCGTGTTGCCTTCTTGAATGAGGTCCAAGAAAGAGAGGCCTCGGTTGCGGTACTTCTTGGCGATCGAGACCACCAAGCGGAGGTTTCCTGCCGAGAGGACTCGTTTGGCTGCGTCGTAATCTTCGCGGAAGGCGTTGGTCCGTTTGATCCGTCGGCCCAGGGTCCGTGGAGCTTCGAACGTCAGACGCATCAGGTGTCGTAGTTCGGTTTGTAGTTCTTCAACCGTGGGCATTCCTGGGCCACCGAGAAGATCGGGGTGCGATAGGAGGTTGCGAATTTCCTGCATCCGCTGGGATGTTTCTTCCAGCTTGTCAAAGATTGGCTGCAGGCGTCCTGTCCGCAGGTTCATCTCTTCGACTAGGCGAACCGCCTTGTTTCGGCGAATGGTCAGACGTCGCCATGCGTTGCGGCGTTCGGCCGCTGGAAGGCTTGCATTGATTGCGGTGAAGTAGTCAGGTTGGTTGGCAACCAGCAGATGCTTGAGCGTTTCGACGTTCGGAACGATCCGTTTCATGATCGCGACTTTTTCCTTCTTGTTCGTCACGCTCACTTCGATCGTTCGGTCCAAACGTAGTTGTTTGTCTCGGACCTGTTCCAGGAGCTTGCAGGCTCCTTGCAAGACGAAGTCGGTTGCGAGCATCGAATTGCGAAATTTTTCGCGAGTCTTTTCGATCTGTTTCGCAGCCGAGACTTCTTGGTCGCGGGTGAGCAATGGGATCTGGCCCATTTGCATCAAGTACATCCGGACAGGATCTTCTGTCGGGTCTCCGGTCATTTCACGACGTCGCGGATCCGCTTCATCACCGGCTACGGAAAGATTGCCACTACCGAGGGCACGTTCTCCGCCCATCACGCGATTTCTGCGTTTAATGGACTCGTCGGCCTCGTAGGCGTCGTCTTGCAGACTGCGGCTCATTCGTTTCGCCATCTCCATCTCCCCTGGGTGCCGGTTCGCATTGCATTCATCTGGATCGTTTGAGATTGCATCCAGGGTGCCGAAACTGTCTAAAGAGTAAGCTGATATCATGGAAGTCGTTCTGTGCCAAAGAGTTGCGTCAGTGGATGTTGGTCGTCCTAGCACTCGCTTGGTGGCGAATTTGCAACATTTTGCGTTGCGTAAATGCAACATGTTGTGTAAACGCTCCGCTATTTGGGTGTCTTCCCGTCGAGCGGAATGGTTTTGTCTGCCAGTGCAGGGGCTGAACCCTTCAACCGTAGGTTGCGACAGGCGATTGGGGCGGAATTCTGCTCAGAATGTCTACTGAGAAACAAAAAAAATGCGGTTTACCACCTGTGGTAGCAAAGGCAGGTTTGCCTGCTACGCTAGGCTGAATTGATTCTTGCTCGATATGAAACCTATCTATGTTCGGATTTGGAAAGAATTCGCCTGCCCAGCACGTGCGTCGGTCTCAATTACTTCCGTTGTTGGAAGACGGGGATCAGCGGGCCGCGGCCGAACGTTTTTATCCTTCGCCCGGACGTGAAAGCTTCCTGACCGCTCTGCGGCGCTTGGATCCTCAATCCGCCGCTGCGATTGTCGCCGCCGGCCGTCAGTTGGAGTGTGCCGCTCCGTTGGCCGAACAACCGACCGTTGCCATCGCCGGAATGCTTAACAGCGGCAAAACAAGCTTGGTGGCAAGTTTCCTTAGTGCCGAAGGAAAGAAGCTCTGCTTGCGCGGCGCCAATAACCGTGAAGGGACGCATCGTTTTGTGCTCTGGCTGCCATCGGCTTGGGAACAGGATTCGGAACTGTGGGGATTGCTGCTCGGACGTATCGGCGAAGCTTTGGGAAGCCCTCCAGAGCGGCTTTCCAGTGACCCCCAGCAAGCCCATGCTCAGTACAACAACAGCGAAGGGGATGCTTCTTTGCTGTCGGTTCCGCTGGTGGCGACCGACCCGGGATTGGATGCCGCAGGAGTCGGTTTGTTGGACTGTCCTGACATTGTTTCAGACAGTTCTTTTGGACGTGGCGATCCTGAGACCCGCCGGCAGTTGCTGGGCAAAGCCGCGACGCTGTGCTCGGCGTTTCTTGTCGTCACGACTCCGGAACAATTTCGCGACCGCGACTTGGCCGATCATCTGCGAGTCGCTTCCGATTTAATGCCCGGAGTTCCGCGGTTGCTTGCCGTCAACAAAATTCGGCCGCGTCAGACACCTGACCAGGTCTGGGAAACCTTTCGGCCGCTTGCCGAGCAGCATCGTGTTGAGAAAATTTATGCTGCCTATGATTTTGATATCGAGAACAGCCGCCCCTATATTCCTGCGCCTCCCGGCGAACATGATCATCGAGCGGTTGACGCATCCGATCCGTTGCCGATTTTCTTTTCGCTTGCGGAAAACCCCGACGAGAATCCTCCCGCAGCCATTTTAGATGATCGCTTTCTGACGGAACTGCCAGGCCAGTTGGACCGCGGGAAATTATTTGAACGATTTCGAATCGCTTTGGAGACTACGTTGCGTGCGGCGGTCTGGGAGGGCGGCATGGACGTCATCGAAGAGGGAGCCGAAAAGTGTCAGCGGGACATCGAACGAATGCGAAAATTGCTGCTGGCCGTTGGCTTGGAATTTTTTGCAAACCGGCAACCCGGAGGCCAGATCATTGAACTCCGATTGCATCAATCCGAACGGATCATTCGCCAATTGACCGATGCCTTCTCGGCTTCGGCACCGTGGTACGCGCGGTGGGGCGTGCGGATGAATGCTTACGTCGTGAAAATAGTGGGTGGCACCAAAGATCTGTTCCGGCAGATTGTTCCCACCGCCATCGCTCGGCAGAAAGCCGGTGAAGTTCGCGAAGCGCTGACGGCTGGTGAGTTCGGAGGGATTTTGACTCCAGGACGACTGGATAATGCGCTTCGGCAGCATGGCGTGGTTGATCGGTTGGTAACGCAGCCCGACGACAGTCAGCTTAATCAGTTGTCCCGCGAAGCAATTGCTCGGTTTGAACGTGATGATTTCACTTCGTTGGATGTCGTGCGGTTGGATGAATCGGTTCGACGAATGTGGAAGGAAGTGCCGGCGAGCAAAAAAATCTCGGCGGGGATCACTCCATTGACCGCAGCCCTTGCTGCTTTTGGTGCCGTCCTCTTGATCCCCTTGGATTTTGGCGGATCGATGATTGTCGCTTCGGCTTCGATTCCAGAATTGTTGGCCGCCGCTGGGCTAAGTGCTTTCGCGACCTATTGGAGCGGCAAACAAACGACGAACAACGTCGGGCAGCAAGCCGCCAGACAACAGCTGAGCGATTTTAGTACGGTCCTGGGCGACACGCTGGGGATTCCTCGTACGGATCAACCTCTGAGTGTTCAGGTTGCCAAGCAGGAAGTCCCCTTGCCCGCTCCGACGATTAAGCAGCGACCTGCAGAGTGGGCGCCGATGACTTATTGGAAGACCCGGCAAGCATTCCAGACCGAGCTGAATGAACAGCTCCCACGTGAGGCGTCCTGATGAATTCTTTTACTCCATCCAGCATGGATCCTCGTCGAGCCGATTCGTCTTTGGAAAATTCGGACCCCGGAAGCTTGTTCTTGCAGCGAGTCCAACGCGCGGCGACGACCGTTTTGGGAGACAGCCTTGCCGGGCAGGATGTGCTCGGGTTGTGTCTGGATCACCAGAGATCACGCCAACTGATATTGCAGGATCGAACGACCGGCGTCGCCACCGTTGCCATTGTCGGCGCCGCTGGTCAGGGAAAGTCATGGTTGGCCAAGCAGATCGTGCGTGGCAGCGCCGCCGAAAAAGAGATTCCAAGTGGTAATGCAGAGGACGAATCAACGCGGCGGTTGATCTGGATTGGCCCGCAACCGCCAAGCGATCTGGACCAGCGGCGTGAACGCTATCTCCACTGCGATTCTGCTGACATGCATGATTTCGGTGGGGAGTATCTGCTGGTGGATACTCCTGGGGCAACCGATAGCGATCAAGAGATTGCCGATACGGCTCGGCGAGCCCTGTCGATGGCATCGATCCTGATTATGGTGACACGCCGCGATCAACTGCGCAGCCAAACCGTGACGGTCCTTTCTGAATTGGGCGAAGGGACACTGATTGTACCGATCATCAATGCCGTCCGAAATTCAGAAGATGCCGAATTGGATGCCGACTGCGATGCGTTGGTATCGCGAATGCGCTCGGCCGCTCCTTCGGGGACCGTATTGGCCCCCATCTTGATTCCTGATTTTGATGTCCAAGAGATTTCGCCGGTCGCAGCCAGTGACAATGCGTTGCAGAAACTGAACCGTTTGCTGCAACCCTATCTTGATGGCCATCTGACGGACGATCGACGCCGGCGGATTCGTTTGGCAACCGCAGATGCTCGTTTCCGCGAATCGCTGCGAGCGACGTTGGGCGAGCATTTGCCTGGTTTGACTTTGGCTGTGGAACGTTTGAATGAAGAAGCTGAGCGTTTGCCTCGCGATATTGCGTTGTCGCTTGTAGGAGATAAAGAATCGCTTCGCGCCGGGGTCCGGTCACGTTTGCGTTTGACCCTCTTAACGGAAACCGCAGCCATCTGGTTTCCCTACCGTACGATGCTGGGATTGTTGAACCTGACCCATGGGGCTTGGGATCGAGTCGTTCTGTCACTGTCGGGCAGTTTGCCTTCGTTGTTGACCGCCGCTTGGACCAGTGCACGCAACCTAAGTCAAAACGGAGCTCGAGAACAAGATCTGCGGGAAGGGCTGCGGCGTCGAAGCAGCGCCGCCGTCACCGACCGATTGGGGCCACCCATCGCACGTTTTCGCGACCAGCTAAAAGAGTTGATGCACCAAGAGGGGCCAGCCACAAACACGTTGTTGGATTCCGATTCGGGCACGGATTCACAGGTTGCCTATCTAGCGGGGATCGATTCCCTGCAAGAAGAATCACAGCAGATTTTCGAGCAAGAGATAGATCGCCACACGATGCGTCGCTCGACCGTCATGATCCTGGCGTTGATTGGTACGGCAATCTTCTGGTTTCTGATGTCCGCTCCAATTGTTTCCTTGTACGGGGAATATCTCGCGGCGAGTGTTGAAACATTGCAGGGGGCCGGAGGCCCACTGGAGCGTTTTCCAAGACCCGAATTTTCGATGCTGCTGACCAGTTTGTTGCTGTCCGTATTGCCAATGGCAATTTTTGCGATGCTTGTGATTACCTGGGCCCAGCGGAATGGAAGCGTTTTGCAAGCCGAACAGATGATTCGCGATCGCCATGATCAGAGTATTCAGCGATTGCAGCAGCAGGGAGTCTTGAAGCTCCGTTGGAACGATCCTCAGTTGGCTGACGCCGAATTTTTGCTATCAGCAGGCCGAGATAATTCGACGTCCAGCGAGACTGACTAACGTATTGTCGCCAGCAACGAACCTGAGGGGCCGTTGCTTGGTGTGGCTTGCTGCTTAAGCACCGTGCGGCGTTTGGGCTCGCAAGTCGCTATTCAATCGGCTCGATCGATTCCACTCGGCTGTGAATCGTCCCCGCAGCGACGCGGGTGCGGAGAAGGTCACCGTTGGCAATCTCGGCAAGATCGCGAACTGGTTTTTGTGATTTTGCGTCCAGCGTGACGCTATAGCCACGCGACAAAACGCCGAGTGGGCTTAACGCTTCTAGGTTTGCCGCGACGGCCCCCAGTTTTTGGCTGGACCGTTGCGTGCATTGGCGAATTGCGCGTTGAGCTCTTAAGTCAAGTTCGTCGACCCTGCGTCGCATCTGTGCTAGCGGGTCATGTGGGCGGGCAAAAACCGGGCGGGATTCTAACGAGGTTAATTGTGCGCGAGC
Organism: Roseimaritima multifibrata; assembly: GCF_007741495.1. NCBI lineage: Bacteria > Pseudomonadati > Planctomycetota > Planctomycetia > Pirellulales > Pirellulaceae > Roseimaritima > Roseimaritima multifibrata. The sequence continues at coordinate 2,390,805 of NZ_CP036262.1, forward strand.
GCGATGAAGTTGATTGGCCAGCGGACGATATAGCCGGGAATGCAAGGCACGCAGGTTTTCAAGCAAGTCATCTGCCGAAGGAATCAGCAGTTCCGCAGCTTCGCTGGGGGTTAAGGCTCGTCGATCGGCGACCAAGTCGGACAGCGTTACATCGATTTCGTGGCCAACCGCTGAGACGATCGGGAGGGAAGCGGCGGCGATCGCCCGTACAACCGATTCTTCGTTAAAGCACCACAGATCTTCCAGGCTGCCACCACCACGGCCAACGACAATGGCATCGACGGCCGGCGTAAGCCGATGTGCCGCGGCGATGCCACGCACAATGCTTTCTGCCGATCCGGCTCCTTGCACCTGGGCAGGCACGAGAACGATCTGCACCGATGCGGAGCGTCTGGCAGCAACTTCAAGGAAATCACGGATCGCAGCGCCACCGGGGCTGGTCACAAAGGCGACTCGGCGAGGGAAAGTCGGGATCGGTCGTTTGAATTCCTGAGCAAACAAGCCTTCGGCGGCCAGTTTTTCGCGGAGCTGTTGGAAGGCAAGTTGTAGACTGCCCAGTCCTTGAGGAACCGCTTTTCGGATGACCAGCTGGTAACTACCGCGTGCTGCGTAGACTTCAACGTCACCCCAGCAGATCATATCTTGACCGTTTTCGATCTTAAAAGGCAGCCTTGCCGCCGTGCTCCGCCAGATGATCGCTCGGATCTGTGACCTTGCATCTTTCAGGGTGAAGTACAGATGACCACTTGACGGGCGAGACAGATCGGTAACCTCTCCCTGCACATTTATTTTGGGGAAGCTTGACTCTAAGGTCGATTTAACACGCTCTGTCAGTTCAGAGACTGACCAAATATTGGATTGCGACATAGGGCAGATTCTACCTTGGCCGCATCCCACTTCGTCAATGGCTTGGATTGACGAATCGGCAAAATTCAATTTGAAAGAGGGTCGCTAAGGTTATCTTCAGACAGCGACAGTTCAACCAAATCGATCAGGGGAATGCGCCAATGAAACGTACGGTCCGCTTCGGCCTTGGTCATCCCGCTACGGACAAGTTTTGTGCGTCGATTCCAGGACTTCTGTATCTCCTCACATCTTGCAGCAATCTGTTCTGGAGAGGGGTCTTTCTTACCAGGTCCTAAATCGAATTCCAAATTCTGACTCACCATGGAGCACCTCACTGTTTAGAAAAGGGACCAAAAAACTATTTGGTTCGGCATGCGCCTTAATTAATACAGAAGGCAAACGCTGTTCCTAATCGCAGCAAACAGCAGGTCAAATACATCCCAGTTGTCATAAGTCTTTACCGTCAATAGCTTTGCCAGGATTACAAAGCTCAAAGCACCAGTCGAGCAAGCCACAAATCCACTGCAGCAAAACGCAACACCCCTGTCTAATTCTGCCCAACCCCAAACCGGGCCACCCACCGTCAAACCCCAAACCGGGCCACCCACCTTCAGGAAGGGGCCAGTCACTCATCAGAAAAAAAGAACGGGGCCAGTCACTGTCTACAACATGGAAAGGTGCCAGGCACTACCCATCTCAGGCACTACCCATCGCTCGCGCAGCAGAGTTCTGCCATCCAGTCCGAGCGAAAGGAGAAGATCGTCGTGATGAATGCTGGCAATCTCCCGATGATATGCGCGGACGTCGTTAAGGATGCGTTCCACGTCTCGGCCATTTGACTCTAACGAACCACCCGTTAGGATTGGTCGATGGCATTGTTGTTTTAACTTCCTTCGTCTGGGGCAGATCGAATGGCTAGGCAAAATCGTGGTGTCGTTATTAAGCCTTCCGAGGTGCAAATTGTTCATACGCACCAGCGATGCGTTCGCCGTGCGTATCTTTGTGGGCTGGATAACGCCAATGAAAAATCTTATGAGCATCGCCGAGGGTGGGTGCGTAGTCGACTGGAAGAGTTGGCTGCTGCGTTTGGTATCGAGTGTTTAACCTACGCAGTGATGAGCAATCATCTACACCTCGTTCTTCGCTCTCGTCCAGACGTTGTTACTAAATGGTCAGACATTGAAGTGGCAAAACGCTGGTTGAAAATATACCCAGGACCCAAGCCACGCAGCGGAAAACCGAAGGTTTCGTTGGAGGACAAGGCGAAGCAGTTGGCTGGGGATTCTAAACGGATTGCAGAGCTCCGGATTCGTCTGAGCAATATCAGTTGGTGGATGCGTTCGGTTTCGGAGAATATTTCTAGACGGAGCAATCTAGAGGACGAAGTGACCGGGCACTTTTGGGAAGGGCGATTTAAAGCGACTGTGTTGCTTGATGAAGCTTCGGTGCTGGCCTGCGCATGTTATGTGGACCTCAATCCCATTCGTGCTGCCATGGCGGAGTCGATTGAAAACAGTTCTTATACAGGGGCTTGCGATCGTTTGAAAGATTTGACAAGCAGCCTGCAAACTAAGTGTCCACCTGAAAAGTTTGATGAGAGACAAGAAAGTTTTAAAAATAGTGGGTGGTTAAGTCCGCTCATGATTGATGAGGCGAAGGATCCGATTGGTGCTGATCTTTGTCGCGATGGAAGGCGAGCCAGTAACAAAGGTTTCTTGAGGATCTCACTGCCGCAATATTTGGAACTGCTGGAATGGACGGGCCGACAACTTCGCGTTGATAAACGCGGAAAGATTCCTGAGTCACTTGCACCGCTGGTTGAGCGGTTGGGGGTGGATGTCGAGGGCTGGTTCTTGCTGGTTAAGAGATTTCGGAAGGTGTTTCGGCGTGCTGCTGGGACGCCAGAGAGTCTTGCAGCCGAGGCAAAGCGGCGAGGGACATCTTGGATATGTGCTCCAGGAAATCCTTTTCAGCACTTAGCGGCGTAGTGGATCGACGCTAAGCTCTGACGGTCGTGCCATATTGTCCGGTTGGTACTGGTTCTAGCGGGTGATCGTATCATGAGTCCTCGCTTTTTGTGATGCAATTTTCATAGTAGCTTCGGACGATAAGTTCACGACAAGTTTGTTCGTCCTGTCTTACATCAAATGGAATTGCTCATGCCCTTTCTTGGCGGAAGTCTTGCGTTCGAGAGATTCAGTGTCACTGGTTTTGAGGCTGGGTCATTCGGTGAAGAGCATCTTGAACTGCTTCAGCAGAACGCTGCCGGAAATGTAGAAACAGCATCTACGGAGAACGTCCATGTCGGTTTCCTTGGGGGAACTCATGTCTTCGATCAAGATTTCGATCTCGCCAAGAACCTAATCAATGAAGCCGTTCACTGTTCGGTGAGAATTGATACCAATCAAATTCCGTCGGCCATCCGCAAAGCTTGGCTGCAGATGGAACTAAACGCCATTTCAAAAGATAATCCTTCCGGTACCCCAACGAAGTCACAGCGAAAAGAGGCGAAGGAAGCGGTTGAGCAGCGATGCGAAGTTGAAGCAGCGACGGGAAAGTACCGAAAAATGCAGCATTTTCCAATGCTCTGGGACTATCGTCAGGAAACACTTTATTTTGGCGGGTCGACAGGAAATGCTAGTGGGCATTGCACCGATCTTCTCGAACGCGTTTATGAGTTGGAGTTAAGGCACATCACATCTGGTGCCATCGCTCAGGCTTGGGGAAGCGCCAATGATCGGTACGCGGAAGTTGACGATGTAGTCCCCGCGATTTTTGTCCCGACCTTACCGTACAGCGACGTGGCTTGGGCCAACGAGCACTCGAAGGTTCCTGATTTCCTTGGAAATGAGTTTCTGCTTTGGCTGTGGTGGCAGCAGGAGACGGAAACCGACACTTTTACTCTCGCCGATCAGTCGGAAATTACTTTTATGTTGGCGAAAACACTGTCGTTGGAGTGTCCGCGTGGGGAGTCCGGAAAGGAAACGATTTCAGCGGAATCACCGGTGAAACTGCCCGAAGCAATGCAGGCGGTACGGACAGGAAAATTACCGCGGAAATCGGGACTGACAATCGTTCGCGATGGTCGCCAGTTCGATTTAGTTTTGCAAGCAGAATCGTTTGGGATCAGCGGGGCAAAGATCCACCTGGAGGACGATGAAGAATTTGAGATCGATGACCGAATCGACGCGATTCGCACCCTCAGTGAATCAATTGACCTGCTGTTTCACCTGTTTTGTGAGCGGCGCACAGGGATGCAGTGGGGGAAAGATCTTGGAGGGATGATTCAATGGTTGGAATCGGCAGGGAAATCGAACGCGAAGTCGGCTGCGTAGCCCTGTAGGCCTCCGTTTGCATCGTAGTCGCCCGCGAACGGCTGCTTGACCAGGCAAGGAAACGCCTATCTATCAGAAGCGTCCTCGTTTGCTGCCGTAATTCTGGGGCTCCCTCGCGTAGAGATCAGTGAATAGAATGGCGGCTTCCCTTTCCATTTCGCTGAAAAGTGCCTGGCCCCCTTTGTGCTTTAGCTGAAAGTGGCTGGCCCCTTTCATGCTTTTGCTATTTGAAAAGTGGCTGGCCCCTTTTGCGATTGAGATGGAAGTGGCTGGCCCCTGTTGGGGCGTCTTGGCTTTTGAACTCTGTTGTGATTTCGATCTGAATGAAAAAAAAGACTGCTAGTCCTTTGGAATATGTTGAGCCTATTGGTGCACGTGTTTTGGTTCGTAAAGACGAACCTAAGCGTGAAACTCGGGGGGGGATCGCGCTTCCGGATGCTGCTGAAATCCCGACGATTACTGGGCGGATTGTTACGACCAGCGCGCTGATTCAGAATGATGAGGATGTCCCTCTGCGTCAGTACGACAAAATTTTGTTCCACCCCAAAAATGCGATCCCCGTCGATCTGGAACACGATAATCAGCTGTTTGTGGTCCCCGTCGAAGATGTGGTTGCTGTGTTTCGCCGCGGACGTCCGGACGCTGAAGTTACTGATTGATCTGCTGCCGGGCGATCTGCTCTTGTGCATTCGGGCCGCTTTGACTCGGGCCGCTCTGAATCGGGCCGCCTTGACGCGGCACGCGTTGCCGCTGGAAAAACAGATCTTTTGCAGACGGCGGGGCGGGATGAATGTCCCGAACTTCGCCATGCTTTAAAATGGAAAAGTATCGTCGATTTCGGCTGCGGATAGATCGGCTAGAAATGGGGCCAACCGCTCGACTAGCAGTTCCATGACCTGTTCCCCTTTTTCGGCGCTCGCCGCGTGTGGATTGCCTGACCCTGATTGAGTGGTCAGTAGGTGCCACGGTCGAGTTATGGAAACCCATTTCTCGTTGACGGCCTTGAACTGCGATGGTCGCACCGCCCCTTCATCGGCTCGAAGTTTTCCATCTGCATCTTTGATTACCAGTTCGGGAAAGAAGGCTAACCCCATTGAGGTTTCCATTTCGCCTGCATGGTCTTCGCGTTGGTCGAAGATTTCATCATAGCGGTCTGCAAACATCCGGAACCAATCGCAGAGGAATAGCTGGGCAGGCGTTTTGCCAGCCATTTCCCTTAGGAACGGTTTGAATTCGTTTCCGCCATGACCGTTCAGTAAGACGATCTTTCGAATTCCGCTGCCAACCAACGAGTCAACAAGATCTTTCAGGATTTGAAATAGGGTGCTGGGCTGGAGGTTGATTGCCAATGGCAATTCACGCATGTTGGTCTCGGTCCCAAATGGAATCGCCGGTAGCAGGACGATCCGGCCTCCTAGTTCATGGGCTGCCCGGCAGATGGCGTCGCCGATCGCTTCGTTCTGCAGTGTGTCGGTTGCATAGGGAAGATGTAGGTTGTGAGGCTCGGTCGCACCTAGGGGAATGACCGCAACTTGGTAGTCGGCTTCTCGGACATCTGCGAGGGTGGCTTCACCGAGCCGCCAGGGGCGAGCGTGCATGGTTTTCTCCGCGTTAGGAAAGTTTCGTAAACAGGAATGGACTACAATATCGGTCTCAAGAGACCGCTGCAGCCCGCCTCGTCCGTACTGGAGATCTTTTCGTGACACCCTGTCAATTCTTGCGTTCTGCCCTTGCCGTTGGATTTGCCTCGCTGATCGGCATTTTTGTGCTCGCGCCACAGCAGGGCGAGGCACATGATTTTTTGCTTCAACATCAGGTTGAAACGGCTCCGGAAAGTGGTCTGTATCATCGCGTCGAGCGGGCTGAAAGCTGGAAACCGTCCCAGACCGCCATCATCGTTTGCGATATGTGGGATTCGCATCATTGTTACCGCGCGGTTGAGCGCGCGACCGAGATGGCGCCGCGGATGAACGCTTTGCTGAAGAAAGCACGAGAGATGGGAGTGGTCATCATTCATGCGCCCAGTGATTGCATGGATGCCTATCAATCGCACCCGGCTCGTAAACGAGCGATGTCGGTTCCCGCCGCCAATAATTTCCCAGCTGAAATCGCAGAATGGTGCTACAAAATCCCCAGCGAAGAATTGGCGGATTACCCGATTGATCAGTCCGATGGCGGCGAAGATGACACCCCCGAAGAGCATGCGGCCTGGGAGAAAGTCTTGGTTGCCCGAGGGTTGAACCCGAAAGCCCCGTGGACGCATCAAATGGATGCGTTGGAGATCGATTCGGACCGCGACTACATCAGTGATTCTGGAACGGAAATTTGGAGCCTGTTGGAATCTAAAGGGATCGAGAACGTCGTTCTGACCGGTGTGCACCTAAATATGTGTGTGCTCGGACGACCTTTTGGGCTGCGGAGAATGGTCGCCGGCGGCAAGAATGCTGTCGTCATCCGCGACCTTACTGACACAATGTATAACCCGGCAGCTGAGCCCTACGTCAATCACTTCAGTGGTACCGATCTGATTCTGGATCATATCGAACGTCATGTTTGTGCGACAATCACTAGTGATCAAATCCTTGATGGAGAACCCTTTCAGTTTGAGGACGACGACCGGCCTCGGCTGGCAATTTTGATTGGCGAAGGCGAATATGAAACCGAAAGAACTCTTCCTGCTTATGCGGTTTCCCACCTAGGTAAAACGTATTCCGTCGATATTATCCATGCCGATGTCGATGACCCGAATCACTTCCCGGGAATTGAGCGGATTGCCAAGGCGGATGTGCTGTTGATCTCGGTTCGCCGTCGGACTCCCCCAGCGGCCGAGATGAAGGTGATTCGCGACTTCATCCAAGCCGGTAAACCTGTTGTCGGAATCCGCACTGCAAGCCACGCGTTTCTGTTGCGAAACAAGAAGCCCGCTGCCGGGCTTGCGGACTGGTTAACATGGGATGCCGACGTTTTTGGCGGCAGTTATACCAACCACTACGGAAACGAATTGTTCCCAGAAATCAGTGTGGTGCCGGAAGCAAAGGCTCATCCGATCTTGGACCAAGTGCGTCCCCTGCCCTACACGTCAAAGTGGTCGCTTTATCGAGTTTCACCATTGTTGCCGGGGACAACCGCGTTGCTGAACGGAAAGATTGAAGGCAAACCAGCGGAACCAGTCGCTTGGACATTTACCCGAGCGGATGGGGGACGATCGTTTTATACCTCTCTTGGCCACAAAACGGATTTCCAGCAGCCAGCGTTTCAGCGGTTGCTGAAGAATGGAATCGACTGGGCTGTGGAGATTCCGGTTGAGTCCAAGTAAAAGGATGCGTTGCCATCTGCAGGGGGTGTCTGGAGATGGCAAGAAAGTCGTTGGTCGGTGGCAGGTCGTCGCCTGGCGAATCGACCAAGGCGGCTAGCCCTGATTTGATCACCAGAAACGTTTCGTTTAAGTTTCCCGGTTTCCTGCTTTGGAAAGCGATATGACAGCTTCTTTGTGGCCTCAGGCGGATGGGACTGAAACGCTGCTTGCGGCTGCCCGCACCGGCGATGAAGAGGCGATCAATCAATTATTCGATCGGCACCGAGATCCCGTGCGGCGTCTGGTCCGGATGCGTTTAGATCGACGTGTTCAGCAGCGAGTCGATGTCAGCGATGTCGTCCAGGAGGTGATGTTAGAGGCGAACGGGAGGCTGCAGAACTATCTGGAAAATCCCGTGATGGCATTTCATTTGTGGATTCGCCAGATTGCCTGGGATCGCATGATCGATACTTATCGCAAACATCGCGGCAGTGCCAAACGCGACCTTGATCGCGAGCAACCACTTTATCTTGGCGGGGATGCCGAAAAATCAACTTTGGAACTTGCTGCGGCATTGCAGGATCCCCAGCTAACGCCGCAGGCGATTGCGGTGCAAAGGGAATTGGCTTCGCAGGTGAATGCCGGTATTGAAAAACTTGATGAGCAGGATCGTGAGGTGTTGTGGATGCGGCACTTCGAACACCTGACGAACCAAGAGGTCGCCAGTGCACTGGGGATCAGTGATCCTGCGGCAAGTATGCGGTACCTGCGTGCCATCCGCAGGCTGCGTGAGCAGTTGCGTGACGACAAGGATCTATCGACATCATGAGCCCTCCAGCGGATCCGCCAGGGGCTTTTGATCATGGCGCCGACGAGCACGAGCACGAGCACGAGCACGAGCAGGTGTTGGCGGAGGTTCTTTCAGGCTTGATGGATCGCGTTGCACGCGGTGAGCCGGTCGACGTCGATCAAGTCTGTCAGCAGTATCCCGAGTTGGCGGCAGAGCTGCGGGAATTATGGACCGCCGTCTTAGTGACCGATCGAACCAGTGCCTTTGAAAGTGAACGGTCCCTGTCGCAGGATTCCAGTCGCTATCAAGCCATGCAATTGCCGCGGGTGGTAGGCGATTACGAACTGCGGGAGGAGATCGGGCGTGGGGGGATGGGGGTGGTTTTTCGGGCCCGGCAAATCAGTTTGAATCGTGAAGTGGCCGTTAAGATGATCCTCAAGGGACGCCTGGCCAGCGAGTCTGATTTTCAGCGGTTTATTGCCGAAGCATCTGCGACGGCTCGGTTAACCCATCCTAATATCGTTCCTGTTTATGAGGTGGGGGATGTAGAGGGACGCCCGTATTTCAGCATGAAGTACATCGAGGGTGAAACGCTTGCCGAGCGTTTGCAGCGTGGCCCCTTGCCTCAGAGGGATGCGGCAGAAATTCTTAGTGCGATTGCCCGCGCGATTGGTGCGGCCCACCGAGCGGGGATTTTGCACCGCGACATCAAGCCCTCCAATATCATCCTTGGCAAAACTGGAGTTCCTCTGATTTCCGATTTTGGATTGGCCAAGCAATCGCACCATGAGCATTCCCTGACCAGTAGTGGCATGGTCGTTGGGACGCCTGCGTATATGTCTCCAGAGCAAGCGTCCGGCATTCGCCGAGCAATGGGGCCCACCAGCGATGTCTATAGTTTGGGCTGCGTGCTTTACCACACGTTGACCGGCCGAGCCCCGTTGGTTGCTGATTCGCCCGTGGAGTTGATGCTAAAGGTGTTGGAGCAAGATCCGCCACCGCCGAGGGTTCTCAATCCGAGTATTGACCGCGACTTAGAAATGGTTGTGGTTCGCTGTTTGCAAAAACCGCCCGACCTCCGTTATCTCAGTGCGGACTCCTTGGCAGATGATCTAGATGCGTTTCTTAATGATGAACCGGTCGCTGCGCGGAGTGGTCGATTCAGCCAAGTGATCGCACGCATGTTTCGCGAAACGCATCATGCGATTGTCCTTGAAAATTGGGGCCTGCTTTGGATTTGGCATTCGTTGGCATTGCTGATCGCCGCGGTGCTGACGTGGGGATTGCAGTTCTATGGGGTTTCCAGTCGCTGGGCTTTTGGATCGTTGTGGACCGTGGGTCTGGGAGCGTGGGCGACTGTCTTTTGGATGCTTCGCCGGCGATTGGGGCCGGTCACATTCATTGAACGGCAGACAGCCCATGTGTGGGGAGCGAGCATGATTGGTGTCGGCGTGCTGTTTCCGCTGGAGTGGCTGATGGGCCTGCCGGTGCTGACGCTATCTCCGGTGCTTGGCGTGGTCGCTTCGACGGTCTTTCTGGTGAAAGCCAGTATGTATAGCGGCCTGTTCTATATCCAAGCGGTGGTCATGTTAGCGACCGCGTTTGGCATGGCCCTGTTTCCCTCGGTCGCTCACCTGCTGTTTGGAGTGACCGCCGCCGGGTGTTTCTTTATTCCGGGCTGGAAGTATTTTCGTCAGCGTCAACGGTCGGTTGATGCAACTTAGAGTTGTCGCGGAATGCAGTGATCACTTCGATTTCTTGATCGTTTGTGTCGCGTCGCAGAAGCAGGTAGATACCGGCAATCAACGACCAAAGCATGAGGACCGAGAAAACTTGGGGGAGATGCATGATCAGGGACTGCGTGAGGACGGGAACCGCCTGTTCACCCTGCCCCGTTTGATAGAATCGCTGCGTAATATTCCAGCCCACTTCACAGACCCCGTGGACAAGCTGAACCGCTATCCAGTGGATGGCAAAACCAACCAGCAGGTAAAAAGCCAAATGTACCGGACGACGAAACGTATACTCGTATCCACGACTAAGCGCATCAAACGTATCGCATTCGTCTTCGGCAAGCAGCGATGCCCAGGCAAGTGGGACTGCGAATAGGGATCCAAATCCCAGGACCCCTGCGGCCAACAGGAACGGCGTTAAGAAAAGCGATGCAATATCGCCAAGCGTTCCCGAAATCCGGCCGAGAAATCCTGCCAGCAGGAACAGCGCAGCGACAAGTACCGCCGCAAGCATGGGGATTAGCATCACCGATAGCATTGCGATCGCACGTTCCGCAACCAAGCGACAGCTATCAAGCATCCCCAGCGGTGCGCGTTCGGCGCAACTGCTGAGGCTCCGGCGAAGCACAAGGCCAAGGGGAACGAACCACAGCACGGCAACGAGAACCTGCCGCAACACGATCCAGCCAATGTTGGAATCGGGACCTAGCCCACCAACGGCGGTCGCTGGACAGGCTGTGTATTCGGCGGCCCAAAGGAATCCGCTCGCCGGGCGGTTAAAGTAGTGTGAAAAGGGGTCTTCAACCAACAGCGGAAGATGCAGGCCGGGCCCGTCGATTCCAATCCCGGTTTGAATCGCTGCGGTTCCCCAAAACGCAAGGCAACCGAGTATCAACAGCGGGATTGAAAATGCAGGGGCAAGCGTTCTTAGCAGCACCAGGGGGGAGACCGCGTCGGACCAGCGATATAGTTTAGGGAGAAGCCCCGGGGCGGACTCCCGAGATGAGGGTGCAGCGGTCACAGCAAATTTTCAACCAAAGGGGAAACCTGGAGCAAGTCACGAAGTATTGTAGTGAATTCTGACTTCCCTGAGCGGAAAACTCTACCCCATAGCGGTTTGCGGGAATCGTGATCTGGAGGCTTTCAGATTTGAGGTGGCAACGCCGTGTCGCTGTTTGCTACTTTCCACCTTGGCTCTCCGTTCAGAATTCCTAGATAAGCAAACCGATCACATGCAATTTCTCGTCCGTATGACCGTTTTTGGGATCCGGTTAGCTCCGATATTGCTTGTGGCCTACTGGATTATGCTGTTCACCGGGACTCATCTGCCACGAGTCCCGATGCCAGCGATCCGAAATTTGGACAAAGTCCAGCATTTTGTCGCTTTCAGCGGTCTGGCCTTTTTGTTGGCCTGGAGTATCCCCACGCGAGCCGGGGGCGTTTGGAAAAAAGCGGGGATTGCCTTTTCGGTCGCCGTTGTATACGGCATTTTCGATGAATTGACTCAGCCGTTTTTCGGGCGGAATCGGGAACTCGCTGATTTTTTTGCGGACTGCTTGGGCGCGTTGTTTGGGGTTTGGAGCTACCTTCTGCTGCGTCGCTTCCTCTACCGAAAGATCTCCTCGCCGCCATTGCGGGATAAAAAGCCCGAGACATCGGCCGGGCCGGTTCTTGACTATGAAGCAGCTATCAATAATGTTGGTGAGTTGCCGGGGAAACCAACCATGCAACGCCTGAGTTCCTGACATTGTGATTCAATCGCTATCCTCTCCAACATTCACGATTGTCGTTTCCAAAGGACAATCTAGGGCTCCCGATAAGCGAAGTCTGGAAGCGACGGTTGCCGAAGCGGCAGCAACGCGTGCGGGAGTGGACGTCCTTGTCGTTCCCCATCTGTACGATCTTGCCCCGAAAGGTGAGACGATACAGCGTTTGCGAGCGATCGAAGGGGATATCATCCTGCTGACGTGGATTTTCCCGAGGGCGGCCCATTGGGTCTTTGACCGAGCCGGCATTCGGGGCCAGTTCGGCGAAGTTTCGCTGAAGGAAGTTTTGGACGAGGATGAGGAAGAAGAGCCAACCGATCCGGAGGCAATGGACGAGAATCCGCTTACCGAAACGGTTCTTGAGGATCACCCGCGTCCCGATCGGCGAATTTTTACGCTCGATCTGCGTTTGGCGACCGATCCGCAAACCTACCTCGATGAAATCGACCGGATTTGTGGGCTGGAGGCGACGCCATCAACCGCGTCTGCCGTAAAGCAGGCCGAACCGGGTGGGCTATTTCAGATCGAAGAGCCTACCAATCGGCGGTGGTACCCGGTCATCGATTTCAGTCGGTGCACCAACTGCATGGAATGTATTGATTTCTGTTTGTTCGGCGTTTATGGCGTCGATGATGTGGAAACCATTCTTGTCGAACAACCCGACAGCTGCCGCAAAGGATGTCCCGCATGCAGTCGCGTCTGCCCTGCCAATGCGATCATATTTCCGCAGCACAAAGCTCCCGGGATTGCGGGAAGTGCTGCCGTGGATGGTGGCGGTTTAAAAATCGATCTCTCGCTGCTGTTTGGGGCCCCCGACAAGGACGAGGATCCTATCGCGACCGCGGCACGCGAGCGGGACGAACAGTTGTTGCTGGCGGGCCGCAATGCCGTTGGCATCGATGATCAGTTGGCGAAACGCCAGGCGGACATTCAGGCTGGCCCGGCCGATGAGCTGGACCAGTTGCTGGACGAACTGGATGCGTTGGATCTGTAAGTCGCTGCTGAAGCGACCACCACTCGGGACCTGACGGCAAATTAGGTTTCCTTGCCGACGTCGTCTAGTTTCGAAGCGGTTTCAGCCAGGTTCTCTTGAGGAGCAGCAGCAGCTGGTTGGTGCCAGTTGTCTGGAATGCTGCGGATATTGAGATCCCGTTGTGGGAATGCGATTTCAATGTTGGCTTCTCGGAATCGGCGATCGATTTCCATGTGCAGTTCGTGGATGGTTTGCAGGCGGACTTCAAGGCTTGGGACGAAGCATCGAATCGTAAAGTTCAGCGTGGAATCCCCGAATTGCTCAAAGGTGATCACGTTGCGAAGGCCCGGTTGCGCGGTCGGATGCCGCTCAACGATCTCTGCTAGGATTTTGCAGACCTTTGTGGTGTCACTTCCATAGGCGACGCCTACGTCCACTTGGACTCGGCTGACCGTGTCGCTTAGCGACCAGTTTACCAGCGTCCCAGTAATCAGGTTCTTATTGGGAACGATCACTTCCTGCCGATCCCAGTTGGTGATCGTTGTGGCTCGCATGCGGATCTTGGAAACCGAACCGGTTTCGCCGTCCAGGGTAATGACATCGCCCACTCGGATCGGTTGTTCAAATAGCAGGATGATGCCGCTGATAAAGTTTGCGAAGATTTCCTGCAGGCCAAATCCTAAGCCGACCCCCAAGCCGGCGACCAACCACTGCACGCTGCTCCAGTGCAATCCGAGGATTTTTGCGGTGACTAGCAGTCCGATCGTTGCCAAGAGGTAGCTGCTGAGGGTTGTGATCGCATAGCGGACCGCATTTTCTAGCGGCAAGCGTTGAAGGATGATTGTTTCCAGCAGTCCGGGAGCGTTTCGCACAACAACCAGGGTCAGGATCAGCATCGGGACGGCGAACAACAGGTTCGTCATCGTGATTGTTTCGAGGATCGTGCCGTCGTTTGCTTTAATTGTCCAGAGCGTGACCGCATCCAGGAAACCAAGCGCGGGCAGGACCGGGGCCCAGACTCGATACAAGCCAAACAGGACAAGCACGAACAGGCCCGCGTGAAGCAGGCGTTGGGTTTGGGCGCTGATGTCGGCAACATCGACGGCCTCGGTTTCAGGCAATTCAACCGTTCCCGGTTCACTGGCCATTCTTTCGGCCGCCGCGACCCGTTCCAGAGCCCTTGCTTTCATCTGTTGGATCGCGATCCGCCGGCGAGAAATCAAGAGCCACCGGACGGACAAGCCCGAAACAATTGTCACTGTCGTGGCGATCCAGATCGTGCGGTAAAAGCGGAAGGATAGCTGGGTTGCCGAATAGCTATAGCCAATCATGCAAAGGACTGCCAAGCCAATCGGAATGAGGACCAGAAGAGGGCGCCACAGCCACCATAGCTGCGAAACCCAACCGTGTGAATTTCCTGCGAAATAATGTGATGCGACCCCACGTTTTGGGTGGGAGATCGCCCAGAAAACGGTCGCCACGACCAGCATCGCCGTTGCGAAAAAGAGCCGAGACAAACTGAGCAGATCCGCGTCGACTTCATCGCCACCTTCAAGGACGCGCCACAAAAAGATAAGCGGGGTAACGACATTGATCATCCACCACAGGGCCCGTCGAATCGGGGTGATCACACTTGGGGGCCAGGCGAAGTGATCGGTCGCTAGTCCGCCTTGCCGGACCACCTGACGGAGGAATTCCAGCGGAAGGATCACAAAACCGGTGACGATCAGAGCGTGTCCGATGTGCTGTAGGTAGACGATGGAGTTCAATTTTGCAGAGAGCAACCAGCCAGGACCAATCAATGCAACCGAAACAGGAATCGCTAAGATCAGGGTCCATAGAACGGATGTGAACGTCGGCTTCATGGCGCTTGCCATGCGGTGAGAGGCAGCTGCACCTAACGCGGCCAGACGTCGTTTGGCATGCCCGCGAAGATAGGTTAGGCCGGCCAAGAGGACTGCCCAGCTGATCGATTCGACAGGGTATTC